>NZ_JBAUYR010000015.1:0-67470 GCF_049584895.1 Binatus sp. (SeqCode)
ACGCAAGGTTGACGAAAATTTTCGAGGGCACTTCCGAAATTCAACTGCGGATTATCTCCGATCGCCTGCTGCCCAAGGTGAGAAAGTGAGTACATCGATCTCGAAGCTGACGGGCGCCGGCAACTACTTCGAAGATTTCGAAGTCGGCGCGAAGATACGTCACGCGCGCGGGACTACCATCGGCGAGATCGAAAATCAGATGCTCACGAAGCTAGTGCTGAACACCGCCGATGGCCACTACAACGAGCATCGCATGCGGTCGACGCAATTCGGCCAGCGCCTCGTCTTCGGGCTCGTGACCGGATCGGTATGCATCGGGCTGGCGACGCAGGATACCGGCGAAAATGCGCTCGCCGAACTCGGCCTCACTGGTATCAGGTTCACCTCGCCGGTTTTTCACGGCGACACGTTGTATGCGTACAGCGAAGTGCTCGAAAAGCGCGACGCCGATCGCGACGACGCCGGCATCGTGCGCTTCAAGCATTGGGGCACCAAGCAGGATGGCACCATCGTCTTCGAAGGCGAGCGCACTGTGTTGATCAAGCGCCGCTCACATTGGGGCAATCGATGAGCGGGCGCACGGGACCGCTGTCGGATGTTCGCGTGCTCGATCTGACGCAAGCGCTGGCGGGTCCTTACTGCACGATGCTGCTGGCCGACCTCGGCGCCGACGTAATCAAAGTCGAGCCGCCCACGGGCGATATGAGCCGGAGCATGGGACCGCATCCCGCGGATCGCGACGGCTGCGACTACGGCGGATACTTCGCGAGCGTCAATCGCAACAAGCGCAGCATCGTGCTCGACCTCAAGACTGACGCGGGCCGCGAGACGCTGTTCAAGCTGGTGAAAACCGCGGATGCGATCGTCGAGAACGCGAAGACCGGCGTGATGGATCGCGCGGGCGTCGGTTACGAGCGTCTCCGCGAAATTAATCCTGCGCTGATCTATGCGGCGATTCGCGGGTTCGGTGATCCGCGCACCGGCGCGAGTCCTTATTCGGATTGGCCCGCGTTCGACATCGTCGCACAGAGCATGGGCGGGTTGGTCGCGGTCACGGGTCCGAATGGGAGTGGCGGCTTCAAAGCTGGGCCGGGCGTCGGTGACATTTATCCCGGCACGCTCGCTGCGCTCGGAGTTGTGTCGGCGATTCATGCGGCGCGACGGACCGGGCAGGGACAATTTCTCGACGTGGCGATGTACGATGCGATTCTCGCGCTGTGTGAGATGATCGTTTACAACTACGCGAGCGGCATTGTCAGAGAGCCCACCGGCAACGGCACCGCGGTGCTGTGTCCGTTCGATATTTTTCCGACGCGCGACGGCGCCGTCGCCATCGCAGCGCCTGGTGAGAATCATTGGAAGATTCTTTGCGAGGCAATCGGCCGGCCCGAACTGGTGACCGACGATCGGACGCGCAACGTCAATCGGCGCGTCGCCAATGCCGAGTTGGTGCGCGGCATTCTCACCGAATGGACGACGGCGCATAGCACCCGCGAAATCGTGGATGCGATCGGCGGCAAGGTGCCGGTTGGCCCGGTCAACACCGCCAAAGATATTTTTGAAGATCCGCATCCGAAGGCGCGCGGGATGCTGGTCGAGGTCGAGCAGCCGGGCAACAATCCGCCACTCGTCATTGCGGGATGTCCGATCAAGCTGACCGGCACACCGTCGGGAATTTACGCGCGCGCGCCGCGGCTCGGCGAGCATACCGATCAGGTGTTGGCTGACGCTGGAATTACAATTGCGCGCAAGGAGCAATCATGACGCTTCGACTAAGACGTTCTGAACTTTCGACACCGGCTTCGAGTCCAAAGATGATCGAGAAGGCGATGGCGACCGCGGCCGACATGGTTTTTCTCGATCTTGAAGATGCGGTCGCGCCGGCGCAAAAGGAAGCCGCGCGCAAGAACGCCGTCGACGCGCTCCGCAATCTCGATTGGGGCACCAAGGTTCGCGCCGTGCGCGTCAACGGTGCCGATACGCACTGGGCGCATGACGATGTGATCGAAGTGGTCGAGGGCGCGGGCGACAAGCTTGACGTCATTATCGTGCCGAAGCCCAAGGCGCCGCGCGACGTCTGGTTCTTCGACACTCTGCTGACGCAGCTTGAGACCAAGCTCAATCTAAAGAAAAAGATTGGTCTTGAGGCGCTGATCGAAGAAAGTGCGGCGCTCGCGCACGTCGAGGAAATTGCCGCGTCGTCGCCGCGGCTCGAGGCGCTTATTTTAGGATTTGGAGATCTCTCAGCCAGCCAGGGTATGCGCTTTGGCGTCGCGAGCGATCCGGCGCTGCGGTATCCCGGCGACATGTGGCATCATGCGCGCGTGCGGATGATCACGGCGTGCCGCACCAACGGTATCGACGCGATAGACGGTCCGTTCGGCAACTTCAAGGATCCTGACGGCTATCGGCGCGAGGCGACGTGGGCAGCGACGCTCGGCGCGGTCGGCAAATGGGCGATACATCCGAGCCAGATCGAAATTGCCAATGACGTGTTCGCGCCGACGCCGCACGAAATCGAAAATGCGCGCAAAATGTCCGAGGCCTACCAGGCCGCGACCCGCGACGGCGCGGGCGCTGCAGGAGCGGGTGGGATGCTCGTTGACGCCGTGGCAGTGCGGATTTTCGAAGGCGTGCTCGAGCGCGCCCGCCTCACCGGTCGCGCTTGAGCCGATGATTGCTCACTTCGGAGTTTGCGACTGGAAGAAGTTCCACATTGTGTCGTCGGCGTTGATGTTGCCGGTGACCGGTCCAAGGAACTTCGTGGCCAGCCAGCCCTGATGAGCGCCCGGCCAGGTGTGTCCGCCGTCCTGCACGATGACGTTCTCGAGCCCGCGCCCGGGCGGACAGGAGTAGGTCTCGACGGTTACCACCAACTGATCGCTCTTCGCGGGCAACTGCGTTTTTTGCGCCGCGCCGCATCCGTTGCGCTTCTGCCAGATCGCGACCGCCTGCGCATTGCTCATCGCGGAACCGCGGTTTCCGAATTGTGGAGCGATCGGTCCGCCGTTGAACGGAACCAGTTTGTCTGCCGTGCCGTGAAAAAAAATGACGGGCATCGGACGCGCCGACGGGCACGCCCCATCGACCGGCTGCGACGCCGCCACCACCGCAATGCCGGCCAGCGCGTCGGGCATCACGCACGCCATGTGTTGCGCCATGAAGCCGCCGTTGGAAATTCCAGCCGCGTAGACGCGCTTGGGATCGATCAGGTCTTGCGCGGTGACCTCCGCCAGCATCGCTTTCATGAACGCGATGTCGTCGGACGTCGACTCATGCCCGATCACGCGGCCGTCGTTCCAATGCTTGTCGATTCCGTTCGGGTACATGACGACCAGGCCGTGCGCTTGCGCGAACGCATCGAAGTTCGAGTAGTGCTCATGCTGGGCGCCAGTGCTGCCGCCCCCGTGCATCATGATGAACGCCGGCAGCCGTTTTCCGTTCTGCCCCGGAGGCACGTAGAGCAGGTAGGTGCGGCTCACTCCGTTCACGTCGATGTTGTGCGAGATAGCATCGCCAGCGACAGCCGGATGCGGCGACAGGATAGCGGCGACCAAAAAGATCGCAGCGAGTATCGCGACGCGCGGAAGCATTCGAGCAAATTTGCGCATGCTCGGATTCTATAGTTCAGCGGGACTTCCCTGCGCCAGACTTGCCAGAATATTCGCCGACCGGCTAACATCTGTTAGGTTAGTCCCAGTTGAACGTAAATCGAGGCCCGCGCGAAGGACTTTATGAGATTTGGACTCTTCTATGAACATCAACTCCCACGCCCGTGGGAGGAAAAGAGCGAGCTGCAACTAATCCAGGACGCGCTCGATCAGATCGAGTTGGCGGACAAGCTCGGCTTCACCAACGTCTGGGAAGTGGAGCATCACTTTCTGGAAGAGTACTCGCACTCGAGCGCGCCCGAGGTGTTTCTCGCAGCGGCGAGTCAGCGCACCACCAAGATGAGGCTCGGCCACGGAATCGTGCTGACCGCGCCCGGCTACAATCATCCCGCGCGTATCGCCGAGCGAATCGCGATGCTCGACCTGGTCTCGAAAGGGCGGGTCGAGTTCGGCTCGGGCGAGTCGGGATCGCTTGCGGAGCTCGGCGGCTTCAATCTCGCGCCTGCGCTGAAACGCGAGATGTGGCGCGAAGGACTCGAGACCGCGCTGCGCTGCATGACTGAGGTCCCGTTCGGCGGCGTCGACGGCAAGTACGTCAAGATGCCGCCGCGCAACGTGGTTCCCAAGCCGGTGCAGAAACCGCATCCTCCCGTGTGGGTCGCATGCTCACGCCGCGAGACGATCCTGCTGGCCGCGGAATGCGGCATCGGCGCCCTGACATTCTCGTTCATCGACCCGGAAGAAGCGGTGCATTGGGTCGGCGACTATCGCAAGACGCTCGCCGAGAAGTGTGTTCCGATTGGCAACGCGATCAATCCCGAGATTTCGTGCGTCACTCCGATGATGTGCCATCAGAGCGAGCGCGAGGCTATCCTGCGCGGGCTCGAGGGCGGCAACTTCTTTGGCTACTCGCTCGGCCACTACTACGTCTTCGGCGACCACAAGCCTGGGGTCTCAAACGTGTGGGAGGAATTCACCAACAAGCGCGCCGAGCGCGGTTACTCGCCCGACGTCGCGATTGCGATGCGTCAGCGCCGGCTGAGCGCCCGGCTCGACAACGATAAAGGCGATCAGCAGGGTCTGCGCGGCGCAGTCGGCACGCCGGATCAGTTGCGCGAGTATTTTCGGCGCTTCGAGAACGCCGGCGTCGATCAGATGATCTTCGTGATGCAGGCGGGGAAGAACCGCCACGAGCACATCATGGAATCGATCGAGTTGTTCGGCAAAGAAGTACTGCCCGAGTTCGCGGAGCGCGACGGCGCTATTCGCGCGAAGAAGATGAAGGAGCTCGAACCGATCATTGAGATGGTGATGAAGCGCAAGCGCTACGATGCGCCGAAGATGCCGGAGGACTACCTGATCGAGGCGCTCCCGAAGCGGCTCATCGAGCAGGTCGGCGGCAGAGAGATGCTCGACAAGCTCGAGGGCGACTCAGCGATCGGCATCCCGCGGCCGCAGAATCTGCAGGAGCGCCTCCAGCAGGGAATCGTCGGGCAGCGCGGACCGAACGGCGAGGGCGCTAAGTAGAAGCCGTCACGCCGGCTTCGGGATCGCGCCGGATTTGCGCAGCGTCTCCAAATCGGAGTTCGCGAAGCCCCAGTCGCGCAATGCTTCCTCGGTATGCTCGCCGGGCTTGGCCGGCGGGCGCTGAATCTTGCTCGGCGTGCGCGAGAATCTCGGCGCCGGCCCCGGCTGCGTCACGCCGCCCTCCTCGATAAAAGTTCCGCGATGCTTGTTGTGCGGATGCTTTGGCGCTTCATCCATGTTGAGCACGGGCGCGAAGCAAATATCGCTGCCCTCCATGATCTTGCACCATTCGTCGCGCGTCTTGCTGCGGAAAATCGTTTTCAGCCGCTCCTTCATCGCGGGCCACTTTTGACGATCCTGTTGATGCGGCAATTCCTGACCCTTCAACCCTGACTTCTCGAGCAGCTCGGCATAGAACTTTCCTTCGATCGATCCGATCGAAACGTACTTGCCGTCTTTGGTTTCGTAAACTTCGTAGTAGTGAGCGCCCGTGTCGAGGATGTTGTCGCCTCGTTCGTTATTCCAAAATCCGGAACCGTGCATGCCGTAAATCGCAGTCATCAATGACGCGGCGCCGTCGACCATCGCGGCGTCGACGACTTGGCCCTTACCGGACTTCTGCGCCTCGAGCAGGCCCGCGACCACTCCCAGAGCCAAGTAGAGCGCGCCACCGCCAAAATCGCCGACAAGATTTAAGGGAGGAACCGGAGCGTCGCCCTTGCGACCGAAACTATGCAGCGCGCCCGACAGCGCGATGTAGTTGATGTCGTGACCGGCGGCATGCGCGAGCGGACCTTCCTGACCCCATCCGGTCATGCGTCCATAGATGAGCCGCGGGTTGCGCTTGAGACAATGGTCGGGGCCGAGGCCGAGCCGCTCGGTCACGCCGGGACGGAAGCCCTCGATCAACGCGTCAGCCTTTTCGACCAGCTTCAGGACGGCCTCGATTGCTTCGGGCTTTTTCAGATCGAACGCGACCGAACGCCGGCCGCGATTGAGCAGGCTGTATTTCTGATCCATCGCGATGCCCAAACCAGCGTCGGCCACACGATCGATTCGCAACACGTCGGCGCCCATGTCCGAGAGCAACATCGCGCACATTGGTCCGGGCCCAATTCCGGCCAGCTCGATGACGCGATAACCTGACAACACTCCCATGATTCTTACCTCTGCGATTACTTAAGCCCGCGGACTTTTTTGTTCGCTTCGCGGCCGAGACACTTCTGCAACCATGCCGATACGTTTGGCCACGCCGACAAATCGAGCTTCATCATCGGTATCCAGCTCATCACCGCCGCGACGTTGAGATCCGCGATCGTAAAATTCTTGCCGAGCAGATATTCCTTGCCTTTGAGCGATTCCTCGAGCGCATTCATCGGCGCCTTCAAGGCTTCGATTGCGGCCAGCGCGGCCTTCTCATCGCGCTGATCGGGCGCTTTCATCACGCGGTTGCGCAGAAGCGTGATCAGGTGCGGCTCGACTTCAGTCATCGCGAAGAAGCTCCACTTGTAAACGTCGGCGCGCCCCGCGGGATCGGACGGCCACAGCGAACCCTTGCCGTATTTGTCGGCCAGGTAGAGATTGATCGCCATCGATTCCCAGACCGTGACGCCGTCGTCTTCGAGCACCGGCACGTGACCGTTGGGATTGAGCTTGAGATGCGCGGCCGATTTGGCCTCAGTCGTCGGCATCGGATTGTGTTCATAGTTCACCCCGAGCTCTTCAAGAGCCCACAAGGACCGTGCGCTGCGCGACCGTGAAGTTCCGTGTAGTTTTGCCATTTTTCAGTCCCTCCGATGCTCGCATCTTACTACCACCGATCGGGATCCTGACAAGCGGCAGGAATCACCCCTGCGCATGATCTTGGGAGGAAGGCGGGCGCTCACGCGCGACGGGACAACGGACGATCGTCCGTCCGACTCAGTTAGGAAAGGGCGCAGCTCAATGCTTGGGCGCTTTTGACTTGCCCTTCAGCCTCACGATGATCGGCTTCTTCTGCTTCGGATCATCGCTCGTGATCGAAATCTGATCGTTGGTCGTTCCTTTTGTGGTCGGCGCGTATTGGACGATCACGATCTCGCTCGAGTGGGGCGGAATCGTGGTCGCTCCGCCGTTGCTTAGGATTGAGAACGGTGGGTCATGCTGCGGCGCGCCGACATTGACCTGCAAAGCGCCGGACCCGTTGTCCCTGATGGTGATGCTCGCGGTCGCGGTCGCGCCCGGAGCCGCATCGAAGTGCAATGTATGCGGCGACACCGCGATCTGACCCGCAGGAGTCGGGGTCGCCGTCGCGGTCCGAGTCGCTGTCGCAGAGGCAGTAGGCGTCGCGGTTACAGTTGCGGTCCGAGTGGATGTCGCGGTCGGACTGGCAGTGGAGGACGCTGTCGCGGTCGCGGTTCGAGTCGTAGTGGCGGTTGGTGTTGCCGTTGCCGTTACGGTCCGAGTGGATGTTGCCGTTGCACTGGCGGTCGGTGTCGAGGTGACTGTGGCCGTTGCGGTTGCGGTTCGAGTCGCTGTCGCAGTGGCGGTCGGCGTTGCCGTAGCCGTCGCAGTCTGAGTCGAGGTTGCCGTCGTTGTCGGCGTGGCAGTCGGAGTTGAGGTAGTCGTTGAAGTTGCAGTTGCAGTCCGAGTCGCCGTTGAAGTTGCGGTGGCCGTCGGCGTCGATGTTGTAGTCGGCGTCGATGTTGCCGTCGCAGTCGCAGTTGCGGTTCGCGTCGCCGTCGAGGTGACGGTGGCAGTCGGCGTTGCAGTTGATGTCGCAGTCTGAGTCGATGTTGCCGTCGGTGTGGACGTCACACTTCGAGTCGCGGTCGCCGTGGCCGTCGGGGAGGAGGTCGCCGTCGCGGTGGCCGTTGGCGTTGAGGTTGTAGTCGATGTTGGCGTCGCAGTGGCGGTCGCTGTCGGAGTCGCGGTAGCCGTGGTGGTTGGCGTTGCCGTCGCGGTCGACGAGGCGGTCGGCGTCGCAGTCACGGTGGTCGTGGCCGTTGGTGTCGCGGTGGAAGTGGCTGTTGCGGTTGCAGTGGCAGTTTTCGTGGCAGTTGCCGTCGGGGTTGCGGTAGCCGTTGCGGTGGCGGTTGGGGTTGCTGTCTGAGTCGCTGTTGAGGTCGCGGTCGACGTGGCCGTTGCCGTCGCCGTCGCGGTTTTAGTTGAAGTTGCAGTCGCGGTTGACGTTGCAGTCAGAGTCGCGGTGGCAGTTGAGGTCGCGGTCGATGTGGCGGTCGGCGTCGCAGTCACAGTGGTCGTGGCCGTTGGTGTCGCGGTGGAAGTGGCTGTTGCGGTTGCAGTGGCAGTTTTCGTGGCAGTTGCCGTCGGGGTTGCTGTTTGAGTCGCTGTTGAGGTCGCGGTCGACGTGGCCGTTGCGGTCGCCGTTTTAGTTGAAGTTGCAGTCGCGGTTGGCGTTGCAGTTACGGTGGCCGTCGCCGTTGGGGTTGCGGTGACCGTCGCCGTCGCTGTGGCAGTTGCGGTCTGAGTTGCGGTCGCAGTGCCCGTCGGCGTTGTAGTCACTGTTGCAGTGGCGGTTGGAGTTGCAGTCAGAGTCGCGGTGGCGGTTGAGGTCGCGGTCGACGTGGCAGTCGCAGTCGCCGTCGCGGTTTTAGTTGAAGTCGCAGTGGCGGTCGGCGTAGCTGTCGAAGTCGCTGTTGCAGTTGGCGTTGCGGTGACCGTTGCCGTCGCCGTTGCCGTCGGCGATGCGGTGGCTGTCACCGTCGCAGTCGAGGTCGCGGTTTTAGTCGCTGTCGCAGTTGAGGTGGCCGTCGCAGTTGACGTCGCAGTCGATGTTGCCGTGGGCGTCGCAGTCCTGGTTGCCGTCGCGGTAGTGGTGGCAGTGGAGGTCGCCGTCGCTGTTGCCGTAGCGGTCGGGGTCGGGGTTGCTGCCGTTGATGTCGCGGTCGGAGTCGGGGTCGGACCCATCGAGCATGGAGCCACCGGTTGGTCATACCCTAGCACGCGGTTGTTGCCGGTGTCGGCGATATAGGCATTGCACGAACCGTCCACCGCGATTCCGACGGGCACCCGGATACCGCCGAACGGGACAGGCGCGCCCAGACTGTCGGCCATGATCCCGTCGTAATCAGGACTGTCGCCCATGAAACTTCCGCCCTGTCCGAAAACCGCAATCGCAGTAAGACTGCCCGAGAGCGATCCTGCATTGGGGAAAACGATGGCGCGGCTGTTGACCGGATCCATCGCGTAAAGATTTTCGTTCGCGTCGACCGCTACGTTGTTGAATCCGCCGAGCCCATAGTCGAGGCTCTGTGCGGTGGGCCCCGTGCCGGAGCAATTATTGGCGGTGAAGCTGCCGGGCGAAGCGGTGCAGGTGCCGAAGGCCTTGTCAGCAATAGTGTCGCCGGGACATCCGGAGCCGTCGCCGGCCGGGGTGCATCCCATCGAGGAGCCGAGCGGATCGAGATACATCAGGAGTCGCGTGATAGTGCCGCCTGATCCGGCGTCTGCCACATACAGGTTGCCCATCGCATCTACGGCGAGGCCGGTCGGTGCATTCAAGGTCGCGTCGCTGGTAGTGCTGCAGCTATTCGATTGAAAGCCGCCGCCGCAGGTGCCGAATACCTGGTTTGCGGTTTGACTCGTCAGCGGCGAGTTGTATTCGAACACCGCCTCCGGATCGCTCAATGACACGTAAAGAGCACCGTTTTTCGGATCGAATGCGACCGCCTCGGGACCACTGAGCATATCGGCGTAGTCTGTCCCGGAGCAGTCGTTCTCGGTGAAGCTGCCGCAGGTGCCGAACACGACGTCGGCGATAGTGTCGCCCGCCGAGCCTGACGGTGTGCCGGGCGGAGTGAGTCTCGGTCCGGTACCGGGCACGAATCCCTGAAATGGATTGTCGTATTCGAGCACGCGGTTGTTGCCGCTATCGACGATATACAAGTTGCTCGAGGTATCGACCGTCATCCCGGCCGGAATTTCGAGAGTGTCGGGACCGGGAACCCCCGGGCCGTTGACGCCGTTGTTACTCGCGGTGTGATAAAAATCGGGCTGTCCGAATACCAGGTCTGCGGGTTGTCCGTTCGTGAAAGTTTTCGCGTCGTACCACGCGAGCACGCGATTCTGGGAGAGTTCATTGCCGGTGCCATCGGCAACGTAGATGTGGTTCGGGGTTGAATGTTGATCGACCGTGACCTGCCACGGCAGGTTGAATCCCTTGCCGTCGACCAGGTTGTAAGTGGAAGTGTCGAATACCGCTTGACCGAGCACGGCCGAGGCGGAGTCACCGGTCGCCGCGAGAGGAGCGCTAAACTTGAGCACTCGATTGTTTCCCAGGTCGGCGGCGAACACGTTGCCTGACGAATCGATCCCGACTCCGGTGGCCTCGCTCATGCACTTCGCCGAGGTTGCACCACAGGAATTGCTCGTGAAGTTTGACATTCCGACGACTGCGTTGGCCGCTGGATCGATGCTCGAAGCCGCCGGCGTGTTGAACTCGAGCACTCGGCTGTTTTCTACGTCGACGATGTAGAGGTTGCCGCTGGTATCGAGCTTGACATCGACCGGCACGGCCAGCGTTTTGGCAGTCGGAGAGCCTGGAACTGTGTTGCTCGTGAAGGTGGTTTGACCAAAGACGCCGTTAGCCGAAAACGAAGTGTTGACTGGAGTCACGCCTGCGGTGAACGGCGCGTTGAATTGCAGCACGCGGTTGTTGCCGGCGTCCGCGATATACACGTTGCCCTCAGCATCGACACCCACACCGCCGCCGCTGGTGCCGAAATCCTGCAGCGTGCAGAGGTTGGTCGCTGAAGCGCTGCCGCCGACATTGCAGGACGTCGTCGTGAAGTTGCCATCCTGCCCGAACACATAGTCCGCCGTTGTATCGCCCGGATGGCCCGATGTGCCCTGCATCCCGCCACCTGCCAGAGGATCCAGATACACCACTACGCGATTGTTGAGTGAGTCGGCCACGTAGAGATCGTGCGTCGTCGGATCAACGCTGACTCCCTCCGGAGAGCACAGCTCTTCGTTGGAGGTGACGGCCCCCTCTCCATGAGTCCCGTTGCAACTGGTGGTCGTGAAGACCGGATTGCCGGAGCCGTCGACCTGGCCGAATACCAGGTTAGCCGACAACTGGTTCTGGCACGGAGTCGTCGCGGTGCAGGTATCCCCAAGTCCGGCGTATGCCATGTATGGGGCGTTGTATTCGACGACGCGACTGTTTTCGAAGTCCGCGATGTACAGGTCGCCGCTGGAATCGACCGCGACTCCCGTGGGGTCGCACAAGTCACTAGCGCTGGTCAGCGTAAAACTTCCCGTGCCGTTGCAGTAGCTGTGAAACATGTCCGGTTGTCCGATCACCAGGTCGGCAGGCTGCCCGTTGGCAAACGAATCGGCGTTGTTCCATCCCAGTACGCGGCTATTAAGACTGTCGGCGATATATAGGTGATTAGGCGTCGAACTCGTATCGACCGCGACACCGTCAGCTTCCGTGATATTCCCGATGCTGCCATCGCTGAAGTTGAATCCGGCGCCATCGACGAAATTTGCGGTATTGAGCGTAAAGACAGCCTGCCCCAGCACTCGATCCGCACTAATGTCAGTCGAAGCTGGTAATGAAGTCACCAGTAGTGTGCTGATAAGGAAAACAAATAGAAGCGAAGGTAATCGCAACCACTTCGATAAAAAGTGTGGTTTCCCCAACATTCGGGAAGTACTCCGGAGTGAGAATTGCGCCACGATACAGAAGAGTAAAGTTTATTACCAGCGCACTAAGAGTAAATTTTTGATACATAAGTTAAAAAATCGTCATCTGTTGAGCGTTAGAAGTCGCCTACTCGCGATAACTGCGCTTGTCGCATTCGCCGCGGGATGCTTTGCGCCGAATCCGACGCGAAAGCCGCGCGACCTCGGCGGCCAGCACGTATCGTTCACCACCTCCGACGGCGTGCTGCTTCGTGGGCATCTGTATGGGACAGGATCGACCGGCGTGATCCTAGCGCACATGTATCCCGCCGATCAGTCCGACTGGACCGACTTCGCGCAGGTGCTCGCGGGGCACGGCTACCAGGCGCTGACCTTCGACTTCCGCGGATTTAAGGAATCGGAGGGAAGATCGGGCACGGAGTTCGCCGGCACCGATCTGCTCGCGGCCTACCAGTTCATGCGCCCGCGCGTATCGCGAATCTTCATAGCAGGCGCGAGTCTCGGTGCCGAGGCCGCGATCCTGGTTGCTGCACGAGAGGACGTGGCGGGAATCATCTGCATTTCCACCCCGACCAGCTTCGGCGGACTGGTGGTCACCGATTCAATCCCTCACGTTCGCGCGCCGATACTCTTCGTAACTTCGGCCGACGATCCGCTGGTCGCAGGGCAGCCTGAAATCCTGTATCGCCTGGCGGTAGCGCCGAAGTCGATGCAAGTTTACCCCGGGCGCGCGCATGGCACCGCGATTCTGTTCGGCCCGTACGGCCCCGAGCTGCAAGCGCTGATGCTTCGCTTTTTCGCTGACAACCCGGGCAACGCATACGGGCCGCAAGCGTCAGGGCTTTAATCCGAACACTGCCACGCTGCTAGGGGTGCCGACGTAAACTTTGCCATTCGCGATCGTCGGCGTGACGAACTTGTTGTCGCTAAAATTGTCGCCGGGCGCTATGCCGCTATTGTACAATTCGGTGGCGAGATTGGTCGCGTCGTAGGCGCGCAAGACTCCCAGAGATCCTTCATTCTGCACAGCCCACACCATTGCATTGCTCGAGCCGTTGGCCGAAATGCTCGGCGTCGATCCCGGGTAGCCGTAGGTTTCGCTGCTAACTGACGTTGGCATCGCGCCGAGCCTGGCCTGCGAAAACGCGAACGCCTGCAGCGGTTCGCTGACTCCGCCATAGTAAAGAGTGAAGTTGAAGTACGCCGGCGCCGACCATTCGCCATTGTCCAATGCGCCGGCGAGAGTTTGGTAAGCGTTGTTGTTATTGGCGGAGTTCCACTTGCCCATGTTGTCGCGATCGACGAGGTAGATGGTGCCATCCTTGCCCGCGCCGACCGCAAGATGCCTGGTCGTGTTGGTCGAGTCGGTCATGTCGGGCAATACCATCGCTCCGCCTGAGCCTAAGTCCGTGTCGCCGGCCGACTCAGGGACCGTGTTGAAAGGCTCGAAGAAATCGGAGACTTGCAATCCGCTCGAGTTGGACAGTTTCAGGAAGCCGTTTCCAAAGTCTCCCTTGGTGGGGAAGCCGTTGGCTTTGACAGTTGTATCCCAAGTCCCGTTCCCGTCCAGAACGTAGATGAAGCCGAGGCTGTCGGCCGCGATTCCTCCGCCAGACTGCCAGATCGCGCCTTCGCTGCCCTTAGGAGTGACATCGATAACCGAAGTCTGTGCCAACGTGTTCTGGTTGTAAGCCATGATCCAGCCGTTGTAGGGCTGGATATCGCAATGCGACGCCCAGGCCGTGATCAACTGGCCATTGAGCAGAAGCAAACCCGCCCGCTCCTTGTACTGCTTCGGATCGAAAGCGGGGCCCGGAGCAAATGTCGCTGAGACCGTGACCGGTCCGCTGAATTCTTCGGCACCGGTAGTGATATCGAGCGCGTGGATACGCTGGAAGTAGGCGCCCGACGTCGTATTCTTGGACATCGCGACCAGGTAAATGGTGCCGTTTGGGCCCGCGCTCGGATCGATCACAGGCGTAGATGTGATACCTATTTCCGGCGTTACCTGACTGCATGCTCGATTATCCGAGGCAGCTTCTCCGGTCCCGAGCACTGAGACTTGCCAAAGCGGGGGGCCGCTGGCGTCGGCGTCGAAGGCGTAAACAGAGTCATTCTCGGTGACGACATAGAGCACGTTATGTGTCCCCTTGCCCGGGATAGCGACCTGCGTCTTGATGAGCGGCTGCGCGTCGACCAATCCGTCAACCGAATCCTGGAACAGCTGGCCAAACGAAGTCTTGACGTTGCTGGGGGTCAGCGTCTGCTCTGTGAGATTTTGCCCGGTCCGCTCGATGTCATTGTGATAGGTCAGCACGTCAGTCGGGACCGCGGATGTCGCCGTTGCAGTGGCCGTCGGGGTGGCAGGTGCGGTTGCGCTGGCCGTCGGTGTCGCAGCAGCCGATGGGCTAACCGTTGGAGTCGGGCCCAACGATCCCTTGGCCGATCCTGAGAGTTTGACCTTTGCCGACGATGCGCCCGAGGTCGCGTTGCTGCTGATTGCGATGCTCGCGGAGAAACTTCCCTTGGTAGTGGGCGCGAACCCTACCTTGATGGTCTCTACCGCGTGCGGCTGAATCAGGGTCGTCCCCTGCCCGGAAGTTATCGTGAAAAACGGGCTCCCGGTTGGCGGCGCGACGGTCACTGAAAGCGCAAGACCGCCGCGGTCCGTGATGGTGAAGGACTTTGTCTGGGTTAGAGTGTTGCTCGATAGATCGATTCTGCTGAACGACAGGCTGCTCTTCGATACCGCGAGCTCGCTCACCGTAGCATCGCCGACGCCGACTTGGGCATGCGCGCCCGCCGCGAACAAAATAACGAGAGCGGCAACCAACGACGCGGTCGCCGCGTGCGCAGCAAATGGGAACGCGAACCGTAATCCACCCCCAATGCTTGTCACGAATCCTCCCGACAGCCAGTCACGAAAACTGTAGCAGTATCGGTGGCGGCGACTCGAATTTTATCGCGAAAGCAATTAACGGATTCGTCCGCCGCCCGCGTTACTGATAGCGCCGAAAATAGCGCTTTCGATCGGCGCGTCGATTCGGCTATTCAATATGAAGACGAGGACATCAATTATGGAAAAGCGAAAACTTGGCAGGCAGGGTCTCGAAGTGTCGGAGCTGGGCCTCGGATGCATGGGGATGTCGCAGTTCTATGGCCCGCGCGACGACAAGGAGTCCGTCGCAACCATCGAGCGCGCAGTCGAGCTCGGGATAAACTTTTTCGACACCGCAGATGTTTACGGAGTCGGGCATAACGAAGAGCTGGTCGGCAAGGCGCTCAAGAAATATCGCGACCGCGTGTTCATCGCGACCAAGTTCGGCAACCAGGTCGCGTCCGACGGCAAGCGCTCGATTAACGGCCGTCCTGAATATGTGCGCTCAGCGTGCGACGCGTCGTTGAAGCGCCTCGGCGTCGATTACATCGATCTCTACTACCAGCATCGCGTCGACAAGAACGTGCCGATCGAAGAGACTGTGGGCGCGATGGCCGAGCTGGTGCGCCAGGGAAAAGTCCGGTACCTCGGCTTGTCGGAGGCCGGCGCAAAAACGATTCGCCGCGCCCACGCGACCCATCCGATAAGCGCGCTGCAGTCGGAATACTCGATCTGGACGCGCGACTATGAAGACGAGGTGATTCCGACGCTGCGCGAGCTCGGCATTGGATTCGTGCCGTTCAGCCCACTCGGCCGCGGCTTCCTCAGTGGCAAGCTTCGCGACTTGCCGGCCGACGACATGCGGCGCAAAGTCTCGCCGCGTTTCGACGACGACAACATGCAGCGGAATCAGAAGGTCGTCGATCGGCTGCAGGAAATCGCGCGCGAGAAGGGAATCACGCCGAGTCAGCTCGCGCTCGCATGGGTGCTCGCGCAGGGCCGCGACATGGTCCCGATCCCCGGCACCAAGCGCCGTACTTATCTCGAGGAGAACGTAGCCGCGGCTAAGATTCAACTCTCGAAGAGCGATCTCGCGCGCATCGAGGAAGTCGCGCCCAAGGGCTTCGCCGCCGGAGGACGCTATCACGACATGAGCACCGTCAACGTCTGAGTTGCCGACTCGGACCGACACCTACGTCTATCACTCAACTTTGAGGTATTTTAGCCACTCCTAAGGCAACTACGGACATATTTAAGCAACATTTAACGTTATTACTCATCACTAGCATCTAACGTGACCAATAAGGTATGTTGGAGAGGAGCCGATCGAGGACCGGGGACCGAAGAGGACTTGAACCCATGCAGAAGCAAAGCCGATCAACTTTTGTGGGCCTCGCAGCGCTTCTTGCACTAGCGACGGCGCTGATGGTGGCAGAACCCGCAGCCTACGCACAGGACACGGTCGGCACGATCACCGAGGTCAGCGGCACCGCGAACGTCCTGCGCGGCGGTTCGAATCTGGCGGCGGCCAAACAAATGCCGATTCAGCTCCACGACCGGATCACCACGCAGGCGGGCAGTTCGGTTATGATCGGGCTGATCGACAATAGCTCACTGCACCTGGGGGAGAATGGGATCCTCACAATCGACGACAGTATGCTAGTCAATGGCGTCGGTGCGCCGAGACAGGTTGGTCTGCTGGGCGGCGAGCTTCATGCAGTGATCAACGGCGCGATGCGCGGCAGCTCGACGACCTTCGAGGTTCATACGCCCAACGCGGTCGGAGCGGTGCGCGGAACCGATTTCAAAATAAGTTACGAGGGCCCGCACTGAAGCGGGATGACTAGCCAAGCGGCTACGCAAAGATGCCGGCGACCATGGTCACGACCCACATGACCGCCATCGCGATGAAAAACGCGGTGACCAGTTCGCCGGTCAGGCGGTTCAGCGCGACTTCCCATCCCGGTATTTCCGAATCCTTCGCGTGATCGATTAGACCGACGGAACGAATTCCGGTCGTGCGGTAGCGGATGAATGTCGTCGCCATTGGTCATCTCCCTCGTTTGCTAGGCCTGTGCCGTCACAAGCAAGGCGTGACAATCGGCGTCACGAATTGTTCAATCGTAAGGAACCGTCGTTTTTCGGGTTCTCGGGCCTCAAATCAAGAATTCGCCAATTTCAGGCGATAAACCTCGGCGGCTGTGCGATGGAATAGCTGCGCCTTTTCGTCCTTTGTGAAACCCGCCGCGATCTTCTTGAACGTGTTCCACAGCACGGCGTATAAGCATGAAACGCGGTCCACCGGGAAGTTGCTCTCGAACATGCATCGTCGCGGCCCGAACTTATCGATCGTATGCAGGTAGTAGTCGCGCGTCGCCGATGCGAGCTCATCCGAGGTCGGCGGTGACGGCTTGCGATGCCAGCCGAAACCGTTCACCGGCATGTTGATTCCCCCGAGTTTGACCACCACGTTGGGGCATCGCGCGAGCTCCGCGATGTTCTTCTTCCATTCGGCGAAGATTTCCGCGCGCCGGCCTTCGTAGGGTCCGATTCCCAGCGGTCCGCCAAAATGATTAAGGATGATCTTCGTATCCGGGAATGCTTTCGCGAGCGCGGTCACCATCGGCATTTGAGGATGGTACTGCCACGCCTCGAAACTGAGACCCAACTCGCTCAACCTGGCAAAGCCTTCGCGAAACTTCGTCGAATCATATAGGTCGGCCGGCGGGTTGGTGTGCGAATTCCGCACGTCGGAACTCGCGTCGAAACCGCCTGCGTGTCGGATTCCACGGAAGCGTGCGGGAGCCGCCGCGATATGCGCCTCGAGCACAGGTACGACTGCGCCTCCCAGCGTCAAGTCCGCGAAGCTGACGATTCCCGCCGCGACTCGAGTATCGCCGTACTGTCCGCTGGCGCTTTGCGCCGCGATGCCGTTGACGAACTCGGTCTCGCCCACCGGGCGCATCGATTCCGGGCCCTCCGCGCGATACATAGACATGCATTCGACAAAGACCGTCGCGAGCACGCGATGCCCGGTGTTGGTGTCGCGCAAAATCTCGTCGAGCATATAGCGACTGCCCGGATGGTCCCACAGGTGATGATGCGGATCGACGATCGGCAGGTCGGGCTCGAGAGGAGCCTCACTTACTTTCGCCAGCCATGCTTCGCGTTCCTGTTCGGTGTTCGCCATATCATTCACCTTTGAACTTCGCGGGACGTTTCTCGAGGAACGCGCGCACGCCTTCGCCGAAGTCTGCCGAATTGCCGGCCTTGCGCTGCATCTGACGCTCGAGATTCAGCTGCTCTTCGTATGTGTTGTCGGTGCTCTCCCAATAGAGCCGCCGAATCAGGCCGAGCGCGATGGTCGGGCCGCTCGCGAGGTCGCGCGCAAACTCCTTCCCCTTGCCAATCAGATCCGCATCATCGAAGACTCGATTGATGAGGCCCCATTCGAGCGCTTTCTCGGCGGGCAGCTTCTCGCCGAGCAGCGAGAGTTCCATCGCGCGCGCCTTTCCGATCAATCGTGGCAGAATCCAGGTCGAGCCGCCGTCGGGAATCAAACCGATGCGCCGAAAGGCTTGCAGGAAATAGGCTGAGCGGCCGCACAGCACCAGGTCGCCCATCAGCGCAAAGCTCATTCCGACGCCAGCCGCCGCACCGTTCACCGCCGTGACGAATGGAATCGGAAGCTCGCGGAGGCGTCGTAGAAACGGATGGTATTGAGTCTCGAGCACCGAGCCGGCGTCGCGCGATCCGCTTGGACCGCCGCCGCTCGGCTGCAAGTTTGCGCCGGCGCAGAAGCCGCGCCCCGCACCCGTCATCAGCATGCATCGCACGCCGTTTTTCGGATCCTCGATCTGGTCAAGCGCCTTCATCAGCCCGCCGAGCATCTCGGCTGAGACGGCGTTCATGACTTCAGGATGGTTGAGGGTTACGATTCCGACCGGGCCGTCGATGTCGAGTTTCACGCGTTCGAATTCCATGGTTCTCTCCGCTGGGTGTTTGAGTCCCTATGCTTCACTATCCCAACTAACATCGGGTGTGATAGCTCGACAATCGGAACGTGTTGATTCGAGATGGAGAGTTGAAATGGAGCCAGTGAAAAAACTCGATCGATCGGTGAAGGGTCGTGCGGTGATCGTCACCGGCGCCGCCAGCGGGATGGGTCGTGCGACCGCTCATCTGTTTGCACAGGAGGGCGCGCTGGTCGCAGTCACCGATATCAATGAAGCGGGAGTCGGACGAGTCGTCGAGGAGATTGCCAAAGCAGGCGGGACCGCGCGCGGATGGCGGCTCGACGTGTCCGACCACGCCGAGATCAAGCGCGTCGTCGGGGAGGTCGCCGCGCACTTCGGCCGACTCGACATCCTGATCAACAACGCCGGCTTCGGCGGCTTCTCTCCGCTCGGCAACGACGATTACGACCTCATCTGGGACCGCACCATCGCTGGCTTGCTGACCGCGCAACAGCGGATGGTCCGCGCTGCGCTGGTGCATCTGCGCAAATCCGACGCGGCGCGCATCGTCAACATCGCATCGACCGAAGGCCTCGGCGCGACTCCCGGCGACAGTCCCTACGCGGTGGCCAAGACCGGAGTGATAGGACTCACGCGCGCGTTGGCGGTCGATCTCGGGCCGGAGGGAATCACAGTAAACTGCATCTGCCCTGGACCGATTCGCACAGCGCTGACCGACGCGATTCCGGAGGAGCACAAGACGATTTTCGCCAAGCGTCGCACCGCGCTGAAGCGATATGGCTTCCCGGAAGAAGTCGCTCATATGACGTTCAGCCTTTGCCTTCCGGCCGCTTCGTACATCACCGGCGCGATCATTCCGGTTGACGGCGGTCTGATGATCCGCAACGCATAACCGTCTATCCATTACCGTGGAGGTGTTCTCATGTCTGACGATTCAGCGAAGAAAGGAATGGAAGTGCGGACGAAATTGTTTGGCGAGAAGGCCGCACAGGACGGCGACCAGTTCCTCCGAAACTTCGACGAGGGGTTCGCCACCTTTCTCAACGAACAATTGTTCGGCACGATCTGGAGTCGTCCCGGCCTTCCGATCAAGTTGCGCTCCCTCCTCACAATGACCGCGCTGATGGCGCTGGGGCGCGGACCGGAGCTGCGACTCCACATGCGCGGAGCATTGAACCTCGGCATCCCGCCCGAAGAAATCAAGGAGTTGATTGTGCACGTCTCGCAGTACAGCGGCGTACCGACCGCTGTGGAAGCTATTCGCGCGTTCAATGAAGTGACCGCGCCTCATAAAGCTAACGAGTAATTGTCGCGGGGCGGCTCTGGGAGCGGCTTAGTAGCGCTTCGAGATGGGGTAAGGCGTCCTCGAGGGTGGCGTGTTCTTCGATTGCGTCGAGGAAGGGGTCGCGCTTCATGCGGGCCATTCGAGCCGGCATGGTTTCGATGTTGTAGATCGTCGGATCCAGCGAGGGCTTCAGTTCCTTCCAGGTCATCGGTGCGGAGACCGGGGCGTGTGGAACCGGGCGGACTGAGAATGTCGCGGCGATAGTCTTGCCGTGGCCCAGCTGCAGGTAATCGATATACACGCGGCCTTTGCGCGTATTTGGATTGCGGTTGATCGTCGCGACTTTAGGTATTCGGTTGACTACTACTTGCGCTACTAACTCCGAGAACATCTTGGCTTGATCGTAAGTATATTTCGGCGCCAGGCCGACTACTACGTGAAGGCCCATCTGGCCTGATGTTTTGAGAACCGGTTCGAGGCCGATCTCGCGCAGGACATTAGCTACTTCACGCGCGACCTCGACTGCATGCATCGTCGTGCTGCCCTTGGGGTCGATGTCGAACAACAGCCAGTCGGGACGTTCGAGATGCTGGATCCGCGACGACCACATGTGAATCGTGATCGCCGCGAGGTTGGCGACGTAGGCGAGCGCTTCTTCGCTGTCGAGGATGAAGTATGAAATCTCGCGCTGTGAATCCTCGGAATAGATCTTCTCGGTGCGAATCCAGGGCGGTGCGAATGCGGGCGCGTCCTTCTGGTAGAACATTTTGCCTTCGATGCCGTCGGGCCATCGCGTCAGCATCACCGGCCGATCTTTCAGGTACGGCAGCATCCATTTCGAAATCGCGCGATAGTATGTAACCAGGTCGCCTTTGGTGTAGCCGTCCTTCGGCCAGAAGACTTTTTCGGGATTGGTGACAGTGGCTTTCGGCGCTGCGGCCTGCGGCGCTGACGTCGCAACTTTGCTGCGGCCCTTGGGTACCTTCACGCCGGCGCTTCCATTTTTTTCAGTAAGATCGTCATCAACCCTATCCGATTGCGGAGCCAGGGCGCCCGGTCCGTCGTAGATGCAGTCGTGCGGATCGACGTCGTCCGCCAGGCCCTCGAAGGTCGGTTGGCGGAGGCCGCCGCTATCGGTCCATTCGGTGAACCGAACCTTGCAGACCAGCTCCGGCCGCACGAAATGCGCGGTTTTTTCAGGAAAGGGTTCCCCAGGGTTTGCTTTGCGAAATGGGGATTCCGCTTGCGCGCGTTCTGCGAGCATCGCATGAATCTTACGCAACTTTTCCTGACTGAAGCCCGAGCCGGCCTTGTCGGTGTAACGCAGCGCGCCGTCAGATTCATATTGACCGAGCAGCAACGCGCCGAAATGAGTTCGAGTTCCGTCGGGGTCGCTGTAGCCGCCGATCACGAAATGTTTGGTCAGCGGACGTTTGATCTTAAGCCAATCGCCGGTGCGGGTGCCGCGATAGGGTGAGTCGCGCAATTTGGCGACGATACCTTCCAGATCGTGCTCCGATATCGCGGCGTAGAAATCCTTGCCGCGACCGATCACGTGATCGCAATAGCGCACCGGGCCGTCACTGTGGATCAACTCGCCGAGAAGGCGCTTGCGCTCTTCCAGAGGGAGCGTGCGCGTGTCGAAACGATCGAAGCCGAGCAAATCGAAGACATGGTAGTTGACGGGGACGGCGAGGCTCAAGCGGGCGATCGAGCGCGCATCGTTGACGTGCATTCTTCGCTGCAGGAGCTGGAAGCTCGGGCGTCCGCGATCGTCGGGAGCGACGATCTCGCCGTCGAGAACGAACCTGTCGAGTGCGATCGAATTCAGCGCGAGCACCACCTCGGGATACCGATTAGTAATATCGGTGCCCTTGCGCGCGTACAAATGAGTATTCTCGCCTTCGCGAATAGCCAGTACGCGTACGCCGTCGTACTTTATTTCGAATAGCCACTTGTCGTTGTCGAAAGGTTCTTCAACTGTCTTGGCGAGGGTCAGTGGGAAGTCCGAGTACTTCAGCTTGGCGCCAAGTTCCGGGAGATGCTTGCGCGCGAGATTGTCGGCGAGCTTGCGCTCGGCGGCCGGCGCGTCGGCGAGCTCTTCGATGGTTAATCCGGAAAGAACGGAGCGCGGATGCGCCTCGAAAACATTTTCAGTGGTGGCGAATTGGTCGCGCTTTTTGATCAGCAGCCAATTCTTCTCGTCCTTGGGATCGCCGTTGCGCCGGCCGCGGGTATGCACGAGCGTGAACGCGCCGTTTAGTTTAAAGCCATGCAGGTTGAGGTCGATTTTTCCGTTGCGGACCGCGTCGGCGGCGTCGCCGGGCGGATCGATGACCTCATAGACGCCGCGGTCCCACACGATGACGGAGCCCGCGCCGTAATTTCCCGGCGGAATGACGCCTTCGAAATCGCCGTATTCCAGCGGATGGTCCTCGACCGCGACCGCGAGATGCTTGTCGGCGGGATTCATCGAGGGACCTCTAGGAACCGCCCAGGAGCGCAGAACGCCGTCCATCTCGAGTCGAAAATCGTAGTGGAGGCGACGCGCGGCGTGCTTCTGTACGACGAAAGTGCCGCCGGTGGTGGGGGTCGGGTTTGGAACCTCGCCTCCGAAGGGTTCGGGAGTGTTTTCGGCGTTCCGTTTGCGCCGGTACTTGGTCAGCGGCATGGTTGGTTGATGGGGATGGATGGCGATTTATACCATCTGTAATGGGTCGGCGATGGATCTACTACCACGGGTAGCTTCGTTCCGTCAGAAATTGTTTTTTGCGCAAGCTGGCATCGCGCGATTTGGGGCGAGCGTGAGAGGCGGGCATCCTGATGGGCGTCCATGTCTTATACTTAGCATGCGAAACGCAGGGCAGTCCGGCTGAATGGTTCACCCTCGAATGTGTGCAGGGTGGGTTGTCGATTATCGAGCCCCTAACCCCTAACCCCTTCCTGGGCGGGAAGGGGACCGGAGAGAAGGAGGGGCGTCCTAGCGGGCGCTTCGTTTGCGGGGGGGTCTTCGGGAGCCGTGGGCTACTTTGCGCTCCTCGGGTTCGGCGGTGGCCGGGGCCTCTTCGCGATCTTCGTTCACCGAGACGCCGCGTTTCTTGAGCGATTCTTTCAGCGCGCTCATCAGGTCGATCACCTTGCCCTGGCGTGCTTCGGGTGCGGGCTCGGTCAACTCGTGGCCCGCCATCTTCTGCTCGGCGGCCTCGATCACGCGCTCGCGATAACTATCTTTGAATTCGTCGGGCTTGAATTTCTTCTGCGTCAGATCATCGAGGAGCCGCTGAGCAAGTCCCAGTTCCGATTCCTTGACCGACGCGTTGGCGCCGTGATCGATTTCACCGAACGATCGGATTTCATCGTTGTAGTACATCGTATGCATCATCAGGCCGCCTTCGTACGGCCGTATGAGCACGACGCGCTCTTTTCCGCGCATCGTAAATTTCGCGACGCCGACTTTGTCTGCCTTGGTCATCGCTTCCTCGAGCAGATGATAGGCTTTGGCGGACGTCGGCTCGCATCCGAGCAGATAGGAATTTTCGAAATAGACGGGGTCGACTTCCGCAGCTGGAATGAACTCGGTTATTTCGACAGCGCGATCGGCCTGCGCCTCGAGCTTCTTGAGTTCCTCGTCGGTGAAGGTGACGTAGCGATCCTTCTCGACCTCGTAACCGCGGACCAGCTCGCTTCGGTCGACGATCTTGTCTTCCTTGGGGCAATAGATCTTCTGCTGAATGCGGCTCATGTCTTTCGCGTGCAGCAGATGGAAGCTGACGGATTTGGAACTCGTGGCCGGGAACAATCGCACTGGAATCGAGACGAGTCCGAAGGTCAGACTGGCAGTAGATATCGAACGAGCCGGCATGGTTGAAACCTCCGCGCGCTCTCAGCGCGAATCTTATCGCGATCCGTTCCCCGGGGGCGCCTGGCGATGAGCTTTCCCCGGACCTGCCTTCTTATATTTCGCGGCGAGCGAAATCCAGTAGGGCAGCGAAATATGCTACTTGAAGATTATCGTTAAAATTCGATCGAGTCACCCGGGCCGAGGAAAATGTATCGATAAAACGAGGCTTTTCGGGCCCTCGAATCCAGTCGAATCGTTTTTCGGTTTGGATGAAATGAATCGGTCATTTCAAAATCGGAGGGTCGCGCCGAAGCCGCGGGGAGGAACGGGTTGAGTGGGTGATGTATGTTAGCGGCTCCGACGCACCCTCCGAGCTATTGGGGCTTAGTGAGCAATCGACGTGCCGGAAATCGAGAATGAAAAAACGTCGCGCGCATCGCTTCGTTCGATCGATTTTACGGCATTGAGTTTTTTGCACTTTCTATAATTCGGAAAAAATTTCCACAAACCCCGGAGTCTGCAACGCGCCGAGCGTCCAGTCCATGCAATCGGCACAGTTACTGATTGGAATAGGTATTGCAGTAAAGGTAGGGCTCGAAATTCATTTTGCGCCTGAGTGGATTCTGTGGCTGAAAGCGAAAAGGAAACGACGGAGAGCTACCAGGAACGCGACGATGAATTCGCGCTGCTTTGGGTGGCCGTACCTGTCTGCGCGCTGATCGTCAGCACCGCGGCATTCTATTTCGCCAGCCCGGTCCTGCTGCCGCTCGCGATCGCATCGATAATGAGCGTGGTCTTCAGCGGGGTCGCGAGTCGTCTCGAACCCTACTGCGGCCGCTTCATCAGCGCCGCAATAGTTGTACTGCTGGTCATAGGCTTCATCGCGGCGCTGGGGTATTTCCTGACGATTCAATTGACCGGAGTCGCCGACCAGGTCTCCGAGTACTCAGACAATATCGGCAACAAGATAGCGGCGCTGGAGAAGAACACGCCGCCATGGCTGCAGCACGTCAAGGAAGCGGTCACCGACGTCCAGCGCCGGGTGGAAAGCGCGAATCCCGCGCCCCGCAAACTTCAGCCCGTGATGGCGATGCCGGCTGCTTCCACGCTCAGCTCGAGTTTGAAGCCGGTCGCGCCGATCGTCGACGCGATCGTCAATACGCTGCTGATAATCGTGCTGCTGTTTTTTCTGCTCTACAGCAGAAAAGATTTGCGCGATCGATTTGTGCGGCTCGCGGCACGGGCCAGAATTCCAGTCGCGGCGCAGGCGCTTGAAACCGCCAGCGATACAGTGGGCCGCTACCTGTTTCTATTTTCGCTGATCAATCTGGTGTACGGCATCGCCACGGGAATGCTGGCCTGGTATCTCGGTCTGCCGGACCCGGCGCTGTGGGGCATGGTCGCATTCCTGTTGCGATTCATTCCGTACGTGGGCGCGGTCAGCTCGGCGTTTCTGCCTGCGCTGGTTGCCTTCGCGATGTTCCCCGGATGGAGCAAGGCGCTCGAGATACTTGGCGGCTTCATACTGCTCGACCAGGTTGCGGCGCAGATTGCCGAGCCGTTTATCATCGGCCACGGAATCGATGTCTCTCCAGTGGCGCTGCTGGTATCGGCGATGTACTGGTCGTGGCTCTGGGGGATACCGGGACTGCTGCTCTCGACCCCGATGACCGCATGCCTGAAAGTCGCGGGCGACTATATTCCGGCGCTGGGATTTCTCTCGATTCTGCTCGGCGCCGATCGTGCGCTCGACGACTATCACGATTTCTACCGGGCGCTACTCGAGCTCAATCCGGAGGGAGCCAGGCAGATCGCGACCCGCTATTGCGATGAGAACGGGCTCGACCGAACCTACGGCGACGTGATTGCTCCCGCACTGGAGCTCGCACGTCAGGAGCGCGCGGAAAATCATATCAGCGAAGAGAACGAGCGGCTGATTTTCGATACGACCCATCAACTGATCGGCGAGCTCGCCAACCGGTTCGCCAACGCGCGGATTTCTCCGAGCGTGAGAGTGCTGGGAGCGATGGCGCCCGGCGACGGGCACTTCCTGAGCTTGCTGATGCTGCTCGAGATGCTGCGCAAGGACGGCGTGGTTGCGAGCTTTTCCGGTGAGAACAAATCACCGGGCGAGATTTGCGACCTGGTTAAACGATTCACGCCCGACTTCGTTTTCGTTTCATGCGTGGCCGAGGAATGCGCCCCCGCTGCGGTTGAACTGGTGAAGGCGATCCGGGCGATCCCGACTCGCGTGCCGATCGTAGCGACCGGACCGGCCGCGAGTGAGCATTCAGAGGAGTTGATCGAGGCGGGCAGTTCTCAAATCTGCGCAAGCAGCAATGAAGCGCGCCGCGCAGTTCGCAGTTTCATTCTGCAGCGCGCGAAGTCCCGAAATCGCTTCGCAACGATACTCCCGCGAAGCTACGCGCGCGGGAACGGCTGACGCTCTTCACGACCGATTCAGTTGCGGCGGGCATCCTGGGCAATCCGCTCGGGCGGCGGCGGATAGCATGGCAGCGTGCTGGTTACCACGTAGTGGTAGTAGTTTCCGTGCCAGGTAAACGTTCCGATCGGTTTGCCGAAATTTGAAGACATAGCAGTAAGCCGATCGCCGTCGGCCGCCGTGATTACTTTCGAGGGCGTGTAGGCCAGGAAGCTGCTCGACGATTCGGGGACGACCGCGCCCAGCGGCGGCGTGAAGTTCATCTGAAGAAAATTAACCGCCGGCCGCCAACCGTCCGGTGTCGTCTCGCTGTCGGCCAGCGGCAGCCACTGTCGCTCGGCGAGCGTGTCGCTTATCTGAAGCTCGCGATATTCGGGAGCGCCGGCCGCGCTCCTGCGCAACTCGATAACGTCAGGAACTTCGACTTCGAGCTGATTGCAGGCGTCGCCACTGTTCATCGCACTCTCGCGCGCGGCGGCCTCTTTTTTTGCTTCCGTGGATTCCGCGGTTTCTCTTGCGCCGATACCCGAAGTCAGCTCGAGCGCTGTGCCGCCGACATACTCCGCCGCGTTGGCAGCGAGCGGCGCGAACTGTGCCGCCGCCATCCAGCATCCGCTTGTGCCGACGGAGACCGCGGCCGCCGCAAATGCAACGACCAGCGATCGGCAAATCTGTTGCCCGTGCCTCAGGCGAACGATAAATCCCCCGTCCGGACTATCAGGCGTATCGACAACGAAGTCCGGTTCGGGAACATCCTAGCAGAAATCGCGACGCAAATGCGCCGGGGAGATTATTGCGCATTAACCGTGCGGATGCTGCAACGTCGTCGACGTGAAGAATCGCGCGGGTTGCGGTGTCAGCTTGGTCTCGAGAAAAAAGAACGGCCGGGCTACGAGTGGGGACCGCGGTGGGGAGCCGACGGATCAAGTAGCCCGGCCTTTGCTTGGGGACAGGCGCTGGGTCTCGGGGGAGGAGATTGTCAGCGCACTTATAGTGAAAGCAAAGCTTGTGCCCGGAAAAAACCGCGACAAATCCATCAGGCCATGATCGATTTTTTTCTCTTTCTGCGACGGGTAGTCGCCGGAAGTCTCGATTTGGGCCATTTTTCCGTGAGATAGACCACTTTTGCAAGTTGCGACGGTGCCGCCAAATTGATCTTGGAGTGCTCAGGGATTACTCCAGACGCAGCCTGCGGATTGCCGAGGAGACTGCGGCGGGAGCAGGCGCGGTGGGGTTGGCCGAGCAATGGGGTCAGGTCGAGATCACACACGGCGGATATCCCCGACAGATAGCGATCGAAAATCGAGACACGTAAGTTTTGATGATCGAGTGGCGGGCGCGTAGTCGCAGGTTTTTCGTCGAAGAAAAACGACATGCGGGCGATGGTCGGTTGAGAGGCGATGGTGCGTGTGTTACTTCCTAAAGGCTCGGGGCGTAGCGCAGCTTGGTAGCGCACCTGCCTTGGGAGCAGGGGGTCGGCCGTTCAAATCGGCTCGCCCCGATACGCGCCAGTAGCTCAGGTGGAAAGAGCAACGGCCTTCTAAGCCGTGGGTCAGGGGTTCGAATCCCTTCTGGCGCGCCACGGAGGCCTTTTCAGAACGCGCCGGGCGCGAGGCGCTGAATGGATTTAGTGATCGGGTGGTGAGTGTAGCTCAGTTGGCAGAGCATCGGATTGTGGCTCCGGCGGTCGAGGGTTCAAATCCCTTCACTCACCCCAAACATCCTGCTACGTAAACGTATTTCGACGGTGGGCCGTTAGCTCAGTTGGTAGAGCAGCTGACTCTTAATCAGCGGGTCTCCGGTTCGAGCCCGGAACGGCCCACCAAAATCCGGTAATTGTTCAGGGGCTTTTTCACTCTCAGCGTCAGCGAAGTCTCCACCGATCCGACGCAGATCTGCAGAACTGCCGGCGCCTTGTCAATAGACGCCATGATACTTGTCATTTCGCTCTTAACATGGCATACCAGTCACTATTATGAAAATCGTTTTATTCAACTCCTCATCCTGACCGCGCGAATTCCGTTCTGACGTGCGGCGTCCGATTTGAAAATGAGCAAGGAGAAAATTCTATGGCACTCAGCGCGCGCAATCATCTGAAAGGTGAAATCACAGAAGTCATTCTCGGGACGGTCACCGCGCTCATCACGCTCAAGGTAGGCGACAATATCGTCGAATCGGTTATCACCAAGCGGAGCGCTGAAGAAATGGGCCTGAAGAAAGGCGACAAGGTGACCGCGGTGATCAAAGCCACCGAGGTCATGATTCAGAAGGTCTAGCGATCTCGAATGGTGCGCAAAAATTCCTGGCCGCTGAAAGTCTCTCTGCTGGTTTTGCTCTTATGCGCTCCGGCGAATGCGTTTGCGCAGGCGTCGCCAGCGGTAGCCCTCCGCGTCAGCGGCGAAATGCCCGATCATCTCGAGCTCAGCGTCGCTGATATTGCGGCTTTTCCCAGGGATAAAATCCGTGTGACCGACGACAAGGGCGCGCAAGTTGAGTACGGCGGAGTGCCGGTCGCCGAGATACTGAAGAAAGCCGGCGCGCCGCTGGGGAAAGAATTGAAAGGACCGAACCTGGCGGTGGGCCTTGTCGCCCGCGCTCCCGACGGCTACCGGGTGCTTTTCACATTGACGGAATTCGATCCCGCCTTCAGCGACCGGGTTATCCTGCTGGCCGACCGACGCGACGGCAAGCCGCTCGACAGTCGTGAAGGCCCGCTGCGGTTCATCGTGCCGGGCGACAAGCGTCACGCGCGATGGATTCGCGGAGTCACTGCCATCGAAGCGATGAGAGTGAAGTAACTATACGAGCATGCGATGCGTCGGCGCGAGCAGTACGTCGGTCGCGATTCCGTGCGGACATGCTCCGGCGCACGGCTTCGCTTCGCAAGTGAGGCACGCCGCGGCGTTCGACGCGAGCATCGCGTATTCGCTCCGCGCAAAGCGCATATCGCCGTAGTCGCGAGCGTACATCCGCGTGCGCATCACGTCGGCGATCGGAACTCCGTAAGGGCATGCGTTCGCGCACTCGTTGCACGCGGGCCGGCACTGCGAGTCACCGTTGATAGTTGCGTAGCGATTCAACAGCGGCAGGTCCGCCGCCGCGGTCGTGCGCGCGCCTGACGCACCGAGGTATTCGTCGATCATCTGACGGCTCGTCATCGTGACGATCAGTGCGTCCACGTTCTGATTCGACAGCACCCATCGAAACGCCGCCTGCGAGAATGTTGCGCCGCCGGATTCGTAGGGACGCATATCGTTCAAGCGCGCGCCCATCAGGGTTTTCATCACGACTACGCCGACGCCATGCTGTTTGGCTTTTGCCATGATGCGCGGCAACTCCGGCTGTCGTGCGACGAAATCGAAGCTCCGCGTGAAGCGCTGGAAGAAGCGCGGGTCCTGTCCGAAATTGTGCGCGCACAGGATTACGTCGACCTGGCCGTTGTCGATCGCGTAATTCAGGCAGTCGGCGAGATTGCCGGCGTGACCCGACATGCCGACGAAACGAATCTTTCCCTGCTTTCGCGCCTGCGCGGTGAATTCGTGCCACTCGGGATTCTTGAGCCGCGCCGGATCGTTGACCGCATGATTGAAGTACACGTCGACGTGGTCGGTCTGAAGCCGCCGCAAGCTGCCCTCGAGCGTCTGCATCATCGCATCGCGCTTGTCGTCGGCCTGCGCCATCTGCTTCGAGGTCAGATAGACCTTGTCGCGCTTGCCCTTGAGTGCGTTGCCGATAGTGGTTTCGGATTCGCCGTCGGTGTAACTGTCGGCCGAATCGAAGTAGTTGACGCCGCAATCGAATGCGTGACGGACCAGGTCTTCCTCGCCGGAGACCAACCTGCTCCCGCCGAATGAGATGTCGGAAATCTTGAGACCGGTGCGGCCGAGCGCCGAGTAGCGGCGGACCTGCGGCGCAGTCTCCAGGGATGCGTTCGCGGCGCGCGCCAGCGGCAGGATCGATACTCCAACGCCGGCCAGCACGCCTGCTTTCAGGAACTCGCGTCGTCCAATGATCGATCCATCGTTCGATCGTTTCATCTGAGCACCTCGCGGAGCCGCGGTTCGGGGCGGTCGCGGCCACGACCAATTCTACCGCCAGGATGCGGCCAGACTCTATGCCCGAATTGCGCGACGAAACGCTATTCTCGCAAGAGGAATAGCATTTTGCATAACTGGCCGAAGCATCTCCCCCTCTCGGAATGGGAGAGGATCGAAGGTGAGGGTCCGATTTCGGCGCGCATTTTTTGCGCGCGATTCAGGATTCCGCTTCTGCCGACGGTCGCTCTGGATCCGCGAAACCTAATCCCTAACCCTTTCCCGAGCGGGAAGGGGAACCGAACGCAGAGTTTTCACCGGAGGTCGGCCCTGCGACGATACAGCAGCCAGGCCGCGCCCGACGACACTCCTATCGCGACGAAAGGGTAGGGCACCAGGTACGCCCACGAATGCTCCTGCATCACCGCGGTGCCGTGATACCTCAAGATGAACAGCGGCATGTTGACGATCACGTACGCGGCGTAAAAAATTCCGAGCGGCAGCGCGAACTTGCGCATCGCGAGAATTCCGTACACGTACACGGCGAGGATGATCCCGAAAATCGGCGCGACGATCTTGTTAGCGGCGCCCGAAAGTCGCGCCGAAGAATACGAAGCCTTCCCCGGGATGACGCGCGAAGGGCTTGTGGAAATCTGAAATCACCATCAGCGCAAGCAGTATCGCGAGAATCGTCAGAGCCGTGCCACGCGATTTTTTTTGGCATCGTGGATTGATCGTCGATCAGGAGAGGTCGGCTTGACGGCGAGTGAGAATGATCGCGGTCGCGAGCGGAACGCCAATCCCAATCGCAGTTGCCGCGATCGAAAAGGCGACGGAGGGATGCGGCTCGGAGCGATTCTTCATGCTGAACAGCACCCCGTTCACGATCACCCACGCGGTGTAGATGTACGCGACCGGCAACGCGTAACGGCGCATGGTCCAAATGCCGTAGGCGTAGACCAGCAGCAGGAATCCGAACAGCGGTCCCATGATAGCGTTGCCGGTGCCGTGCAGCCTGACGCCCATGAAGACGAAGCCGATGCCGGGGTCGTGCGAGAATGGCTTCGAGAAGTTCGAAATCGCGAGAAGGCCGAACAGTAGCGCGAAGATCGTGAGAGCGGCGCCGCGTGATTTCGCTGCCATCGAAAATCCCTCCCCTGGGTTCGATCCGGTTTGCGGCACATCCTAGTCGGCCCGTGGCGCAAACGCATCAGGTCTTGCATCCAGATATCGACAATTGATTGGATGCGCATGGATTGGTACCCGTCACGGCATCGGATTCCTTTTAACTAATGCGGCGATTCATTGCGGTTGCGGCGCTCGTAATGTGCGCACTATGGCTTTGTGAGCCGCTTTGCGCCTTTGCCCAAACTAATCTCGCCAGCAACGGCGACCTCGCCGCCGGCTTCGACGGCGCGCCGGCCGATTGGTACGCGCTATCCTCCGACAAGAAGTTGACCAGGTTTTCATGGACCTACAACCCGGCCGCCGGCGGCGTGCTTGGAATCGCGAATCAGACCCGGACGTTCTCGAGCTGGCATCAGGCGCTGATGCTGCGGCCTGGGATTTACCACGTCACCGCAGAGGCGCGCGTCGAGGGTGCGATGCCGCACGAGGGCGGCGCGAATATCGCGATCAGCACTTTCGACGGCATCCAGCTCATCTCGAATCATCTGCAAGGCACGACAGATTGGCAGACGCTTTCGTTTTTCCTTATCGAAGATAGGTGGGGCGATACCACCGAGTTGCTCTGCCAATTGGGCGTTTCGGGCTATCCGGATACGGGCCGCGCTTCATTTCGCAATATCAAAGTTGTCGAAGTCGCGAGCAAGCCACCCCCGGGCGCGGTCAGATTCGATCTTGGCGCAATCCGCAACCTCTACAAGGACCAGCTACATCGGCCGGACGAACGAATCGCGATTCGTGTCGTGGGCATCATTTGCGGCCTGGTCCTGCTGGGATTGCTGGGGTGGGCGCTCGCCGAAATATCGCGACCAGCGCGCGCGGCGGGGAATAGCTCGTGGATGCTCGCGGCCGGCCTGATGCTCGCGATTACCGCCGCCAAGCTCGCCGCGCTGTTTCACTTCACCGGTTTCTACTGGGACATCTGGGCGAAGACCAATCGCGCTTTGCTGGCCGTCGCGCTGGGTCCGTCGAAAATTTATGATCCCGGCCTGCCGGTTGACGCTTATCCGCCCGGCTCGGTCTATCTGCTGTGGCTCTCGGGATGGCTGGGCAAGTTGATCGAGCCGACCGCGAACGGCTTTCGCGTAATCGTCGAGACGCCGCCGCTGATTGCCGATCTCTTGATCGGCCTCACGCTGTACTTCGCCGCCTGGCGCGACGGACGCAGCATGCGCACCCTCATTATAATGATGCTGTTCGCGCTCAACCCGGCCCTCATTTTCGACACTGTAGTGTGGGGCCAGAGCGATTCAGTCGTCGCGCTGCCGATGATCATCGCCGCGATCCTGATTCTCACCGGACGCTATCGCCTCGGATGGAGTGTGGCCGCGATCGCGATCCTTGCCAAGCCGCAAGCGCTCGCGTTCACACCGCCGCTCGCATTGTGGACGTTGTTCAACGCCGGCTTGGTCGAATGCGCGTGGTGCGCTGGCGCGATCCTCGGCACGGTCGCGATTGGAGTCCTGCCGTATCAACTCGGCCATTCGTGGGACTGGATATTCAACGTGTACAAGGACCTCGGCACACGCTTCAGCGAAGCCTCCGTCGGCGCGTTCAACTTCATGGGATTGATCGGTGGGATGGGCACGCCCGACACCGACAAAGTTTTCGACGGTATTTCGTACAGCGCGTTCGGCCTCGCGCTGACGTGCGCCGTCTACCTGATCGTGTCGTACCTGATTTGGCGCGCGCGCTCGGCTCGCGCCGCGATGCTCGCGATTTTCATCGCGCTGTTTGGCTTCTTCATGTTCGCCCCGCGGATGCATGAGCGATACCTCTACTATCCGCTGGTGTTCCTGATTCCGATCGCATTGGAGAGCGAATTTCTCACGACGATCTATGCGATCGTCAGCGCAACGTTTCTGTTCAACCTCATCTATATAAAGCATCTCACCGACACCTCGTCGTATTTTCCAGATCATCCGAATGCAGCGCTGATCATCGCTGCGTCGATCAATCTCGCTGTGCTCTTCGCGGTGACGGCTTATGGGTTAATACGCACTCCGCCGTCCGTCGTCGATCCTAACCTCTCCTTGTCCGAGGAGAGGTCGGCGTAAGCTGCGCGAAGCGTAGTGTCGCCGGGAGAGGTGCAACGCTGGACGTGCCACCAGTGCCGACTCGTCTAACCGGAATCCAGTGATACTTGTCTGCTGCCCGACAGCAGCACAACTACGCATAGCTGCGACGGCCAAAGTTGCACCTCTCCCGACGCTCACCTCCTTTCAGTCGGCACGCGCCGACCTCTCCTCGGAGAAGGAGAGGTTAGGATTCAGCATCGGCATCGGGCGGAAGACTGGGGTTGCTGTTCGCGCACGACAGTGAGAGAAGCTCAACTATTATGCGTCGCGCCGATCGCCTCTTCGAGATCATCCAGCGCCTGCGCCGACGCCGCGTAGTCACCGCCGGTTCGCTCGCGGAGCAATTCAATACCAGCGAGCGAACAATCTACCGCGACATCCACGACTTGATCGCAAGCAAGGTCCCAATCGAGGGCGCGCCCGGCATCGGCTATTCGCTGCGCAAGGGATACGATCTGCCGCCTCTGATGTTCAGCGAGAACGAGCTCGAGGCGCTCGTGTTCGGCGCTCGCATGGTGCAGAACTGGAGCGACCCCGAGCTCGGTCGCGCCGCCGATGCGGCATTGTCGAAGATCGAGAACGTATTGCCGTCGCATCTGCATCGGATGCTGGACGATCGATCGCTATGGGCGCCGAAGGACGTGCGCCGGGTGCCGGTCTCGTTCGATCTCGGACGCTTGCGCGCCTCAATTCGCGATTGCCGCAAAGTTCGCTTCCGCTACTGCGACGAGAAGGGCGCGGAGACCCGCCGCAAGGTCCGCCCGCTGAGCCTCTGGTTCTATCCGCCGTTCTGGACCGCCGCTTCATGGTGCGAACTGCGCGACGACTTCCGCTTCTTTCGCGTCGACCGCATGAGCGATGTCGAGTTCCTGGGCGAGGCTTTCGCACAAGAGGCCGGCAAGTCGGCGGAAGACCTGTTCCGCCATCTGCTCAGCAAGTCCTGACCATCTTCGAGCAACTCTCCTGACGCCATGCTGTCAGGATCTCGTCGGCTGCGGGACTTCCGCGGGATCGTCCTGACATAGGGCTGTCAGCAGCCACGCGCGGCTCAATCGCGACGAGATGTTAAATTCTTCCCTTACGCGGCATTCGGCGAAGGAGAAAGATCATGGCGACGCAGGTTTCGGATCGTCCCGCAACACAAGATCGAGTGATCGTCCTTAAATCCGCCGAGGAGACTGCCGGCGAACTCTTCCGATGCGAATACATCGCGCGCGTCGTGTCGCCCGCGCCGCGGGATCACATACACACGCATCAGGAGGAGCGGCTGGAAGTTGTCGAGGGGACCGTGCGATGCAGAGTGGCGGGACGCGAGTACGTCCTCGAGCGGGGGAGTGTGATGGTCATCCCGCCCGGCACGCCGCACGCCGTGTGGAACGACGACCATCGCGGCTCGCGCTCGATTTCAGAATACCGCCCCGCAATGAACGCCCAGGCAATGTTCCGCGGATACATCGTCGATCGATGAAGCCGACACGGACGCTACTGCGTTTGGCGGGCGGGCATGATTTTTTTAATCCAGGCGGGAGCGACCGAGAGAACCGCATTTTCGACCGCATCTATATGCCGCTGATATTGCACACCGAGAAACACGACCAGCAGTCCAATCGCCGTCAGCACGAAGGGAAACATCACGGAATCCGCAAAGATGGTCTCGGTCAAGTGAACGAGATAGGAAAAGACGCCGACGGCTCCGAACACCGCGAACACGCGACGCTGCAGCAGCACCGATAGCAACAGCGCGCTGAGACTCAAAAGGCAAAATATCGACCAGTCAAATTGAGTGTTGAGTTGATCGACGAACCCGCCCCAGAACGCCAGATTTCCGAACAGATACCCCCAGAACGAATAGTCGTCCTCGGTCTTGCGATCGATCGCGAAGGAAGCAAGCAACATCGCCGCGCCAAACACCAGTGATACCAAAGCGCGCTGTTCCCAGGTGAACTCGCTTTTCTGGCCGGTCAGCAGCGGAGTCAGGTCCATCGACATGAACCAGAGCGCGAATGCGATCGGTGCAGTGATGAAGGGGAAGCGAACGTATCGAAGAGCAACCAGACCCGCCGTCACCGTGCCAAGCTCCATCGCGATCCAGCTTCCTCGGATCCAAGGATAAAAGTCGGCGTATGCGCCAGGATCGCCTTGCGGCCAGATTCCGGTCTGGCGCTCGATTCCGTAAATCGCAAGCGGCGCCATGCAGACTGCAGCCGTGACAAGGAGCCCGCCCGGGATTTTGAGGTCTCTATCGAACCAGAGAATTTTACCCGCCACGGAGAAAGCGGCGCCGTACACCAGTGCGATTAGAAACAGTCCGGCCCCACCAAACCTCTCCCACGCCTTCGGAACCATGAAGGTCATCCCGACGATGATGACCATCGCACCGAAGTAGTAGATGAGATTTGTTAGATCAAACTTAGGACGCCGCGCGTCGCTTATAGCCAGTTCTTGCCAGAGAGATTCTGCTTGCTCGGCGTTTAACAGGCGGTGCGCGACTGCCGATTCCAAATCCTCTCGCGAAACTCTAATAGTGGCGGCTTTCGTCCCCTTCGGCATGGCATCACATTCCCCCTTTTTCAGACACCCTCATTGGCGCGGTGCTTACGACTTCAGGAACTTCAGCATCAGCTCATTGACGTACTCAGGGCGCTCCTGATGCACGAAATGGCCAGCGTTCGGCACCAGCTCGATCTTCAATCCCTTCGTGAACAGCTTCTCCATTCCCGCGAGCGTTTCTGCGCCGATGCATCCGTCGTCGCGACCGTGGAACATCAGCGCGGGCACGTTGATCGGGACGTTCATCGCGGGCGCCAGCATTTTCAGATCGACTGGCATGCTGAGCACCGGGCCGAGCGTGGCGCGATAGTAGCCGAGCGCAGCTTCGAGTGTGCCCTTGGCGCGGAACGATCGCTTGAGCGCCTCCATATCTTCGGGAGTCCACTTCCAGCCCGGCGACCAGTCGGCCCACATCTTTTCCAGGAACGCGAAGTCGTTGAGACTCACAGCCGCTTCAGCAATCTTCGTCTGGAAAAAGAACATGTACCAGGAGCGCCGCTGCTGCGCGTAGTTGGTGACCAGCGCCTCGAAAAAACCGGAGCCGTACCCGACTGCCGCCGTCACCAGCTTGGTGACTCGCTCCGGCGATGCGGCCGCGGCGCCGTATGCCGCGACTGCGCCCCAATCGTGGCCGAACACGATCGCGTCCTTGTAGCCGAGCGCCGTGATCAGCGCGAGCGCGTCCTCCGACAACGCCGCCGATTCGTAGCGCCCGTCGGGTGCGGGCTCGGTCGGCGAGTAGCCGCGCATGAACGGCGCGACGCAATGGTATCCCGCCGCCGCCAGCGCGGGCATCTGATGGCGGAACGAATGCGCAGTATCCGGAAAGCCGTGCAGGCACAGCACCAGCGGACTTTTTGAGTCGCCCATCTCGAGTACGGTGAAATTCATGTTCGACGCGCGTACGACACGATGCGTTGGTTGTGATGGCATAGTGGTTGGATTCTTATCGCACGCCTTGCTCAATGACAAAGCGGACCGGCTGGCATGCGTTCGCGATTCATGATCATCTGATTCGCAGTCGCATGGACCAATCGATTTCTCACAACACCGAGAGTCCGCCCCCGCGACGCGAGGCGCTCCGCGAACTCGCCGTGCTGTTTCTTCGACTCGGCACGCTCGCGATGGGCGGTCCGGCCGCGCATATCGCGATGATGGAGGACGAGGTCGTTCGCCGCCGGCGATGGATGACGCACGATCGCTTTCTCGACATGCTCGGCGTCTGCAACCTGATTCCCGGCCCCAACTCGACCGAGATGGCGATTCACATCGGGCAATTGCGCGCGGGATTCGCGGGACTGGTCGTCGCGGGCGCATGCTTCATCCTTCCTGCCGCCGCGATCGTTCTCGCGATCGCGTGGACGTACGTTCGGTTCGGCACTATGCCGCAGGCGGTCGGTCTGCTCTACGGCATCAAGCCGGTGATTATCGCAGTCGTGCTGCAGGCCCTGTGGGGACTCGGCCGCACCGCAATCAAATCGCGACTGCTCGCGGTGCTCGCGATCGTCACGCTGATCGCCTCGCTCCTCGACGTCAACGACATGATCGTGCTGCTCGGCGGCGGAATCGTGATGCTTGCGATTCGTGCCGTCGAAGATCGCGCCGCCGCTCGCGCGACGCTGGCCGCAATTCCCGTCGCCGCGCGCGCAGCGGCCACGAAAGGCGTCGCACTTGCTGCGGCCGCCGTCGCGGTCCCATTCAGTCTCACCACCTTATTTTTATTTTTTCTGAAAGTCGGCGCGGTGCTCTTCGGCAGCGGCTATGTATTGCTGGCGTTCCTGCGCACCGACCTGGTCGATCGACTGCGATGGCTCACCGAGGCGCAACTGCTCGACGCCGTCGCCGTCGGCCAAATCACGCCGGGCCCCGTGTTCACGACCGCCACTTTCATCGGCTACCTCCTCGGTGGATTTCGCGGCGCCGTGGTCGCGACACTCGGAATTTTTCTGCCGTCGTTTTTCTTCGTGTCGATCAGCGGGCCGCTGATTCCTCATCTGCGCCGATCACCTCTTGCCGGCGCGTTTCTCGACGGCGTCAACGTCGGCGCGTGGTCGTTGATGGCGGCAGTGACGTTGTTCCTCGCGCGCGCCGCGGTGATCGATTTCACAACATTGCTGCTCGCGATATCCAGTGCGGTCGTCCTGATTCGATATCGCGTCAATTCCGCGTGGCTGGTGCTTGGCGGCGGTATGATCGGGCTCGTGATGACGCTGTGGCGCTAATTTCGATGTTCCGAGGAGAACATTTGTGAAGCTATCAACCACGCGCGTAGACGTGTGAATGCAATCGGATGTAGCGCACGTTGTCAGTATCCTGTAATGTCATAGCTCGCGACGGCAAGCACATTCCGCTCCCCGCCTTAGAATCGAAGGCATCCCTGCGAAAAGTGAAAATGTGCTGATGCTGTTGGCAGCCAGGAATTGCACGCACGCATGCCCGGCGGCCAAGGCATCATCATCCGTGCAGCCAAACAGGCGCGGGCGGTGGTGTGACCGAAATACGTCTGCTGGAGAAAAGAATGGCATCAGCTTTCACGACGGTGAGCACGACAGAAACCTTAAAGACCGAACCGTGGAACAAGCCTTGGTGGCACGCCGCGGGCCGCGACATTTCGATACTGTTCTGGGTCTGCCTCATTCATATTACCGCCGCTATCGGCCTCGTCCTTTATCCGCTCCCCGGATGGCACATATTTTTCGGCGCTGTCGCGCTCGTGTTCCTGGGCGGATTGGGCACTACTGTCGGATACCATCGCGCGATCGCGCATCGATCGCTCACGCTTAATCCGTGGGCGCGCGGAGTTTTGATTTTCTTCGCGATGTTCAACGGCTCCGGCGCGCCGACCACATGGGCCGCCGGCCATCGTCTGCATCACGCCAAGGCTGATACCCCGGAAGATATTTCGAGCCCAATTTGGGGCGGATTCTGGTGGGCGCATCTGCGATGGCTGTGGCAGGCGGGCGAGCCGCCCATCGATCGCTATTGCCCCGATCTCGACGGCGTCTCGTATCGCGCATGGCGATGGTTCCAGGCGCCGATTCTGACGCTCTCATATCTCGGCGGATTGTATTTCAGCCCGGCCGCATTTTTCTGGCTCGGTGCGATTCGCCTGTGCTTCGGACTGCATGCGCAATGTTTCGTCAACAGCGTTTGCCACACCGAACCCGGCATCAAAGTTGGCCAGGATTCGAGCCGCAACGTGAAATGGCTCGCGGTGATGCATCTGTTCCAGGGCGAGAACTGGCATCGCAACCATCACGCCCGTCCCGGTTCTGCGCGTCTCGGATGGAGCTGGCGCCAGCCCGACGCCGGCTACATGCTGATCCTGGCGCTCGAGAAGCTCGGACTCGCCACCGACGTTCGCCACGGCATGCCGCACGGCCGCGGCACCGGGAATCGGCCCGACGCGGACGAAATTATAGTCAAAGCCGCCTGAGCGTAACCAGAAGAGGCCTGTTTGCAAGGCTTTCTTTTGCGAAACGGTCGGTGATTTCGTGCGTATACTCTTATAAGAGGAACGCACATGAAAACCGCCGGCTTTGTCTTTGCCGCGATTCTGTCAGCAGCAATAATGATTGGAACTGTAGTTGCCGCAGCGAACGCCGGCATGCCCCACGTCACGACCTCGTACGTAACGACCCGTTAGATTCTGGCGCGTCCGCCCTTATTCACCGCGAATTGAACTGGGGGAGGATGTCCTCGGCGAAGGCTTGGATGTCCTCTTCGGCGGTCAGCATGGGGTTGTACATAAAAATGAAATGCGTGACGCCCGCATTAGTGTAGGCTTCGATCTTGTCGAGGCATTCCTGCTTGCTCCCGATGATCATTCTCTCGCGCGCTAACTGCGGCGTAGTCTGCGTCATCATCCCGACGATCGATGAAAGCGTTTCCTCGCGCTGCTTCGGCGCCTTGTAGCAAAGCGCGAGCATCAGGGTTTTTTCGATCTCGTCGGTGTTGCGGCCGACCGTATCGCCGTGACGCTCGATCACTCCGATGAGCCGTTTCATTTCCGCGGCGTCCGCATTGCCCATATTCCACATGTCGGCATACTTCGCGACTATCTTGAGCAGCACCTTCTCGCCATGGCCGCCGATCATCAGCGGCAGACTTTTCTGGATCGGCTTCGGATTACAGACCGCGTCGATCACGTTGTAATGCTTGCCCTTCAGCGTGGTTTTCTCCTGCGTCAACATCCCCTTGATTATCTGGCACGACTCGTCGAGCGCCTGCAGGCGTCCGCCGACCGTCTTGAAGTCGAAGCCGAGGCTGCGATGCTCTGCCTCGAACCATCCCGCACCGAGTCCGAGATTCAGCCGCCCGCCGCTCATGACGTCGAGCGTCGCCGCCATCTTCGCCGTGAGCGACGGATGCCGATACGTATTGCCGTTGACTAGCGCGCCGATTCGCGCGCGCTTGGTGTTCTGACTGAGTGCGCTCAAGAGCGTCCAGCCTTCGAGGCACGGCCCCGCCGGGTCTGGCACAAAGATCGGATAGAAATGGTCGAACACCCACAGCGAGTCGTACCCCCATCCGTCCACCTTCCCCCAAAAGCTGCGCAACTGCTCCCACTCGATATTCTGCTGCCCGGTCTGAACTCCAAACCGAATCGGATGCTTGTCCATACGATCTTCCTTCGTTCGAGCCGCCGATTTTTCGGCGCGGCGGCGAAAACATTTCGAACTATTTACGCAGGTACTTTCGAGGCGAGATTCAGCAGTTCCTGCAGCGTCTGATTGAAGCGGTAGAACTTATCCTCGCGCAACTGGTCGGTCGATTCGAGCCATAGCTCCTCGCCCACCAGCGCAAGCGAGCTCAATGTATGCCGAAGCTGCGGACGGCCGTGCTCAGCGATCTCGCCCAGCATTCGATCCCAAATCTCGCGCTTGCCGCAGATGACGAAATCAGGATCGTACTGATTCAGATCCGCGACCGGGGTGGCTTCGGTCAACTGGTAGCCGTCGATCACCAGCCCAACGATTCTATCGCCGCCATTGCCGGTGTTGTTCGGCACCACGCGGACCGCGAAGCGTGTCTCTGCATAGCCGAGCCGCCTGAAAAGCTCACCCTCGGCATTCATGAGCTTGCCGATGGTGAGAAACCACTCTGAATCGGGAAACGACGCCATCAGGCCGCCGCTTCGAACAGCTTGTTGAAATCCGTCGGCAAGATGCATCGGGGACGGCGGTCGAGTCCGGCCGAGTCGCATCGCTGCAGGTACTCGTGCACGATTCGGCGCCACAACTGCCCCTGCAGCTCCATGCCTTTGTCGAAATGATCGACGCCGCCGCCCATCAGGATTGCCATCGGCTCGACCGCTTCCGGCACGCTGAACGTTTCGAGCAAAATCCGTTCGGCGTCGTCGAGCTGTTCGTGCAGTTCTTCCGCCACCGCGGGATTCGCCTTGAGCTGCGCGCGCAGATGCATCGTGCCGAAGCCGACGTGACGCGATTCGTCCTGCATGCATCGGCGGAAGATTTCCTGATCGACGCGGCTCGGCGCGAGGAACTCGCCCTGGCGGAACATCGTCAGCACGAAGCCCTCGCCTAGCAATTGCAGGCGGCCGGTCTGCGCGGAGAAGCTCGGGCAGTCGAAGATTCGCTTCAATGAAAGCTCGCTGATCGGGCTGGCCTTGCCGAGGCCGCCGCCGTTGGCGAGCGCGCGCTTTCGAAACACGTCCATGTGACGCGCCTCGTCCATCGCCTGAGTCGCGAGGAACATCTTCACTTCGAAGAAGTCGTGATTCATCTGCCCCATCCATCGCGTCGGGGCGTCGGCCGCGATGAATTCCACCTCGGTCAGGAACGTGCATAGCTGGCACATCGCGCGCTCGAGATCGTCGGGCAGCGGCTTGAGTTCGGTCCACGGGATATCGCGCGCGGAGCTCCACTGGCGCGCGACCGCTTCTTCGTACAGCTCGCTCACGTTGTCGGCCCAGCACTCGGCTTTCTCGTTGATCGTGAATCCGAGCGACGGCACGTCTTCGGGAATCACGGCACCTCGCGGCGCCATCGAGCGATGCGCTCCGCCATGCTCGGGGATGATTCCGTAGCTGCCGATCTCAATGTCCTTGAGGCGCAGGCCGAGGTTGCCGGGCTTGGCGCGCACGCCCCATTCGCCCATCTGGTTCATCCAGCCGAGGTCAGGAGTGCCGGACTCGTACAGCTTCTGCAGATAGACCGAAGGTTCGAGTTTGAACTTGGCTTCCGAACCGACCCGCTCTTCATCCTTGATATGAACTGATCCCATCGGCTGGCCTCCTGAACGTGCGTTTAATAGATCGGCTACCAGATGCGTTTCTACAAAGTCAATCGAGCATCATTCGCCAGTAGCCGGCAACAATCTTCCATCTGTGGGGTTCGCTTCGACGACGACCGGGACACCGCTCAACTGCGACGGCACTTGGCCTTCGACCTCGCGCACGTTCTCCGGTTCGTCGACCCACACGCGGACTCCTGTCACGCCAATTCCTTTCTGGATAGCCTCATCGCGCGGTACGTTCTCATCCATGATCCATTTCGGCATCATCCCCTTCACGTGCGGAACATTTAGTACCCATGCGTTCGCAGCGATGGCCGCTTCCGCCCGGTTCCATCCGGCCTGAGATCGGTAGGCCAAGGGTATGGAACTTCACCCCTTTGTGACGGGGTAGCCGCAGAGTCAGGAGTGGAGTCCCCGGCTTGTGCACCTTGAGCGATAGATGCGGTCAGGGCGATCGCGAGCACCCATCGTGCCTTCATTGTCAGAGGGCCTATCAGAAGGGTTTCTGCAAGGTCAATCTGCGTGCCTACGGCGCTGCCTGTCGGCCGTTTTACATCGAGGCGTCTGAATGCTTTTGTATGCGAGGCTCCTCACCAACTACTCAAACAACGGAGGACGCATCGTGTCGATACTTTCAGAGTTCAAGCAGTTCGCGATCAAGGGCAACGTGATTGATCTGGCGGTCGGCTTCGTAGTCGGCGCCGCGTTCGGGAAAATTGTAACGTCGTTCACCAGCGACATCCTGATGCCGCCGATAGGCCTCGCGCTCGGCGCCGTCGATTTCTCGAACCTGTTCATCAATCTGTCGTCGAAGCACTACCCGACTATCGCGGCGGCCAAGGCCGCGGGTGCACCGACGCTGAACATAGGATTGTTCCTTAATACAATCGTCGATTTCGTGATAATCGCGTTTGCGGTCTTTCTGCTAGTCAAATGGATTAATCACTTGACGGGCGCGGACAAGCCCGCACCGCCCAGCACGAAGGACTGCCCATACTGCGCGACTGCGATTCCTGTCGCGGCGATCCGATGCCCCCATTGCACATCGGAATTGAAGGCCGCGTAATCCCCATCTTTTCGGTTCCCCCTTCCCGCTCGGGAAGGGGAACCGGATTATTGGGAGTTCCTCTCCGGCCAGCGTCCTATTGGTCTTGACGAACCGCGAGGACCGGGCACGGCGCGTTGCGTAATACTTTCTCGGCGATGCTGCCTTCTATGAGGCGCGCGAGGCCGCGGCGTCCGTGCGTGACCATCACGATCAAATCGGCGGGCAGCTTGGCTGCGATGTCGGGGATAACGTTCCCGGGCTCGCCCATTTCGTCGAGAATCTCATATTTCACGTCCGCCAGATGTTGCTTCGCGATGGCGGTCAGCTTGTCGCGATCGAGACTCTCCTGGCGCTCTTTCTCGCGAGTTTCTCGTTGATCGCACCACTAACCGGAATTGTGCGTTCGATGGTCGCTGCCACGGCGTTCTCCCTCTCACATTCTTTATGGCTTTGCGAAAGGGCAGATATACGCCGCGCAGCTTACGGACACATCAGGGTTGCGTTGTGGGAATGTGATCTGGCTTATCGGGCAATGTCGGAGACAGAGGATTCGGCCAGGCGCGCGTCGCATTGGACGCGCGCCCGGTGTCGATGGGCGCGGAAGCTAGAAACCGTGATGATGATTAAAGAACGGCTCTCCCGTCATCGGGTCGAGGAAGAGAGTGCGATCGCCGACGAAATAACGATGCGAGAAATCGAACATGTTCTCGATCGACCCCGACTGCGCATCGGACGAACCGTTGCCGATTCTGGGCAGGCCCCAGTTGTCTTCGATGAAGCGCACGATCGAGCTCTGGTCCGTCAGCGTGTGATCGACGAAGTTCGACTTCGAGTACGGCGAGACCACGAGCATTGGGATTCGCGGTCCGTAACCGCATCGGCCCTCGATGTTGTCGAGCGGAGTGCCATTGCCGCATTTGCCAGGTCCGTTGAGCTGGTCGCTGTCCTTGGCGTCGGTCGGCTGCAGTACTGCCGACGAGTTGATGATTGGCCCGATCTGATGATCGTACCAGCCGTCGGAATCGTCCCAAGTGATCACAATCGCAGTGCTGTTCCAGAAGCCGGATTTCTGGATCGCGTTGATTACGTCGACCACGAACTGCTGCTCAAGCAGAGGATCGGAGTAGCCGGCATGGCCGTCCATGTTCGCCGGTGCTTTGAGGTAGCTTACCGCGGGCAGATTGTTCGCGTTGAGCGCGTCAAAGAAGTCGTGGGTGTCGTACTCATGGTTGGCCGAAGTGTCCGCCGCAGTGCCGTACTCGCTAGGCGGTACATTCGGACGCGCGTGAGTCGGGTTGGCAGTCGAAGCGAAGTACTGGAACCACGCGTGATGCGGAATGTAGTCCTCGGTAAAATTCATATCACCCGGCTGCGGGGGGAAATGCGTGGTGTCGTTTGCAGCCGTGGCCGGACTCGACCGCAGGCATCCCGTCGTTCCATTGGCATTGGTGACGGTCAAATCGAAACCGCCCATGAATGATCCCCAGCTCAAGCCAGCCTCGTTCAGCAGGTCGCCGATGCTCTTACCACCCATCGTGATGTTGGTCGACTGATTCGAACATACGTCGCCAGTCGGATCGAGATCGCCGGCGATGGTCCCGACGTTGCCTGTCTTGTTCACGACCTTGGTCGATGACCCGGTGAGCATCGCAGGATAGGTGTTGCCGGCGATCACGTTCAACGCGCCGGGAGTCGATGGGCCGAAAGTCGTCCCATAGAAGTTGTCGTTCAGCGAATAGTTCTGGGCGTAATTCCACAAAGCGGTTACGGTGTTACCGTCGAAATACCCCTCGACGATGGCGTTGCCCATTCCGTACGAGTACTGGTCGAGGCAGAACGCGCTTTCTCCCACGCCGACGCTGAATGGGAACAGGTCCATCAGGCCCATGTCGAAGGCTGCCTGCTCGTCGCCGTAGCTGTGATCCTGGTCGCAGGTGGACGCCTGGCTCCGATCGAGAAGGAATGGATTGATCGCGGGGACATTCTTCGTATTGCCCGCATTCGGGTTGTTAGTCAGCAGCGCGCCTGTCAGTCCGTTGACGGTTGGGGTTCCCGGTTGCGCGACGAAGCCGGAAGCGTTCGGATAACTGGCGAAGTAATGATCGAAAGACACGTTTTCCTGAAAGATCACGACGACGTGCTGGATCGGAGTCGCCCGGCCAGCCCCATCCGACTTGTCCGGACCAGCCATTACCGGCGTCGTGCACATCGAAGTCATCGCGAGCGCACAGATGCCGTGCGCGAGTAGCTTGGTTCCTCGCATAGTTTGTATTCCTCCCTGGAATGTCGTTTGCGTACTAACTCGAACCGTAAGGGGCGCACACTAACCAGCGAAGGTGACGGGGTGATGACGAAATTTTTGCTGCGCGACCAATTTCGTGTGACGTGCGCGATTCGATTCGGAGTCGCGACGATAAACCGAAACGAAAAACGGGAACCCGCGTCAGATGACAACGCGGGTTCCCGTCAATTATGAAAAGCTATCTGCTGAAGAAGAAGACTATTCGCCGGCCTGCGCGACGTCGGCCATCGCCTTCGCGGCGCGCTCACAAATCTCGCTCAGGACTTCGTCGGTGATCACGGTCGAGAGCGCAATCATCCCGCGCGGCGCGAGAAACAACCCCTGGTTAAGCGCCGCCAGATGGAAGTTGGCGATTGCGCGCGCGTCCTCGCGAGCGATCGTTGCGGGCGGCGGCTCCTTGAGAAAAAAGACGTTCATCAGCGATCCGCACTGACGCACAGAAAATGGCAACTCCACCTGACGCGCAGCTCGCGCCAGCTCGGCCGCCAGCCGCTCACCTTGCTTGGCCATTTTGTCGATTCGCGCCTGGGTCAGTTCGCGGATCGACACGGCGCCCGCCGCGCAGGTGACAGGATTGCCGTTGAAAGTGCCCGAATGAAAAATCGATCCGCGATTACGCGGGTCGAACGCCGACATCACGTCTTCGCTGCCGCCGATCGCGCCGACCGGGAATCCGCCGCCGATGATCTTTCCGAACATCGTCAGGTCGGGCCTGACTTCGAAAATCTGCTGCCCGCCGCCTTCGGCCAGTCTCAGCGTGATCACTTCATCGACCACGAACATTGCGCCTGCCCGACGCGTCGCTTCGGCCACGCGCTCGAGAAATCCCGCGGGCGGCTCCACGACCCCCGCTGAGCCGAGCACCGGCTCGAGGAACACCGCCGCGATTTCCGCGCCACGCTCCGACAGCAATGCCTCGAATGCCGTGGCCTCGCCGAAATCCGCGAGCATCGTGCGCTCGCCGTCGGTCCCGGCCAGCCCGACTTCCAAATCGTCGTATGATCCGTGATAGCCGTAACGCGCCATCAGGATAAGCTTGCGGCCGGTGAGGCGTCGCGCGACGTGCGCCGCGAGCATGCCAGCCTCAGTCCCTGAATTGCAAAATCGTATGCGTTCTACAGACTCGACGCGTTCGCACAAAAGCGTCGCCAGCTCGAGCTGCGCCTCCGAACGCGCCGGCCACGAGCTGCCGTCGCGGACAGCTTTGGTGGCGGCTTCGACGATCGGCGGATAGGCGTTGCCATGAACCAGGCTGGTGTAGTTGCCGAGCAGGTCGATGTACCTGTTGCCGTCGACGTCCCACAAAAACGGCCCTTCGCCGCGCTTGATGGTGAGCGGGTAGGGTTTGTAGTTGGTGGTCGTGCGCGTGTCGCCGCCCGGCATTACGCGCTCGGCGCGCTTGGCGAGTTGCGCCGACTTTTCAGTCGCGGCGCGATACTGTTCCTCGATACTGGCCATCGTCCCCATTCCCCGGCGAGATGCCTCGAGCGGTTGCGCTTCTGCTTCCATTATAATTTCCTCCATCATTTGCGGCCATCTCGCCGCGGCCAATCAGCGTCCCGGCCGCCGGCAACTCTGCCGACGAACCTTACTGTGTACTATGACCGCGCGGACGAATCAAATTGTAAGAAATTATAACATGGTGGCTGTCCGGGGTTGCTTCTCGCCTCCGGACAGCTGCTCGCTCACTTCACTGCCGCAATAGCTTCCATCTCGACCATCAGCCCGTCGATTGCGAGCGACGTCACTCCCACCATGGTCGAGGCCGGCGGCTCGCCTTCAGGAAACAGTTCGGCGCGCGCCTCGCGCATCGCTGAATAGTCAGCCTGCTTGTAGTTGACGATGTAGGTATTGGTCTTCACGATGTCGGCAGCGGTGGCTCCTGCAGCGGTCAGCGCGGCTTTCAGATTGCTGGCCGCCTGGCGAATCTGCGCCTTCAGGTCGCCGGGTCCCACCAGCTTGCCTTCCTTGTCGACCGCAACCTGCCCCGAAATGAACACCAGCTTCGACGCTCCGGCGATCGTCACGACCTGCGTAAAACCGCGCGGCGTCATCAGCGTATCCGGATTGATATACTTTTTTTCCATGTCGCTGCTCCTCTCAAGTTTTGTTTTTCCCGTCGCCGTATTGTAGTACCTGCACCTTCTCGACCGTGATCAGGCCGGAGCCCATCATCTTGTCGAGCACCGGCAGGAACGCGTCGATCTTCGCCTGGCCGTCGACGATTTCGATGACCATCGGCAGGTCCTCCGACAGCCGCAGAATTTTTGCCGAATGCAGATGGCTCGATCTGCCGAAGCCCATCGGGCCACGCAGCACCGTCGCGCCGCCAAGCTGAAGCTCGCGCGCTTTCAGCACGATCGCTTCGTAGAGCGGCTTGTGGTTCGAGCGCTCGCTCTCGCCAATAAAAATTCTCAGCAACACTGCATCGCGTGGGATTTGCATAGCGCTACACTCCCCGGTTGAGCGCCGCCGCTGCGACATACCCAACCGATACTGACAGGAGGCACAGGATAACCGAACCCGCGGCATTCAATACGGCCGGCATCCACTCGCCCGCCTGCATCAGGTAGAGCGTCTCGAGCGAGAAACTCGAGAACGTCGTGTAGCCGCCGCAGATTCCGATCATCACGAACTGGCGCGCCGGCGTGCCGACCAGCAAACGGCCGTCGGGTCCGGTCAGCGTCGCGAAAAATCCGATCACCAGGCATCCGGTGATATTCACGAGCATGGTGCCGTATGGAAACGTACCGCCGGTGAGCGTGGTGATGAGGCCGGAAACAAAGTAGCGTCCCATCCCGCCGAGCGCGCTGCCTATAGCAATCAGAACATACGCGAGCACCCGCAATCCTCCCGCACTTTCAAGTCGCGACGTGGCCGGTGTCCGCGACTGCATTCACAATCAGGTGAAGATAGATGAGTCCGCCGTACGGATGCCACCGCTCGAGCATCCTGACGACGCTGTCGTAAGTCGGCGCGTCGCCCATCCCGAGCCACTCGAACAGTTTGTTGCGGCCGCCAACGTCGTCGCCGGGAAAAATGTTGATGCGCCCGAAGCCGCGCAGCATCACATATTCAGCCGTCCAGCGACCCACGCCGCGAATCTTCGAAAGGCGCGCGATCGCGTCGTCGTCATCGAGTTGCCCGATCGATGCGAAATCGGGATCCTTCGGATCAATCGCCAGCTTCGCGAGACCGATTAGGTATTCCCCCTTCTGCCGGCTGAGTCCCAATGCTCGCAGCGCGTCAGGATTCGATCGCGCAATCTTCGCCGCGAGCGGGAACGATCGCAGCTCGTCATCGACCCCGCCGACTATCCCGAATGCTTCCGTGAGCCGGTTCAGTACGTGCATTCCAGCGCTCAGCGAAACCAGCTGGCATGCGACCGCGTTTGCAAACGTCTCGAACACAGTGGCATAACGCACCGGTTTCATTCCTCGCAACCGATCGGCGAGCTCACGTAGATGCGCGTCATCGCGCGCGAGCCGGTAGAAGTCCGACAGATCTAAATCGAGCCCGAGCATCCTCGTGACGATCGCGGCAACTTCCGTCTTCACCGCTTGCGGCCTCGACGCCGAAATCCGCACTTCGATTTCCGGGCGCTCACCGCCGCGTGTCTGCCTGACAGCTATTGCCACCGGCGACTTGCCGACAATTAAAACGCGACGCCAGATGCCGTCGTCGAATCGGTCGACGACGTTATGCGCTCGCCGGCGAATCGCCCACACCGTCAAGTCGAGACGGAACGGCGGACGCGGCCGAAGCGTGAACGTCAGCTCGGCCACCAGCGGTGCCCGAATCCGCTATTCGATTTCGCTGTCAGGAATTTTCTGCTGTTGCGCGGTCGTGGTCTTGCTGCTCTTTGCGGTCGCGGCCTTCGCGCTCTGCGTGCTCGAAGGCGAAGTGCTGGCCGCGGGCTGATTCTTGTCATGCTCGTACTTGTAGCCCGAGTACGCGAGCCCGGGAATCGCCATCGCGAGGCATCCCGAACAAAGGAACGCCGCGCCAGTCGCCAACACGATCGTTAGCAGTATTTGTCGCGTCTTGTGCATATCACCAAGCTCGTCTGACGTCAGGTTTCGTGGTTGTCGATGCCGGCGCGATGCTCCAGCGCGCGCACTCGCCGAATTATTTCAGGCAGGCGAGTGAGCACGACCGCGTAGCGGCGGAACTTGCGCACATCCACGGCGGGGATGCCGGAGACGATAGCGTCGTCCTTCAAGTCGTTGTGGATTCCGGCCTTCGCGACCACCATCACGCGATCGCCGATCGTCACGTGGTCGGCGCATCCGACTTGTCCGCCGAACAGGCACCATTTGCCGATTCGCGTCGAGCCGGAGATTCCGGTGTGGCCCGAGAAGCGCGAGTACTCGCCTATTTCGCAGTTGTGCCCGATATGAACCTGGTCGTCGAGTTTGACGCCGCGATGCAGCACCGTTGCGCCCATCATCGCGCGGTCGACCGTAGAATTCGCGCCAATCTCCACGTCGTCCTCTATTACAACGATCCCAACTTGTGGAATTTTGGTCAAGTCGCCTTTCTCTTCGACGAACCCGAATCCATCCGCGCCGACTACCGCACCGTTCAAAAGCGTCACGTGATTTCCGATCACGCTGCCTTCGCGAACCGATACGCCGCTGTGCGCGGTGAAGCGATCGCCGATGCGCACGTTGGGGTAAATCGTGACGTTCGGATGAATCACCGCGTCGCGTCCGATCGATACGCCCGTACCTATCACCGCCGAGGCGCCGATCGAAGCGTTCGCGCCAATCGTGGCGTCGGGCGCGATCGAGGCGCGCGGATCGATTCCCGGCGCCGGTCTATAAGGCGGGAAAAAAATTTCGAGCACGCGCGCGAAGTCCGCGTATGGATTTGCGCTGATAAGTGTCGCGCACTTCGCCCCCGCCGCCAGCTCCGCCGTCGTGATTGCGGCGGATACGTTGGATTGCAGCGCGGAGGCGTACTTCGCGCCCGCCACGAAAACGATCATGCCGGGACTGGCGGCTTCGATCGGCGCGGGCGCAAAAATCTCCACGCCGCCGTCACCGCGCAGTTCGAGTCCCAGCTTCGATGCGAGTTCCTTGAGTTTCATCTTGATGCCCCGAGTTTGATGTGGACGAGAATCTTCAGTCTACGGATCAATGCGGCGAGCGCATCGCGACGATTGCGTCGACGAGTTCCGCCGGTTCGATTTGCGTCAGGCATTTGTAGTGTCCGAAGCGGCAGGTGCGCGCCAGGCACGGGCTGCATTCGAGCTTACGGTAAATCACGCGCGTCTTCGGCCCCATCGGCCCGGTGCGATTCGGATTAGTCGATCCGAAAATCGCCACGGTCGGAATTCCGAGCGCTCCCGCAATATGCATGCATCCCGAATCATTGCCGATGAACCCGTCGCACAATGACAGCAGCGCGATCAGCTCTCCGATATTGGTATGTCCGGCCGCGATGATCGCGCCCGCTTTGCTGGCCGCCGCGACTTCCTCGCACTTCGCGCGTTCCGACGGCGCGCCAACCAGCACGACCTCGGCATCTTCGCGCCGCGCGAGCAAATCGATCAGCGCGCCATAGCTTTCCGCAGGCCATTCCTTGGCGGGCCCATATGCGGCAGCGGGAGCGATCGCAAAGATCGGACGCCCAGGACGGTTGCGATTCGCCGCGGTCCATTCACGCATCCGCGCGCGATGCGGTTCATGCACGTCGATCGCAAAATCATCCGCGCGACCGTCGGCGACGCCCGTCGCACGCACCATCGCGAGCCAATAGTTCACCTGATGTCCAGTCACAGCTTCCGGCGGCGGCGCGGCCTTCAAAGTAAGCATCGATCCGCGCGCATCGGCGACGAATCCGGCGCGCCGCCGTATTCCAGCCATCGTGATCCACAACGCCGACTCGAAGCTGTTCGGAAACAGTACGCCAAGATCAAATCGTCGCGATCGGATCTCGCCGACAATTCTGCGCCGATCGAAAAATCCCGAGAAACCACGCCCAACCGAGTACGGAATCACCTCGTCTATCCATCGAGCGCCATCAAAAGAGCTCGCAAGCTCTTTCTTGATGAGAACCGCGAGATGCGCGCGAGGCCACGCTCGCCGAATCGCCCGCAGCGCCGGCAAACTCATCACAACGTCGCCCAGCCAGTTAACCTCTTTGACCAGGATGTGGCTGGGTGGAGGATCGAGCTTGACGACAGCCGGCGATGCGAGCGGCTCGAGCGCCTCAGGACGCCGAATATTTTCCGATTCCAGGATCAAGATTCCCGCAGGTCTTAGATACCGCCAAGAGATTTCATCATGCGAGCGCGGCCAAATAAACCCGCACACTCATGCGCTGAGGGGCGTCAAATGAAAACCTGCCGGCCGCTATCGAAAGCAGGCCGGCAGGTGTATCGCTGATCAAATCGTAGCGGTCGCTCGCTAGGGCCGCGCGGGACTTGGCCGGATGCTCGCGCGATCGGCTCCGTCTGCGAGCCGTGCTATGTCTCCCTGGGACACGGTGCAGGAGTCTCCGCTCAGTGTGGTGTTGGTTGTGTTGAAGAACGTGTTGCTTGCCGCGATGGTGTTGCCGGCCGTGCCGTTGAGAATCCCGGCGCACGCTTCGTTGAGGGTGTTGTTGCTTAGAGACGCTCCGCCGCCGGCCGGTCCGCCTATCGTTGTGCAGGTGCTGTCCAGATGTATCGCCGACTGCCCACTGCCAGCGACGGTGTTGTTGTTGATCGTCCCGCCATTCGAGCCGCACACATCGATTCCGTCAAAGACCAGCGTCCCATCCAGAACGTTGCCCGAGATGGTCTGGTCGTCGGCGGACGAGACTCCGTCGCCCATGATCGCGACGCCACCCTGCGTGTTGCCGATGTGATTGTTGGTTATGCTGATGCCTTCTGAATCAAAGATAAGAATTCCGTTCGCGATGGTCGCACAATCGGAAATCGACACGCAGGGCGAATAGATCGTATCGATTACCGTATTGTTCACGGCTTCCCCATCGGCGCCATCGGCAATCTGGATGCCATTTTCGGCGGCTCCAGTGGTCGGGCCCTGACCCCGCACCTGGTTGCGAACCGAATTCATCCTCGTGCCGACTTCATTTCCAGTGATGCCGTTCTTCTGGAAGTCGTGCACGCTGCTGTCCCGAACTGTCACCGTCGAAGTACCCGCCTTGCCAGTGATAGTGCTGACGCCGCTCTGCACGAAGATGCCTAGCCCCCACTGGCATCCATTGAGGGGACTGGTCAGGCCGGCAGTCTGATTTCGCGCGACGATATGATCCACCACTCCCGAGGCGTCCTGGTAGTAGACGCCGACAAGATCCGGCGAGCATGTGCTGATGCCGTTACTTGCGCCGTCCACAGTGAGATTCGAGATCGTAACGCCTGTAGTATCGTGCACCCAGATTTGCGCCGCTATCAGTTCGCCCGTTGTGAGGCTGACAGTGTTTGCTACGACCCCACCGGCAGGCGCCGTGACGATAGCTTGATTGGAAGAGCCAACTGCAATTCCCTGGAGCCTCAGACGTTTATTGATAAAGACCTGCTCCGGATAAGTGCCTGGGCAAACATCCACCGTCGAGCCGGCAGGCGCGCCGTTTACGCCGCCTTGAATCGTGGAAAAAGACGGCGTGCCGCAGCCTCCCACGAAAACCGTCCCGGCCGCGTTTGCCGATACCGCCACGCAGATCGCAAAAGCCAACGCCAACCCGAGAACTGTCGCGCCGCCAATTTTGCTTTTCACGGGACTTCCTCGCTTGCGTGATACTGATTGCGACTTGTCGTTCAGGCTGTGGTCTCCTGCTGGTACCATTTCGTCGATGCCTAAGTCAAATTGAATGGATTTACGTCTTATAGTACTTCGACCTCGCAAAAAAATATTTCGCATGGCGTGAAGATTAATTCTCTGGATCATTACGACACGTTTTCTGTCACCTCTTCATATTGTGCTTTCAACCGTCTCGGACTGGTCCGGGCGCTGCGATTTGTACTACTATCCGCCCATTCCCGTCCGGGAATTGCGCGCGAGGGGATTGCTGCGATGGCTGGTTTGAGTGACCGACCGCTGATTCGCGACGCACTGCTTGCTGGCGGAATAATCGCCGCGAGCGCGGTTGCCGCATTGATCGCACTCGACCGAGGTCCTGCTCCCCGTCCTCATTTCGGTTTCGTCGCGCCGGCAACCGCGCACTCCGAAGGCGCCGGCTCTTCATCAGGATTTGCAAAGTCCAGCGCGCCAACTCACGAGCGCCATGCGCCTCCCGCAGCTCCTGCGCTGCCTCGGCAGATCGGGTTCGGGCCGCCGAAGTCGAAAGAAAAACCCGGCGACACGACCGTAGTCGTGATGGTTCCGGATTTGCCTCGCGAAAATCCTGAGCCGCCGCCGTCGTCAGGAGGCTGGAACGATCAGGGTAGCGCCGGTCCTGTCACCGATAATAATTTGCAGCCAGCGGGGCCGATCGCGATGAGCGCAGTCGGCGGTATCTCGGCGCCGCTTACTTCGCCGGCCGGATCGTCCTTGCCGACTTCTCCTGCCGCGTCGAGCGGCGGTATCAATTCTCCGCCCGCATCAAGCCCGTCCGGCGGCGGCGCGCCAGCCCATCCTGACGCTGCGCCGCATTCCGGTTTCGTGCTGCTGGCGGGCGGCCAGGGCAACGGACAGTTTGCGCTCGCCAGCGCGGAGCTTTTCGATCCCTCGAAGAACGCGTTCGCAGCCGCGTCATCGATGAAAGATGCGCGAGAAGATCATACCGCAACAGTGTTGCCCGGCGGCAAGATTCTGATCGCGGGCGGCGTGGGCGCATCGGGCCGAGCGCTATCGTCGGCTGAGTTGTACGATCCAATCAGTGGAACATTTTCAGCGGTCGATTCGAAGATGGATACCGCACGCGCCGAGCATACCGCGACGCTGATTTCAGGATGCAATTGCGCGGGCGATGGAAAAATATTGATCGCGGGAGGCAGCTCAGCGACGGCCTCGCTCGGTTCCACTCTGCGGAACGCGGAACTGTTCGATCCTTCCACCGGCAAGTTCACCCCGACCGGCGCGATGAAAGCGACGCGCGCGCGACATTCCGCCACGCTGATTGCCAGCGGTCCGCTGGCGGGAAACGTTCTGATCGCTGGCGGCACCAGCGACGAGAGTGGCGGTGACGTCGCCACTGCGGAACTCTACGATCCTGCGACGGGCCAATTCACGCCGACCGGAGGGATGAGTACTCCGCGCGAGAATCACAGCGCCACATGGCTTTCGCCGAGTGTTGTTTCCGGGTCTTTCGCCGGCAACGTGCTGGTGGCGGGCGGTGATGACGCGAGCGCGGCGAATGACAGCGCCGAAGCCTTCAATCCTGAGACGGCGGCATTTTCGCCGGTGGGCGCGATGACCACCGCCCGCACGCTGCAGGCCGCAGTCCTGCTGGCCAACGGCAAAGTGCTGATCGCAGGCGGTCAGAGCAGCGACACGGAATTTTTGCAGAGCGCCGAGCTTTTCGATCCCACCCACGCTACTTTTGCCGCCACCGGCTCGATGCAGAACCTCCACGCCGGCGCGACCGCGACCGTGCTCGATAACGGTGACGCGCTGATCGCCGGAGGCCGCTCGAATTTCGCCGACCTCTACGACACGACGGCCGGAACCTTCTCCGCGACCGGCAAGCTGCTCACCGACGTCGCCGAATCGACTTCGACACTAATCAGATAGTAGCTATTTCTTCAGCGCCGCGATCACGTCGTTGACGATCGCATCGGCCTTCGCGCGCATCTGCTCGTCGGTCGCGTCCTGAATCGGATGCGCCACGAAAACCCGGCGCAGTTCCGGCAGCCCCAACGCGTCGGCCTGCTTCTGCGCTGCGTCGACGAACTCGTTCGACGCGATCACAACCGCGGGCTTCTGATTGATCTCGAACCATACGGAGTCGTGCACACTGCACGTTGTGCATGACCCTCAATCGGCGAGCGCTTCGATAACGAAGTCGCTCTCCTGCGCGATCCGGCGGCGCAAGTCCTCGGGCGCCGGCTTGGTGAAAGTCGGTTTGCGAAAGCGCTTGATCTCGATACCTGGCAGCCGGTCCTGCAAATGTTCGGCGAGCCGGTCGATCAGCACATTGCCGCGCGGCTTGGCGATATCGAGCAGCGCGATGCGCCCGACAATCGAGTCAGCGCGCGCAGCGAGCGTGGTTCGAATCGGAACCCGCTCGTCGGTCGGATCGATAATGACCTGTTTCATTTTTTCGTTGCCTCCTCGATCCGCCGGCTGACGCTGGACGATCCCATCGGACCCGAGACCCATCCGGCGAACACCGCAGAAAATTTCCCGGCATTCCCGCCAGCCACGATAATATTGATATCCTCCAGCCGGCGAAACTTCGCAATCGCCTTCGCAAGCTGCTCTTCTGTCGGCGGTGTGCCGATCGCGCTCAACGGAATTCCTTCGCCGCTCTCGTCGTCGCGGATCAGCTCGCGCGTCGGCCGCGAGGTCACTTCCTGGATTCGCGCGCGCACCTGCGCCTTGGTCCATTTCTCGCGCGCAAGCGTATCGGCATGTTCCGGCGAAACGACCAGCAGAATCTCGCCGGCATTGTGCTGCTTTGGATGCCAGCATGCTTCGAGCCCCATGCCGAGACTGCCGGCCAACGCGCGCGCCGTTCGCGAAGTCTGATCGGCAATCTGGCGCGATCCCGCTTCGAGCCCGAACACCGTCACGACGTTTTCTTCCTTATTGAAGCCGCGCTCGACGTGCAGCGGCTCCCACGGACTGCGCTCCTCCCACTCGGCGAAGCAAGTGGTGAATTTGCCGATCGCGCCAAGCGTCGAGCGCTCGATATCACCGGGTTTCGCTCCGCCGACGTTGCGCAGCACGAGTTTCAGCGCGCGCCCGATAGTCGCGTTGGAGCGGGTGCCGTAGCCAAGCGCCATCATGCCCATGTTCATGTCGAGCCGATGCCGAATCGGACCGTTGACCACGATCACCGGCGTCGCGCCCCACGTCGTCGACATGATGCCGTGGATGTTGAACGTGTCGGTGCACACCGCTTCGAGCGCCGCGATCACGACCGGCAGATACTCGGGCTTGCATCCCGCCATCACGGCGTTGACCGCAATCTTCTCGACCGTCACCGGCGCGAGGTTCGGCGGCACGACTGCGATCACGTCGCGCGGATCGCGACCCGTCCCCGTCAGCATCCACATCACGCGCTCGGGCGTCGGCGGCACCACCGGCAAACCGTCGGTCAGCCCGCGCTCGAACATGAATTCAAATACGTCTTCGGCGTCGCCCAGCTCGATTCGACGCGCTGTCAGCTTGTCGCCGCGCGCATTCGCTTCGAGGTGCTCCGCGATTCCCGGCTCGACCGACTTGGAACCGCATCCAGGACGCGACTCCGGATATGAATTCCAATCGACCGCCGGCAACGGCTTGCCCGACAGTCGCGCCAATTCCGCAAACATCTCGCGCCAATCGTCGCGTCCAAAGCCAACGAAGCGACGCTGCTCGCGGCCGTGCGTGTCCGCGAGAACGATCGTCGGAACCGTGTCGAGGTCGTACTCGAACGAGACCTTGAGCGCCGAGTCGTCGAGCATCGGTGCTGTCAGCGCATATCGCTCGACGAGTTTCGCGTTGCCCTCAGCGTCCTGACCTATCGCCCACACGTCGACCGATGCGCCGAACGCGCGATGCGCGGCTTCGATCAGCGGCATCGTCATTCCGCAGGTCGGGCAGTCTTCCTTGACGAAGCAGAGCAGGGCGGCCCGGGTGGATGGAAATGATCGCGACGTTCCGACCAAGTCTCGCAACTCAAACGCGGGCAACGAATTTTTCGTCGAATCGTTCATTCGGTGGCCCCGGAAGTTTCTGGAAGCATCAGAAATCGATGCTGCTTCGGAGAATAAAACTCGACCGACGCCGTGATTAACCCCTTCTCCGCGACGCCGCCGGCGATCAGCACCTCGCCGTCGTTCAGGAGCGTCGCAGTGTTCGTCAGCCGCGCGACGTTGGTTTGCCCGGCGCGAAAAAAACGATTTGTCTCGGGCTGATAGACTTCCGCGTCGCGCATTCCGACCACAACCGGTCCTTGGATTCTCCATCCTCCCACCACGAGCACATTCCCGTCGTTGAGCAGCGTTGCAGTCCCCAAATAATGCGGCGCGCTCATGTCGCCGGTCTTGATGAAAGTGCCCGATTCGGGATCGAAAATCTCCGCGGTGTTGAGCGGCGTCAGCGAACCGAGATTGCGAACCCTGCTCGTCATGATTCGGCCGCTCTTCCCACCGACGATCAGTACGCGCCCGTCGTTGAGTTTAACCGCAGCCGCGCCGACGCGATCGCTCGTCATATGTGCGCGTATCGCGGTGAACCTGCCTCTGACCGGATCATATTCTTCGGCCGTGTCGTAGGAGATATATCCGCCAGGCATCCCGCCGCGCCCGCCGCCCGCGATCAACACTTCGCCGGTGCCGAGCAGGGCGGCGACGTGCGCGACGCGGGGTTGATTCAAATGTCCCGTGCGGCTGAACGTACCGCTCGTTGGATCGTAAATCTCGGCGCTGCCGGTAGTCTGGATGCCGTTGGGGCTGCCGCCCACGACGAGCACGCGCCCGTCGCGAAGCATCGTCGCAGTATGCCCTTCGCGCGGCGTCGACATCGATCCGGTTGCAGTGAACGCGCCGCTACTCGGATCGTAAATCTCGGCGCTGGCGAGTTGCGAACGATAACCCGCGTTCTGATCTCCGCCCGTCAGCAGCACGCGCCCGTCGCGCAGCATCGTAATCGTCTGTCCGGTGCGCGCCACCGTCATCGATCCGGTCGGGGTGAAGGTGCGCGCGACTGGATCGTAAAGCTCAGCGCTCGAGAGCACGCCTCCGATTTCTCCAGTCGCCGTGCCGCCGCAAATCAGCACGCGTCCGTCGCGCAGACGAATCGCGCCTGCGTTGGCGCGCGGCGTGGTCATCGCAAGCGCTTCGACCCGGTTCCCCTGCGGAGTGTTGACGAAGGCAGGCGGCGCCTCGGTCACACCGCCGCCCGCGCACGCGGTGACTCCGACTGCAACGAGAAATGCCAGCGCAAAAAGGTATCGACGATTCATGCACACATCGCGCGCTGAATCATAGGCCTGCTGCGCCGAGTTGGAAAGTTATTTAATCGGCGATCGAACGCCGTGCCGCATCGCGTTCATCGTCGCACGGAGGAACATCAGTCCCGGGAATACGCCACTCTTGCGCGGTTTGGTTTTGGGTTCGCCGCCGCGGCCGAGTTCGCGCACCAGTTCGAGAAGTTGGTCCACGCTGACGCGTGACGCGACATCCTCCAGCGCGCGGAAACGCACGACTCGCTGGCGGTCGATCACGAATGACGCGGGAAACGCGATGCCGCCTTTTTCGCCGCTGTTGAGCAGACCGTACTTTTTGACGACTTCGCGATTGGTGTCGCATAGCAGGGGAAATTTGAGGCCGAGCTCCTGGCGGACAGGCTCGGAGCGCGCGCCGTCGTCAACCGAGATCGCAACCAGCTCGGCGCCTGTCGCGCGAAAATCTTCGAGACGCTCCGAGTAGTCCGCCAACTGGCGGAGGCAGAATGGTCACCAGTGTCCGCGATAGAAAACGACGACGCACATTCCGCCCGCGACCAGAGCGTCGAGGCCGCGAACCACGCCGGTCGAGTCTGCGAGCGTGAACTCGGGAGCCTTCTCGCCGACCGACGGAATTTGGCGTTCATCCATGCGACCACAATAGCCGCGCCCGCGCGCTAGAGGAACATTGAACCTTCGCCGACGATCGCACATCGCCCGCCGATTCGGATTGCGAGCGCGCCGCCGTCCTTGCGCGCGACCTCGACGCGGATCTCGCTCGGCCGCCCCATCTCGACGCCTTGCTGGATCAGGAACGAAGCCTTCGGCGCGGGCTTGATCAATCCGTGTGTCGCAGCGTACGCGCCGAACGGTGCCGAGGCGCCTCCCGTAGCCGGGTCCTCGGCAACTCCGTCATGCGGCGCGAACATGCGCGATCGCGGAGCGAACTCGCCCGACTCATTCGCGACGAACATATATATAGGAAGAATAGGCTCGCCGGGCTTGAAGAGCGCCGCGAGCGCCGGGGCATTCGGAGCACATTTCGCAAGCGCGTCGAGGGTGCGAATCGGAACAAACACAAACGGAACGCCGGTCGAGACGGTCTGAATCGGCAGATCGTCGCGAATATCAGCCGCAGTGATTCCGAGCGCTTCCGCGATGCTCTCGCGATCGTCACGCTTGACGCCGAACTCCGGCTCGCGATGCGCCATCCAGACAAAGTCCAGCTTGCCGCTGGTACTCTCGACAGTAACAGTCACCGGCCCGATTCCGAGCTGCAACATCGCGTCGACGCTCTTCGAATCGAGCGCGATCTCACCCCGACTCGCGAGAACCCACGTCGTGCCGACGGTGGGATGGCCAGCCATCGGCATTTCGTGCTTCGGTGTGAAGATTCTCACGCGTCGCGCTCCCGAAGAGTCGGGAGGCATCACGAACGTCGATTCGCTGAAGTTCATCTCATGCGCCAACTCCTGCATCTCGCTCGGGCTGAGCGCGGCCGCGTCGGTGAAGACTGCGAGCTGATTGCCGCCGAAAGGTCGCGAGGTGAAAACGTCGACGAGGATGAACGGAGTTTTCCTGGACATCCGCCGATTGTGCCGCGCCGCCCCGCGGAAGCCAAACCTGAATCAAAAGGAAAAGCGGCGACCCTTCGAGGACCGCCGCTTCAACAATTCGAAAATGGGCGCTTACTTGCCGACGATGAATACGCAGCTGGTGGTGCCGCTGCCGCCGATGTTCAGCATCGCAAATTTCTTTGCGTTCTCGACCTGGTAGTCGCCCGCGCTATGCGTGATCTGGCGATGGCAGTCGAGCATCTGGCGCACGCCCGTCGCGCCGACCGGATGGCCCGCGCCAATCAGGCCGCCGCTCGGATTGATCGGAAGCTTGCCGCCGAGCTCGATCACGCCTTCCTCGACCGCCTTCCACGACTCGCCGGGTTTGGTGATTCCAAAGTGATCGATCGCCATATACTCCGACGTGGTAAAGCAGTCGTGCGTCTCGATTCCCGAAAGCTCGGCCACCGACCCGAGGCCCGCGCGCTTGAATGCGTCGAGAATCGCCTGCCTCGTATGCGGCAGCACGTACGCGTTGTCGCGGCTCTCCGCCACCTTGGTGTCGAATTCGAGCGGCGCCGTGTGATGGCCCCATCCGAGGATGCGCGGAATATCGGTGAGCTGTTTTCCGTTGCGCTTGGCCCACGCGCTCGCAAACTTTTCCGACGCGAGAAAAATCGCGACCGAGCCGTCGGTGACCTGCGAGCAATCGCTCACCTTGATTCGGCCGCCGATGACCTGGTTGAACTTGCTTTCGTGCTGCGCGTGACTCTCGCTCATGAACCAGTTGCGAGTCTGCGCGTTGGGATTGCGCTTGGCGTTGGAATAATTCACCGCCGAAATGTGCGCGAGATGCTCGTCCTTGAGGCCGTAGCGCTTGTCGTACTCGTCGCCGAGGCGGCCGAACAGTTTCGGAAACGGGAACTCGATTCCCTTGGCCTCGCGCTCGTACCACGCCGCGGTGCCGAGGTAATCGCCGCCGGTGGTGGAATCGACGGTCTTCATTTGCTCGACGCCGACCACGCACGCCAGGTCGTAGCGCGCGGCTTCGATCTCCGCCGACGCTGCGATCAGCGCAATCGAGCCCGACGCGCACGCCGCCTCATGACGGCTGGTCGGCAGCCCGGAAAAAGTCGGATCGATCTCGACGAAAAACGCGCCGATATGTCCCTGCTTGGCGTAAAGCTCGGCGGCAAAATTACCGACGTGTGCGGTTTCAACTTCGCGCGGCTCGATCTTGGTAGCTTCGAGCGCGCCCAAGGTCGCCTCGCGCATCATCGCCACGAAATGCTTCCCTTCTTTCGACCAATTGCGGGCAAAGTCGGTTTGCGCTCCACCCAATACGTAAACCGGCGCTGGTTTCGTCATCGCGCGCTCCTATTGATTACACTCGTAATCATACGACAAAGAATCTAACCATCCAACACAGGGATTTCACTATCCAACAAAAGTACGGCCATATTCGAGTACGCCGCCCGCAAACATTTTAGCATCGCGCGACGCCGCTTGCTCGACAGTCTTGGGCACGGTGAGCTTCAACTTTTGCAGCATCGCCACCGTATTCTTCGCGCCGAGCAAATCGACAATCGCCGTCGGCGGCGCCCAGTTGAAGCCGTACGACATTATAGTGTCGACGTCAGCCGCACTGGCGACCACTTCGCCGACGCGATTCAGCGCGTAGCTGACGTAACCGAGCACGACGCGCCGGCACAGATCGGCGTCAGCGCCCTTGGCATCGGCTAGCACCCTCAACGCCTCGGCATAGCGGCCCACGCGATGCAACTGTTTCATCTTTTCGACGAACTCGATCGGCGCAGGCTTCTCGAACTTCTCATGCCCGCCGGTTTTCGGATCGAACACGAAGACCTCCTTGCCAGCGCGACGATAGAATCCGCCTCGCTCGGGCGTCTTGTCGCCGAGGCATCCCTTCGCGAGCGCGGCGCTCATGTACGCCGGCATCGCGAACGATTCGTGCGCTTCGTCCTTGCAGTTCGCATGCACGTTATCGACGATCGCCTTGTGCACGTCCCATCCGACCAGATCGACAGTCGCCAGCGGCGCCATCGCGCGCCCCGTATGCGGCCCGATCAAATAGTCGATGTACGCGACTCCGTGCTCCGCGGCCAGCTGTGCAGTCTCGTTCAGGACTTTGAAGCCGACCCGGTTGCCGACGAACGCGGGCATATCCTGGGTGACGATCACCTTGCGGCCCAGCCGTTTCGTCAGCATCGCGACGACGCTCTTCACGACCGCAGGGTCGGTGTCGGGTCCGGGAATTACTTCGGTGCCGACTATCACATGTGGCGGGTTGAACAGGTGCACGCCCAGGAAATTGCGGCGAAACGAATCGCTGCGCCCCCGCGCCATTTCCGCGATCGACAATCCCGACGAACCAGTTGCGATGATCGCGTCAGGACGCCGGCTCTTGTCGATCAACTCGAAGAATTGTTTTTTAAGTGGCAGATCTTCGGCGAGGGATTCGAACACGAAGCCCGCCTCGCCAACTGTTCGGCCGAGGTCGGCGTCGTACTCACCCAGTGCGATTCGCTCGGCGATCGCTTCCGCGCGCGCGTCGTTCTGCGCGTCGGTCAATCCTTCTGCGGCCTTGCCCGCCGACCGCGCGAGCATCGTGACGTTGTATCCGGCGCCGGCGAAGACGCATCCCGCGCCGGCGCCCATCGTACCGTTCGCGCCGATAATTACGACCTTATTGTTGTCGGCCAAGTCTCTCCGATCCTCGTGGAACATTGATTTGGCAGTCGCAGTAGCGGCGAGAGATGTTAGCCGAGGCTGTCCAGCTATGCCACAGGGCAGGGATGACCCTGCACCCAGTATCAGGAGCTACTTTCCGAACGCCTGCGACAGGAATTCCTTGACGCCGGCGCGCCCGGTCAGGCTGACCCATACCGGGCCGGCCTCTGGCGCGACTTCGATTTTGAACTCGAAAAAGGGACAGCACTTGCGCTCGAGCGCGATCCATTCCGCGAGTTGCGCGAGCGCCATCCGCTCCGTCGAGATTTTTATCGCGATGCCGTCGGGGAGTTCGCGCTTTCCAGCTGCCGACGCCGCGAGCATCTTGCGCAGCTCGTTGTAGCGCGGGCGCTCGCTCGCGGAGATCGCGTCGAGGTTGCACGCCAGTGGCGATTCGGAATTGCAGCACCCATCGTCGCTCATGAAAAATTACCTCTACGGTTCATGCCATACCCGTCCCGCCAACCGAATCAGCTCGTCGGCCTCCTTCGGGCCCCAGCCTCCCGCAGGATACTCGACCAGCGGCACGCGCGCGCCGTCTTTCCAAGAATCCAGAATTCCCTGCACGAACTCCCACGACTTCTCGACGAACTGCGCGCTGATGAACAGCGTATGGTCGCCGTCCATCACGTCGAGCAGCAGCCGTTCGTATCCTTCGGGCGACGCGCCGCTGCCGAACGTAGTGTTGTAGCTGAGGTTCATCCGCACCGGTGACAGCACCAGGTCCAGCCCCGGCCGCTTGGTCATCACGTCGAACGAAAAACCTTCGTCAGGTTGAATCCGAATCATCAGTCCGTTGGCGGGAATCTTCGAATCGCGATTGAACAGGATTTGCGGCACGTCCTTGAACTGCACGTAGATCGAACTCGCCCGCCGCTTCATCCGCTTGCCGGTGCGAATGAAAAACGGCACCCCCGACCATCGCCAGTTGTCGACGTACGTCTTCAGCGCGACGTAGGTCTCGGTACGCGAGTTGTCGGCGATCCCTTGTTCGTCAAGGTAGCCGGGCGCCGGCTTGCCTTCCTCATCGACGCCCGCCGAATAACGCGCCCGCACCGTGTTCGTGCGCGCGTCGGCGGGCGTTATCGGACGCAGCGTGCGCAACACGTTCAGCTTCGCGTCGCGAATCGCGGCCGAGTCCAGCGACACCGGCGCTTCCATCGTGAGCATCGTCAGCACCTGCAGGATATGGTTCTGCACCATGTCGCGCAGCGCCCCCGAATGGTCGTAGTACATCGCGCGGCTGCCCACGCCTTCCGCCTCCGCCACCGTTATCTGCACGTGATCGACGTTGCGCGCGCCCCACAGCCGCTCGAAAATATTGTTCGAGAAGCGCAGCACCAACAGATTCTGCACCGTCTCTTTGCCGAGGTAATGATCGATCCGAAAAATCTGCGACTCGTCGAGATACTTCACCAATGTGCGATTGACTTCGAGCGCGCTCGGCAAATCGTGACCAATCGGCTTTTCGACCACTACCCGCGAGAAATGCGGCGCGTCCGGTTTGTAGATGAGGCCCGCTTCGGTGAGCCGCTTGACCGAATCGCCAATCGCTTCGGGCGGAATCGCCAGGTAGTAAACCCGATTGGGCGGAATCCCGCGCGCTTTTTCAATAGCTTCAAGTTTTGCTTTAAGTTTTACGAAGCCCTCCGGATGGTCAAGCCCGGACAGGTAATCGAGACTGTCGGCAAACTTCGCCCAGCACGCCTCGTCCACCTTCAGGCGCGAGAACCGCACCGTCCAATCGTGCGCACTCTTGCGAAACTCGTCGATCGACATCTCGCGCCGCGCGAAGCCCACCACCGCGCTTTTGGCCGGCATCATGCCCTCGCCGCATGCGACCAGGTTGTATAGCGACGGAATCAGCTTGCGTTTGGCCAGATCGCCCGACGCTCCGAAGATCACGACCGTGCATGGCGGCGCGGGCTGCGCTCGTTGTATAGTTATCAGGTTGTCCATGATTCGGCCTTCCTTGTTGGATTGCGCGACTCGGATTGCGATGATTTGATAAGCTTGGCACGTTTCCAACCTTCATGAAAAAGCGCCCAACCCGAAATCCTCGCGTGACTTCCAACTGCAACCTCGCGCAACCGTGCCGGTGAAAACGGCGACGACCAACCAGATGCCCGAGACCAAATCTTTGTCAGCCGACCCGCCCGAGCTCGCACCACTCGGCGAATGGGTCCCCGTAATCCTCTGGGGCGCGTTGATCTTCACTCTGTCGACTTCGGCGTTTTCCGCCGCCAACACCGGCAAGATCATCGACCCACTCCTGCGCTTCGCGATTCCCGGCATCAGCGCCGCCGCGGTTGACGTATGCCACATGCTGGTCCGCAAGGCCGCTCATTTCACTGAATACGGAATTCTTTTCTGGCTGCTGATCCGCGGTCCGATGGCGCAGCGGCCCTATTTGGCCTTGATGCTGTGCGTGGTGTACGCGCTCACCGACGAGGGCCATCAGTCGTTCGTACCCGGCCGCACCGCGTCGTTATATGATGTGGCGCTCGACTCGACCGGCGCCCTCTTCAGTCACTTTCTAACCACAGCAATCGCCGAAATCGTCTAAGCGCGTCTGACCTTTGTTCCCTCTCCAGAAGGGAGAGGGGGTCAGGGGTGAGGTCGCGTGCGAATCAAGATTCACCCGCTCGTCTCTTCGACCACCGAACTGATCCGCTCAACGCGTCCAAAAAACGCGCGCAGATTTTTCATCTCAGCAGGAATCTTCAGCTCACCCGCAAACGCCAAGTAGAACAACTGGCCATACAGCGCAAAATCCGCCAGCCCAATCCTGCCAGTCAAAAACGGTGCGTTACCGAGTTGCTCCTCGAACGGCATGAGTGCATTACGAAACCGCGCCCAGTTGGCCGACTGATCCGCGATCGTTCGATCGACGAAGCCTTTGCCGAACTTACGCTCCCGGATAAACCGCCACAGCGCGCCGCGATCCGGACCCTGCTTGCTGTAGTACGCCAGCTCGTCGGCGATCGCGACCGGATACACCGACTCCTCGAGACGGTTGTCGATATAGTCGGCGAGCGCGAGATGAATTCCGCGCCATCCTGCCGGAAAAATCGTCGGCTCTGGATAAAGCTCCTCGAGGCGCATCGCGATTCGCGCGGAATCGACGATCGTCTCGCCGTTGTCGAGCGTGACCGCGGGCACCGTTATCTGTCCTGACGCAAGCAGCAACTCCTTGCGCTCGAGGTAGTCGACCTCGACCACTTCGAACTCGACGTCTTTGAACGCGAGCAACTTGCGCACCTTGGCGCAGAACGGACTCCCAAGAAACTGGTAAAGCTTCGCCGCCATCATCGTCCTCTGAGTGCGCGGATCACATCGTCGAGATCCAGATCGGAAATCGAAGCGCGCACGACGTCCGCAGCCGCGAGATCGCTTGCCGGCGCCATATGGCACAGCGCCAGCACTTTCATGCCCGCGCGCCGCGCCGCCTCGATCCCCGCCGGCGTGTCTTCTACCACCAGGCATTCGTCCGCCAGCACCGGATCGCGCTGCCGCAACAAATATCCGATGCGCCCGAGGGCCGCGATAAAACCGTCGGGCTCGGGCTTGCCACGCTCGACGTCGTCCGCCGCGATAATATCGAGAAACAATTCGCGGATTCCGGCGTGGCGAAGAATAGCTTCGGCCTCGGCCCGAAGCGTGCCGGTTGCAATCATCAGCGGAAACCGATGCGCACAGTCGCGCACGAACTTTTCGGCGCCCGGGTAGAGCACGTCCCGCTCGGCAATGATCGCCTGGTAGACGACGGTCTTGTTCGCAATCAGCTGAGCTACGTGATTGTCGCTCGCATCCTTGCGATTCTCGCGTAGCACCGTCGAGAAACAATCGCGATCGTTGAGTCCAATCAGGCGCGTGGCGTAGTCGTCGAAGGCAATCTCGAGTCCATCAGGGCGCAAAACTTCGTTGAATGCGGCGAAATGCAACGGCTCGGTTTCGACCAACGTCCCGTCGAGATCGAATAAAACAGCGCGTATCATGCCCGCGATCTTTTACATGCCCCGCTGGGCTTTGGAAGTAGGCCCCCCCTTAAACCTCCCAACAGGGACGAAGTCCCGCATCTTTTCTTTTTCACTGGGTGCAGGGGTCATCCCTGCCCAGGGAAGCGTGAAACCCACGGCGGGTTTCACATTCAATCAAGTGGCCTCTTTCAAGATCGCGACGATCTCACTCTGGCGCGGCTCACCGCTGACTATCGCGCGTCCATTTTCAATCGTCATATCGAGTTCGCTGCGCACCCCGAATTTTCCCGGCAGATAAATTCCCGGCTCGACCGAGAAACAGGTGCGGTCGATAAGCGTGCGATCGTCCAGCGTTTCGAGCGAATCCAGGTTCGCGCCGGTGCCATGCACTTCGCGGCCGATCGAATGGCCCGTGCGATGGACAAACGCGCCGCCGAAGCCGGCCGCCTCGATCACCGAACGCGCGGCGCG
>NZ_JBAUYR010000016.1:0-3872 GCF_049584895.1 Binatus sp. (SeqCode)
ATTCAGGACCAGGACGCGGGCAAATGGTTTCGCAGATCAACGTCACGCCGCTGGTCGATGTGATGCTGGTGCTGCTGGTTATCTTCATGGTGACGGCGCCGATTATTCAGCAGGGCGTCGAGGTAACGCTGCCGAGCGTCAAGGCCGAAGCGCTGCCGGGCAAGGAAGAGCAGTTTGTCGTATCGATCACGAAAGACAGCCAGATTTATCTCAACGACGCGAAGCTCTCGGCCGACGACCTGACCGACAAGCTCAAGGCGATCGCGAATGAGCGTCCCGACCGCCAGGTATTCATCCGTGCCGATGACCAGGTGCCGTACGGACAAGTGATTCGCACGATGGCGGCGATCAAGGCGGCGGGAATCGAAAACGTCGGGATGGTGACGGAGATGCCGACTGACACCGGTAACAAAGGCGCGAAGTGAGCGCCAATTGTGGCATCGCGGGATCATAACGGTGACGAGAATCCGTCGCGACTCGGATACTTCGCGGCGATTTTTGTCTCCGCACTCGGGCACGTTGCGATTTTCGCGTTCGTGTTTTTCATCGCGCCACGATTTTTGCATCCCGCCGAAGCCGCGCCGCCCGCATACACGGTAAAAATCGTGGACAACATTCCCGCCGGCGACTTAGGCACCCATCTGCCGCGGATTAATCGGCAGGCCGCGAACGAGTCGAAGGCCGACGCGTCGAAAACGCAAGAGTCGAAGGTCAAGACTGAGGCGCCGAAGACGGAAAAACTCGCGCTCAACGAAGATAAGAACGCGCTCAAAATAAACGCGAAGCCGACTGACGAGCCGACCGAGACTCCCACTCCGACCCCCGAGCCGACCGTGGCGCCAACGGTCGAGCCGAGCGCCGAGGAGACCCGGGCGCTCGAACCGCCTATCGAGGAAACGCCCGAACCTTCCGTCGAAGCGACACCGTCGCCGACGCCCGAGCCTACTCAGCAGCCGACCAAGCACGCCTCGCCTAAGTCGACGCCCGAGAGAGCGCACAATCGGCCAAAAGGTGGCTCAACCGTCGCAAAAATCGCGTCAACGCCGAGCGTCGCGCAGCGGATGGAGCAGCTAAGGCGCAAGTTGTTCGAGGAGCACGTCAAAGAAATAGCGAAAAATCCGCCGCCCGACGAAGAAGAGTATGACGATCCGGAGACGCCTGACACCAAGACCACAGGCCCGGCTGGTGGCGGACGAGTCGTCGCGAACATTCCGCCGAGCGAGGGAAAAGGCTACGGAGTCGGCTCCGGCGAGGGTAGCGAAGGTATTCTTAAGGACCCTGAATTTCTGCTGTACTATAAGACCGTGCAAGACCAGATAAAAAAGGCGTGGACGTTTACCGGCGGCTCGAACGATCTGACCGCGACCGTGAATTTCGCGATCGGACCCGACGGCACGTTGCTGGGGTTGAAAATTGGCACGAGCTCAAACGACTCGGCCTTCGACGACTCGGTGATTCGCGCGATTCGGAGGGCAGCGCCGTTTCCTGCGCCGCCGGAAAAATTTCGCGACGAGTTTTCTTCCGGGATCGAAGCCAGATTTCAGCTCGGCGAACTCAAGTCCTGAGGGTGGGCAGGTTGCAGGAGGTGCGGATGTCTCTTTTCAGTATCTATTTCAGAAGCCTGGGGTCATTCCTGAGCGTATGAAGCTCGTAATTCGCGCTTCTGCGCTCATCGGCGCGATCGTTTTCGCGCTGGCGCTGGCAGGGTCGGCCGCGAGTGCGGCGCCTATAATTATCAATATTACAGGACCGGGCGGGCAGGTTTCGCCGATCGCCGTGTCGGGCCTGAAAAATCTCGGCGGCGACGACAACCATCGCGTCGGCAACGCCTTCGTCAGCACGCTCCGCCGCGACCTCGAGCTCTCAGGATATTTCCGATTGCTCGATCCGCACGCATACATCGAGGATCCGCAGACCTCGGGCTTCGAGCTGGGACAGTTCAATTTCGCCGACTGGCGATCGATCAACGCCGACTTTCTGGTCAAGGGTTCCGTCGATGCGAGCGGTGGCCCCGTGAAGTTGACCGCGTACCTTTACGACGTCGCGCAGCAGCGGCGCATGATGGGCAAGAGTTACAGCGGCGACGCCGGCGACGTGACCCGGATGGCGCGTCGATTCGCTGACGCTATTCTGGAAGCGGAGACCGGAGAAAAGGGCCCGTTCGATTCCAAGCTGGCGTTCGTCTCAACCGGCGGCGGCCGCGCCAAGGAAGTCTATACCCAGTCGATCGACGGCCAGGATTTGATCAAGTTGACGAGCAATCCGACCATCAATCTGTTCCCCAGTTTCGACCGGACCACCAACCATCTGCTGTACCTCTCATATAAGAGCTTTGAGCCGGCGCTTTACCTGGTCGATCTCAAGGCGCAGACGGAAATGAAGATCACCAGCCCGCACGGCCGCGTGATCGGCGGGACGCTCTCGCCCGACGGCGAGCAGATCGTCGCAGCAATCGAGCGCGGCGGAATCACCAATCTGTATCTGCTCACACGCGACGGCGCCGAAATCCGCCAGCTCACCGACACGTCCGGCATCAACGTGAGTCCCGCGTTTTCGGCCGACGGCGCCAAGCTCGCTTTCACCTCGGACCGCTCAGGCACGCCGCAAATCTATTTGATGAGTGTCTCCGGCGGATCGCCCAAGCGCGTCACCTACAGCGGCGACTACAACACCACGCCCGCGTTCTCGCCCAAGGGCGACAAGCTCGCATACCAGAGCCGCACCAACGGGCGCTTCGATATTTTCACGATTCCGATTGAAGGCGGCGATCCGACCCAAGTGACCGACGGCAACGGCTCCAACGAGTATCCAAGCTGGTCGCCCGACGGACGCTACCTCGCGTTCAGCTCGACCCGCGCGCACAACTCGCGAATCTATATAATGTTAGTAGGCAACCGGAAGATAATTTCTGCTTTAACGGAGGGTATTGGCAATGATTCCTGTCCAGCATGGTCGGGGTGGTTGGGTGAATAGTCGTTCGACATTGGCCAAGGCGATGACGATGGTGATTGCGAGTGTGGCGGTGATGCTGGTGATCGCAGGCTGCTCGAAGACGAAGCCAGCGCCGGTCGGAGATACGAATCCCAACCCGAATCAACTTAACGAGAACACTACTAACGGGACTAATACGGCCCAGGATTGGGAAAACGGGACCGTCGGCAGAGGCGGTCCGCTCAGCGACATCCATTTCGGCTACAATGATTACACTATCCAGGATCAGGATGGATCCGTCCTGAGGTCCAACGCGAGCTGGCTGCAGGCGCATCCGCAGACCAAGGTCCAGGTCGAGGGTTATTGCGACGAGCGCGGTTCAGAGGAATACAATATCGCGCTAGGCGCCAAGCGCGCGCAGGCCGGCAAGGATTATCTCGAGACGCTCGGAATCAGCGACACCAGAATGTCGACCATCAGCTACGGCAAGGAGCTTCCACTTTGCCAGGACCACGACGAAAGCTGCTGGGCGCAGAACCGGCGCGATCACTTTTCGGTGAGCAAAATTCAGTGAGCGACAAGGATTAGACCCGTGCGAAAAACCAACTGGCTGTTCGGCGTCGCCGTCCTCGCGGCGACATTCACGCTCGCAGGATGCGCCGATCAGAACGACATGGAGCAGCTCAACAAAAATGAGTTCACGCTGCGCGGCATGATCGCGAGCGACCGCCAGCAGATCGACGCGTTGAAAGCGCAGGTCGCGCGACAGAACGATCAGATCGAAGAACTCCAGCACAACACAACGCCCGCGGCCGGCCAGGCTTCGGGCGTGAACGATCGCGTCGCCAGCCTCGAGGCCGAGGTAAAGGCGCTCCAGGCCGGCATGGCGGCGACTCCGGGCGCGGTCCCGCCGCCGGGCGCGCCCGCGGACAGCGTCGGTC
>NZ_JBAUYR010000017.1:0-66967 GCF_049584895.1 Binatus sp. (SeqCode)
GCCATCTGCGCCGCCGCCATCTGCGCCCTCGACCAGATACGCGAGCACCCACTCGCTATGCCCTCGCGCGAGCGGCGATGCGAAGCACACGATCATCGCGACGACCGCCGCATGAGCAACGATCGACGCTGCAAACGACGCGACATGGCGCCGCGAGCGCGGCACGCTCGCATCATTTGAAAATTGCGGTTTGTACTGTTCGTCTTCCAACGTCGCTTCGGCCTGAACTTCGCGATTAAAAATGGAAGTGGCCAGGAGCGACGGACCGCCGGCTGGATAGGTGCCGACGGATCTGCGTGCGTCCCGAAGCCTCCCTCACCCGCGAAGGTTCTCACGGCTCCATCGATTCGCCCGGTCGCCTGACTCGACGAGCGCCGCGATTTCCTAAGCGGCGCCCAGCTCACAGTTGCGGGGCAGCGCCGGTCTCTCACCGGCTTCCCCGGACGAATTCTCAAGCACATTACCCGCCTCGCCAGCCAAGTCAACCGGTTTTCTTGAGCGCAGTTCTGACGGGCAGATTGGTCTGAGAGGAGCAATTTCATACCACCCGTTGTGGTTGAGCGATGGCCGGGCTCTACCGGTAGCTTCGTTCCGTCAAAATTTGTTTTCGTCAAGCAGTTCACGCTCGTGACTGAGTGATGCCGGCGATGATTGATTTGGGTCGGATGATGCAGACTGGCGGCGTGCGGCGCGGATGCGCTCGAGAGTGTACAGCGCGCGGTACAGGTTGCGCTTGATGAGTCTTTCGTAACGGACGATTTTATCGATGTCGGAATCGCACGGCAGGGAGAAGACGTCCAGTCCGGCGCGGCGGAACTTGCGCGCGGTGCGCTGACGGGCGGCTTGCCGATCGTAGCCCATGATGGATGCTATCGCCTCGCTGGGGGTTTCAGTCCTGGCGGCGCGGCGGGCCTCGTCCTCATCGGACCACGTTTCGCGACATTCGTAGCGGAGTAATCGGCGGATGCGCCAGCAGCATGCTGCGAGCTCATCGATCATCATGCGCTCGTGGACGGATTCCGGCTTAAACTCTTCGAGCAGGGCATCGAGCATCGCGTTGAACTCGTCTACGCGAGCGGAGCCGTCGAGTTCTGAATTGACGACGTCGCACGAAAAAAATCCGTGCTTGAGCGCGTTGAGGCGGGCGGTCTCTTTGCCTTCGGATGTGCGCGGGCCGGTAGATTTGAGGGCGTTAGCGCGACGAGCGGCGAGCTGTCGCGGCGAAAGCGCGGGCAGTGCGGTGTCGAGTGCTTCGGGCGAGTCGGGATTGGGGTGAGTATTGTTCATAGATGATCCGTCACACAATTTGTGGGGTGGCATAAGGATGAACAGTTCATCCCTGAACTCGGAGAGAGGTATGGAAGAATTCTGGTCGGAGGCGTCCACGCCCTCTGTTCATGTCCCAGCCCCCGAACAAGAGATCGGCGGCCGACAGTGATATACTGGATAGGATGAAAGCCCGACGTTTAAATTCCGGAACGCTCGCATAGGCTTTGGGATGAGACGCACAATTGGAGGATCGGTCCGATGACCAGTTGGATGAGTGATGATGAGCAGGAGGAGCGGCGAGATATCGCGCAGATCTGCCTAACTGGCCACGTGATCAATCCGAGCTTCCGCTTACGACCGCAGTTCAACACAAACTTTTGCGAAACTTGCGGGAGGGCGACAACGAACCATTGTGGTTCCTGTAAAGCACCGATTCCTGGCGCAATGCCCCTCATTGCTATGTCGAAACAAAAGTACCTTAAGGCATACTGCGGGAACTGTGGCACGGCCTATCCCTGGACTCGACTAGCGATTGACGAGACTCGCAAGCTCGCAATAGAGACAGTTGAACTTTCTGACGATGAGCGAAATGCACTCGTGGAAAGCGTTCCAAGTCTGTTTAGAGAAGGCCCCGGTACTCCGGTTGCTATCGCACGATTCCAGCGGATCACCTTGAAGGGCAGTCGTAAGCTCCTATCCGACGGGCTCAAGCACATACTCTATACCCTGGCTGCAGAGGGTGCACGGCGCCAAATCGGGGGTCCCTGAGTGCAGGGCTGAGACTCAGTGCAGAGAAGGCAATTCTGGGTTCCCTCAACTCCAGTAGCCTTAGCTCGGGCCGAATCGAGCGTCGCAAAGAATCTTGAATCGCGCGCGGAAGATGCGCGCTGCAATCGGACCCTCACCTTCGATCCTCTCCCATCCTGGGAGAGGGGAAGAAAAAGATTCGGGATTCTTCGCCGCGGCGGCTCTGAATGACACAAAGAATTGGGTAGCACGAGCTGTGATGAAGCCGCGCGCTCGGGATGAGTATACAATCCGCCTACTCGATCGTCGCAGCATCACGAATGAAAATCGCGAGAACGGTCCTGTTGGTTTGTGCGCTGATTGGATCGTTGGCGCCGCCGATTTTCTTTTTGTCGGTGCAGCACTTTCATTTGGAAGTGCAGACGTCGGAATGGCTGGTTTCGCAGTGGCCGCGCTCTTTAGGAGAGATCGCACTCGAGGATCGGCGGATGGCGGCAGACATGCTGGTCACTTACGGGGAGTGGGCTGCAGCGAACGCGCTCACGTTCGCTGCGGTTGGCTGGTCCGTCCTTTTTCTTTTTCGAATGTTGAAACGGTCTGGGGCGCGGGATGATTAGCAGGCGTCCTTGCCTGTTCCCCCTTTCCATCTGGAAAGGGGTGAGGGGGGTTAGGACAGCGCGATTTCCTACTCCCGCCTTCCGCTTCCCCGTTCTCACTGGTGAGAACGGGGAAGCGGAATCAGGGAGGGAGCCGGACGCGGGTGTCCTATCCCCCTAACCCCCTTTCCAAATGGAAAGGGGGGATCAGGCATCTCGCCCTCGTCGTCCTATCCCCACGGCCCCTTTCCAAAATCGAAAGGTGGAATCAGATACGTCGGCCTAGTCCATCCTATCCATCTGGCCTCTTTCCAAAATGGAAAAGGGGAACCAGATACGTCAGCCTGTCATCCTCTCCCCCTAATCCCTTTTCATCTGGAACGGGGAATCAGACCCATCCTCCGAGGTTTGACAGTTTTCAGCGATCGCGCTATGAGGTTGAGTTCAGAATATGAATCTTCATTCATTGCGGGGAATTCTTAGCTGATGGGCGTTCAGGAGCGGCATCGGCGGGAGCGGCATGCGCGCGGGCAGGCTATCCTCACGCGGTGGCGGCCAAAGTTTTTGCCAAGCACGGGCTCGAAGGCGCGACTATCGAAATGGTTGCGCGCGAGGCCGAGGTTGCGGTCGGGACTATCTACCTTTACTACTCCTCGCGCGACGACCTTTATCTGAATCTGATCGCTGATCGCGCGGAGCAGCTTCGCGCGCGCTATCTCGGAATCTTCGCGCGGCGGCTGGAGCCGCTCGACGAGCTTAAGGCGATTGCGACCGCATATCTCGACTATCTGCGCGAATCGCGCGAGATCTTTCTGTCGCAGCATTCGGTGGTGTTTTCGCAACTCCACCAGCGCCTGAAACGTAATATTGAAAAACGCAACTTTCAGCGCGTGATGGATTTGAGCCACGAGATTTTCGGACTCTGGGAAGGCACTATCAGGCGCGCGTTCGAAGGCGGCGTGATCGCCAACTCGATGGGCCCGCGCAAGACGGCCGCTGTGGTATGGGCGAGCATGAACGGCGCATTCATGTTGATGGGCGACGGGAATTTCTTCCGCGACGTCACCGGCCTCAACCCCGAGCATTTTGTCGACGAGGCACTCGAGTCGCATCTGGCCGCCTCGCAACTGAGTGTGAGAAGAAAAGCGAGCAGAAGCAGAGTGATGAACCGCGCGCGAATTAAGTCGCGCGCCAGGACTAGCGGGGAAACAAATTTAGAAGAGGTCGGCGTCCGCCCGTCCGCGTGATCGCGACCGGCATAGGACGACAACGATCACAAAGGAGAACGAGTTATGAAATTTACCTGGTTCCATCTGATGCCGTATCGGTTCCTGCCTGAGGACTTCAAGGAAAAGTATCACAGCGTGTGGGTCGATATCCCGCGCGATTTGTACGATCCCAAAGTTGGCCATCGCCTCTACAACGACTACCTCGATCAGCTTGAATACGCCGACTCGATGGGCTTCGACGGGCTGGGCGTCAACGAGCATCATCAGAATGCGTACGGGCTGATGCCGTCGCCGAATATCATGGCGGCGGCGCTCACCCGCCGCACGCGCAACGCCAACCTGGTGGTGCTCGGCAACTCGATCGCGCTTTACAATCCGCCGATTCGCGTCGCCGAGGAATTCGCGATGCTCGACGTGATCTCGGGCGGACGACTGATCGCCGGCTTCCCGGTCGGCACTTCGATGGATACCAACTTCTGCTACGGCGAAGTTCCCGCGACGATTCGCGAGAAGTATTACGAGGCTCACGATCTGATCATCAAGGCGTGGGAGGCCAAGGACGTGTTCTCGTTCAACGGCAAGTATACCAAGCTGCGTTACGTGAACCTGTGGCCGAAGCCGCTCCAGCAGCCGCATCCGCCGATCTGGATTCCCGGCGGCGGATCGGTCGAGACCTACGACTTCTGCGCCGACCACGATTACCAGTACAGCTTCCTTTCCTACTTCGGGTATATCGCGGGCAAGAAAGTTTCCGACGGCTATTGGGAAGTGATGGCGAAGAAGGGCAAGGAGCTGAATCCTTACAGCCTCGGCTTCGCGCAGGTCGTCGCCGTGTCGGAGACCGACGAGCAGGCGGAGAAGGATTACGCGCCGCACATGGATTACTTCTACAACCGGTGCCTGCACGTCTATAACGGCTTCGCCGATGCGCCGGGCTATCGCACGGTGAAGACGATCAAGGCGGGAATTCTCGGCCAGGTCGGCGACCAGGCTGCGATGCGTCGCGAGGGCCTGAAATGGAAGGACTTCATCGATCAGGGCTATGTGATCGCGGGATCGCCGAAGACGGTGCGCGAGCGTCTGCGCGAGGCGATGAAGTCGCTCAACTGCGGGCATCTGATGATACTGCAGCAAATCGGATCGATGCCGCCGGAGCTGGTGCGCAAGAGCACCAACCTGTTCGCCACCGAGGTCATGCCGTATATGCGCGACCTGTGGACCGACTTCGAGGATCGCTGGTCGCCCAAGCGTGATCTGCCGCAAGCGGATTTCGCGAAGCCGGCACCGGTCCATTTCCAAAAGGCGGAAACCAACGGCACCGTGCGCGCCTCTGCGTCGGCCTCGGCGGAGGCTCGGAGCGCGAAATGATTACGACTCAGAAACTTCTAAACGGAAAGTTCTCGCTCGAGATGCAAACCTACGGGAGCAGCGGCGAGCCGCTCCTGTTCATCCACGGCGCGGGCGGCCTGATGCCGGTCGAGCCGTTCCTCGAGGAGCTCGGCAAGACCTTCAAAGTCTACGCGCCGCAATTTCCCGGCTACGCGGAGTCGACCGGCAACGAGCATATCGACGACATCGCCGACGCCGTCCTGTTCTTTCATGAGCTGATGGATGAGCTCGGCATCCCGACTGCCAATATCGTCGGCCATTCGATGGGCGGGATGCTCGCGGCGGAAGTGGCGGCCTTCGACGTGCATCGCGCAAAGAAGCTCGTGCTGATAGCGCCGGCCGGTTTCTGGATCGACGACGCGCCGATTGCCGACCTGTTCGCCGCGCAGCTGACCGAGATTGCGCCGCTGCTATTCCACGATCCCAACTCACCCGCGGCGCAGATGATGACCGCGATACCGACGGACTTCAAAGCGCTCGAGGTGATGTACGTCGAGCGCGTGAAGCGGTTTGCGACGGCGAGCAAATTTCTGTGGCCGATTCCAGATCGCGGGCTCAAGAAGCGTGCCTATCGGATTCAAGCGCCGACGCTCCTGCTGTGGGGCGACGACGACAAGCTGATCCCGCCGGTCTACGCCAAGGAGTTCACCAGCAGGATCAAGAACTGCAAGCTCGAACTGATCAAGAACGCGGGCCACATGGTGATGTACGAGCAGCAGGAAGCACTCGTGAGCGCGATCCGGAAATTTCTGAAGGGGTGAGCGCCAACTGAATAGATCGAAGGGCGGCCGGAGCCTCGATGGCTCCGGCCGTTTCTTTTCACGGCTTGAATCTGAGTGCGCACGCGATTACCGTCCCGCGCATGGCAAGTAAAATCGCTCGACGGGGATGGTTCCTCACAGTGATGACTGTGCTGTTCCTGCTGCTCGCACTCTCCGATTTCACCAAGCCGCTTCAGTACGTCAACAATCCCGCTGTCGGCGGGTTGGTGGTTCTGGGCCACAAGTTCCACGGCGTCGCGCACAACCTCATACTCGGCCCGATCTTCGGGATCATACTTCTCATCTACGCGTACGGCATCTGGAACCTGCGAGCGTGGGTCTTGCCGCTCTCGTTCGTGTATGCGTTCTACGTGCCTGCGAACATGGTCTTGTTCTGGTCGCTCCATCAACTGCCGCCGCCGACCAAGAGTTTCATAGTGATGTATCTGTTCCTTTCGCTGACCGGATCGGTCGGCACCGCGATTTATCTCGCTTACCATCGCGAGCGTCTAAGCTGAAGAAACTCAACTCGCGAGATCGATGGATCGGCGTGCTCGAGAAATTCGGGCGCGCGATGCGCGAGCCTGCGAGCAAGCGGCTTTGGGCGCCGCAGTTCGAATGCGCCTCGCGCGAGCGTATTCGCGATATCCAGGATGAAAAGCTCGCCGCGATGCTTCCGTACCTCTACGAGCACAGCCCGTTCTATCGCGCAAAGTTCAAAGCCGCGAAGCTCAAGCCTGCCGACCTCAGGACGCTCGCCGATCTCCCGAAGTTCCCCGTCACCACCAAAGACGAGATGGCGCGCGACGTCGCGGCGCATCGGCCGTGGGGAACCTACACGCCGATCGACGACCGCACCTGGCGCGAGCGCGGCTGGATGATATTTTCGACCTCGGGCACGACCGCGACGCCGCGATCGTTTCGCTACACCGCGCTCGACGCCGAGTTGTGGGCGAGGACCAGCGCGCGCGCGTTGTATGCGATGGGCGTGCGCGCGGGCGAGAGCGCTCTCACCTGCACCAACTACAATCCGCACGTGTTCTTCTGGTCGATTCATCACGCGTTCAACCTGATGAAGGTCGCGGTCGTGCCCGGCGGCGTGCCGACCGAGCGCCGCCTGCAGATGATCGACCTCTACCGGCCCACGATCCTGGTCGCGACGCCGTCGTACTCCCTTCATCTCGCAGGCGCGATGCGCGAGGCGGGTGGCGATCCCGCCGCCAGCTCGATCACCAAGATTATTTGCGGCGGCGAGCCGGCCTCCGGGATCGCATCGACGCGGCGGCGAATCGAGGAAACCTGGAACGCCGAGCTGCACGACGTTTACGGATGCACCGAAGCGGTGCCGGCAGGATGGGCGTTCACCTGCCGTGAAGGACTCAAGCGCGATCCGATCGCGACTCACGTTCAGGAGGATTTGCAGATCTGGGAGCTGGTCGATCCCGACACGTTCGAGCCGGTGCCGCCGGGCGCGCGTGGATTGACGGTGGTGACCAACCTCAACTCGGAGGGATCGCCGCAACTGCGATTCCTGGTCGGCGACTTCGCGACCTTCGACTACGGCAAGTGCGCATGCGGTCGAACCTTCGCGCGCGCTCGCGGCGGCTTCAACGGACGCGCCGACGACATGCTCAACATTCGTGGCCTCAAACTCTTTCCGAGCGTCATCGAGGAAATCGTGCGCGGGTTCGACGCGCTCGGCAACGAGTTCCAAATCGTGCTCGAGACCGAGGGCGTGATGGACGCTTTCACGATCGTCGTCGAGACCTCAGTTCCCGTCGGTGAAACATATGCGAACGAGCTCCGCGTTCGGCTCGAAGCTGAAGTTATCCGACAATGCGAACTGCGGCCGCGAATCCATCTCTCAGCGCCCGGCACCCTGCCCCGCACCGAATTCAAGGCACGCCGCGTGATCGATCGGCGTCGCACGCTGTAAACGATTCACGGTTGACGCGAACGTGCGGCCGGCTTTAGATTGCAACCATTATGAAAATTTATGACTTTGCTCTCGCTCCTAATCCTCGACGACTCAGAATTTTCGTAGCGGAAAAAGGACTCAAGATTCCGACCGAGCAGGTCGACATTTTCAGCGGCCAGAACCGCACGCCCGAGATGCTCAAGAAGAATCCCGCAGGCGGCCTGCCGGTGATGGAACTGGACGACGGAACTCACCTGGCGGAATCGGTCGCGATTTGCCGCTACCTCGAAAGCTTGCATCCGGAACCCAACCTGATGGGCAAGAACAGCCGCGAGCAAGCTGAAATCGAAATGTGGAACCGGCGAGTCGAGCTCGGCTTGTTCGGCGCCGCTGGACGAGCGTTCCAGCATACGAATGAGTTGTTCAAGGCGCGGCTCAAGCAGTTTCCCGAATATGGCGAAACACAGCGCGAGACCACCAGGCAACAGTTGCAATGGCTCGACGCACAGATCGGCAACAAATCATTTATCGCCGGCGACCGCTTCACGATCGCGGATATCACCGCCGAAGTCGCGGTCGATTTCGCCGCGCAGATGGCGGGCGTCGCGGTCGACCCGGCGCTGAAGAATCTCGCGCGATGGCATCAGTCGGTATCGAGCCGTCCAAGCGCAAAGGCGTGAGGACCCGGGATTCTTCGCCGCAGCGGCTCTGAATGACACAAAGAATGGGTTACAGGGGCGCCGCGATCGCAACGCGAACGGGTCGCCAGGCCGCAGCACGTGTCATTCAGAGCGGAGTCTGCGGAGCGAAGAATCCCGGGGCAGTGCTCGACCGCACAGTGTCGCCGGGATTCTTCGCCGCAGCGGCTCTGAATGACAACGATGTGAAAAGCGGTTGACGATTGGCGCTGACAGTTTTAAATTGCAACTATGAAAATTTACGATTTTACTGGAGCCCCGAATCCACGCCGCGTTCGCGTTTTTCTCGCGGAGAAAGGCATCAACAATGTTCCCTTCGAGCAGGTCAATATCGCGACTGCGGACAATCGCAAGCCTGAGTTCCTGAAGATCAATCCGATGGGCGGGCTACCGGTGCTCGAACTCGACGACGAAACGCATATCGCCGAGTCGGTCGCGATTTGCCGCTACTTCGAGGACATCAAGCCCGAGCCACCGCTGATGGGCGTCGACGCGAAGGACAAAGCTGTCGTCGAGATGTGGAATCGGCGGATGGAGTTCGAAGTGCTGTCGATGGCGGCGGGATCGTTCCGCAACACCAGCGACTTCTTCAAGGGACGCATCCCGCAGGTCAAGGAATATGGCGAGGTTTGTAAGAACGCGGTGATCAAGCGATTGGAATGGCTCGACACGGTGCTGGCAGATCGCGAGTTCATCGCAGGACCGCGCTACACGATTGCGGATATCACCGCGTTGATCGGAATCGATTTCGGGCGCACCACGCAAATCCGAATTCAGGAGAATCAAAAGAACCTCGCGCGATGGCATCAGGCGGTATCGAGTAGGCCGAGCGCGAAGGCGTAGCATCACGATTGATGCGAGCAACCCAACCCCTAACCCCTTCCCGAGCGGGAAGGGGGACCGGGTTTATTTGCCACCTCTTTCCTCGAAGGAAGGGGGACCGGATTATTTTAGAACGGATTGGGCGTAGGCTGTGGCGGGCATCGGGTAGATCGGCGTGTACATCTGGTAGAGCATCAGGTACACGATCACGCCCGTGACCGAGACGTACATCCATAGAGGCCAGGTCCATCGCGCGATTCCGCGATGACGGCGGAAGTTGCCGCGGAGCGCGAACCAAATCGTCGTGATCGCGAGCGGTACGATCACCCCGGCCAGGATCACGTGCGGAATCAGGATCGAGAAGTACAGCGAGCGGACCCATCCTTCGCCGCTGAAGCGCACGTTGCCGACGTTATAGTGGAAGACGAGATACGAAGTCAGGAAGACGGCGGAGAAACCCATCGCGCTGATCATGCACGCGCGATGCGCCCGCACCCATCTCTTCTTGATGAAGATGAATCCCGCGAGCAGCAGGATCGCGGCGCATCCGTTCAGGAACGCGTTGAGGGGGGCCAGCGAATGATAGGAATCCAATCCAGCCTCGCCAAACTACGGCGTTTGCATCGGTGGCGGCGCGACCGGATGCGCGCCCATCTCGGCGGGACTCGTAACGGGGCGAGGATGATCGTACCGCGTCCACATCCGCGTCGTCAGATCCGGCAGCAGCATGAAGCATAGGAACGTGACGAGTATCACCGGGATTATCGCGATGATTGCGAGCGCCTTCTTTTCCATCGCGAGATGCATGAAGTACATCGCGACCAGCACGGCTTTCGCCCACGCAAGAGCAACCAGCAGGCCGACCTTGGCGACTTGCGGCAGGCCCATCGCATAAACGCCCAGCTCGATCGCGGTCAGCACCGAAAGGTAGATGAAAACCGCAATGTAGTTCGGCCCGCTATGCTCGGCCGGATGTCCTGAAATCGCAGCTTGCGTCGTCATGGTTTAAATTTTTTCTCCCGCCGTGATCGTTGAAAAACGCTCGCGCTAAATCAGGTAGATGAACGTGAAGATCAGGATCCACACCAGGTCGACGAAATGCCAGTACAGCCCCGCGATCTCGACCAGGTTCGCTTTGGCCGGCGTCAGCTTGCCGGTCATGCCGCGAATCAGCAGCACGCTGTTGTAGACGACGCCGCCGAAAACGTGACAGCCGTGAAAGCCGGTCAGGAGGAAGAACGTGGCGTCGAACAGGTCGACCTTGATCGACATTCCTTTTTCGCCGAGCAGGTGATGCCACTCGAACGCCTGCATCCCGAGGAACACGAGGCCGCCGAGAACGGTCAGCGCCATGAAGTTGCGATAGCGCGCCATCCTGCCGGTCTGGATCGAGCTGAGCGCCTCGACCATGGTGACGCTCGAGCAGATCAGGATGAACGTCATGACAGCGGTGGTGGTGATGCCGAGAAAGACGGCGGGCGACGGCCAGTTCGGATTGCCGATGCGCAGCGCGCCGTACGCGGCGATTGCGGCGCCGAACGTCATCGCGTCGCCGGCCAGGAACGACCACATCCCGAGCTTGCCGAGATTTCCCGGCGTAAGCGACGGTTCTAACTGGTCGGCCTGCACCGTGCTGTGATCGTGGGTGTCTACTGCAGCGGCCTCGCTCATCGCAACCTTCCTCTTTGGGACAAATGGCTATAGTCAGTATTCATTGGAATTGACTACTTGGTATCTGAATTCGGATCCTGGCGTGTCGATCGCCGATAAAAGAAGTAAGTAACCCCGCCGATCGCGATGAACGCCGCGTACGGCGATGCCAGCATGAACACCACGCTGGTCTTGTAGGCATGGAGTGCCTGATCGCCGTCGGCGAGCCCGCACGTCGCGCACGCGTTCGCGAGCCGCGGAGCCGCGGTGATCATCGCACTCGCGATGGCGGCAGCGGTAAATTTTTTATTTTTCATGGTCCTCATCTTTCAATTCCGCCGAGCTACATTAGATATACCAGCCCAAACAGGAGCGGCCAGACTGCGCAGACGAAATACCAATACACGGCGCACAGCTCAATCGCGTGGGCGTTGCGCGCGTTGTACCTGCCGCTCATCGCAAACCACACGACGCACGTGAGCCAGATGACACCGGCGGTAACGTGCGCTCCATGGCATCCGATCAGCAGATAGAAGGTGCCGCCGTACATGCTGCTCGACATCGTCAGGCCGTGCGCGACGAGGCGCACCCATTCGCTACCTTGCACGGCGAGGAACGTCAGTCCCAGCACGAGCGTTGCCAGCAGATAGCGGCGCGTCAGGCGCTGGCGGCTCCGATGCACCGCGCGGATCGCGAGAGTCATCGTGACCGCGCTCGAGAGCAGCACGACGGTGTTCACCCAGGTGACTTCGATCGGAAGTCTCGGCAAGGAAGGCGGCGGCCAGAAGGCGGAGGACATGCGGTAGACGAGAAAGGTGCCGATGAGTCCGCTGAACAGCATCATCTCCGACGCGATGACCATCATGACCGCGATCATCGCGCTGCTGATGAACGGCCGTTCGACCTGATCGCCACCAGAGCCAGAGTCAGAGGTTCGGCCGCGACGAAGCGGCACCACCAACGGGCGCACTTTCGCGGTCGAGGCTGTCATTCCGAACGCCATATCAATGATGCTTCACTATGATCGTCACGACCGAGATCGTTACCAGCAGCACCATGACGCCGATCAGAATTTTCAGCGTCCGCCAGATTTCTTCTTTGCGCTCTTCGCGCGTAACCAGCGTAGGCATTTCGATTACTCACACGCGATCCAGAACGAGTACTAACAAAACGATTGGCAAATATACGATGGACGCGAGCAGCAACCGGCGCGCCGCTTTCGAATTGCCGGGCGAACGCACCATCGTGATTCCAAACGCCAGCATCCAGACACCCATCGCCGATGCGATTACCAGGTACGGGATTCCGGCATAGCCGAGCATGGTCGGAATGATTCCGATGGCGATAAGTCCGAGGCTTCCCGCGATGACGATCGGATTCGAAGCATTTCCGCCGCGGATGTTGTCTTCCGGGAGCAGGTGGATGCCGGCGCGTTCGTAGTCGGTGCGATAAAGCCGCGCAACTGCCATCGTGTGCGGCAACTGCCACAGGAACATGATCGCGAACAGTACTATCGGCTCCCAACTGAGCGCGCCGCGCGCCGCGGCCCATCCTGCCACGGGCGGGAGCGCGCCCGGAATTGCGCCGACGATATTGCACATCCAGGTGTAGCGCTTCAGCGGAGTGTACACGCCGAGGTAGATGATCGTGATTGCGGCGGTCACCGTTGCGCAAAGCAGGTTGGTCGCGAACGTCAGGTAGAGGAAGCCGGCAACGGTCGCGAGCACGCCGAACGTCAGCGCTTCCGCCGGACGCATCCGCATGTCGGGCAGCGGACGATTGCGGGTGCGATCCATCATCGCGTCGGTGTCGCGCTCGACGTATTCATTGAGTGCGAGCGTTCCGCCCGCCGCCAGGGCAGTGCCCGCCAGCAGGTTCAGCGCGAGGGTAATGTCGAAGCCGGCGCGACCGCCGAGATAGAAACCGGCGAGGGTCGTGACGAGCACCATCAGGACGACGCGGGGCTTGGTCAGCTCGAAGTAATCGCTCACGCGGCCGCGCGGCAGCGTGATTGCGGATTCGGCGAGCGCGACTTTGGCGTTCACGCGGTCACCTGCCGTTCGATTACGCGCGAAGACGCGCGCGACTCGATCGCATGCGCGCGGTTCGGCGCACCGAGAATGTGATATGCGCGAAGTGTCAGCGTGAGGCTGGTCGCGAGGACGCCAGCGCCGACGGCGACGTGGCTGGTGGTCGGAATCACCATCCGGCCGCTCCAGATTGTGATCGCGCCTAGACAAATTTGCACGACCAGCAGGATGAACAGGCCGAGCGCGGGACGTCGGAGCGCGACGACCTCGCGATGGGTCCGGAGCACGCGCACGACCGTCCACAACACCATCGCCGTGACGACGACCGCGCCGCATCGGTGCGCAAAATTAACCGCGATGAACTCGTTCCAGTACGGCGGAATTACGTAGCCGAAGGAAAGCGGAAAATCGGGAATCACAAGTCCGGCGCTCATGTGGCGCATCAGCGCGCCGACCAGAATCTGCATATAGATGATAGCGGTGGTCGCGACAGCGAGCGTCGTCAGCGGGATTCTCGACGGCGGATCGTCGACGTGCGGCCTGGTTTCCCAGCGCGGATTGGTGAAGATGGCGATCGATACCATCAGGCAGAACAGCGCCTGCGCCGTCGCGGCGTGCGTGACCGCGATCGCAAGCGGCAATTCGAACAGCACGGTGATTCCGCCGAGGACGGCCTGCACGATGATCAGCCCGAACGCGAGCATGACGAGTTTGCGGACCCATCGGCGGGGTTCGGCGCGCCATGCCCACGCCATCAGTACGAGTGTGAGCACGACGACGGTTCCGGCAGCGAGGCGATGACCGAATTCGAAACGAATGCCGCCCTGCCACGCTGGGATCAGTTTGCCGAACGCCAATGGCCAGTCGGGAACGGCGAGCGCGGAGCCGGTCGAGGTGACGAGTCCGCCGACGAAGATGAGGCAGAAGGTGGCGCCCGCAGTCAGCACCGCAAAGCGATGCAGTCCGCGCGCCTTCTCAACCTCAGTTGGCGACTGATTCATCATTACTGGCTATTCGACTGACTAGTCCGCCGCGGCCGTCGTGTGTTCAATCAACTGCGATTGCGGCAGGTAGTCCTCCGCGACCTCGGGCGAGCTGTACTCGTACGGTCCACGGTAAACGACCGGCACCGGGCCGGGCCAGTTGCCATGCGGCGGCGGCGACGGCGTTGTCCACTCCAGCGTATTCGCGTGCCACGGATTCTCGGTGGCCTTCTCGCCCCACCAGTAGCTGTAGATTATGTTCGCGAGGAACAGGAACTGCGCGGCGCCGAGCACGAACGCGCTGATCGAAATAAATTCGTTGATCGGAATGATCGGCTTCAGGAAATCGTACTGCTGCGGATTGTAGATACGGCGCATGTGGCCCGCCATCCCGAGGATATGCATCGGGAAGAAGGTGCAGTTGAAGGCGACGAAGGTGATCCAGAAATGAACCTTGGCCAGCTTCTCGCTCATCATGTGGCCAAACATCTTCGGATACCAGTAGGTCACGCCGGCGAAGATGCCGAACAGGCTACCGCCGAATAGTACGTAATGAATGTGGGCGACGATGAAGTAGGTATCGTGGATGTACATGTCGACAGGAGTCGAGGCCATCCAGATTCCCGACAGGCCGCCGATCACGAACATCGCGACGAACGCCAGCGCGTTCATCATCGCAGCGGTGTAGTGGATGTTGCCCTTGTAGAGCGTACCGAGCCAGTTGAAGGTTTTAATCGCGGACGGCACTCCGATGATCATCGTCGTGATCATGAAGCTGCTGCCGAGCGCAGGGTCCATCCCCGACTGAAACATATGATGGCCCCAGACGACCCACGACAGGAACGCGATCGCGATCATCGCATACGCCATCGCGCGGTAGCCGAAGATCGGCTTGCGCGAAAACACCGAGATGATTTCCGAGGAGATGCCCATCGCGGGCAGGATCATGATGTAGACCTCGGGATGGCCAAAGAACCAGAACAGATGCTGCCACAGGAGCGGCTCGCCGCCGCCCGCGGGCAGGAAGAAATGCGTGCCGCCCATGCGATCGAATAGCAGCAGCGCGAGCGCGGTGGTCAGCACCGGCAGCGCCAGCAGCAGCAGAATAGCGGTGATGAACAGTGACCAGATCACCAGCGGCATGCGAAAGAAGTACATGCCCTTGGTGCGCATGTTGATGATGGTGGTGATGTAGTTGATCGAGCCCATCAGCGACGACGCGCCGAGCACGATGATGCTGATGCACCACAAGTCCTGGCCCCAATCGACGCCCGTATATATCGGCACTGCGCTGAGTGGAGCATACGACGTCCAGCCCGCGGCTGCGGGTCCGCCGGTCACGAAGAACGACGACAGCATGATCACGCCGGCGACGGCGCCGACCCAGAACGAGAGCATGTTGAGCTTGGGGAACGCCATGTCGCGCGCGCCGATCATCAGCGGGATGAGAAAGTTGCCGAAGCATCCGACCAGGATCGGCATCACCACGAAGAAGATCATGATGGTGGCGTGCATCGTGAACATCGCATTGTAGGTGTTAGGCGGAATCGCGCCGTCGTACATGAACGGCTCGGGCACCCAGTGGAAACCGGGGACCGCGGTTTCGGGAAACGCGAGTTCCCACCGCATCAGCATCGCCATCAGGCCGCCGATCGACATCATGAAGAGCGCCATGAACAGGAACTGGCGGCCGATCATTTTGTGATCTTCGGAAAAAATATACGTGCGCATGAAGCTGAGCTGATGATGCTCAGCGTGAGCGCCGTGTGCCGCAACCGCTGCCGTGCTACTCATCTTCGACTAGCTCCTTCCGGGGACATGGCCGGTGAGTGCGGGCATTACTTGTTCTGCTGATACTCGTCTTTGAGCCACTTCTCGTAATCCTCTTCCGACTGCACTGTCAGATTGCCTTTCATCCCGGAATGCCCGAAGCCGCAAAGCTCCGCGCATGGAATTTCGTATTGCCCCACTTCGGTTGCCTCGAACCACACGTGAATGAGGCGTCCCGGAACGGCGTCCTGCTTGAGGCGCATATTGGGGACGAAGAAGCTGTGAATGACGTCCTTCGACGTCAGATCGATCCGTACGACCTTGTTGACCGGCACGTGCAACTCGTTGTCCATCTCGAGTTCGCCCTTGCCGAATTTTCCGTCGGGTCCCGGGTAGGTGATTTCCCAGTTGAACTGTTTGGCGTTCACCTTGTAGAACACGTCGCCCGGCGGCCCATGCTCCTTGATGTCGGCCCAGGTCGAGCGGCTCATGATAGCCAGGGTGATCAGGATGACCGTGGTGGCGGTGGTCCAGATTATCTCGAGACGGGAATTACCTTCGATATATTCCGCCTTGCGGCCGGGCCGGGTGCGATAGCGGACCATGAAGACCACCATCGCGATCATCACGGCGATCCAGACGACCAGCACGATCCAGAAAATCAGCTCGAAGAGAAAATCGATCCTGGGACCGAAGGTCGAGATGTCGTGCGGAAAATACAGATGCTCGAGCATCGAAGCGTCACCTCTGCGCTATCAACGTGCGAATAACGGACGAGCGTCGCCGCGCCGATCAGGGCGGCTGATACCAACTGCCAACGCGTTGCGATTCATGAATTCGGTGCGATTATGCCCGTCAGCACCACGATTAGTGAAATGAAAAATCCTTGTCCACCGCCGCAACCTGCGCTTAATCAACCACGACATGACGCTCATATTTCGCCAGCAATTTCAAGCGGTTCGCGAACGGAGGATCGAAGGGTCGATGCGCGCACAAATCTAAGGAGCGCTGCGCGATTTTCGAAACCGGTACCGGCTTCGCTGGACGCGAAGCTGTCCGAGATCCTTCCTACCGCTCGCGTTGCTCGCTTCGTCAGGATGACATGGTGTCGCACGATTGGCGGCATCAAATGTTTGAGCTACAAACGCTAGTTGAGGAACAGGAGGTCTTGGTTTCTTATGCCTGATCGCGTGGCGACCCTTTCGCAAAACTTCGAGGCGCAGGCCCAGAAGTACGGCGCGCGCGCGTTCCTTAAGGACAAGCGCGACAAGGTCTGGACCGACCATTCGTGGAGCGACGTTTCGGAGGCCGCGGGAAAACTGCGCGCCGGCCTGCTCGGTCTCGGAGTGCGGCCGGGAGATCGCGTCGCCATCCTCTCGGACAATTGCCCCGAATGGATCGTGGTCGATCAGGCAGTGCTCGGGCTCGGCGCGATCGTGGTGCCGCTCTACACGACCAGCGGACTTGAAGAGACTGCGCATGTCATCAGCGACTCGGGCGCGAAGGTGATCGCGGCCAACGGTCCCGAGATGGTCAAGAAGATTCTCGGCATCAGCGCGTCGATTCCCGAGGTCACCGCAGTTGTCGCCATGCATCGCGGAGCGGAATCCGCGCCCGCCGCGAATGGAACGCCGGCCGTCATGACCGCGGCGTCGCTAAGTGCCGAGGCGCCGGCGGCGATTGTCGAGGGCAGCAGCGACGACCTCGCGACGATCATCTATACGTCGGGCACCACAGGCGTCTCGAAAGGCGTGATGCTCTCGCACGGCAACCTGCTTGCCAATGCGGAGGACTCGCTGGCAGCGCTCGGTCTCAACGACACTGACATGACGCTGTCGCATCTGCCGATCGCGCACTCGTTCGAGCGGACGGCGGGCTACTACACGGTCGCGATGGCGGGAGGAACGATCGCGTTTGCCGAAAGCCTGGGGCAGATCGCGTCGAACCTGACCGAGGTCCAGCCGACGGTAGTGCTCACGGTGCCGCGCCTGCTCGAAGTGATCCACAGTCGCGTGATGCGCACGGTCGAGACTTCGCCGCCGATGCGTCAGCGATTATTCAAAATGGCGCTCAACGCCGGCGAGCAGGCGGCAGAGTATCGCAATCGCGGGAAGCCGCTTCCGCCACTGCTCGCGATCTCGATGGCGGTGTTCAGGCGGTTGGTCTTTGCGCGAGTGCGCGCGATTTTTGGAAATCGGATCCGCTACCTTATTTCCGGCGGTGCGCCGCTGCCGACGGAGATCAACCGGTTCCTGTCGGCCGCCGAAGTTCCAATCGTCGAAGGCTACGGCCTGACCGAGGCGTCTCCTGTGGTCGCGGTGAATCTGCACAACGGCAGAACTCGAATCGGCACGGTGGGACTGCCGTTAAAACGCATCCAGGTCGAGACCGCGCCGGACGGCGAGTTGCTGCTGCGCGGCCCGAATATAATGAAGGGCTACTACAAGCTCGAGGCAGAGACGAAGGAAGCGATCGACGAAAACGGATGGCTGCATACCGGCGACATCGCGAAGATCGACGTCGAGGGATACATCTCGATCACAGATCGCAAGAAAGAAATTATCGTGCTGTCGGGCGGCAAGAATATTTCGCCCGCGTACGTCGAGAGCAAACTGACGGGAGACAAATTCATCAGCCAAGCGTGTGTGATCGGCGATCGCCGCAAGCATCTCGCCGCACTGGTCGTGCCGGACTACGAAAATCTCGTGGATTTTTTGAAAGAGAACAACCTGGATCCGAAGAACACGGACGCGCTCGGGAAATCGAAAGAGTTGAAGACGTTCGTTCAGGGGCGGATTCGCGAGATCAACAAGCAACTCTCCGACGTCGAGGCGATCGCGACCTTCACGATAGTCCCGCCGCTCACGCAGGAAAACGGGGAGCTGACGCCGTCGCTAAAAGTGCGGCGCAAGGTCGTGCAGGCGCACTTCAAGGATCAGATTGATTCGATGTACGGGGATTGAGACGCGGGGCTCCTCGCCCCGCCCCCGAGGCAGGGGTGACCCCTGCACCCAGTGTCAATCGCAAAGTTGCGCGCAGCGCACTACTTTGCTCTCGATCAGCTTAAGATCCGATGAATCCGGTTCCCCTTCCCGCTCGGGAAGGGGTTAGGTTGTTTGAATCCAGCGCAGTGCCCGCGGAGGGCAGAGGGCTTTTGTGCGGTTCTCTGTCCGGCTTTCGGCCGATCGGATTTGAACTTCAGGCTAAGACCAAGCGCGTGAGGGCGCGGTCTCACTTCGCATTCTTCGCCAGCCAGGCGGTTGAGCGCTTGAAATATACGCGGACGTTCGTCGAAAGATGCTGCGTCCATTCGGGCTTAATCTCGCCGCGCTCGGCCGCGAACTTCGCGAGCGCGTATCCGTAAACTCCCTGCGTCAGATAGCCGAGCCGCCGCATCGACCAGCTGTGCCATCCGCCACCGTGATCATGATGATTGAATCGCGCGGCGGAATTCGCGCTGAATATTCCTAGTCCGAGGAAAACCGTCAGCAGATCGGTCATCGGTTCATGATCGGCCGTGCTCCTATCCAAATGCCCGTCGCCAATAAGAATTAAGTGGCCGAGTTCGTGCGCGATCGTCGCCACCAGAACTATCGGATCTTTCAGCACCGAGCTTTTGAGCGCAATGACGGCTTTGCCGTCTTCATCCATCACCGATTCGTGGCCGAAGTAGATACCAGCGGGCCGATTTGTTTGTATGCTCCAAAGCGAATTCTCGCGGAGCTCCTCTGCCTCATCGGGAAATATCTCCAGCTTGATGCGAGTCCGATCGATATGCATGTATTCGCAGACTCGATGGACCAGCTTTTCCACTGAGGCCTCGCTTCTGTCGAATGCGTCGGGGAAGTGTTTAGCATCGGGAATGACGACTTTTGCTTCGAGCAGGCGATTACGACCGAGCATCGCTTCGAGTCGGGCGAAACCCTCGTCGACCCACCGCCGCTCTTTTTCGTTAACTGGCAGTTTCGGAGAGAAGCCGAGCATTGGTGATCGGCCAGATTGCCGATTCCGAGTACGCTACTTTGTCGTGTTGTGTGGCACCAGTATCCTGCTCGATTCGAAGAACCTCACCCCTATCCCCTTCACCCTCGAGGGAAGAGGAACAATCGCAGATAGGTGATCAGTTCAGGTTGATCCTACGATGATGCCTGCAAGACGCGCCGCGCCAGGCACGGCGCCATTCGCGATGTACCATGGGGCGACTTCGTGGACGTGGACGCGGACCGCGGTCGCCGCAGGACCGGCTTTTGCCCTGGCGTAACTGTTGAGCATCGACTGAACTGCCAGCGACGCGCCCAAGATCAATCCTGCTACAATAGTTAAACGCATAATCTCTCCTCCACGCTCGCCCGCTCGACTTCGCGCGCGGGGTCCGGAAATTAGCCACGCCGGGCGTCCTGGCGGACGCCCTCTGCGTGACTCCCCTCTTCTCCCCCAGCGCCCCTTTCCCCCCGCTACACGCGCCCGGCAGTTCTACATCTCTTTGAATGCATCCTGCTCGAGACGCCATCGGTCGATCGATTCGATATTGAAGCGCCAGTCGCTGCCGACCTTGAACGCCGGTAGCCGTCCGCGCTTGAGCTGCCGATATATCGTCGAAGGATGAACCTTCAGATAGTCAGAGAGTTCCTTGACCGTCAGTACGTGACTGCTGTCGTTTTTCAACATCTCTCAGTTCCCCTCCTCAAATCCTGTTTATGGTCTCGCCCGATTACTCAAGCGACCTTTGAGGAGCCTAATCGCAAGTTGCGTGCCGAGAGACTGCGAATCGAAATGTCACACGAATAAAGCGGTCTGCGACTGCGATTGGATGCCGCAGACGGTAGGATTTTGCCACTACGACCGAAAAATGACAGTCGCGCCATCAACGCGACGTATCAATGCTCTCCGTCGCGTTCCTGGGACGCTTGTTGTCCCATTCTGACTGCCCAGAGTCCCGTTAACTGCGAGTTAAACCTTGCCGATCAGCTCGCGCGCGACCTCACGGACGCCATCGAGCAGCGCCGCTTCGTCGGCGCCGCGTTGCAGCAAAATCAGCCGGCTCACGCCGAGGTCGGCGTAGCGCTTCGCGGTGTCGCTTGTGACCTTCACTCGCGGACTTGGCGTGATGCTTATCTCCACGTCCTCGAAGCGACGGTTCGCCGCCTTGCACGCCGTCCGCAAACCCTCGACGCACTTCGCGGTACCGTCGAGGTCCTGCGCGAACCCGTACCATCCGTGGGCGAGGCGCGCGGCCCGGCTGAATGCCTCCCTGGTATGCCCGCCGAACACTATCTCGGGATGCGGCTGCTGCACCGGGCGCGGCATCGCGTTGACGCCCTTGAACGAAATCCATTTGCCGCTGAACTCCGGCTTCGGCATCGACCACAACGCGATCATCGCCGCGAGCCATTCCTCGGAGCGCGCTCCTTTGTGATCGAAGGGTGCACCGATCGCGTCGAACTCCGGCTTCAGGTATCCGACGCCGATTCCGAAAATCAGCCGCCCGTTGGACAACACGTCAGTCGACGCTAGTTCTTTGGCGAGCACCACCGGGTTGCGCTGCGGCAATATGATGATACCGGTGCCGAGCCGAATCCTGGTCGTATGCGCTGCGACGAACGCGAGCGAGATCGCAGGATCGAGCATCGGGTAGTCGGCAGCCACTGGGGACGGCGGCGCCTGCGGGTCGGGCAGTATCACATGCTCGCCCGTCCAGACGCTTTCGAAGCCAGCGTCTTCGGCCGCGCGCGCGACGGCAGCGGCGCATTTTGGAAACGCACACGGTCCATTGTTGATTCCGAATAGTCCGAATTTCATTTTTTCACCTTCTACGTATCGTCAGTACTAGTCGCAAGGCGCCGAGAACACTGCCGCGTCGAGCGCGGCTCCGGGTTTCTTCGCTTCGCTCAGAATGACACAAAAATAGTTCGAAGAGGGAGAAGACCTGCGACCTGGGTCTTCTTAATCCTTGGTGCAGAAGTTACCCCTGCATTGACGCGGCGTATCACCCGTCTTCATAATCGCATCGACTACGACTCTTTCCGATGAGGCGGATGAGGCGGGCGTGCGATGAGATGTCCCCAGTGCGGTAACGAAAATCAGCAAGGCGCGGCGTTCTGCTCTCGATGCGGTACGCGGCTGTTCGCGCCCAAGCCGTCTGCAGTTCGCGAGTACGCGCTGGCCACGTTCCGCCCCTCGCTATGGTACTACGCCAACGGATTCCTGGTCGGCGGGATTCTGATCGCGGCCGGCGGCCGCCTGCTCTACGTCAAATTTCAACCGATCCAGGCGGCATTCGTAGTAGTCGCGCTCGGCGTGCTGACGTGGCTGGTCACGATGATTCGCGCGCGAACCGTCAACTGGAGCCTGACTTCCGATCGGCTCATCGAAAAGCGCGGGCTGGTCGCGTCGCGCCGGCGCGAGATGGAACTGGCGGACATCCGGTCGGTGGAAGTCGACAAGCGCGTCTTTCAACGGATGTTCGGACTCGGCGACATCACGATCGCGTCGGCCGCCAGCGCCGACTACGCTATCCGTCTCAACGACATCCAGGATCCCGATCTCGCCGCCGAAACGATTCGCAAAGCGCGGCTTAAACGGATGGCGTAAGCGCGATGAGCAAGCGACCAGACCTGCGCTACGAACGACGGCTGTGGAAAGTCGGCATCGAGGCGGTAGCCGGCGTCGACGAAGCGGGCGTCGGTCCGATGGCGGGTCCGGTGGTCGCGGCCGCGGTCGTCTTCGCGCCGGAGACGTTCATCCGCGGCGTGCACGACTCGAAGCAATTGACGCACGAGCAGCGCGAGGAGCTGTTTACCCCGATTCGCGAGCAGGCAATCGCGGTCGGAATCGGAGTTGCCGAAGTGAATGAGATCGATCGTCTCAACATCTTTTGGGCGACGATGTCCGCGAGCCGCCGTGCGCTCGAAGCCCTGGGGCTCACGCCCGGCCACGTGCTGGTTGATGGTCGCTTGATTCCCCGCCTCGAACTGCCGCAAACCAAAATCGTGGGCGGCGATCGCAAGAGCTTCTGTATCGCAGCCGCGTCGATCATCGCCAAGGTCACACGCGACCGCATGATGGTGGACCTCGACGGCCAATATCCCGGCTACGGTTTCGCGCAACACAAGGGCTACTGCACCAACGAGCACATGCAATTGCTGATCAAGCTCGGCCCATCGCCAATCCATCGCCGATCATTCTGGCCAGTGGCAGCATCGGCGCAGCGCCTTCTATTTTGATATCGCTCCGCTTGACGAAACCCAGTTTTTCACTTTCAATCAAAGTTCCTCCAACTGCATTAATGTTGACTACGGTTTACCACTATCTCCGATCGGGTTACGCTTAAACCACGATGGCACTCGAACGCGACAAGCATACTGCTCAGCACGCGCTGCTGACTCTTCACGAGAGTCAGCTGCTCGACCTCTATCGACGCATGACGCTCATCCGGCGCTTCGAAGAGAAGACCGCCGAGATGTACAGCCGCGGCAAAATCACCGGCTTCTGTCATCTCTATGCCGGCGAGGAGGCTGTCGCGGTCGGCTCGATCTACGCGCTCTACGACAAAGACTACGTCGTCTCGACCTATCGCGAGCACGGGCACTGCCTCGCCAAGGGCGCCGACCCGCGCCTCGTGATGGCCGAGTTGTTCGGCAAGTCCACCGGCATCTCGCATGGACGCGGCGGATCGATGCATCTGTTCGATCAGGACCTGCGCTTCATGGGCGGATACGCGATCGTCGGCGGCGGATTGCCGATCGCATGCGGCCTCGCCCTCGCGGTCAGCTACAACGAAGGCCCCGAGGTCGTCTGCTGCTTCTTTGGGGACGGCGCACTTCCGCAAGGCGCGTTTCACGAGACGCTGAACATGGCGTCGCTGTGGAAGCTGCCGCTGGTTTTCATCTGTGAGAACAACTTTTACGGGATGGGCACTCTGGTCCAGAACGCGATCAGCCAGGAGGAGCTCTACCGTTTTGCCGAGCCGTACAAGATGCCGGGCGTGCGGGTGGACGGGATGGACGTGCTCGACGTTTACGGCGCGACGATGGAGGCGGTCGCTCGTGCGCGCGCCGGTGACGGACCGTCGTTGATCGAGGCGGTGACGTACCGCTTCCGCGGTCATTCGATGTCCGATCCTGCGGAGTATCGCTCGAAGCGCGAGGAAAGGATCTGGCAGGAGCGCGACCCGATCAAGAATCTGCGACGCCGCCTGCTGACCGAAAAGCGCGCGACCGAATCGAAGCTCACCGAAGTCGAGAATGAAGTCGCCGCGACTATCGATGACGCGGTCAAGTTCGCCGACGAATCGCCCGAGCCCTCGATGGATGAACTGGGCAAGGGCGTGTACGCGTCCGAGGATAAGTGATGGCGCAAATCACGTACCGCGAAGCATTGAATCAGGCCCTGCGTGAGGAACTCGATCGCGACGAGCGGGTCTTCATCATGGGCGAGGAAGTCGGCTACTTCGGCGGCGCGTTCAAGGTCACTGACGGCCTGCTCGCGGTTTACGGGGAGAAGCGCGTGCGCGACACCCCGATTTCGGAACTGACTATTGTCGGCGCAGGCATCGGCGCTGCGATGGGCGGGCTGAAACCAGTAGTAGAATTGATGACTATCAACTTCGGGCTGCTGGCTATGGATCAAATAGTCAATAGCGCTGCCAAAATACACTTCATGTTTGGCGGCAAGGCTAATGTGCCAGTAGTCATTCGCGCTCCACAGGGCGGAGGCCATCAGCTGGGCGCGCAGCACAGCCAGAGCCTCGAAGCGTATTTCCTCCACTGTCCCGGGCTCCGCGTCGTCATCCCAGCTACGCCCGCTGACGCCAAAGGACTGCTGAAAACCGCGATTCGACAGGTCGATCCGGTGGTCTTCCTCGAACACGAGTCGCTGTATGGTGTGAAGGGCGAGGTCCCCGAAGATCCCGAGTACCTGGTGCCGTTCGGCAAGGCAAATGTAATTCGCGAGGGTAAGGATGTGACTATAGTCACTTACTCGAAGTGCGTATACGACGCGATCGCAGCGGCTGAAGTCCTCGAGAACTCCGGCATCGACGCGGAGATAGTTGATCTGCGAACGCTAAACCCGCTCGACATGGAGACCGTCATCGCGTCGGTTAAGAAAACCGGCCGCGCAATCGTAGCCTACGAAGGATGGCGCACCGGTGGCGCCGGCGCCGAGATCGCGGCGCAGATTCACGAGGCCGCATTCGATTCGCTGGACGCGCCCGTGGTCCGCGTCGCCGCGCTCGACAGCCCGATGCCGTACAACAAGCATCTCGAGCACGCTTCGCTGCCGAGCGCGGGTGACATAGTGAAGGCGGCGGAGCAACTGACCTAAGACCCCAGGGCGGGAAATCATGAGCAACGAAATCACGATGCCCAAGCTCTCGGATACGATGGAGGAGGGAAAGATCCTCCGATGGCTCAAGCATCCGGGCGACAAGATCGCGCGCGGCGAGGCGATTGCCGAAGTCGAGACCGACAAGGCCGACATGGTGCTCGAGTCGTTCGAAGAGGGCGTGCTCGACCAAATCAAATTGAACGAAGGTGAGAGCGCGCCGGTCGGTGCAGTGATCGCGCTGATGAAATCTGCGGGCGCGAAGGAATCCAAACCTCAAGCCAAGTCCGACGCCAAAGCCGCGGCGACTGGCGAGTCCAAATCGCGAGCCCAGTCTGACGAAAAGCCGGCCACACTTGATGCGATGGAGAATCCGGGCGCCGAAGCGGCCGCGACTCCGGATGTGCCCAAGCCGGTCGCGATCAAGCCGAAAGCCGCCGAGAAGAAAGAGCCGGCCCGGAAGCCTATCTCGCCGGCTGCTGTCGTCACCGATGGATCCGCGGGCGATTTGCACGTGCATCCTGCTATGTCCGCGAACCTCTCTGCCGCGCCAACCGCGATTGCGGCGCCGCCGCCGCGTCCTGAGCCGCCTAAGCCAGCGGTTGACGACGAGGCTGGCGACGGCCACAAGCTGCGCGCCTCTCCGCTCGCGCGCCGCGCCGCCGAAGAAGCCGGCATCGACATCACGCACGTTCGCGGCACTGGTCCCGACGGGCGCGTGACCAAGCGCGACGTCGACAACTTCCTGCGCGAGCAACAGCTGTTCAAGTTCCGCCGGCTGGTGTCGCCGCGCGAGGGCGCGCCCGGCTCGCGCGAGGAACTGTCCGCGATGCGCAAGACGATTGCGAAGCGGATGGCCTTGTCGAAGCGCGAGATCCCGCACTTCTACGTCACGGTCGAAGTTGCGATGGAAGACGCGGTGCGCTTGAAGGACTCGCTCGAAGCGACCGAGCTGTTCGAGGAAACCGTCACCTACAACGACATCATCGTGAAGGCGTGCGCGCTCGCGCTCGGGCGTTATCCGCGCATCAACGCGAGCTACGAAGACGATGGCATCGTCATTCATCCGAACGTCAACATCGGCGTCGCGGTCGCGGTCGAGGACGGTTTGATCCTGCCGGTGATTCATGGATGCGAGCGGCTGTCGCTGCTCGAAATCTCGCGCGCGGCGCATCGCCTCGTCGCCAAGTCGAGCCGCGGCGGTTTCACCTCGGACGAACTGTCAGGCGCGACCTTCTCGATCTCCAACATGGGCATGCTCGGCATCGAGCACTTCGCCGCCGTGATCGTTCCGCCGCAGGCTGCGATTCTCGCAGTGAGCGCGATCAAGGACCGGCCCGTCGTGCGCAACGGACAGCTCGCAGTCGGCAAGACGATGATGATGACGGGATCGTTCGATCATCGCATCGTTGACGGCGTCGTCGCCGGCCGCTTCCTGCAGGAGCTGAAGCGCTTCCTCGAGAATCCGTCTAGCCTGCTGCTGTGAGCGATCAGGTCAGCTAGCCGCTTCCCTGCTGACGATCGCGATGATGGTCTCGGCTGCCGATCGGCCATACTCGTTGGATCATTGCGAACAGAAACGCGGTAGTGAGCCCGAACAGCAACATGCCGTTCAGAGCCTCCAGCGCGCCCATCAGTTGCCAGCGATCTTTCAAGAACAACGCGGCGTGACCGTAACTCGTCATCGCGCTGATCGAGTAGAGCATCGCGGTCCGCGCGTCGGGCAGTGCGTCTAGAAACCAGTAAGCGGCCGCCCAGATAGCAGCTTCGATTCCATGAAGGATGGTCGCGAGCAGAGATGTTATGGCCATCACGACTGCGAACTTGAACATGAACCTGCGGCGATCGACGGACTCGGCCAGGACTTTGACGACGCTTTCGCCGATGACCGCCAGGCCGCAGACGTGAATGACGACTGTCAGGACGATCAAGGGCAGACTCCATGCCCAGTCTCCAGTCCATGTGCCCACACCGGTTGGATGCATTCGTGACCCTCGCGGTGAGTCTACATCGCGGGCGCCCCGCATTGGGACGCCCGCTATTCACCGCGCGATCGGTCGTTAGTTGGTGGTCTTCCCTTGCAACTGGGAAAGGCGATTCGGAATCTTCTGCGCCCAGTAGTCCATCGCGTTCTGTGCGTCGCCCCATTTGAATGAAGCCGCACTCTTGAGTCCCATGCCGCCTGCGCGCTGATCGACAGCCTCGGCCAGCAGCTCACCGCTGACAGAATCGGTCACCTTCATTTCGGCTTCGGCGGATCCTACGAACGCGTAGCTGTCAGTCGCGAGCGACTGCGCCATGTTTAGCACGCGAGCTTGCGGGACGATTACCGAGACGGTGCGAAGGCCGGGGACGGCAGTGGTCGCGTCCATCAGGGCTACGTGCAAAGTCATCACGCCGGGGCCCGGCTGATCGACCAGGGTGAAGCTCTTGGAGAGGTTGGTCTGCAGCGCGTTGTAGAAGTATTCAGTCAGCACTGCCTGATCCGCCTGCGATACTTTCGAATCGGCAGCCGCCCAGAACTCAACCGGCATCAACTGTATCTTGGTGTAGCTAGCCCACTGGACGTTGGGATTTATCCAAGCCAGCGCGGCACCGCCCTCCGGTCCCGGAGCCAGCTTGGACGCGTCGGGGCCGAGGAATCCCGTCACTGCGCTAGGTAGAGGACCGCCCGACTGGAGCGCCTTCGCCGCGGACGGCTGGCTCTCGACGGTCGTCGAGCATCCCGACGCCAGGAGCGCCGCCGCGAGAGCCGCGGCGGCCACGCCGGCCAACATTCTGTTTCGCACACTGTTCATCATCACAATCTCCTTCCTAATAGTGACTCTGCCAAAATGATTGCACCCGAGACTTAAAAATCGGGCAAATCTTACAGGATAGGTTGATCCCCTTCGATTGTACTTTGGTACAATACGGCGCTGGTGCTCGCTCAATGGCGATCATCCGTCATTCGAGGTTCAGCGACGATAATTCTCGTCGACGTGATCCGCGATATGCTGAAAGACCTCGCGCCAGTAAGGCGGGTCGATTCCGTCCTTGTCTGCGGTTCGCACGATCACGACCTTCGTCTTTGGCGAGACGAAGATGAACTGACCGTAGGTGCCGATGCCCATATAGCTGTAGTCGCCCTTCCCCTGCGAAACGCCCCACCAAAGGTACTTGTAGTAGCCACCGTTGTCCTGCCATCGAGAGAACGTCTCCCATGGACGATGGTCATTCGGATCTCTGACCGTGGACTCGGCCGCCCAATTGTCCGGAACGATCTGCTTGCCGTTCCACTTGCCGTTGTTCAAGTACAGCCGTCCGAACTTGGCCAGGTCGATAGCCCTGGCGTTGAGCAGTATAGGTGTTAGCTCGAAGCCGTCCTGTTCACTGTCGATACTCCAGGTGGCGGGATATTCCATACCGATGGGCTCCCAGATCTTCTCCTGAAGATACTGGCTAGGCGGGCGATGAGTAGTCCGTTCGAGGATCAAGCCCAGTAGTTCGACGTTGAAGTTGTTGTAGTGAAAAGACTGCCCCGGAGGTTCCATGATCTTCAGATCGGACAGGAGTAGCTGTCGAAGATCAGGATAGTAGCCAGCCAGCACAAATTCGTCCCAGGGGAAAAAGCCTATCCTGTATTGAATTCCCGATCCCATAGTCAGGAGATTTCTGATCGTGATGGGATCGAAGCCCTGATCCTTCAGTTCGGGCAGGTAATTGGTGATAGGATCGTCGAGACTCTTGATATAACGCTCGGCGATAGCTATTCCGACGAGCGCCGAGGTGACGGACTTCGATACCGACCATGCTGTGCAAAGTGAGTCGCGCGCATAGCCGTTGAAGTAGTCCTCGTATAGGACCTTGTTGTCTCTGATAACTATGAACGCATGAGTGCCGGTCGAGCGGAGCAGCTCAAACAGCGCGACACGCTCGACCGCATCGCCTTCCTTATATTCGACAGTATCCGGAACCGCATTGCGGTTGCCCGGCGCGAAGTGATACGCATCCGGCCCCTTGTCGATCGGGTGATACCCATAACGCTTGTAATCGTCGGAACGCGATGTGAACGGAAACTGCGCGCCCCACACGAAATAGCGATAGAGAAATCCCGGTTGCGTCCATGGAGCCGCACTGGCGGAGGCGGCGAATATCAGGCAGCCTGCCAGGCTTAGTAACAGCGCGAGGAATGGGCGACGATTTGCAGAAATCAAGTTGCTTTACTCCTCGCCTTTTTGGATCGGATCGAGAATGGAATCGCCGTCGCCGCATCGAGGACCGCCTCGCGCAGATCGGTTTCGGTCAACGGCCCGATCATGAAAGGCATGAGCCGTTTGCCCATCCGCAAGAGCGCGAAGCCATGCAGAATCGACCAGAACGTCAGCGCGGCGGCCTTGATCGTCTTCTGGTCGCGCGCGGCGCAGGTCTCCGCGATGAGAGCTTCGAACCGTTGATGAAAGCTGTTGGCGACCTGGACTAGCGACGGATCGCGCGGGTCGTCCGCAGTGAGCAAATGGGAAACAAACATCAGCCGAAACAGTTGCGGGCGTCGCGCCGCGAAGGCGAGGTATGCCCGCGCTCCAGCGGCCAGGCGCGCAGACGGCATCCGATTCTTGGCAATCGCGGCAAGAGCTGCGCTTTGCAGATGCCTGAATCCGTCGGCAGCGATCGCGGCGAGCAGCTCCCGGCGATCGGCAAAATGCCGGTACGGCGCGGCGCGCGAGACGCCGAGCGACGCGGCCAGATCGCGCAGCGACAAGGCCTCGAAGCCGATTTCCTCGATCTGCTTCGCGGCGGCAGCGATCAAAGCCTCGCGCAGGTTCCCGTGATGATAAGAGCGATCTTCCGAGCTGCACTCTCCAATCGATGTTGTTGGCGCTCACATTACCTGCTGATGTAAGCGGTGTCAACATCAGAATTGCTTGCTCGCCGGAAGCCACCCAATAGCGCTCACCCTTATGCGATGCTCTAATGCGGGGAATGATCGTCGACTGGATTTATAACAACCCGACCTGGTTGTGGGGACCGATCGTGGTCGCGGTGTTTGTGATCGTTGGATGCGGCGGGCTGCTGATTTTCCATCAATTGGTCCATGTGAAACTGCGGCGGGCTCATAACGACCTGGCTGGATTCACCTTTGCAATCGTCGGCGTGCTGTACGCGGTGCTGCTGGCGTTTATCGCAATCGCCACGTGGGAATCCTTCAGCAGGGCGTCGGATATCGTCGAGAACGAATCGGACTATGCCGGCGGGATGTACCTCGATACCGCCGGTTTGCCGGATGCGAAGGGGCAGGAGATTCGCGACGCGCTCGCGAAGTATGTGAGCGTCGTCATCGGGGTCGAATGGCCGATCCAGCGGACCGGCAAAACGCCCGACCAGGGATGGAAGCCGCTGCGCGACCTGGCAACGGCGATCGCGACGATACATCCGCAGAATTCGGGCGAGGCGGTGATCGAAGCTGAGATGCTCAAGACGTGGAACGAGCTTTACGACGCTCGCAGCGCGAGGCTGTCGGCAGTTCAAGGGCATATCCCGGGCGTCATCTGGGCGATCGTGTTTTTTGGTGCGGCGATCACGACCGCCTATACTTATTTCTTCGGCTACGAACACTTCGGGATGCATCTGGCGATGACGGCGACGCTCGCCGCGACGCTTGGGCTAATAATCGTGATGATCATCGCGCTGGACTGGCCGTTCCGCGGAGAGATAAGCGTCTCGCCAGACCCGTTTATAATGACGCAACAGTCGTGGGCGGAAGCGCCGATTCCGCGGAAGTAAGCTTTTCTCCGAGGGGACCTCTTTTACTCGTTGCTCTAATTGAGGACACGAATTGAGGACACGAATCTTGAATCTGTGAACTCCGAACGATTCGACGCGTTATGATTGACAAGCCCAACACAGTACGAACAGCGCTAGACGTGCTCTTGGCGAGAGTCTCCGACGAGCTACGAAAAGGCTTGGCAGCAGGGACGGTCGTCCCCTCAGAGGTGCCACAAACTCGCTGGAAGTTGGTTGCGCCGCTACAGATCGATGACAATGGCATCTTGAAAGGTGGCCGCCGCTCCGAAACCAAACTGGCGAAGACTTGGGCATTTGCGGCTTCGGCTGCCGCACAGGCGGCGAGTCAAACGGAGGAATACAATGCCGTCATAGTGCTGCTAGCTTCTACCTTTGGCATCGACCTCGCAAAACAACATCTGAGCCAATTCCTGTCTTCCATGACTAGGACAATTCTGGAACCCGAAGGAGCCTCTCGACGAACGATCGATTCTCTTGTCTCAATGTTTCTTGACGAGCTCAGCGGCAAACCCGTGACGTATGGAGCGGAGATCGAACTACAAGGGATCATGCTTCAGATGGAGCACATCGAATTAGCAGAGGGTATAACTCTCCGTCGGCCAGTGACGGCTGACTTCGAAAGGGAGATGGATCTCGACATCACATTCGGTTCTTCAAATGCTTCCGCAATTATGCGAATTGAACGAATCGGACTGAACGCCAATGACATCCAGCGGGGAGGTGACGCGGGCGATCGCCGTTCTGCGCCTGTTCTGCGTCGCCAGTGTGAAGTGGATCTGCATGCGACAGTTTTCGGAATCCTTGTTCATGCCCGCGAGCTGGACGATGCATAATGGACCGCATGAAATCGTTAACCATGTCGGTAAGATCAATTCTCAAGATCGACAAAAACTTGAGTCCTTTTGGAATCGGATGGATTCCTGCGTTCCACCTGATTTCTCGTCGAATCCAAATACTGAATCCGATCACCTTGCGATCGCCTTCGAACGGTATAGTGCCGCACTTACTCGGCCCGGGCTGCTAGAGGAAAAAATCGCTCAAGCCGTGATGGCTCTCGAAGCGGTCCTCATAAACGAAAACTTAGAGCTCGCGTACAAACTTCGGGTACGTGCGGCCAAATTGCTTTCCTTCTTTGGAGACGACGCCATTCATGTAAACCGTGTACTTAAGGACGCTTACGGTGTCCGGAGCACATTCGCTCACGGTGATCGTCTTTCTTACAAGAAAAACAAAAAGCTCGATGACTGGTACAAGCCCGTTGCTAATTTGCTTGTAGAAACCCTTGATATTTTGCGGAAGGTGCTCGTGACCGCAATCTTGATCCGAAAAGGAAAAGATCACTTGATAGACATGATCGATTATGCGCTGATCGACCAGCAGCGCCATGCCGCGTTGGAGAACCAACTGCGCATCGTGCGGCAATACCTGTAACCCCGTACTGTTTCGACCAGTCGCAGCATCAAAGAATTATGGAAACCCGGTATTGTACTTCCACTGGCGCCGCGGCTGCCACTCCCCAATAGAGAGAAGCCATATCCGGGATTCTTCGCTTCGCTCTGAATGACACAAAACGAAAAGCGGAGGACTGCGGGCTGCCCTTACTCGATGGTCTCATTAGGGGAATAATATTGTGAACGAAACTTTTAGAGGACTTCATCATCTTGGAAAATTCTCGGTATGACCTGGTTGTGATTGGTTCTGGCCCTGGGGGATATGTTGCCGCGATTCGGGCGGCGCAGTTGAAGATGCGCGTGGCGGTGATTGAGCGCGATCGGCCTGGCGGGGTGTGCCTCAATTGGGGGTGTATTCCTTCCAAGGCGCTGCTCAACTCCGCCGGCGCGATGGATACGATTCGCGGGGCGGCGAAAGAGCACGGGATCGAGACGGGCGAGGTTCGGTTTGATTTCTCCAAAGTGATTGCGCGGTCGCGGGCGGCGGCCGAGAAGCTGTCCAAGGGCGTCCTTTACCTTTTTCGTAAAAACAAAATTGACTACTTCGAGGCGGACGCGGTCGTTACCGGGCCGCATTCTGTTGCGCTCCGCCAAGTCGAAGGGAAGGCGGCGCCGGCTGCGGCCACGCTCGAGGGCGAGCGCATTCTGATTGCGGCGGGCTCCGCCGAGAAATTGTTTCCGGAGATGAAAGTTGGCGACGGCGTCGTGACCAGCCACGAAGCGCTGGTGCTCGACAAGATGCCCGCGAGCGTGGTGGTGATTGGCGCGGGCGCGATTGGCGCCGAGTTCGGATATTTCTACAGCGCGTTTGGCGCGAAGGTTACGATGGTCGAGCTGGAAAAGCAGATGCTGCCGGGGTTCGACGCGGAAGTTGCCGAGGAGTTGCGCCGCGCGTTCGTCAAGCGGGGAATCACGGTGATGTTGGGGCATGGCTACAAGTCGATGGCGCGCAAGGGTGAGCTGTGGTCGGTCGCTGTGAATGCGGAGGGCGCCGAAAAATCGGTCGAGGCCGAGGTGGTGCTGGTCGCGGTCGGGCGCACGCCGCTCAGCATGAACTTCGGACTCGAGAAGCTTGGGATCGAACTGGAGCGCGGCGGGTTTATCAAGGTGAACGATTCGTTCCAGACCAGCGTGCCGAGTATCTACTCGATTGGCGACGTGATTCGGCCGCCGCTGCTGGCGCACAAGGCGAGCTCCGAGGGGATCGCGGCGGTGGAAATAATGGCTGGGGTGCGCGAGCCCGGCTTCGACCTGCTCGCGATTCCGGGATGTATTTACTGCGAGCCGGAGGTTGCGACAGTGGGACTCAGCGAGGCGGAGGCGAAGGCGCGTGGGATCGAGGTGAAGGTCGGCAAGATTCCGTTTCGTGCGATGGGCAAGGCGGTTGCGATTGGCGAGACGGCGGGGTTTGTGAAAATCGTCGCGACCAAGGAATACGGCGAAGTGATCGGATGCCAGATTATCGGACACGCCGCCACCGATATCATTTCGGAAGTCGTGCTCGGCAAGGCGCTCGAGACTACGGTCACGGAAATCGGCAAGACGGCGCATCCGCATCCGACGATGTCCGAGGCTATCATGCAGGCGGCTTTGGCGGCGGATGGGGAAGCGATAGACTTCTAGCGGCTGCTTCGGATGACACAAGAATCGAGCAAGCGGAACCTGACCCCTGACCCGTTCCCGTCGTGGGAAGGGGAACAGGAAAGGCGTCGTCTTGACGTGTCCTATCCCCCTCACCCCCTTTCCACAATGGAAAGGGGGGACAGAAAGACCGCGCCCTTCCCAAGTGGGAAGAAGGACAATCGCGAGAGTCAGTCGAATGGGCGCGGGGCGCTAGCAGTTGCGGAGACGGGGATGGTCGATTATGACGACGCGCTCGCGATCCAGACTGCGATGTTGGCGGCGCGGATTGAGGGGAGCGTCGGCGACACGCTTCTGATGATGGAGCATCCGCATGTGTTCACGCTTGGACGCGGGGCGGATGAGCGGTTTATTGTCGGCAACACTCAAGCTGTGCCGATTCGGCGGGTGTCGCGCGGCGGGGAAGTCACATATCACGGGCCCGGGCAGTTGATCGGCTATCCGATTCTAAAACTCGAAGGGCGCGAGCGCGACGTTACCAAGTACCTGCGCAGTCTCGAGGCGGCGATGATCGATGCGCTCGCGAAAATTGGAATCGAAGCCGGGCGGCGTGATGGGATGACGGGCGTGTGGGTCGGCGCGCGCAAGATCGCGTCGATTGGCGTGGGCATCCGGCACTGGACTACGTGGCATGGCTTCGCCCTTAACGTATCCACCGATCTCCGCTACTTCGATTCGATCGTGCCGTGCGGGATCGAGGGATGCCGCATGACTTCGGTTTGCGAAATCACCAATCGCGCGGTGTCGGTGCGCGAGTTCGCCGGCGTAATGCGCGAGAGTTTCGCGCGAATATTCCTTTACGATGAAATCATTTCGCGCATATCCGATGCAGAGCTTGCGCCTCATTCAGTGACAACCGATGGCTGAACGGAAGCATCCAGACTGGATTAAGGTTCGTGCGCCGGTGTCGCCCGAGTATTTTCGGACCAAGGCGATTCTCGGCGAGCTCAAGCTGCATTCGGTTTGCCAGGAGGCTTGCTGCCCGAATATCGGCGAATGCTTTTCGCATCGCACGGCCACCTTCATGCTGATGGGCGACGTGTGCACGCGGAATTGCCCATACTGCGCAGTCGCGCACGGCAAAGTGCGTCCGCTCGACGCCGACGAGCCACGGCGGATCGCAGAGGCGGTGGCGCGCCTGGGATTGCAGCACGTGGTCGTAACCTCGGTCGATCGCGACGATCTGCCCGACGGCGGCGCGGCGCATTTCGCGGCTACTGCAGATGCGATCAAAGCGAATCCGGAGCCGGCGCGCGTCGAGGTGCTGGTGCCCGACTTCCAGGGCGTGTTCGCCAGCGTAGAGACGGTGGTGGAATCGCCAATCGATATTTACAACCACAATATCGAAACCGTGCCGAGCCTGTATCGTTCAGTTCGGCCGGGTGGGAACTATCAGCGATCGCTCGACGTGATTCGTCATGCGAAGGACGTCGCGCGCGGACTCGGCAAGCCGATGTTCACCAAGGCGGGGGTGATGCTCGGGCTCGGCGAGACCAACGATCAACTGCTCGAGGTGATTCGCGACCTGCGCGACGTCGAGTGCGACATCCTGACGCTCGGACAGTATCTGCGGCCGTCAGCGGATCATATTCCAGTGGCGCGATACGTGCCGCCGGCGGAGTTCGCGGAGATCAAGACCGCGGCGCTCGCGATGGGGTTCCATCATGTGGAGTCGGGGCCGCTGGTGCGGAGTTCGTATCACGCATGGGAGCACGTCTGACGGCAACCTAACCCCTAGCCCCTTCCCATCGTGGGAAGGGGGACCGGAAATCGCCTTGTCCTGTCCTATCCCCCTCGCCCCCTTTCCACAGTGGAAAGGGGGGACAGAGAGAGGCTGAGTCGTTCGCATTGCGGGACGGGGAAGCAGCTTACAGCTCGCTGATCGCGAGTTTGCTGACTACAGCAAAAATAAACGCCGCGGGAGGTTTAGTTCCGCGGCGTGTTTGTTGCGAATTATGTTCGGGCTTTCAGCTTACCACTGCTCCTCGTGGAGCTTTTTGACCTCATGATCGCGCGTCTGCAGGTATGCGTCCTGGACGGCGCCGTAAAGATCAACCGCGTAGCGATCGGCTTCCTCGAACTGGTTCATATGCAATGAGCGGTAGTTCACCGCTTCTGCTGCGCGCTGGCCGGTGTTCACGACGATCGTTATCCAGGTCGGAAGCAGGTAGTCCATCGGATTCATCGCGCCGTCTGCCACCAGCCCGATCGTGTCGCCAACCGTCGAAGGGCCAAAGAACGGTAGCATGACGTACGGTCCGGTCGGGATGTTGTAGTAGCGAATCGTTAGGCCGAAATCGTTGGGATGCTCTTCGAGTCCGAACAGTTCCTGGGCAGGATCGAAGAAGCCCGCCAATCCGATGGTCGAGTTGATTCCGAAGCGAGCAACTTCAGTGCTGGCCTCGGCCAGCTTGAGCTGGAACAGGTTATTGGCGAACCGCGGGATAACGCGAACGTTGTCGAAGAACCGGCCGACGCCCTCGCGCACGGGCTCCGGCGCAATGAACGAGTATCCCTTGGCTACCGGCCGCAGCACCCAATCATCGAGCTTCAGGTTGAAGGTGAACATCGGCTCATTGAACCCGGACAACGGATCGGGGGTGACGCCCTGGTTCTCGCCCGGCGGGGGTTGTACGGCAGCCGCCGACTGTGCGGCCGGATTCTGCGACAGTGGCGCGACGTCCTGGCTCAATGCCGGAGTCGCAAACGAAACGACCGCGAGCATTGACGATGCGAGCATCATCCATAGCGCGCCTGCCTTTTCGATTTGTTTCGGACCAGATGTCATTTGCCTCTCCATGGCGTTACCGTCCTGAATTCTTCTGATCAAGGTTATCTTTCCGGCCGCGACGAATCCATACTTGCTAGTGGTTGGCGAGACTTGCCGCCAGGGCCGCTTGTTTAGCCTTCAAATCGGCGATTAGAGTTGCGTACCCCTTGCTGTTCATCACGCGATTAAACTGATTGCGGTAGTTCGCGATGATGCTGATTGCGTCGACCGTGACGTCGTAGATCTTCCAGGTGCCGTTCTCTTGCAGCAAGCGGTAATTCACGTGGATAGGCTCGCCCTTGGGCTCGACGATATCGGTGTTGACCTGGGCATATTGAGGGCCGTCGTTGGTGACACGCAGGAAGTTTACCTGCTGGCCGCTGTAGTCGTTAATCTTGCTCAGGTAGGAATCTTCGATAAAGGCCACGAAGGCATTGGTGAACTCTTCCTGCTGAGCGGGGGTGAGCTCCTTCCAATGGTAGCCGAGGGCCGACTTCGCCATTTCTCTGAAATCGAAGCTTGCGGCGACTATCTGGCGCAGCTTGTCCTGGCGCTGAGCGAGCGGAGTACTCCTGTCGCGGAGTACCTCGAGAGCCTGGTTGACGGTGGTTTTTACGACGGACATCGGATCATCGGCCCAGGCTGGCGCAATGAATCGGGACGGCGCAAGGCTGACGACGAGCGCGGCGGCGACGGTAAGCATCACGATCGCGCGTCGAGGCAGTTGCATAGTTCGAAGGGTGGAATTTGACGTCATCATATTTCCTGCTTTCTCGCGTTGTCCGGTCATTTGGCCGATTTTTCAGGCTTCTTCGCTGTTGTGTCCGAGCAGTTACAGTTTGAGTTGCCGCTGTTGACGCTGTTGCCGTTATTGCTGCTGTTGCTACTGCCGGAATTATTTATCAACTGGCCGATCGCGTCCTCGAGCACGAAGGCCGACTGGGTTTGCTGAATCGTGTCACCATCCGCGAGGTAATGATCGCCAGGGCCGAGCTGGATAGAAACATATTTGTCTCCGATTATTCCGCTGGTCTTGATCGCCGCGATTGCTTGATCATCGATCTTCACGCCATCGTTTATTCGCATTGCGACTTGCGCGCGATAATCCTTGATTCCGATATTCACAACTTTACCGATCTGAACGCCGGCAAGTTGAACCTGGTCACCGACTTTCAAGCCTGAAATATTATCGAAACTTGCATAGAGGGTGTACCCCGGTGGAGGGAACAGCGAGATCTTGCCGAGCGATAGCGACAGAACCGCCAGCGCGACAATTCCGAGAATCGCGAAAATCCCGACGATGAGCTGCGTGGTTCGACTTGCGTACATAAGTTTTCGTCTCAGCCCTCGAGGGCTGCTTCGTTCTCCTCGCCGGATGCTTTGCCAGCCAGAAAGCGCTTGAAGACCTCGTCGTCGGCCGCCATCACCTCGGCCACTGTGCCGTTGAGACGAGTGCGGCCATTATGGAGAAACGCGACGTGGTCGGAAACCTTGAAGACCTCGGGCACGTCGTGACTGACCATTACGACGGTCAGGTGAAAATTTTCCTGCGTACGCCGGATGAGTTGATGAATCGCTGCGGTGCGAGTGGGATCGAGGCCGGTGGTCGGCTCGTCGAGCATGAGAATTTTCGGGCGGTGCACCAATGCGCGGGCCAAAGCGGCACGTTTTTGCATCCCACCGCTCAATTGCGATGGGAACTTATCGTCCATACCCTCGAGTCCGACCGCTTTCAGCGTTTCGCGGACGCGCGCGGCGATCTCCTCGCGACTGAGGTCGGTTTTCTCGACCAGCGGGAAAGCGACGTTGTCGAAAACCGACATCGAATCGAAGAGTGCGCCGGACTGAAAGAGCATTCCGAGTTTTTCGCGCACGGCGTCCAGCGATCGTCCGCTGATTTTGGTCACGTCGACGCCGTCGATCACGATGGTGCCCGCGTCAGGCCGCAGCAGCAGGTTAAGATGCTTGAGCAGAACGGTCTTGCCGGAGCCGCTGGGGCCGACGATGGTCGTAATCTGGCCGGCCGGGAAATCGAGGGTGACGCCGTCGAGCACCTGCTGCTGGCCGAAGCGCTTGCGCAGGTCGCGCACTTCGATTGCGTTGCCGGCGCGGGCAGTATCCCGAGTTTGTGCACCGGCTTCGCGAAGGTTGATTTCAGGTTGGCTCATGATTGATCAAATCGAGTCGGCATGCGTTTCACAAAAGGATTGACCCAAGAAAATAGTCGAACGCCAGAATCAGGACGCTCGACAACACGACGGCTTCAGTGGTGGCGCGGCTGACGCCCGTCGCCATCCGTTCGGCGTGATATCCCTTGTAGCAACAGACCCACATTACGACCACGCCGAATACCAGGCCCTTGTAGAGACTGATCATGATGTCGTGGCCGGTCATGTTAGCGGCGATACCGTTGAAGTACGGACCTGAGGGCGCGCCGAGCAGGCCGACCCCGATCATGTAGCCGCCGAAGATTCCAATCACATCGAATATCGCGGTCAGCAGCGGAAAACTGAACACGCCCGCGATCATTCGGGGCGAGACCAGGTACTGCACCGGGTTGATGGCCATTACGGTGAGTGCGTCGATCTGCTCGGTGGCCTGCATCGAGCCGAGCTCTGCGGCCATCGCGGAGCCGGCGCGCGCGGTGAGCATGATAGAGGCCAGGACCGGGCCCAGCTCGCGCACGAGCACGAGAGCGACAACAGTACCAAGCGCACCCTCGGACCCGAAGCGGCGCAGCGTATTGTAGCCCTGCAGGCCGAGCACCATGCCGGTGAAGCCGCCGATCAGAATGATCAGGAAGAGCGAATCGGCGCCGATTATCCGTATCTGCCTGACCCACAGCCGCGGCTTGTACGGCGGGACGAAAACATAAAGGACCGAGTACAGCAGAAAAAGGACGAAGTCGCCGAGGTCGACGATGCCGTCGAGCACAACAGCGCCGAGCCGCTCAATCATTTCAACGATCGACATCAGGCTTTTTTCAATTTTTAGTGGTGGGCAATTCCGAGCCGGGCCAGCTGGCTTTGTGTATGGGTGGCAGTTCCCGCGCGCTCGAACTCGGCGAGATCGGCGATCACGTCGAGATCCAGCGCTGGCCGCGCCAGTCGCAGCACTCTAGCTGGAACGTCGGCAGTCCGGCAATCGTCCAGATGGCGCACCAGGCTCATGCGGCCGAACCGGGTCGGGACGGCGTCGGCGGGCGAGCGGCATATGATGTTGGTCCCGGAGAAGTCGCGCGAGGGCACCAGCACCGCGCCGCGCCCGGCGGGCATCGCGTCAAACACCGCGTCGATATCTTCGGCGGTGGTGAGCGGGATGTCGGAGAGCACCGTGCAAACCGTTCGTGCACCGTGGGCAATCAATGCCGAGATGCCGAGCGCGACAGCGACGTTGAGACCGCGCGGGAATTCTTCGTCGATGAGCAGCGCGCCTGCCGCGCGCGCCATCGCGAGCAGCGCCGGGTCGGACGTAACCACGGCGACGTGGTCGGCGGCAGTGGCAGCGAGCGAGGCCGCCAGCACGTCGCGAAACATCGCCTCCGCCAGCGCGCGGCGCTCGCCGGACGGCAGAGCTGGCGCGAGCCGGGTCTTGGCGAATTCGAGTTGCTTGGCGGCAATCAGGATGAAGCGCACGGCGTTTCTTTATAACCTAACCAACGCGAGCATCCAACGGGAAACCTGCGTTAGTTTAGGAATTCAGGACCGGCACGGTAAAAGTTACCCGCTTCGCGCCCGCGGTTGCGACCGGCGGTGAAGGCTTGACTAAGTTTCTCTGCGCGATTCAACATAAATTGTAGATTTTTCCGGCGCTGGTCCGATCATTGCTCGATCTGAAGGCGCATTGGTCTGGGAGGACCGTACCCTGATGAACCTGAAACGAACCAACCCCGCCCGGACCTGGGCAATAGCCGCGGTCGCCGCGATAGTCCTGATTGGAACCGGATGCCATCACAAGTCCGTCGACGATTACCTGTCGGCGGGCGACGCGGCGATGCAATCGACCAAGCTGTCCGAGGCCGAAACGGACTACCAGGAAGCGGCGAAGATCGCGCCGAACGACCCGCGCGTGCATATCGCGCTCGGCAATCTTTACGTATTCGAGCACAAGCCATCTGACGCGCAAATCGAGTTCATGAAGGTGCTCGAAATCGATCCGAAAAACGCGGCGACCCACGTCGCGCTCGGCAATCTGTATAACGATCAGAATGAACGCGGCCTTGCGGAAAATCAGTACCGCGCCGCAGTGGCGCTCGAGCCCGACCGGGCAGATTACCATCTCGATTTGGGCGAGATACTCAGGCTCGAAGGCAAGACCGCGGCGGCCGAGGATCAAATTCGCACCGCGATCGGACTCAGCCCCAAGGATGCGAAGGCGCATCTGGCGCTGGCGAATCTGCTGGCGACGGAACCGGGCCGCGCGACCGAAGCCAACGCGGAGTTCGACGAAGTGCGCGCACTCGATGCCAAGCTGATGCCGGCGCCGGCCGCGACCACGGCCGGTACCACGCCGCCGGTGCAACCAGATACGACGACCGCGTCGGCACCGCCAGCGGCAGGAGCCGCTCCGCAGGTTAAGCCGCTCAACAAGCTTTTCCTGCTAACCAAAAATTCGCCGGTATATCAGAATCCGGATGAGACCAGCTCTACCATCGGGCAGGTGCGGCGCAAGAAGTACGTCCACGTCACCGGCATCGCCGGCGACTATCTACAGATCAGGCTCAAGAACGGCACGACGGGGTTCATCCCAGTGTCGGCCGCCGAGTAGATGCTGGTACTGTCATGGGGGACAATTTTTGTTTTCGAGGTGATGGGTGATGGCTAAGGGAGATATCGTCACGCGGGAAGTGACCTATCCGGGGCGCGCTTGCGCGCTCAAGTCGTATGTTGCCGAACCGGCTTCGGCGGAGACGTCGCCGGCGGTAATCGTGGTGCAGGAATGGTGGGGGCTGAACGAGCACATCCGCGACATCGCGCGCCGGCTGGCACGTGAAGGATATTTCGCGATCGCGCCGGACCTGTACTCGCGCCAGGGTCACAAGGTCGCGACCGATCCCAACGAAGCCGCGCGTCTGATGGGTGGCCTCAACAAGGCAGACGGCATCGCGGATCTCCAAACCACGGTCGAATGGCTGCGTGCGCAAAAGCAGACGCATTCGACGCGCATCGGTATCACCGGGTTCTGCATGGGTGGCAGCTACGCGTTGCTGTTGCCGTGCGAGAGCAAGGAGATATCGGCCGCGGCGCCGTTCTACGGCGAAATTCCGGCGGACGAAAAACTTGAGCGCCTGAACTGTCCGATTTTTTACGCCTACGGCGAGAACGACGGATGGATCCAACGCGCCGACGTCGAGCGTCTGATAGCGGCGCTGAAGAAATTCAACAAGCAGGGCGAGGTCAAGATCTACAAAGGATGCTCGCACGGATTTTTCAACGACACGCGCGCCGACGTCTATCGTCCCGAGGAAGCAAAAGACGCGTGGGAGCGAACGCTCAAGCTGTTCGCCGCAAATTTGAAAGGGTGATTCGGCTGCTAGATCCTTACTGTCCTCGAGGCCCCGGATTTTCGTCGCTTAGGTTTCTGAGTCTTCGGCTGCCTTCGGACATGCTTTTCGACCGCGTCCAGATATTTGTTTCCCGGCTGAGGCAGGGAGCGCAGCAGTCCGACCAATTCACGCCCGGTAAAGCTCTTAGTTGAAACCGGGACTATCTCGCAGACTGGCACGCCGCCTCGTTTTACGACGAACATCTCGTTGCGATACCGCACACGGTTGACGACTTCTGAAAATCGCCGAGCTGCTTCAGTGGCTGAAATTTCCGATTTCATGATTATCTGATTCTATGATTGAGAATGGTCACTCGGCAACCTCGCTCGCCAGCTGCCTCATTCTCCAAATGACAGCCACCATACCCCGCGGCGCTCTGCGCCGTGTGCGCTGCGCTATGTTTAGGCGCACGTCGTCACCCTACTTACTTCGCGATCCTGCGGGCACCACACTGGTCCCATGTCTCCCGGCCGTGCTGATTCGGATCGATTGTGCGGCGGCTCATGGAAAACAGCACCAGTGCGCAAAAACCGTCGCGTATAAGTTCTCATCTTCGTATCAGCACGATCGCGTTGGTATCGCTCGTCGCCGTATTCATGGTGACGGCGTCGCCTGCCGCGACCGGCGATAACATCGCGGATGCGGTGCTCGGGCAAATCGACTTCTCGCACAACGGCATCAACAACACTGGTGCGGCGAGCCTCGATTCACCGAGCCAGATGGCGGTCGACCTGAGCAGCACGCCCGAGCATCTGTACGTAGTCGACGGCAGCAATAACCGCATCCTCGGATGGAACGACGCCCCCAGTTTCGTCAACGGTCAGAATGCGGATCTCGAGATCGGCCAGCCTGATTTTCGCACCACGCAATGCAACAACGGCATCGCGACTGCAGACGTCGCCGGCCTTGGCCCGGACAGTCTGTGCCTGCCCGGTGGGGTGGCGGTTGACGACAACGGCAATCTCTACGTGGCTGACACGAGCAACAATCGAGTGCTCGAATACAATCAGCCGTTCGCGCAGGCGATCAGCGTCGGCTTTGCGGCGAACGTCGTGTTCGGACAAGGTGGCAGCTTCACCCGGACGATTTGTGCGCAGACCGCCGCGGGCTTGTGTTTTCCGCAGGGCGTCGCCTCCGATTCCAGCAACAATCTTTACGTTGCCGACTCGGGCAATCATCGCGTGCTCGAATTCAATCAGCCGCTGGCCGCGTTCAATCCGATAACCGGAGCGGGAGATACCGTCGCGGAACTCGTGTTTGGACAAGGCGCGAGCGGGACCAATTTCGCGGGCGACGCGTGCGATCTCAACAGCGGCAGCGCGTCTGACGTCGGGATGTGCAATCCGTTGTCGGTGGCGGTCGACGGCGCCGGCAACGTGTACGTCGGCGACGACGGCGATCATCGCGTTATCGAATTCAATCAGCCGCTGGCCGCGCCCGATGTCCAGACGGGAGCCGGCGACGTAACCGCGGACCGCGTCTTCGGCCAGGGCTCGAGCGGAACCGATTTTACCGCCGTCGTATGCTACGACGGCATTTCCGGCAATCCCGCGCCCAGTGCCGACGGAATCTGCGATTTGAGCGGCATGGCGCTGGACAGCAGTGGCGACTTGTTCGTGACCGACATCAACAACAGTCGCGTGCTCGAATATCTCAACCCGATCGCGGGCGGCGGTGGAACGCCCGGCACGCCGGGCAGCGCGGGCGACGTAACTGCGGACGTCGTCTTCGGACAGAACGGCAGCTTCACCGCTGCGGTCTGCGGCGGCGTCGGCAGCGAGATTTCTCCCAGCGGCGCCGTGCTATGCCAGCCGGACGGAGTCGCGGTTGACGGTCCCGGCGACGTGTTGATCGCGGACGCGTCGAACAGCCGCGTCCTCTTTTACGCGAATCCAGTGTCGTCTCCTCCGATTGCCAATTTGGTACTCGGACAAGCCGATTTGTTTCACGACGGAATCAACAATCCGACTGCGGCCGCACTGCAGGCTCCGGCCGGAGTCGCGATCGATTCCAGCGGCGGACTCAACCGCCTCTACGTCGCCGACACCAACAATAATCGCGTCCTCGGATGGAGCAACGCCGCCGGCTTCGTTAACGGCAGCCCCGCCGATATCGTTATCGGACAGCCCGACGCGCGCTCGGTCGGATGCAACGACGGCGTGGCCGTGGGCGATTTCAGCGGCGTCGGCGCGGACAGCCTGTGCAATCCGGTGGGCGTGGCGGTGGACAGTTCGGGCAATCTGTACGTGGCCGACGTGAACGACAATCGCGTGCTCGAATACCTCACCCCGTTCGCGATTTCCTCGCCGATCGTCGGCCAAAGCGCGAGCCACGTCTGGGGACAGAACGGCAGCTTCACGACTATCGGCTGCAACTTCGGCACCAGCACTATCAGCAGCCAGTCGATGTGCTTTCCTGAAGGAGTGACGGTCGACACGGCGGGCAATCTGTACGTTTCCGATACCGACAACAGTCGCGTGCTCGAGTTCAATAGCGGCGATACGGCCGCCGACAAGGTCTTCGGACAGGGCGGAATCTTCACCACCCAGTCGTGCAACGGCGACGGCGTAAATGCGGACTCGCTATGCGATCCGCGCGGGCTGATTACCGACTCGAGCGGCGATCTGTTCGTCGCGGACCGGGACAACTCGCGCGTGCTCGAATTCAACCAGCCGCTGGCGGTGTTCAATCCGGTCACAGGCGCGGGTGATACGACCGCGGATCGCGTTTTCGGCCAGGGCGTCAGCAGCACGAGTTTCACGACCGGCGTGTGCGCCAGTTCGGCCGGGGCGCCGGCGCCGAGCGCTACCGGAATATGCGATCCCACCGATGTCAGCCTCGACGCTCTGGGCAACCTGTTAGTCGCCGACGCGGTCAACAATCGCGTGCTCGAATACAATCAACCATTGGCGGCGTACAACGCGGCCAGCGGCGCGGGCGACGTCACCGCGGACCAGGTGCTCGGACAAGGTGCGGCCGGCACCGATTTCTCCAGCAGCGTATGCGCCGACTCCGCACCCGGCGACCCCGCGCCCAGCGCAACCGCGATGTGCCAGCCGAGCGGCGTTGCGATGGATTCTCCTGGCAACCTGTACGTCGCCGACCAGAACAACAACCGCGTGCTGCGTTTCGACCAGCCGATTGTGCCGTACACAGGCCCGTCGCCGACCGCCAGCGCGACGGCGACCGGGTCCACACCGACCACCACCGCGACTGCGACCGCAAGTGCGTCACGAACGGCAACTGCAACTCAGACCGCATCGCGGACCGCCACCGCGACGACATCATCGACCGCAACCGCCACCGCAACTCCAGCGGCTACTGCGACGCCAACGACCACCGCGTCGCGCACCGCAACCCCGACTCAGACCGCGTCTGCCTCGACCACCGCGACCAGCACCGTGACGCCAACCAGTACGGCGACAGCGAGCAGCACTTCGACGCCGACGGCGACCTTGACGTCAACCTCGACGGCTACGACGACCGGCGCGACTGGTACCCCGACGTCTACGGCGACTGTCACTGCGACATCAACCGCGACCGCGACGGCGTCCAGCACCGGCACATCTACCGCGACTCCGACGGCGACTGTCACCGCAACTGTGACTCAGACCGCATCGAGCACCGCAACGGCGACCTCCACCGCGACCGCGACTACAACCGCTACCGCATCTGCGACTCAGACTGCGACTGCGACGGCCTCATCTACTGCGACGGCCACGGCGACTGCCACCGCGACCGCAACGACAACTTCGACCGCGACACCGACTGGGACGCCTTCCGCGGTACGCACTCCGGTCTCGTCCGCGACCCCAACTCGCACTGCGACTGCCACGGCGACATCCACTCCCACCCCGACGTTGACTCCCACCGCGACCCCGACTGCGACTACCGTCCCGTTCGCACTCGATGTATCGCCGCACGCTGTCAAACTCGGCAAAGTCGTGTTCGGAAATGACGCGGTCAGCAAACCCAAAAAGATCACGATCGCGAACAAGAGCAAGACCACGCCCGTCACGTTTTCGAGCATCGTTGCCAGTGGCGATTTCGCGATAGTGAACGGATGCGGCGCGACGCTCGGCCCCAAGTCCAAATGCTCAGTGAGCGCAACGTTCAAGCCCACGGCGCTGGGCACGCGCGGCGGCACGCTCACTATCAGGAGTAACGCCGACAACTCGCCGAGCCCTGTCAGCCTGAGCGGAATAGGTACTCAGCCCAAAAAATAAATCGCGCGACTATTCCGCTTCCCCGAGGGAACGCCTTTTTTCTTGTTCCCCTTCCACCTGGGTTAGGGGTTAGGGGTTAGGTTGCCCGCTCATCCGCAGCGCAAGCGGATCCAGATACGGACCGTTTAAATATATGAGACGCCCCTCGTCGGACGCGCGCTCCCGGAGCCATCGCGCGACGATAGACATCTCTTCGAGCTCGCCCCGCTCGACCGCTTTCAACTTGTAGCGCTCGTAGTTCGCCGCGACGCACTCGCGCACCTCAGTCACCGCCTCTTCACTCTTCAGCCGCCGCGTCATCGCGAGCCTTCCCGACAGCACGACGTGCGCGGCGCGATCGCCGCCCTCGCCGGTCACGATCACGAGATTGTTCTCCGTCACCACTTCGCTTAGACGGCTCGCGCGATGTGCCAACGTCGTCAGTGCTTCGAGATGATGCCGAAAGCGGGCAGCCTCCTCGAAGCGCATCGCCGCCGCGGCCTGATCGCGCGCCCTCGCGAGTTCGCCAAGAATCGGCCCGCTGCGCCCGCGCAAAAAACTCACCGCGCGACGAACCCGCTCCGCATAGCCGTCACCGTCGATACTCATGTTGCACGGTGCGGTGCAGTGGCCCATCTGCCCGTAGATGCACGGCGAAACCTCCTCGCTCGGCGCGAGCTTGCCGCCGCATGTGCGCAGCCCGAGAATCCGCGACAGCGCGCGTACCGAAAGCTCGATACCGCGGCGCCCGACGAATGGCCCCAGATGCATCACGCCGCGCCGCGCGCTCATCTTGGTCGAGAGCGTGACGCGCGGAAACTCGTCCATCAGATCCACCTTGATGAAGAACGCCGGCGCCGCCGACTTGAGCATCCTGTTGTACGGCGGTTTCAGCTCGCGAATCAGCCGCGCCTCGTCAAGCGCCGCCTCGAGCGGCGAGCGCGTCACTCGCGTCTCGATTTTGTAAACGTGCGAGATTAGCTCGGCCGTCTTGGCCCGCACCGACGCCGAGAAGTACGCGCTCACCCGCTCCCGGAGCCGCCGCGCCTTTCCGATATACAGCAGGTCGCCGCGCTCATTGCGCATCAGGTAGACCCCGGGCGAATGCGGAAGCACCGCAATTTCTTCCGGCGATACGTGGCGCTCGATACGTTTACCCGCGATTCCGCGATGATGGTCGTCGAGCAGGCGATCAAGCCGCGTGATTCCCATCCGCTGCGCCATCTCGAGAAAAATCGACAGTATCTCCGCGGCCATCCGCGCGTCGCCGAGGCCGCGATGCCGTCCCTCTTGCGAGAGTCCGAAATGTCTCGCCAGCAGATCGAGCCGGCGACGCTTGAGCGACGGCATGAACCGTCGCGCCATCCGGAGGGTGCACAGCACCGGGTTGCTGAGCCCGATTCCAAAAATTCGGCGAAATTCAAAATCGAGAAATCCAAAATCGAAGGCCGCGTTGTGCGCGACCATCACGCGGTCGCCCAGGAACTCGCGAAACGCCGGCAGCACGTGCTCAATAGGCGGCGCCTCGCAAATCATCTCGGTCGTAATCGACGTCAGCCCCGTGATAAACCGCGGCACGACACCGCCTTGCGGTCGAACCAGTTGCGAGAAGGTCTCGGTCAGCCGCTTACCGACCATCCGGTAGGCGCCGATTTCAATGATATTGCCGGGACCGATGCGGCCTCCGGTGGTTTCGAGATCAACCACCGTGAACTCGGCCTGGTCGAGTTCGACGCGGAGGCGATCGCTCTGCGCAAGTCGCCACTGCGCCGTGTCCGCATCGAAGATGAAATTCGGATCGCCGTCGAGAATCTGGCGAACCAACCGCGCACCCAGTTCAGGGTCAGAACCGACCCCGCTGAGCAACAGCCCGATCAGCTCGCCCGCCTCCGCGCCAGCCGGCCGCGAGCACAGGAAATGATAAAGCTTCTGCTTGGCCGAAAGCCCGAATTGAGCCTGATTCCCGCCCGGTATTACCGCTTCCTCCACCGCCGCCTCCTTCGTCCTTTCTTCGCTTTAGCAGGAGAGTGCCGCAACAGCAAACCCAGAGAGGAATTCACTAAATTGAATGTGAAACCCGCGGTGGGTTTCAAGCTTCCTTCGGCAGGGGTGACCTCCTTCGGCTTCGCTCAGGACAGGCTCTGCACCCAGTGATAGGAAAACGCGGTTTTGGTGGCACAGGCTTTAGCCTGTGATTTTCTGGTCTATGTTTCCAAACAAGAGTCACAGACTGAAGCCAGTGCCACGTCACACGCTCGTTGGGATGACACAAGGGGATCGGGTGGTTAGAATAGGCAGGTCTGACAAGGAAGGTATTCGTCATATGGAACGCGTTGAATTGGCCCGCGAAATCGAAGGCGTCCAGGTCCCGGCCGGAAACAAGATGATGCTCGAAAAGGGCCTCGAGGCCTTTATCACGCAATCGCTCGGCGGAACCTTTACCCTGCAAGTTCCCGCGTACGGCGGGCTGTTCCGCGTCGCGGGCAAAGATGCCGACGCACTCGGCAAAACGCCGGCAGACGCCGGCGTCGTGTCGGCTTCCGGCGGTGGCGACCTCGAAGCGATGGTCTGGGAGCAGCTCAAGACCTGCTTCGATCCCGAGATTCCCGTTAATATCGTCGACCTCGGCCTCGTCTATGGCATGGAAGTGAAGGACGCCGATGACGGCACCAAGAAAGTCGAAGTCAAGATGACGCTGACGGCGCAAGGCTGCGGCATGGGCGCCTCGATCGCAACCGACGCGCGCCACAAGATTATGAGCCTGCCGGGAGTGTCGGAGGCCGACGTCGATTTGGTGTGGGATCCGCCGTGGACTCCGCAGATGATCTCGCCTGAGGGCCGCGAACGGCTGGGGATCGACTGACTTCGCAAAGGCCCGTAATTGCTAAACTAGCGAAATTCTGAAGGTGGCGAGCAGGAAACCATTCTATCGCGATGCTTACTTTGTATTGATCTGTTCGACTGCTTTCATTTGCTTCACAGTTATATTCCTTGATCCGGCAAATGTTCCCGTATCCGTCAGGGGACTCGAATCATGGTTAAGGGCACACTGGACGGTTTTCATTTGGATCATGGTCGCGATTTGTATTGTCGATTTCGTGTTGGGTTACGGCAGATTTCAAGGGGAGACCAACCAGAAACTTGCAGCGCTGGAGAAAGAGGTAGCAGAGCTAAAGGGCCCGCGGGATCTGAACGCCAAGATTTGAAGGCGGTTCAAAAACCTCACACTGCTCGCAACCACCCGGGCGCGTTGACTTGCCTGACTGCGTCCGATAATTGTGTTCGTTCGGCATATCGATGTTTGCAATAATAAAGACAGGCGGAAAACAGTACCGCGTCGGCGTCGGCGACCAGATTACGGTCGAGCGGCTCGCCGGCGAGGTTGGCGCGGCTATCTCACTTGACCAGGTGCTCGCGGTCGGCGGCGATGCGCCCAAGGTCGGCACTCCGGTGGTCGCGGGCGCGTCGGTGACGGCGAAAATCGTCCAGCAGCCGCGTGGCACCAAGATAATCGTGTTCAAGAAAAAGCGCCGCAAGAACTATCGGCGAAAGCGCGGGCATCGCCAGGAACTGACCGTTCTCAAAATCGAGGAAATTTCCGCGGGCGCATAGTCGTCTCGAGATTTTTTCACTGAACTGCGGCCCGGAAGGCCGCTCATCCCAGGAGACACTGCGTGGCGCACAAAAAAGGACAGGGTTCGACGCGCAATGGCCGCGACAGTCCGGGCCAGCGTCGTGGTATCAAGATTTACGCGGGCCAGACCGTCAAGGCCGGCAATATCCTCGTCCGTCAATGCGGCACTCGGGTGCATCCGGGCCGCAACGTCGGGCTTGGCCGCGACTACACGATTTACGCGCTCATCGACGGTGTGGTTAAGTACGAGCCGAAGGGTGAGAAGCGGCAAGTGAGCGTCGAGCCGCTCCCCGCCGGTGATACCGCAGGGGCGTCTGCGTAGATCGTTATCCAGCGAGATTTTAGCTGAAGCCCTGCGGCATTGCCGTAGGGCTTCTTTGTTTTGAACGATACGTAACGCGGATATTTCCGCGATGGAGGAAATTTCGATGCGATTAGGTTTACTCTCCGGTTATTCGGGCGCGCAGATGGGCCTGCCGATGGACACGATTCTCGAGGCCGAGCGCGCCGGCTTCGACTCAGTGTGGACCGCGGAGGCGTACGGCTCCGACGCGATCACGCCGCTGGCGTGGATCGGCGCGATGACCAAAAAGATCCGGCTCGGCACCGGGATCATGCAGATGCCGGGGCGCACGCCAGCGATGACTGCGATGACCGCGATGACGATCGACGCGCTGTCGGGCGGCCGCTTCATCCTGGGTATCGGGCCTTCGGGACCGCAGGTGGTCGAAGGCTGGCACGGCGTGTCGTACGGCAAGCCGCTGCAGCGCACGCGTGAGTACATCGAGATCGTCCGCACGATTCTCGCGCGCGAAGTTCCCGTCGAGCATCACGGCAAGGAATTCGACATACCATATACCGGGCCCGGCGCGTCGGGTCTCGGCAAGCCGCTCAAGAGTATCCTGCACGGGCGCAAGGACATGCCGATTTACACCGCGTCGATCAGTCCCAAGGGAATCGCGCTCGCCGGTGAAATTGCCGACGGCGTTATCCCGGTCTGGATGAATCCGGAGCGATGGGACATCTATGACGCGCCGCTCAAGGAAGGCTTCGCGAAGACCGGCGGCAAAAAGAGCCTCGACAATTTCGACGTCGCGCCGTTCGTCACCTGTATCATGGGGCCGGACGTCGAGAAGTGCCGGATGCCGGTGAAAGGGATGCTCGCGCTGTACATCGGCGGGATGGGCGCACGCTCGAAAAATTTCTACAACGATTACGCCAAGCGGCTCGGCTACGAAGACGTCGCGGGAAAAATCCAGGACGCGTTCCTCGCGGGCAAGAAGGCCGAGGCGATGGCGATGGTGCCGGACAAGCTGGTCGACGAGGTCGCGCTGGTCGGAAATCGCGAGCGAATCGCAGACCGGCTCAAGGCGTGGAAGGCGTCGCCGGTAAAGACGATGCTGATAGGCACCGGCGATATCAACACGGTCCGCGCGCTCGCGGAAATATGTCTGTAGGTTTCGCCACGCGAACAGACCCTGAAAAATGCGATTTATCGATGAAGCCAGGGTATTCGTGCACGCCGGGAAGGGCGGCGACGGTGCGATCGCGTTTCTGCGCGAGAAGTATCGGCCGTTCGGCGGACCGGCGGGCGGCAACGGCGGTCGCGGCGGCAGCGTAATCTTCCAGGTCGATGAAGGCCTGTCCACGCTGCTCGATTTTAAATATCAGCCGCGGCTGATCGCAAAAGACGGCGAGCCGGGCCGCGGCAAGGAACAATACGGACACGGCGCCGACGACATCGTCGTGCGAGTCCCGCCCGGCACGATCGTGTTCGATGAGGAAAGCGGCGCGACGCTCGCGGACCTCGTGATGCCGGGTGAGACGGCGGTGATCGCGCAGGGCGGCGAAGGCGGCACCGGCAATATGCATTTCGCGTCGTCGACGCGCCGATCGCCGCGAATCGCGACTCCGGGAACCGCGGGCGAGCAGCGATGGATTCGGATGGAGCTGCGGCTGGTCGCGGAGGCCGGCCTGGTGGGACTTCCGAACGCCGGCAAATCGACGCTGCTGACCGCGCTCAGCGCGGCGCGACCGAAGATCGCGCCCTACCCTTTCACCACGCTCGCGCCCAATATCGGCCGCGTGTCGATTTCCGACGCGGAGAGTTTCACGCTCGCCGATATTCCCGGGCTGATCGAAGGAGCGCACAAGGGGCTCGGGCTCGGGATTCGTTTTCTGCGGCATATCATGCGCACGCGGCTGATTGTCTATGTGCTCGACGCTGCGGACGATCCTGCGGCGGCGTTTACGACGGTGCGCGCCGAGATTGCGGCATTCGATCCGATGCTCGCTGAGCGGCTCGCGCTGGTCGCACTCAACAAGATCGATCTCCTCACGGCGCCCGAGGTGACCAAGATCGTCCGCAAGCTACGCAAGCTCACCGGCCTCGAAGTGTTTCCGATCTCGGCGGATAAGAGCGAGAAACTTGCGCCGCTGGTCGGATCGATCGCGCGAATACTTCATACGATAGAGCAGCCGGCGCATGTCCCAACTGAACTATAAGGAATCGACCGTCGCACGAGCGCGCCGCGTCGTGATCAAGGTCGGCAGCGCCGTGTTGTCGGACGTCGACGGCCTGCGTATCGACGTGATCGAGCAGCTCGCGGCGCAGATCGAGTCCGCGGTTCGCGCGGGACAGGAAATCGTTATCGTCACGTCGGGCGCGGTCGCTGCGGGACGTGCGCGACTCTCGAAACTGCAAGGCGCGACGATCGCGGCGCGGCAAGCTGCCGCCGCTACCGGGCAGATCGATCTGATGTCGGCGTGGGCGCGTGCCTTCGAAGGTCACGGCCGCAGTATCGCGCAGATTTTGCTGACGCATCAGGATTTGGCGGAGCGCCGGCGACGTCAGAATGCGACTCAAACGATCACTGAACTGCTCGGTGCGGGCGTGATTCCGATCGTCAACGAGAACGATACCGTCGCGGTCGAAGAAATCCGCCTCGGCGACAACGACGTGCTGTCGTCGCTGGTCGCGAGCCTGGTGCAAGCTGGTCTCCTGATTATTTTGAGCGATGTCGACGGCGTCCTGACCGGCGACCCTCGCAAGCGCGAGGACGCGCGATTGATTCCTGTGATCAACGATCCCGAAGCCGAGATGCGCGGGCTGGTGGCCGAGAAGGCCGGTCCTCTTGGAGTCGGCGGGATGGCAACGAAGTTGAAGGCGGCGCGGCAGGCGGCGCGCGCAGGAATCGCCGTGATTATCGCGCGAGGACGCGAAGCCGGAATCGTCACCGCCGCGCTGGATCCCACGCGCGAAGCGGGCACGTTGATCGTGCCGGCGGGGGTACGGCTCAAGAGCCGAAAACATTGGATCGCGTTCGCGCTGCGGCCCGCGGGATCGCTCGCGGTCGACAAAGGCGCCGCCGACGCGCTGCGCAATCGCGGACGCTCGCTGTTACCGTCGGGCGTGAAGGAAGTGCGCGGAGACTTCGGCGGCGGCGATTGCGTGAGCCTGCTCGATCCCGACGGCGTCGAGTTCGGCCGCGGGCTGGTGAATTATCCGGCATCGGATGTGCTGAAAGTGGCGGGCAGGCGCTCGACTGAGATTCCGACTCTGCTCGGCTATAAAGTTGCCGACGAAATTATCCATCGCGATAATTTCGTGCTGATGAAAGAAATCAATTGATTTAATGTGAAACCCGCCTGTGTTTCACGCTTCCTTGGGCAGGGGTGACCCCTGCACCCGGTATTTGGAACCTAGGCGTCGAGTTTATTTGAATGTAGTCGGGATATATTCTCGAAGTTGGATGAATGCTGAGGCCGATACTATTGCTGCGCTGAGGCGCGCGCGGGCGGCGGCGCAACGGATGGCGCTTGCGACCACTGCGGAGAAAAATGATTTTCTGCGGCGGCTGGCTGATACGATTCGCGGTTCGCGCGCGGAAATCGTTCGCGCAAACGCGACTGACCTCGAGCGTGCGCGCAAAAGCGGACGCGGCGGCGCGTTCGTCGAGCGCCTCACACTCGACGACGAGCGTATCGAGGCGATGGCCGCGGGCGTCTTTCAAGTCGCGGCGCTCGACGATCCGGTCGGCACTGCGATCGAGAAATGGACGCGACCCAATGGCCTGAAGATAGAAAAGATCAGGGTGCCGATAGGCGTGATCGCAATGATTTACGAATCCCGCCCCAACGTCACTGTCGATGCGGCTGCGCTGACGCTGAAGTCCGGCAACGCCGTGGTCCTGCGAGGTGGCAGCGAGGCGCTCAGCAGCAACGGATTCCTGGCGGGATTGATCGCGCGTGCGCTCGGGGAAACCGGCTTGAATCCCGACGCCGCTACTTTTATTCGCGATCCTGATCGCGAAGTGATCCAGGTAATGAAGCACAGCCGCGAGCTGATCGATTTGATAATTCCGCGCGGCGGCAATGCGTTGAAGGACGCGCTGCAAGGATCGGAGGTGCCGCTGCTGCCGCATTTCGATGGCAAATGTCACACTTACGTCGATCGCGCGGCGGATCTGACGATGGCGGAAGAAATTTGTATCAACGCAAAGTGCTCGCGGCCTTCGGTCTGCAATTCGATGGAAAATTTGCTCGTGCATCGCGAAGTCGCGGAAAGGTTTCTGCCTGCGCTCGCCTCACGATTGACGGCAGCCGGGGTCGAGATTCGCGGCGACGAGGCGACCCGCAAATACGTGAACTCCGCGCGCACTGCGACTGACGAAGACTGGGACACGGAATATCTCGACCTGATATTGTCGGTGAAAGTCGTGGATTCGGTTGACGAAGCGATCGAATTTATCGCGCGCCACGGGTCTCATCTTGCCGACGCGATCGTCACTAATGACGCGAAGACTTCGGAGCGCTTTGAACGGGAGGTCGATTCGGCTACGGTTTACGTCAATGCGTCGACGCGTTTCACCGACGGCTTCGAATTCGGGTTCGGAGCTGAGACAGGAATCTCGACCAATCGGCTGCACGCGCGCGGACCGATGGGGCTCAACGAGTTGACAACGTATAAGTACGTGCTGCGCGGGACCGGGCAAGTCCGCGCCTGAACGCGGCGCGAAATCAAAATCAAATGCGAGTAGGTTTGTTCGGCGGCAGTTTCAATCCGATTCATCTCGGGCATCTGCGCGCGGCCGAGGAAGTTCGCGAGGCGCTGAAGCTCGACCTGGTCTATTTTATCCCGGCCGCGTCGCCGCCGCATAAGCAGTCGAGCGAGCTGGCGCCGGCCGAGCATCGGCTCGCGATGGTGCGGGCGGCGACCAAGGGCAACCGGCATTTCATGACCTCGGATGTCGAGATTCGGCGTTCCGGGAGATCGTACACGATCGATACGGTGCGCCACTTCCTCGCCACCCTGAAGCAGCCGGCGCCGTTGTACCTGATGATGGGTGGGGATCAATTTGCCGAACTGGATTCGTGGAAAGAGCCTGAGGAGCTGACGCGGCTCTGCAACTTTGTCGTTCACACAAGATTAATCGAAGGGAAAGAGGGTCCGGCGCGAATCTCAGTTGCCGCACTAAAGCGGTTTGGCTACAATCAGGCAGACGATCACTACGTGCATTCGAGCGGACAAACGCTATCTTTCGTCGACACCACGTTCCTCCCCATTTCAGCGACTGAAATTCGCGGCAAACTGCAACTCGGCGAATCGATCAGGTACCTGGTGCCGTTCGACGTTGTCGATTACGTCCAGCGCCACTCGCTCTATTGAGGATCGCTCTGCTTAATCTTTCACGTTCACTTCCGTCCCGATCGAACCAACCACAGACGGCGAACACGCCGGCCAATCGCGGTCAGATTTCTTGACGGCACTGAAGAAGGCGATTGCCGCAGCCGAAGCGGCGCTGGAAAAAAAGGCCTACGACCTCGTCGTGCTGGAAGCCGAGCATCTGAAATCGGTCGCGGACTATTTCCTGGTTGCGACCGGGCGCTCCGACGTTCAGGTGCAGGCGATCGCGCGCGGAATCGAGGAAGCGATGGCCTCGGCGGGACAGCGTCCGCTGGCAGTCGAAGGGATGCATCATGCACATTGGGTGGTGCTCGACTACGACGACGTCGTGATCCATCTGTTCTACGAACCGGCGCGCGAGTTCTACCGGCTCGAGACCAACTGGATCGACGCGCACGAAGTGAAACTGCCGGAGCCCATTCGCAAGCAGGCCGAGGAGTTGCGTATCCGCGCGATGGGATGAGCGCCGGCGGGCGCCTGTTGTTTTTTCAGGCGCGCTTAATCAAGTGCGAGATCCATACCAGGATGACCGCGCCGATCGTGGCGACGACGATCGCACCGATCATGCCGTTAGGTGATCCAAAGATCGCTACGCCAACCAAACCACCTACCAGACCGAGCAGCAAATCACCGATCACTCCGAAGCCGGAGCCGTCCATGATTTTGCCGGCCAGGAAGCCCGCAATTATTCCGACTATGATCGCAGCAATCATCTATGAGACCTCGTTCTGGTTGTCGCGATAGCCCCTGGAGCGGCGCGGGGTAATCGCTACTTTTTTTGTTCCATCGGAACGCCGCAGCACTTGAGCTGGCCGGAGCCGCCCTTGGTGACGATGACCTGCGATTTGCAGTTGCTACAGATATAAACTTTGCCGAGCTGATTTGCCATTCGTGGATCCTGATCCTTTCGGACGATTTAGGTTGCGCCGAGATTCACGCGCCCCTGAACAGCGGTTTGCGCTTCTCGAGAAAAGCGCGGACGCCTTCGGCGCGGTCGGAAGTCGTTTGTAGCAGGGCGTACAGATCTTCCTCAAGCCTGATGCCCTGTTCCAAAGTCATGTCATAGCCCTTGAGGACTGCATCCTTGACCAGCCGCGCGGCGAGCGGCGCGCGGCTCAGGATAGCCTCGGCGACGCGTCCGCTTACGGCGGCAAGGTCAGCAGGGCTCTTGGCGAGGTAAGTGATGAGTCCTGTGCGAATCGCGTCGTCGGCTCCCAAAGCGGTCCCAGCGAGCATCATACGGAGAGCGTTGGCAGCGCCGATGAGGCGCGGGAGGCGTTGAGTCGCGCCGAAATGCGGCATCGCGCCGCGCTTGATTTGGGTGATCGCGAACTGAGCCGAAGAAATCGCGACGCGGATATCGGCCGCCATCGCGAGCTCGAGGCCTTCGTCGAAAGCATCGCCGTTGATGATAGCGACGGTCGGCTTCGACAGCACGGCGAGCGATTCAACCAGGCGCGGATCGACGGCGTCGTCGAAGCCGACGCAGAACGCTGATCCGGCGCCGGTGATTGCGAGCATGCGGGCGGCGTCGTCGTCCTCGACGTGCTCGAACAGTTCGAGCAGCCGGATGGCCATCGCGGGCGTGAGAATCGCGCGCGGCCCGGGGTAGTTAAGCGTCGCGCTGACGCATCCGCTGGAAAAAGAAACTTCGATCGCGCCGGCGGTCGCGGTGCGATGTGGCCGGGATTTTTTGGCGGCGCGCGGCGTCAGACGCCTCCTGCGGGCGCGCGCAGATCTTTGCGCAGGATTTTGCCGAGCGGATTTTTCGGCAACGCATCGATGAACTCGATACGTTCAGGACGCTTGAAGCTCGCCAGCCGCGATCGGCAAAAATCCCCGAGTTCGGACTCGGTAACTTTCTCGCCTTTGCGCACGCACACGAAGGCTTTGACGATTTGTCCCCACTCGACCGAAGGCACGCCGATAACGGCGCATTCGTCGACCGCGGGATGGCTCATCAGGACGGTTTCGATTTCAGCGGGCGCGATGTTCTCGCCGCCACGGATGATCATGTCGTCCTTGCGGCCGGCGAAGAAGACGTAGCCGTCGTCGTCGAGCCATCCGAGGTCGCCGGTCGCGCGCCATCCGTCCGGCAATCGTGCGTCGTCGTCGCGGCCGGCATAGCCCTTCATGATGCGCGGGGTGCGGATGATGATTTCGCCGACCTGCCCGTGCGGGAGAAATTTGCCGTCTTCGTCGCGGACGCGAATCTCAACGTCGGGCAGCGGTTTGCCGATCGAGTTGAGGCGTTTGAGCTTGAGTTCGATTTCCTCGGGCGTGCCTTCGATCCGATGATCGTCGGGGCCGAGCACGGTCAGCGATGACGTCGTTTCAGTCTGCCCGTAGGCGTTCACGAAGCCGACTTTTTTCGGGAAGACTTCGATCGCGCGACGAATCACCTGCACCGGCATCGCGGCGCCGCCGTAAGCGAGGTTGGTCAGCGTCGAGAGATCGGTCTCCGCGAACGCCGGCTCGTCGATGATCTGCTTCATCATCGTGGGGACGACGAAGGCGTGCGTCACGTGCTCGCGAGCGACCAGATCGAGCCACGCCTTGGCGTCGAACTGCGGCATCACGATCAGCTTGCGGCCGGTCCAGATGTTGGTCATGTACGCCGTCGTTCCGGCGATGTGATAAAACGGCACGCACACCAGCGCGACACCGCGATCGGTACCGTCGGCCATCTCGACGTTGGCCGTCACGTACGCGGCGAAATCGCGGAAGCGCAACTGGACGCCCTTGGGCAACGACGTAGTCCCGCTCGTGTACATGAGGATCGAGATGTCCTCGTCCTCGACCTCCGCTTCGGATTCGTCGGGCTCGGCCTTGGCGACCAGGTCGGCTATCCGCGGCAGTCCCTTCGCGCCATCGCCCAACGCGACGATTTTGCTCGCGCGGAGCCGCGGCTGGATCTTCTCGATCAACTCGAGATAGCGATCGCCGACCAGCAACGCCTTCGCATTCGCGGTGTTGATCATGTACTCAAGCTCGGCATCCTTGGCGCGATAGTTCAGCGGCAGGAACGTGAGCCCGGCCTTGGCGGCCGCGTAATAGCATTCGATGTAGAGATCGGAGTTGGTGTCGAGCACCGCGATGACGTCGCCATGCGCGAGGCCTAACTGTTTGAAGAACGCGCACAGGCGGGCGACCTGATCGTTCAGATCCGCATAGGTAAGGCGTCGCGCTCCGAAGACCAGGATTTCCTGGTCGGGCACGATGGAGGCCGGGATCGTGACGAAGTTGACGGTGTTCACAGCGCGCTTCCTCTCTTCCAGAGCCGGTGTTCGAGTTCTAGTCCCTCTCGAAGCGGCAAATCGAGGCCTCCCCAGACCGCTAGCTTGAGGATCGCGGACCGCTCGCGGCTAACGCGTGCGAATTCGCGGGCGATCTCGAGTGCGCGGCGATCCAAGTCCGCCAAGGGAACCACTTCGGCGACCATACCTACAAGTAACGCGTCTTGGGCGTCAATCCAACGGCCGGTGAGGCATAGGTCGAGCGCGCGGCCGAGGCCGAGGCGGCGCGCGGCGGTCTGCGTGCCGGCGACGACGGGGATCATGCCGGCACCCGTCTCGGGCAGCGACAGACGCGTGTCGTCGGCAGCGATCGCGAAGTCGCACAAGAGAGCCATCTCGAGTCCGCCGCCGACTGTATAGCCATGTATCGCCGCGATGGTCGGGATGGGCAGCGCGCGCAGCATCCCCCACACGTCGCGGCGAAATCGGACCCATCGCGCGACGATCGGCGACGGCGCCATTCCGAACTCCGCAAGATCGCCGCCGGTTGAGAAAGCCTGACCGGCGCCGCGCAGGACCATCGCGCGCACATCGCGATCGTCGTGAATCGCGGCGAGGATTTGAAACAGCGCGTCGCGCATCGCCATGTTGTAGGCGTTGAATTGCGCGGGGCGATTCAGCGTAACCCACGCAACCGGACCGCGCTTTTCGTAGAGAACTGCGCTCGAACCGTTCGTTTTCGAAGGCATCAGCGCGGGGCCGTCAGCTGGACCGCAGATCGGCGCTGTCGCTGCTCGCGATCGCGGGACGACCGCGCTCATAGACGACTCGGCCGCCGACGATGGTGATATCGACGGTGAGGTTCATCAGATCGGCGGGCGTCAGCGTGGAGGGATCGCGCGGCAACACGATCAGATCGGCAATACTCTCGGGCTCGATGACGCCGCCGTCGAGGCGTGCGAGACGCGCGGCCTCAGTTGTGAAAAGCGCGAACGCGTCCGGCATTGAGAGCGCTTCGACCGGTGCGAGCGCGACGCCGTCGATCGTGGTGCGGGAGACCGCGGCTACAATCGCGGCGAACGGCTTCGCGGGCGTGACGGGCGCATCGGTCGCGCCGACGAGATGCACGTTGCGATCCTTGAGACTGCGCGCGCGATAGAGATGCGCAACCAGGCCGGGCTCGGCGGCGTACTTGGGACCGCGAAAATAGATGAAGCCGGGGTTCGTCACGACCCACACGTTCGCAGCCATCAGGCGGTCGATGTAGTCGGGCGTGATGATGCCGCCGTGCTCGATGCGAAACCGCGGCATCTCGCGCGGTCCGGAGAATTGCGCTTTCGCGGATTCGATCGCGGCGACCGCCTCTTCAAGCTCCTCGATTTCGGTGACGTGAAATGCGCAATCGAGACCGCGCTCGAGCGCGTGACGAACCGGGCGCGACAGGCCCGCTGTGTCGTACTGAAAACCCGGCATGAACTTGGCGCCTGCCAACGAAATTCCGCCTGCGCGCGCGAGCTTTTCGCATTGATCGGCAGCCTCGAGATGCTGGCCACCGATCATTACGCTCACGCGCTGGCATATCGCATTCGATTGCGCGAGCTTGGCGAACTGCTCGACTTCGACCGGGCCGTTGCGGGTGGTGGCGTCAGTGAACGCAGTGACTCCGGCGGCGGCCATTTCGCGGCTAATAATGCGCGCGCGCGATTCGGATTCCGCGACGGTCACCGGCGGAAGATGATCCGACAGCCACGTTTCCATCCCGACTACGAGCCCGGTCAGCTTGCCGGCGGTGTCGCGAATCATGTGGGCGCCGTGGGGCGGCGTGAAGCCGGGAGCTTCGAGGCCGAGCAGCGAGATCGCGCGCGAGTTGAGCCAGGTCGCGTGCAACGTCTGATGACGCAGGCGCAGCGGGTTCTTCGGCAGAGACTCGTCGAGCTCGGCGCGCGTAGGCCCGCGATTGTCGAGCATCATCGCTTCGTCGCATCCGAATGCGCGCATCCAGTTGCCCGGCGGAGTCTTGCCCGATGCCAGCCGCAAGTCTGCGAGCAGGTCGCCGACGGTGCGGCATCGCTGAACCGAGATTCCAGTTGCAGCGGCGGCGGCCTCGCGAAAATGAATGTGCGAATCGATGAAGCCGGGGGCGACGATGCGGCCCGCAAGTTTGATCAGATGAGTTCGCGGACCGACCAGCGGTTTCAGTTCCGCGAAAGGACCGTGGGCGACGATCGCACCGCCGGAAATCGCAACCGAGTCGCTGCCGGGATGGCCGAGGACGAGACCCTGGTGCAGAACCAGATCGGCTTTCCCGGGCGCAGCTACCACCAAAGTTGATGCCTTCGTCGCCAGCGTTAGGGCGTGGCGGCGTATTGAGATCCTAGTCGGAACTCGGAAGCGGTTTCGCTTCCTTGATCTTCATCTCGAGGTCGCAACATTCGAGGCCGCCGTCACCGGCCTTGTTGCACAGCACCTCGGTGCCGCACTGTTCGCACATGTAACGCTTGCCGAGCACGTTAGCCATTGGATGACTCCTCAAATCCAGCCGTGAAGGCCGGTGTAATAAACTTAAAGTATCGCTTCAACTCGTCAACTCTGCGCAAATGGCAAATCCGACACGATTGCCGACCCGCCCTCGCCCACTTTCAACTCGGCGCCCGGCGTCCATGCGCTGTGATGCAAAATCGCAAGCCCGATCGCGCCGAAGCGCGGCGAGTGCACAACGCTAGTCACGCGGCCGACTTCCTTGCCCGCGAGAGTAAGGACCGCGCCGGCGACTGGCAAGCCCTCACTATGAAACTTAAGGCCGAACATTCGTTTTTTCAAACCGCCGCGCGCGGTCGCCCGCTCTATCGTTTCCTGGCCGAGGTAGCATCCCTTGTTGAATGAGATCGCGCGATTGAGACGCGCCTCGAGCGCGATGGTCTTGTCGGTAGTATCGACGCCGACCCGCGCAACGCCATTTTCGATGCGAATAGTTTCGAGCACTGAAGCGTCGATGCGGCGCGAACCCGGCGCCTTCGCAACAATTGCGGCGATGGTCGAATCGATAGAATTGCGCGGAGCTATCACTGATGCTGCCGGTCCGCCGTAGCGAGGCAGGTTGCCGACGAATGAGCCGGCGGTCTCGATGAAGCTCCACGCAGCGAGCGACGCCGCGCCGGTCGCGTCTAGGGAGGCAGGCCCTTCGACGTCGATGATGGCGAGGTCCTCCGCGTCCTCGAATTCCACATCGTCAGCGACCAGTAATTTTTCGAGATGCGCGCGGGTGCGCGTCCATGCTTCTGCGTCGATGTCGAGGATGAGCGCGTCAGGCGTCACCCAGATGAACGCATCGGCGATCGCGTGCGCATGCTCGGTGAGAAACAGCGTAGGCAGGACGGCACCGGGGCGGGCGCCTTTTACGTCAGCGGTACACATCCCGTGAAGAAACGAGGCGCGATCGTCACCGGTCACGCGCACGAGTAATCGGCCGTCGAGTGGGAGGACGCCCGCATTCGGACGATCGGATGTTTCGAGATGAGGCACGACTGATCAAGATACTACAACGAGGCGGCGCTGCGTATCGGCGGCAAGACCCTATCGCTCGAGGGAAAGGGACCAATTTCGCCGAGTAAACCAGTAGCACTACTGGTTGTTTTTTCGGGTAGGTTTAGCGGCGCCAATTTGAATATAATCGCGATTATCCGGAGGGGCGGAAACTTATGGGCGCATTTATCCTCGGTCTGATTGTCGGTGCCGGCGCGGCTCTTGCGCTCTTCATCTATGACGAGGGAGAGCTCTTTCTGAAACTCTCGCGTCGGATTAAGCAAACGGCGGAACGCTACCGGGAAACGCCGTAGCCCTGTAGGTCGAGAGGGGTGATCAATTTCATCGCGCATCGAACCGTCGCGCGTGTAGCGCGTATCGGATCTGTCTGCGGGCGGACCTGGGCGGCGATTTGTTTGGTCGCGCTGGTCGCGGTCGGAATTGGGCCGCGCCAATCTTTCGCACAAGACGCTCAGGCGCAGGCGCTTGAATTGAGCGATCGCGCGTTTGCGATGCTCAATGCGATCAATGCGTCGTCCCCCAAGCCCGGTCCAATCCTAGTGCCCGCGGCAAGCCTGGCTGGCGATGCGCAAACGCTGTCGTCGGCTCTGGGTGTGCATGACAATGCAAGCGCGAGTGGCGCAATGGCATCGATACTCAGCGATCGCGACCGGATAGAAGCCGCGGCGAAAATCGCGGGCGGTCAGTATCCGCAGCAGTGGACCGACATCAGAGAAAAAATCGCGGCGCTTGAAAAACAGGTGCCCGCGTCGAAAGGGCCAGTAGCGAGCAGTGAGGTGCCGGTGTCGCATGCGTCGGTCGCGCCTCCAGCCGGTGAAGCGATGCCCGCTGCGCCGAAGATCGAGATCGCATCGCGGGTCTTCCAGGGCGGAACGGTGCGGGTGAAAGGCTTCTTTGAAGGTACTGACCTCAAGTCGGCCGGAATTTTCGACGGCGACACCAAGAGCAAAGATATCGACGTCGCGAGTACGCCGGGCGATCAGCGGGTTAACTTCGACTTCTCGATCGAGCAGCCGTCGCCGACGCAATCGATTCGCGTGGCTGACGTCTATGGGCGCGAGGCGCAGGCGCTGGTTACGCCGGACCCCGCGGCAATCGGCCCGATGAAGGGCAGTGAAGAAATGATTGAAGTCGACCCGGGCGCGAGCGCGTCAGGCGGCGAGGCGGGCCCGCTGGCAGACAGTCCGCTCGCGTCGGCGGGACCCTCCAAGGGCAACAATACGGCCGAGATTGCGCGGCCGGGCGATGCGCTCTCGCCGTCGCGCCGACACATAGCTGCGAACTCGTCGCTCGGGCCGCTGACCAACGTGCAGATCAACGTGATCGACGCCGAAGAATCATTGTCGGCGCCGGGAAATGTCGAAGTGGTCGGGCAGATCGCGGGGCCGGGCGTGCGTCATGCGGGCATTTACGTCAACGGGCGGCTGGTCAAGACGATTTCGGTGAGCCCATCGGGATACAGCGGGTTCGATCTAACGTTCCCGATGCCGGCGGGCAGTGACGCGAGGATTCGCGCCTACGGCAACGGCAACGATTTCATCGAGGCGTCGATCGACACAACCGGCGGCGGCGCCGGGATGAACGTGTACAACAATCCGCCGATGTATCCTTCGCCGTACGGAGCGTATCCGCCCTCGCCGTACTACCGGCCGAATCCGTACGCCTACGCGAATCCGTATGCTCCCGGCTACAATCCGTACGCGCCGAATCCGTATCCGTATGGATACCCGCCGCCGCCTCCGTCGAAGCCGTGGTACAGCAAACTGTTTCACTAGTGCGCGCGATGAAATCTCGCCATGCCGCCGCGCTCGCGCTCGTGGGCTGGTATTTACCCGGTGCTGTCCAGCCCGTATTTGCGCAGCCAGCAACGCCTTCGCCCCCACCGGAAGTTATTGGCCGACCCGGCTACGATCCGCCGTGCGCGACTGTTTGGTGTAAGTCAGACTCTGACTGTTTCTCGCACTGTAGTTGCACGGATCACACAGGCAGTCCGTTTCAAGCGACCGGGGTATGCAAGGACATTAAGTCGGGCGACGTTGAATCCTGCTGCGAAGGAAATATGCGGAAGCCGCCCAACACGCCCACTTCACGATGATAAGGCATTCGCAATTTGAAATTCAGAAAAACAGCCCCGAACTAAGACAGTACCGAACTCAATCGCGAACTTGCCGCGCGGCGTGGGCTTGCGTAGAATTCCCTTCTTAACCTTCGTTCTTATCGAGAGTGTCCAAGCAATGCTGATTCAAGCGACGCAACTGCGCCCGGGTATGATCGTCGAGTACAACAAAGACCTCTGGCGGATCATGACGATCACGCATATCACGCCGGGCAACTGGCGCGGGATGGTGCAGACCAAGCTGCGCAACGTCAAGACCGGGTCGCAGACCGAAAACCGGTTCCGCTCGGAAGATCGCGTCGAGCGCGTCATCCTCAATCAGAGCAAGATGCAGTTCCTCTACCAGGACGGCGACGATTTCCATTTCATGAACACCGAGAACTACGAGCAGATCACGATCCCCAAGGATCTGATCGAGGACGTAGTCGGATTCCTGACGCCGAATCTCGAAGTCGAAGTCGAGTTTTACGAGACCACGCCCCTCAACGTCACGTTGCCGAAGACGGTCGCGCTCAAGGTGGTGCAGACCGACCCCGGAATGAAGACAGCGGCCGTGAACAATACGCTCAAGCCGGCGACGCTCGAGACCGGGATGGTGATCAACGTGCCGCATTTCGTGGCCGAGGGCGACACGATCACGATCAACACCGAGACCAAAGAGTACCTGTCGCGCTCGAAGTAGCACTGCCCGCACGTGAGTAGCGCGCGCCAGACCTATCGACCCGCGCGCGAGCGCAAGCCTGCGTTGCCGGAGCGCGCGCAGCCGCATCCGATAAGATTCGGGCCAAATCTCTACATCGCGCATACGCAGCCTGGGTTCGAGGGAATCGCGGCGGACGAAATCGCGGGACGAATCCGCGGCGCGAGAGAGATCACGCGTCGGGTGGTGCCCGACCGCGCCGGCATGACAATTTTCTTCGCGCCGGTCGCCGACAAGCTCGGCACGCTGCGCACGCCTGAGGACCTGTTCGGTCTGGCCGGCTATCGCGCCGGTATCGGGCCTGAGAACAAGGAGCTGGACAGGATTCGCGGCGCGTCGCGGGAGGCGCCGCTGGTCGAGCCTGCGCTGGCCGCGCGCGTCAGAGTCTCGCCGGGGACGCGCGCCGGCCGCAGGCTCAAGTTCCGCGTGATCGCCAGGATGGCGGGAGAGCATGAATATCGACGCGTCGATTTTCAGCGCGCCGTCGAGCGCGGGATTCTCGAGCGCGACGATCATACCTGGCGGCTGGAAGAAGAAGACGCCGACGTCGAGCTGTGGGCGACGATGATCGACGAGGAGTTCTTTCTGACAGTGCGGCTCAGCGACGACAGGATGCGGCATCGCGAGTACAAAACGGCCCATCGCCCGGCTTCACTGCGCGCGTCGAGTGCCGCGGCGCTCGCATGGCTGTCCGAGCCGCGCGAGGACGACGTCGTGCTCGATCCGTTTTGTGGCGCGGGCACGATACTGATCGAGCGGGCGCACATGGGGCGGTACGCGATGCTGCTCGGCAGCGATCGCGATGCGGCCGCGCTCGCGGCGGCTCGGGTCAACGTCGGCGAGCGCTACAAGCCTATCCAGCTCGAGAACTGGGATGCCGGCGCACTCCCGCTCGGCGATGCGAGTGTAGATAAAATCGTCACCAACCTGCCGTGGGGATTGCGCTACGGATCGCACGGCGAGAATCGAAAGCTGTATCCACTGTGGTTCAGGGAGTTCGCGCGCGTGCTCAAGAGCGGTGGCGTTATGGTGATGTTGACCGCAGAGTGGCGGCTGATGCGCGACCTCGAGCGCACGCGCAAGATCGCGCCGAGCAAAATCATCCGCGTGTCAGTGCTCGGCAAACCAGCCGCGATTTACGTGTGTCGCAAAGAATAAAGCGCGGAGAGAAATCACTTTATTGAATGTGAAACCCGCCGTGGGTTTCACGCTTCCTTGGGCAGGGCTGAGCCCTGCACCCAGTGTTAAGATGCGGGACTTCGTCCCTGTTAGAACTTCTTTTGGGGCGGCGTCGACTCTTACCTCGCCCGTTACTCTACGGGAGAGGCGGCTGGCCGCATCGCGGCCAGCGGTGAGGGTTCTGGGCCACATCACGACTCCACGACCGCTTACTCTTTGCCTTCTGTCATTCAGAGCGGAGTCTGCGGAGCGAAGAATCCCGGCTCTTCGTTTCTGTTGGAACCTGCCAGG
>NZ_JBAUYR010000018.1:0-1816 GCF_049584895.1 Binatus sp. (SeqCode)
GCAAGCGCAAGGTCGAAGTCACTCCTGAGATCGGCGAGAAGCGCGAGTACCTGATTCCGAAGGGCAAGCATATCGCGGTGCACGAAGGCGATATCGTGAAAGCGGGCGAGCCGTTGATGGAAGGCTCGTCCAACCCGCACGACATCCTGACCATTCTCGGCGAAAAGGCGCTGGCGAAATACCTGGTCGACGAAATCCAGGAAATCTACCGGCTGCAGGGCGTGCGCATCAACGACAAGCATATCGAAGTGATCGTGCGCCAGATGCTGCGTCGCGTGCGAATCAAGGAAGTAGGAGACACGCCGTTCCTGGTCGGCGACCAGGTCGAGAAGTGGCGCTTCGACGAAGAGAACGGACGCGTGCTGACGCGCGGCGGAGAGCCTGCGATCGCGGAGCCGCTGCTGCTCGGAATCACAAAGGCGTCTTTGTCTACCGAGAGTTTCATCTCGGCGGCATCGTTCCAGGAGACCACCCGCGTGCTGACCGAGTCGGCCATCAACGGCAAAGTTGACCGGCTGGTTGGGCTCAAGGAAAACGTGATCATGGGACGCCTGATCCCGGCCGGCACCGGCATGAACTCGTACAACGCGATGGTGGTGAAGGTCGAAGGCGCTGCGGCGGAAGAAGAAGTGGAAAAACCCGAGCTCGCCGCCGTCGCCGCACCGGGTGGAGATTGACACGGGCCGCTGGGTCCCGTACATAATGATGTTTCCCCCAAGGGCATAAGTGTCCTTGGGGGGTTTGTTTGAACACCGCGCCCCACCGGGGGCAATCCGGCGAAAAACCGGGCCGGCTGCGAAGCCAGCGCCGAGCGGTCTCAGAGTTATCGGCGGGCGTCGAAGGCGTGCGCCTCGCGAAGCGAACGGGAATGATTAGATTGGGAAGACTTAAGTGCCGACGATAAATCAATTGATCCGACGAGCCCGCGTGAAGAAGACCTTCAAGACCAAGGCGCGCGCGCTCGAAGGCTCGCCGCAGAAGCGTGGTGTATGCACGCAGGTGAAGACGACGACGCCAAAGAAGCCGAACTCCGCGCTCCGAAAAGTAGCGCGGGTGCGGCTCTCCAACGGGATCGAGGTGAACACCTACATTCCAGGAGTCGGGCACAACCTGCAGGAGCATTCGGTGGTGCTGATTCGTGGCGGTCGCGTGCGCGATTTGCCGGGCGTCCGCTATCACGTGATTCGCGGCACGCTGGATTCGATCGGCGTGCAGGAGCGGCGCAAGGGCCGCTCGAAATACGGGTCGAAGAAACCCAAGTGAAGCAATAAGTAGAGTTATATGTCGCGCAAAGGACAAATACGCGTCCGCGAAATTCCAGCGGATCCCAAGTATCACGACCGCACCGTCGCGAAGTTCATGAACATCGTGATGGAACGGGGCAAGAAGTCGCTGGCTGAGCAGATTTTTTATCACGCGCTCGATCTCGCGGCCGAGCGCTCGAAAGAAGACGGCCTGGTCGTGTTCAAGCGCGCGCTCGACAACGTCCGCCCCGCAGTCGAGGTTCGCTCGCGGCGGGTCGGCGGCGCCAACTATCAGGTCCCAAGTGAAGTGCGACCTGCGCGGCGCAACTCACTCGCGATGCGATGGCTGGTCACTGCTGCGCGCGGGCGTGGCGAGAAGTCGATGGAAGAGCGGCTGGCGGCCGAAATCCTCGACGCTGCCGCCAATCGCGGCGGCGCAGTCAAGAAGCGCGAAGACACACATCGAATGGCGGATGCCAACAAGGCGTTCGCCCACTACCGCTGGTAATACCGAGTTTTTTTAGATGGCTCGTCAGACACCAATAGAACGGGTGCGCAATATCGGCATCATG
>NZ_JBAUYR010000019.1:0-38118 GCF_049584895.1 Binatus sp. (SeqCode)
CCAGATAGCGCGATTCATGGACGGCCGGGCCGACGTGAAGGCTCATGGCCCTCGCGACATGCCAGTTTGGGGATGGGAGATGTGGCAGAATCCCGAGGGCAGCGGAAACCCCAATCAAGTGAGTGATAGCGTCGCCCATATAATCCATTACCTTCAGTCAATTCAAATTGTGGGTTCCCACGCCTCGCGCGAAGGAACGCATTCGTATGTGAAATTCTCAAGTGACAAGAAGTAAGCCGGCGTTCGGGGAATTCGGGAAAGACTTCAGAATAAATCATGCCTTCAGACGAAAAGGATCGCTTCGGAGATAAACTTCGAGAGGTGGGGCGGGCACGCGAGGACCAGTGGGCCGCCCAAAGAGATCGTGAACTTCTGGCCAAGCTGCGCCACAAGGCCGAGGAACGAGCCGCAACTCAGCGCCGGAGGGTTAAGAAAATATTCAGGTCCGTCCTGTGCCCAATTGACTTCAAACGAGGGTCCCTCAAGGCGTTGGATCTCGCGGCGCAGTTAGCCTCTGAAATTGGTACGGAGCTCTATCTGTTGCATGTCTGTCCGACACTCACGATTCCAACGGGCGGCCGGGCTAAGGCCGAAAAGGCCGCCCGGCAGAAACTCGAAGCGATTGCAGTGCAACGTCTCGACGATATTCACCCCCAGCTCCTGGTTACGACGGGCGACGCGGCTGAACGAGTCATCAGTATTCAATCGGGACTCGGCTGCGACCTCATTGTGATGGGCACGCACGGGCGAAGGGGCGTTGCGCACTTGCTACTGGGAAGCGTCGCCTCACAGGTAGTCAGGGGAGCGGCGTGTCCGGTACTCACCGTCCGCTAGGAGTGACTGCTACCTTACCCTGCGCGTGCGGGCTCGGCAGCATGAATCAACTCCCAGACAATTCGAAAGCTCAAACCGAGAATGGCCAGGGAACCGTCACGCGCGTTCGAGGATCGGTCGTCGACGTCGAGTTCGCCGACGGACCTTTGCCGGCAATCAATGACGCAATGATGATCGATCTGGACGGACGGGCCGCCTTGATCGCCGAAATCCAGGAGCATCTCGATCTTCGCACCGTCCGTGCCGTCGCGATGGAGAATACATCGGGCCTGCGCCGGGGCGCGATCGCGCACCGTGGCGGACCCATCAGTGTTCCGGTGGGGGAAAAGGTGCTCGGGCGTCTTATCAATGCGGTCGGTGCTCCGATCGATCGACTCGGGCCAATCGACACGAGCGCACCCCGCTGGCCGATTCATCGCAGCTCGCCCACGATCAGTCACCAGGATCACAAGCGCGAGATCTTTCGTACCGGCATCAAAGTAGCCGACCTGCTTGCTCCGCTCGCGCGCGGTGGTAAGGCCGGCATGTTCGGCGGCGCGGGCGTCGGCAAGACTGTTCTCATCATGGAACTGATTCGAAGCACAGTCGAAAAGTATTCGGGCATCTCCGTGTTCGCGGGCATCGGCGAGCGATCTCGCGAAGGCCACGAGCTGCTCGCCGAGCTTCGGCAATCGGGCGTGCTGAGCCGCACTGCGCTCGTCTTCGGACAGATGAACGAACCGCCGGGCGCGCGTTGGCGCGTTGGCATGACCGCGCTGACCATCGCCGAATATTTTCGCGACGTGATGAGAAGCGACGTGCTGCTCCTGATGGACAACGTGTTTCGTTTCGTGCAGGCAGGCTCAGAAGTGTCGGGGATGCTAGGGCGCTTGCCCTCGCGGGTCGGCTACCAGCCGACGCTTGCGACTGAGATAGCCGAACTCGAAGAGCGAATCGCCTCGGTGGCAGGCGTATCGGTCACCGCGATCCAGGCGGTCTACGTGCCCGCCGATGATTTCACCGACCCGGCGGTGGTCGAAACATTTCGCCATCTGGACTCGTCGGTTGTTCTCTCGCGCGATATGGCGGCGGAAGGACTGTATCCAGCTATCGATCCGCTGGCGTCAACCTCGGTCCTGCTCGATCCGCTAATCGTCGGCGAAGAGCATTATGCGGTCGCCGAGGAAGTGCGCCGAACGATCGCACGCTACAAGGAACTCCAGGAGATCATCGCGTTGCTCGGCGTCGAGGAACTGAGCGCGGAGGACCGGCGCATCGTGGCCCGCGCCCGCCGCCTCGAGCGTTTCCTCACGCAGCCCTTTCTCGTCACTGAGCAATTCACCGGGATTGCGGGAAAATCGGTTACTATCGCGGACACCATCCAGGGCTGCCGCGCGATTCTTGCCGGTGAAGGCGACGGATGGGCTGAGAGCTCATTTTACATGGTCGGAACTTTCGAGGATGCTCGGCGGAAGGAGATCGCTGCAAGCAAGGCACGGCAATGACTCGGTGAGGCTGATAGTCACAACACCCACTTCGATCGCGGTCGATGAAGATTCGGTTCGCCACGTTCGCGCCGAGGATCAAAGCGGCGCCTTTGGTATCGAACCGGGCCATGCGGATTTTCTCACCACGCTTTCAATCTGCGTCGTGAGATGGCGCAACGGCGGCGGCGAGCATTACGTCGCCGTGCGGGGAGGGGTGCTGCGCGTCCGAGAGGGCAAGTTCGTGGAGATAGCTACCCGCGAAGCGGTCGTAAGCGACGACCTCGGCCATTTGCGGGGCGAAATTCTCACCAAGATGGCGCATAACTTCGAGGCCGAACGCTCGGCCCGTTCGGGAGCACTCGGCTTGGAGCAGGCCGCAATTCGGCAAATCTATCGCTACCTGCGCCCGGCTGATCAACCGCTCAAGAGTGAACCACTAAAGTGACCGCACGCGAGTTATCGTGGCAACCGATCAAGAGCATGATCACGAGTTGAGGGCCGACGAACGCGAAATGGAAAAAGCCGTTGAGCGGGCGCATAGCCTGCGCGAGCGCTGGTTGAGGACCGGGGAATGGCCGATGGGCCGCGCGCTCGCGATGATGGGGCGGTTCGGATGGACGATCGTCGCACCGATTCTGGTCGGCGCGTTCGTTGGACGCTGGCTCGATCGCACGTTCGATAGCGGCGTGTTCTGGAGCGCGGCGCTGGTCTTTCTTGGCGCCGCATTGGGCTACTGGGCAGTTTGGAAGAGGATGAGCAGCGAATGATCGAAGTAATCGTTTCGCGCATCGTGCCTTATGCTGTAATCGGCGCCTCGATCGGCGTGGCTTATTTTGCCGCGCTCGGATGGAACGTCCGTCTCTACGCTGACAATGGAGCGGGACCGAGCTCGTTGCTGCTCCATCTCGCGCGCATTGTCGTCGCGGTCGCAGCATTCACGCTCTGTGCCAAGCAAGGCGCCATGCCGTTACTCGCGTGCTTTGCGGGATTCCTTGCAATACGGACGATTTCAGTCAATCGCAATCGGCTCGCGCTGGCGAAGAATTTATGAACCATTCGCCGCTTGAGAGTGTGATCCTCTTTCACATCGGCATCATCCCGATCAGCCGCACGGTCGTAACCACTTGGGGATTGATGGCGGCGATGACGGTTGCAAGCTGGATCGTGACGCGGAAGTTCCGCGTTGACGCCGGCGGATGGCAAGCGATGATCGAAACCGTTGTGCTCGGAATCGAAGAGCAGATCGCTGCGCTGCTGAATCGCGACGCCGCCCCATTTCTGCCGATGCTCGGAACCCTGTTTATCTTTCTTGTGGTCGCTAATCTTTGCGGGATCGTCCCCGGAGTCAGCGCGCCGACCGCGTCGATCGAAACGCCGGCCGCGCTGGCCGCGATAGTTTTTCTTTCCGTGCACTACTACGGCGTGCGCATTCAAGGTCTGGGTGCTTACCTGAGAGGTTATCTGCGGCCGAATCCAATCATGTTGCCGTTCAACATCCTGTCTGAATTGACGCGATCGTTTTCGCTCGCGATGCGCTTATTCGGAAATATCATGAGCGGGGAGCTGATCGTCGCGATCGTGCTCGCGCTGGCAGGTTTGCTGGTGCCAATTCCATTCATGGCATTCGGAATTCTGGTCGGCCTAGTGCAGGCCTACATATTCAGCGTCCTGGCCGCGGTCTATATCGGCGGGGGCATTGGTGCAATCGAGAAATGATGGAGGACGAAAGTAGATGACGGTTCAAATGCTCAGCATAATCGGCGCGGTGGTTGCGGTCGCCGTCGGCTCGATCTCGCCGGCACTCGCCGAAGGCCGCGCAATCACGGCCGCGATGGAAGGTATCGCGCGGCAGCCCGAGGCCGCCGGCTCATTGTCGCGCACCCTGTTTGTTGGTCTGGCCATGATTGAAACGATGGCAATCTACTGCCTGGTGGTCGCCTTGCTGCTGCTTTTTGCCAATCCTTTCGCGCGATGAAATTCAGTTGGTGGACTTTCGCGCTGCAGGCGATCAATTTTCTCATCCTGATCTGGCTGCTGAGGCGCTTTCTCTTCAAGCCGGTCACCGCGATCGTCGCCAGGCGCAAGGAGGAGATTGCGCGTGGCATGACGGAAGCGGCGGCTGAAAAACAAAAGGCACTCGACATGCAGCGCGACGTTCAGGCGCAACGGGCGGGAATCGAGGCTGAGCGCCAGAAGGCGATTGAAGAACAGCGCGCGCAATTGGCCGCCGAACGTAAGAAGCTGATCGATGAGGCTCACGCCGATGCGGAGAAGATCCGGACTCAGGCCGCGGCACAGCTCAATGAAGAACGCACCGCTGCCACGCAAGAATTGTTTTCCCAGACGATCGATCTCGCAGTGAAGCTCGCCGAACGGCTGCTGCGCGAACTGACCTTTCCTTCGATCGAGCACGCATTCATGACCCGCGTGCTGGATTATCTGGACCGTCTCCCGCCGCCGGAGAGGACCGCGCTCGTTTCCCATCTCGACCAGACTCCGATGGTGGTCACCACGGCTCATCCGCTCGACGCCCGAGAAGAGGCCGAATGGCGCGAGCAGCTCGCGAAGCGAATCGGACGCGCGGCAGGAATAACCTTCAACATCGATCCGGCGCTTATCGCAGGCGCCGAGATCGCTTTGCCGAGCGCAATTCTTCGTTTCAACTGGCGCGACGCGCTGACCGTTGCTGCCAAGGCGATCAATCGCAATGAGCACCCTGGCTGAATCAGTAAAGAATCGTCTGAGCACGGCGAGCGAACTGCTCGGTCAGCTAAAGGCTGAGCCGCGCCTCGACTTGATCGGCCGAGTCGAACGAGTTGGAGATAATGTTGCCAGCGTACGCGGGCTGCCCGAAACGCGGCTTGGCGAACTGCTGCTGTTCGAACGATCGGATGGCGGAGAGCCGGTCGTCGGAATCGTCCTGACACTCGACCCCGATTTGATCGGATGCGCCATGCTCGGCGACGACAGCGGAATCAGGGCGGGTAACCTGGTGCGTGGGACTGGTTCCGTCGCAAGCGTGCCGGTGGGCGACCAGTTGCTCGGCCGAACCGTGAACGCACTCGGCGTTCCGGTGGATGGAGGTCCGGAAATCGAAGCGGCCGGAGTTGAGCCGGTCGAGCGGCCGGCGCCGGCGATTGTCGATCGCGATTTCGTAGACACTCCACTCAATACCGGCCTGCTGGTCATCGATGCGATGCTGCCGCTGGGCCGTGGCCAGCGCGAACTGATCATCAGCGATCGCGAGACTGGGAAGACCGCCATCGCGATCGACACGATGATCAATCAGCGCGACACCGGCGTGGTTTGCGTGTACTGCGCCGTCGGACAGAAGACCTCGTCAGTTAGCCAGGTGATCGATGCGGTCAAGCGGTACGGCGCGCCGGAGCGATGCATCTTCGTATTTGCGCCTTCGGATGATCCGCCCGGCATCCAATGGCTGGCGCCGTATGCTGCATGCACGATGGCTGAGTATTTCTCTGAACGTGGCGGCGATGCGCTGCTGATCATCGACGATCTGAGCAAGCACGCGGTGATCTATCGGCAGCTGTCGCTGCTGCTCAGAAATCCGCCGGGACGCGAAGCCTACCCCGGCGACATCTTCTATATCCATTCGCGGCTGCTCGAACGCGCAGCCAAGCTCAATCGGGAGCGCGGCGGCGGGTCGCTGACTGCATTGCCACTGGCCGCGACCGAGGAAGGCAATCTGTCGGGGTATATTCCAACCAACCTGATCTCGATCACCGACGGACAGATCGTGCTCGAGCCGCGACTGTTTCACGAAGGACAAAAGCCCGCCGTCAATGTCGGCAAGAGCGTGTCCCGGGTTGGGGGCAAGACGCAGTCGCATGCGATGCGCCGGCTGGCAGAAAATCTCCGCCTCGAATACACGCAGTTCCTCGAACTGGAAATCTTTACGCGCTTTGGCGGGATGGTGGATGAGCGCACGCGCCAAATAATCGAGCACGGGCGCCGAATCCGCGCAGTCCTCACGCAGCCGCAATTCGCACCGCTGTCAGTCGCCCATCAGGTGGCATTGCTGGTGGCAATCGACGAGCGCTTGCTCGATCGGCTTCCGCTCGACAAGGTCAGCGAGCTCCAGTCGAAGCTCGGCGACTGGCTGAACCAGCATGCGGCGGAACCTATGCGTCGAATCAACTCGGACGGAGAGTTGGAACCGGATACACGCGCTGCGATCGTAACGGCCATCGGCGCGCTGGTGGAACGGTTGAATCAGCCCGACGCCACTGCGGTCAAGCGATAACTCGATGGCGCAAGAACGCGAGACCGCTACCCGAATCACTTCGCTCAACGAGCTGCGCGAGATTGTTGCCGCGATTCGGGCGATGGCCGCCTCGCAGATGCAGCAAGCGCTCAGGTCGCTCGAAGCGATCCGCGATTACTCCCAGCAGATTCGCGAGGCCTTGTCCGAGGCGGCAACGTTGCTACCGCCTGATGTCGCGATCGAAGTCACGGAGCGACCAAACAAATCGGGACTGGTCATCTTCTGCGCGGAACACGGACTGTGCGGAGGCTTCAACGAGCATCTACTGCGGGAAGCTGAACGTGCGAGATCGGCCAGCGTCGGCAGGCTCGCACTAATTGTAGTCGGAACCCGTGGCGCCCAGATCTTTCGCGAGCGCGGATTGAGTCCGGACCTGATATTGCCGATGGCGACGCACTGTACAGGAGTCACCGGCGCCGCACGCCGGGTCGCGGCGGAACTCTATCGGATGTTCAGCGAGGGCCATATCGCAGGCGTCGAGGTCGTGTATGCGCAGCACGCCGGAGCGCAGCTCCCGAGCGTCGAGCGGCATCGCATCCTGCCGCTTGAAGTGCCAGTGGTGCAAAAGTCTTCGACCCAGTTGCCGCCAATCATCAACCTTCGGCCGCAGCGCCTCTTCGATGACATAGTGGACGAGTATTTTTTTGCGACGCTCGAGAATGCCGCGATGCAATCATTCTTCAGCGAGAACTCGACCCGCTTTCGCACGATGGAAGCCGCTCATCAGAATATCCGGAACAAATCCAGCGAGCTCACAAAACTGATGCAGCGCCTCCGTCAGGATTCCGTGACCACTGAAATCCTCGACCTGATAAGCGGTTCCGAGGCGCTGGCATCGAGCTGAAACTCAATGTTCATGTGTCCAAATGCACCATCGAGCAATCTCGATGACGCCTTAGGTAACAGTCGTCTCCCCTCCAATCAGGGATTCATCAGTGGCACGGGTGATGCTCGTTAAAGGGTCGAGTTCGCTTTTTGCGGAGGGACGGCGATGCAAGTCGAACAGATCATGAATCGTGACGTTAAAATCTGCGGCCCACGCGACCCGCTCAATAAAGCGGCGCAAATAATGTGGGACACTCCTTGCGGTGCGGTTCCAGTGGTCAACGACCAAGGGAGACCCGTCGGCTTTCTGACCGACCGTGACGTTTGCATGGCCGCGTACACCCAGAACAAGCCCCTGACGGATTTGCCGGTCGAAGGAGCCATGGCCCGAACGCCGGTGTGTTGCGGAGCTGAAGACGACCTCGATTCAGCGGCTCAGCTGATGCGGCAGCACCGAACGCGGCGCGTTCCGGTAGTCAACCGGAACGGTATCCTGGTTGGTCTGCTCACGCTCGACGATCTTGCCTGCGAGGCGGCGCGACCCTTGCGCGGTGGGAAAAATGACAAGCTGAGAGAGTTGGTGCTCGAAGTGCACTTGTCGATCAATCGCGGACGCGTCCGCCTCCATCCCGCTGTTTAAGGTAATCTATCGCAATGAAAGCGTTCGTCATGAAGAAGTTGGATGCTGTCGGGTTCATGGACAAGCCTATCCCGAAGCCGGGACCGAACGACGCAGTTATCAAGACTACAAGGGCATTGATCTGTACTTCGGACTCGCACACCGTCCATGGAGCTATCGGACCTCGCCAAAACCTAACTCTGGGCCATGAGGCCGTTGGCGTGGTTCATGAAGTCGGTACGGAAGTCAGGTTGTTCAAGCCTGGCGACCGCGTGGTCGTGGGCGCGATCACTCCCGATTGGGGCGACCTCGCGTCTCAAGCTGGTCATTCCTCGCAGTCAGGCGGAGCGCTTGCGGGTTGGAAGTTCGCCAACGTCAAGGACGGTGTCTTCGCCGAGTATTTTCACGTCAATGAGGCCGACGCAAACATGGCCCTGATTCCGCCCGACGTCCCAGATGAGATGGCAGTGTACTGTTGCGACATGATGTCGACCGGATTCATGGCAGCTGAGAATGCCGAAATTCCGATTGGAGGAACCGTAGCAGTGTTCGCGCTGGGCCCTGTTGGCTTGATGGCTGTCGCGGGTGCGAGGTTGCGCGGCGCAGGCCTTGTGATCGGCGTCGACTCCGTACCCGAACGACAAGATCTGGCACGTGCCTATGGCGCCGACGCGATTGTCGATCACACTAAAGAAGACGCGGTTGCTAGAATCATGGAACTGACGAATGGAGTAGGCGTGGATTCCGCAATCGAGGCTTTGGGGAGCGAGCTGACTCTCCAGAACGCCATCAAGGTGACCAAACCCGGCGGCACGATCTCCAACGCTGGCTACCACGGCAAGGGCGACTACGTCTCAATTCCGCGCTTGGATTGGGGCGTGGGCATGGCGGAAAAAACCATCCGCACCGGTCTTTGCACAGGCGGACGATTACGTATGGAGCGCCTTATTCGCCTGCTTCAAACGGGGCGGGTCGATCCGACCAGGATGACGACCCATACTTTTGAGTTTCGTGCTCTCGATAAAGCATTCGAGCTGATGGACAAGAAACTCGATGGCGTCATGAAACCACTGATTGTCTTCTGATCGTGAGAAGCGCCTAGCGGAACCACAGAACGTGGGAGTCTTCCAAAGGAATGCTTGCGCCGGGATGGCACCCTATGACTCGGGGGGTGTAATCGCTGGCCGGGCGCGATGACGCAACGTCGGTGCTGTAGGTGAATGCCTTCGCGGAACCGGGCAGCGGATTTCCCTGAGTCATTTGGCACGGCATCGACCTGCCATCCGGAGATTCTGTGTAGAGTTCCACGCGCACCTGCTCGGGCGTTAAATCGCCGAGATAGACCTGGACGTGAAAATGATGCGTTCCGTCGGCCGTCGTGATTTGGAGATCACCGAATCGCACATTTGCCCAATGCTGTGAGAGACCTGTCTTCCAGGCAAGTAGGGACTGAGCGGATGCGCCGTGGTCGCGGGCACGCTCACGGTAAGCCGTCGCCGCGGCGACGTAGTAGCTGTCGGTGTACTCACGTATGGCGCGATTGGCTGAGAACTGCGGCGTCAGGCGAACCATGCTCTCGCGCATCGTCGACACCCATCGAGTTGGAATTCCTAGATGATCGCGGTCATAAAAAGCGGGAACGACCTGCTGCTCGAGAATTTTGTACAGCGCGTCGGCTTCAGCCGCATCCCAAGCGGAGTCTTCGTCGTGCTCGTTCCCATCTCCAAGCGCCCATCCGACCTCTGGTGAATAGGCTTCGGCCCACCATCCGTCGAGTTCCGAGAGGTTGAGCCCGCCGTTGACGAGTACTTTCATCCCACTGGTTCCACTAGCTTCCCATGGACGGCGCGGAGTGTTGAGCCACAGGTCCGCGCCCTGGACAAGCCGCTCAGCGAGCAAAAGATCGTAGTCGCTGAGAAAGACGGCGTGACGTCGCACCTCGGGATGCTGAACAAATTGCACCCACTCCTGCACCATCGCCCGACCCGGTTTGTCATCTGGATGGGCCTTGCCGGCGATTACCAATTGAACCGGCCGATCGGGGTTGGTGAGAATGCGGACAAGCCGCTCCCGATCATGAAGGAGCTGATTAGGACGCTTGTACGACGTGAATCGGCGCGCAAATCCGAGGGTCAAAGTATTCGGGTCGAATACGGACTGCGCGATCGTTGGATCGTCGCCACGTGCGGCCAGCTCCGTAGCAAGTCGTTCGCGCACGTATCCAACTAGCTCAAGGCGGTTAGTCGCGCGAAGTTCCCAAAGAGCGGCGTCGGCGACGGACCGTATATCGCTTCCAACGGTTTCCAGTGTGCCCCGCCATCGCTCGGGGCCGCATGCTGTTGTCCACAAAGAGTCCGCCGCCGCTGAGTCCCAGCTCGGGGTGTGTACGCCGTTGGTGACATGGCCGATTGGCACCTGGGGCTGAGGCCAGCGCGGAAACAGGCACTGGAAGATACGGCGGCTCACGACTGCGTGCAGGCGGCTCACCCCGTTGATCGCGCCGCAGCCGCGCACCGCCAGGTATGCCATGCTGAACCGTTCATCTTGATCGTCGGGATGCTCGCGGCCCAATGCGAGCAGGCGGGAAAGATCGATGTGCAGTTGTTCGCGCGCGTATGGCGATAGGTACTTGCCAATCAGGTTCGGCTCAAATCGATCGAATCCAGCCGCTACCGGAGTGTGAGTCGTGAACAAGTTGCCTACGCGGGTCGCGGCAAGAGCGACGTCGAATGCCACATCGTTCTCCGCTATGAAGCTACGTGCACGTTCGAGCACGACGAACGCTGCATGCCCTTCATTTAGATGGCAGACCTCAGGCTTGATGCCGAGACTCTGAAGCAGGCGCCAACCGCCGATCCCAAGCACCAATTCCTGTTCCAGACGCAACTCCGGTCCGCCGCCGTAGAGTTCGCTCGTTACACCGCGATAAGCCGGTTCGTTCGCAGGGTCATTGCTGTCCAGCAGATACAGCTTCACCCGACCCACCCGTACTTCCCAGGCGCGGAGCCACACCTTGTGCCCGGGCAACTGGATGCTAAGTCGGATCCATTCGCCGTCCGCTTTACGAACTGGCGTTACCGGCAGTTGTCCCGGATCGTTGTATGGATTCAGCACACGCTGGCTGCCGTCCGCTTCGATGATCTGGCGGAAATATCCTTGCTGATAAAGAAGCCCCACTCCCACGATCGGCACGGCGAGGTCGCTGCCGGCTTTCAGAAAGTCCCCCGCGACGTTCCCCAGACCACCGGAATAGATTGGAAGCGCCTCGCTCAGAGCGTACTCCATGCTGAAGAACGCGACGCAGGTGAGCGGCGATTTCGGGTATGCGTGCTGAAACCAGGCCGGGCGTTTCAAAGAGTCGCGCTGACTGCGCAGCAAATCGCTGACTTCCGTGCGGAATTTCGGCTCCGCGTTCAGCTCCTCGATTCTTGTTCGCGACGCTGTCTGCAGAACCAGCCAGGGATTGTGTGTGAGTGCCCAAAGCTCCGGGTCAATTTTGCTCCAAACTGAATGGGTCGTATGGTCCCAGCAGTTCCGGAGGTCTAGCGCTAGCTCGGCCAGATTCTCGGGGAGCTCCGGATAGGGCTCAGCAATATAACCTCGCTTCGGCAAATTTCGCGCTCCTCTGAGATTCCACTCGCAGGTGGATCAAATCCGCGCTAAAAGAATGAGCAAGAAGGTCGATCGGCGTCCACCATCTACCTGCTCCAACGACTACTCGGCGTGCTCAGCCTGTGTAAGTGCCTGTAGCACGTCGTCCGTGGTTATCACGCCGACGAGCTTGCCGTCTTCCACTACCGGCAGCGCTCCAATCTTGCGCTCGCGCAGCAAGCGGGCAGCCTCTCGAATATGAGTGGACGGCGTTACAGTTATCAAAGGCTCGCTCATAGCCTTGAACGCCTCGGTTTGATCCAGAAAATTGCTGTACTGGCGGATATCGCGGTCGGTCACAATTCCCACCGGCGCGCCGTCACCCAATATCGGGACACATCGAAAGCCACCCGCGTGCATCTTAGCCGCGACTGTGGAGAGCTTCTCGTGCGGAGTCGCGGTGACCGGGTTTTTCGTCATCCAAGTTGCCACCAGATCGTTTTGAGTCGGAGTGCCGCGCACAACAAGAACGGGGCAGGTGGATTCGCGCAGGACGAGTTCGGCGATGCTGCCAAGGAAGAAGCGCTTGAAACCACGACGCCCGTGCGTGGCCATGACCACCACGTCAGCGGAGATCTTCTTCTCAGCGTTTAAGATAGTACCTGCCGGCTCACCAGTATGGAGCAAGAGTTCGTACTTGAGTCCGGACAGCTGCTTGTTCGCAATTTCGAGCAGCTTGGTCTTGGCGATTTCTTCCTGGTCTTTGTAGAGATCCACATAAACCGGCATTCCAGTCGCCGGGATTATCAGCGGAACTACGTGCAATACGAAGACGGTGCCGTTGTTTTCTCGAGCAAGCCGTGCTGCGGTGTCGAGGGCTCTCATCGAGTTATCGTCGAAGTCCAACGGGCAAAGAATCCTGCTGAATTGATGAGCCATAAATTTGCTCCTTTGGGTTCCGGCAGATCGCCGTAGTCGCTCCAATAGCCAATGGCGTGCCATAGCGCCGGATCAGGGTCTTCGTGGATCGCAGCGGCAAATCTGCATCCGATCGCTACACCACAGATATCCGGTGGCGCCGAACGGAGTAGCACCCACCAGCAAAGTTCCCGCGCGGCTCACACGGAATCTGTGGCAAGCCAATTGCACTTCTTAAACGACCAATAGCGCGTGGAGGCAAGCGATGCAGATTATCAACCTGATGACTCCGGATCCGATCACGATCGACCAGTACGACATGCTGTCGAAGGCGAAGTGCCTCATGGACGAGGGCGGCTTCAGGCGTCTGCCTGTGCTGGATGAAGGGCGACTCGTAGGCATCGTGACTGAACGTGACCTCCGCGAATACACCGGTTACCTGGAATCGACACGAGTGACGGCCGCGATGCGCACTCCGCTCATCACAGTTACGCCACACAACACGGTCGAAGACGCGGCCTGTTTGATGCTGAAGCACAAGATCGGCGGAATACCAGTTGTCGCCGAAGGAAAGCTGGTCGGCATCGTCACCAGCAGCGACCTGCTGAATGCGTTTCTGAACGTGGTCAGGGCGACCAACGAGATCATTCAGAGATGAGACCGCTGCGCGAAGAGATCAATTAAGCCCGAATTTAAGGACGCAAATATGTTCTTACGGGAGTGCATGACGAAAAGCCTGCATTTCTCCGTAATCACCTCACAGAATAACCCAGTTGCCGCGCACCGAAATGAAGTTCTTCGCGAAATTTTGGATGAGCTATCCCGATTAGTGCTTCCGCTCTTTGCGCGGTCGATTTGCCGGTCAGGCAAGTGACCCCATACTCCGTTACGACATACTGCGTATCGGTTCTTGGATCGGTGGTCGGTCCTCCGATCTTCGGGACGATTCGGGAGATGCTGGCATTAGCGGCGGTCGAGTAGGCGGCGAGAATCGATTTGCCGCCCTTCGATAGCTGTGCTCCGCGCACGAAATCCAACTGGCCGCCGGGCGCGCTGTACTGCTTGCCCATGATCGCTTCGGAATTCACTTCGCCATCGAGTCCGACCTCGAGAAACGCGCTTATCGAGATCACAAGATAGTTCTGTCCTATGATGCTCGGGTCATTCACGTAGTCGACGGGCCGGGCCTCCATGCTCGAGTTGTCGTTCAGAAATTCGTAGAACGGTTCGTCGCCCGCCGCCAGCGTGTATACGTTCTTGTACCGATTCACATTCTTGTACCTGTTGGTGCCGATGGATCCTTACCCGTTCCTTGAGAAGGATAGAGAGGGGCAACTTATAAGGCTTGCGCGGCAACGGATTCCAGCTTCAGTGCGCTACGAAACACTTGTCCTGACCGGCGATCCGGCAGAGCGAGTGCTCGAGACGGCGCGCGCGCTCGATGCCGACTTGATCGTGATAGGTACGCACGGCCGCAAGGCCTTGAGTCACTTGATCCTGGGCAGTGTCGCCGAGAAGGTCGTAAGAGAGTCGCAGATACCCGTTTTGACCGCACATACAAAGACCGGCGAGCGAAAGACCGTCTGAATTACTCAGCGGCCTTGGGATGAATTGTCAGCACTGGAACCGGCGATTCGCGAACGACGCGCTCCGCGACACTTCCGAGCAGGAAGTGCTTTACGCCGGTGCGACCGTGCGTGCCCATCACGATCAGGTCGATTTTATGTTCGGCAGCTAGTTTGAGAATTTCATGCGCCGCGTTCCCGCTGGCAACGAACACCTCGTGTGAAACTCCGCCTAGCCTTTCCTCCGCAATTGCCTCTAATCGGCGGCGGGTTTCTTCTTCAAACTCAGGATTAGGGAAGATCGGGACCGGCGGCAACGCGGTCGCCGCGGGGGGCGGAATGGCGACCACACTCAGTAGGCAAACCGTAGCGGAGTTCTGCTGCGCTAACCGGCAGGCGAGCGCAAGCGCGTCCATCGAGTCACGCTCGAAGTCGATTGGGCACAGTATTCTAAAGAAAACCGGCTCCATCTTTTTAACTTGCGCTCATCCGCGTTGCCATAGTAGCAGACTCCGCTACGCTGCCCATTCCAGCCCTCAGGCCGCCTTCTTCTGACCCTCCGGCTTTTTTTCCTCGACCTGGATCTTGACTGAGGCTGGCGCCGCCGCCTTGGGTAACGGGGCGCTGAGTTCGAGCATGCCGTCGCGATGCACCGCTTTCAAATCGTCTGCCTTAATTCCCTCCGGCAGGCTGATCGACCGTTCGAACGAGCCGTACCGGATTTCACGACGGTACACGGAAGCCTTGTCCGATTCGCGCTTTTCCTCTCGCGTTCCTTTCACCGTCAGGATGCCGTTGACAACCTGCACATCGATGTTCTTGGCATTCACTCCGGGCAGATCCACACGCACGACGAACTTATCTCCGTCGATCGACGACTCGATTGCTGGCCGACTAGACGCCGCAGGCCACGCCTTGAACTCGCCTCGGTCAAAACCGAAGTGTTCGAGCAGATCGTCAAACTCATGCCGCAGCCGCTCAAGGTCTGTTGATGGACTCCATTTCTCAAGAAAACCCATTGTTCTTTCCTCCTGACAGATTTTTTCAGTTTCCAAGAGAGGCAGCATCAGCCGTGCCAAGCAGTGGAGCGAGCAGGCTAGTCCGAAATCAATTACTAAAAAGCGGCCTCATCATGTGAAGAAAGGAGCCAGGGCAGTGTTCCAGGTGGCTCCGAAGGACACACCAAAGTAGTCCGACCAAAGACCCCTATTTGTAGAGGATCAGCTGTCGCGCAGAATTGCTGTATTCGAGTGCTGTCTGGAGCTGTGTTTCGCTTTCGGCGTGAATCTCGAAAATCGGCTCGCCCTGCATCAGCGTGTCGCCGACGCTCTTGTACAGTTTCACGCCTGCCGAAGCGTTTGACGGTGCGCCAGCGCGTTTTGCTACTCGTGAAATTTGCCAGCAGTCGATCTGGGTAATCCTGCCTGCTTGTCCGGCCGCAAAGTCTCGCCGCCAGCGCGCTTCGGGAGGCATCTCGCGCCGTCCCTGCGCGTCCACGATTTGGTCGAACCTTCTGAGAGCGGCGCCCGAATCTAGAGTTCGGCGAGCCGCCTCATAGCCGCGCGAGGCAGGCTCGATGCCCGTCATTTCCAGCAGACGCCCGGCGAGCATCAGCGACTTTTCGCGCAGATCGGCGGGTGCACCAGATTCGCATCGGAGGACCGAAAGGACGTCGAGCGCCTCCAATCGCGGCCCGATGCCGTAGCCGACTGGTCCGAACGCCTGAGTCGTCACGATCTCGAGTCGCAGACCGATCTGCTCGCCCACCGCTTTGAACAACGTTGCAACACGCTCGGCAAGTTCGGGAGTCTTCACCTTGGCAGAAGAGCCGACTGGTATGTCGATCAGAACGTGCGTCGCTCCGGCGGTCTTCTTCTTGGCAAGAATCGAAGCGACCATTTGCGCCTCTGTGTCGATCTCCATCGGTCGCTCGACAGTGATCAGTATGTCGTCAGCAGGCGCCAGCTCGAGCGCGCCGCCCCATGCGATGCATCCGCCGACTTCTTCGACGACTCGATATAGTCGTTCAGCCGAGAGAGCAACGTCTGCCAGCACTCCCATCGTGTCGCCAGTGCCGGCAGGGCTCGTAATCGCGCGCGAGGAAGTCTTGGGAATTTTGAGTCCGAGTTCCGCGAGAATCGGAACCACGATCATCGTGGTTCGATTTCCGGGAACACCGCCGATGCAATGTTTGTCGGCAACAACCCGTCCATCGAACGTGAGTTGCTCGCCCGTGGCGATCATCGCGCGCGTGTAATCGGTCAGTTCAGCCAGATCAAACTTCTCGAAGGCACATCCCAACACGAACATCGAAAGCTCGACGCGCGAATAACGCCGCGTCGCGACGTCCGTCAGGATCGCATCGAAATCTTCGCGTCGGAGGCGCTTACCTCTCAGCTTGGCCCGGACCAAGTCGACGCTGGCCGGTGCAACCGCGAAACTCGCCCCAACTGCGGCGCCCTCAGCCAAGCCAAGATCGTGAAATGCTTCCTCCGAGACTCCAATCTCGTCGGCTTCGAGCAGGCCGTCGCTGCACACGTTGAGAACGCCGGTGATCTCGCGTTGTTTGCCGGTTTTGCTATCGACGCCGAAAACGCGTGCCCGATCGAGCGGGTGCAACCCCAGGTCACCAGTTCGCAACGCGTGCTCGTGAATGAAGATCACGTGCTCGCGCAGCGTATCGAGCGGCAAATGTCTCAGTCGAAAGGGCGTCACCACCGCTAGTCTATACGCACCTGCTCGAGATTGCTCGGTACGACGGCGTTCCATCCCAGCTCCTGCGTGATGCGCTCGCGAAGCGCTTCGAAATCACCTTCCCGCCGATACCGTCGCGCACCAACGCCGGCATGAAGCCGCTGTGATCCAGATGTGCATGGGTGAGCAGAACAGCGTCAACCTCATGCGCATCGACTGGCAACGGCGGCCAGTTCATCAAGCGCAGTTGCTTTAATCCCTAAAACAAACCGCAATCGATTAGCACGCGCCGATCACCGACTGTCAGCAGAAACTTGCTGCCCGTGACCGTACCCGCAGCTCCGAGGAATCGGAGGACCGAGCCGCGTGCCTTCACGATCCGGTTCTCATCAGCGCTTCAGCCATCAGGGAAGCTGTTTTGATCGCATTAGTAGGATGGGTGACTGTATCGCAAGAAACTATCCGTCGGACTCCAGCCCGTCGAACTCGCCCGATTGCACCTCTGGCAAATAACGGGTGTACGACAACAGCATCAATCGAACTACAGCCACGCGATCTGAGCGTCTGCGCCACGGCCACGAGCGTCACACCAGTGCTCCCGATGTCATCGACTATGACGGCGCTTCTCGGCGTCCGCAATCCATCGAATTCGACGATTACTCTCTTATCGGCGAGCCGACGCTTTCGCCCGGCGATCCAATCGGTTCCTGCAGCCTTGGCTACATCACGAACAAGGTCGGTCGATTCCACGTCGGGACCAATCACGGTCGCATTCGGGCAATTGATGCATACCCATCGCGCAATAGGTTCTGCTGCTGATAGATGACAGGTTCGGCAAGGAATTGCCGCCCTCAGACTACGCAAGCGATGGAGATGCGGATCAATCGTGATTACGCGGTCGAAACTGTGGCCGATGAGCTCACCGAAGACCTTTGCTGAAAGCGCCTGGCCGTGATGAAAGACTTTGTCCTGCCTCAAATAAGGGAAGTATGGAACCGCCAACGTTACTTCTCGCGCACCGGACCGTCTCAGAGCGTCGGCAACAAACAAAGTATCCAGGATTTTTAAGTTAGGGTGGTCCAACCGCCGCACTAAAATCGCATCACTACGAATGCGCCGCTCTCGGATGCTGGCAAGCGTCTCTCCGTCAGGGAACTCATGAGTCAAAATTCTGCGTATCGGGACGCGCAGGAAGCGCGCAATCTGACGCGCATACGAAATGTCCTCAGGAAACGAAAACACTTCGCGAGTAGCATTACGTTTCACCATCAGGACGCGAATCTAGCTGGACCGCTCTCACACCACGATTTTCTCAGAGAGGCTGAAGTCTTCATGCTGCGGCCTTCCTGTCTGTTTTTCGCTCATTGACGAGGATGAAGAGTTTGATTCGGTTCTCGAGTTCTCTGAATGTTCTTCGGAACGCGAGCGCTCTTTCCGCAGGATTGCCGTCGACTATCGGGTCACTAATGCGCCAATGAACGACTTTTGGATTACTAGGCCAGTCCCTCGGCAGGTCGTCGTATGGCTGGTCGCCGATACTGACGACGAAGTTCATCTTCTGCGCATCATCGCTGCGGAACTCGTTGCAGTCTTTAGTCTGGAAACCTTGTTCCCAAAGATTCCGCGACTTCAACACATCGATTGCAAGTGGATGCACATCGGCAGTGCGACGAATTCCAGAACTGAAGGCGCGGAAGTCCTTGCCGCCCCATCGTTTCAGAATGGCCTCGGCAATAACGCTCCAAGCTGAAATATCGCGACAAACAAACAGGACGTTGCAGCATTCACCGCTCTTTTGCTCTTTCACAACTGTCCGTCTGATTTGGAACAGTGCTGGCGCATTCACAGAGATGTTTTCCACGGTACTGCCTTCGAGGAGGCCCTCTTCACCGTGCGATTGGCTGTATCTTCTCGAGCAAGGTTCATGCCGCAACGCATTAGCAAGACTATTACTTGCGCTGCTTCCAAAGGGACCAGAGAACTGCTTGAAGTGGCACGGAAAGCAGCAATTCATGGCGACGATCAATGTTGGATTGAGCCCGCTGATGTTGAATTAATGAACCTTTAACCCTGCCACGGTTCCTTCAAAGTTGCGAAGATGCTGTTTTGGCCAGAGGAGGTGCAATGCATTGGTATCTGGATTGCACCCTGCTTTGCCATCGTGAGAAATGATTCCGAAACGCCTGCAGCACGCCCGGATGCGCTCGAAGAGTTAATCTCGAAACTTGCTCAAATCCGTTCTTCGTTGATCAGTCACGAGAGCGACCTTCAAGAGCGCGCATCGACTATCCATCCCGCGTATCGAAAGAGCGCGATCAATTTGATCCACTATATGGCCCTCAGACACCTGGACATTCGGATGCTTCAGGACGAACTAGCGGCTCTCGGCCTCTCATCGCTCGGGAGGACCGAAGCTCATGTGATGAGTACTCTCAATTCGGTGCTCGTTGCTGTCCAGCGAATGGCGGGGCGCAAGATGGAAGGGCAGGCGCTGTCGGAGTCCCCGGGCTTTCGCGAGGGCAGATCGTTGCTCGCGGCGCACACTGAGGCGCTACTCGGTCCTGCGCCGGAGCATCGTAGCGTTCGCATCATGGTGACGATGTCATCTGCGGCCGCAGATGACTATCCGCTGGTGCGCGAGCTCGTTTATCACGGAATGAACTGTATGAGGATAAACTGCGCCCATGATAACCGGGAAGTCTGGGGCCGGATGGTAAATCATCTGAAGCGCGCGCGGCAGGAATTGGGTCTGCCCTGCCGTCTTCTAATGGACATCGCCGGGCCGAAGCTCCGTACCGGATCAATAGAACCGGGGCCTCGAGTAGTCGTATGGCATCCCAAGCGCGACAGCCTTGGATGCGTGACGCAGCCCGCGCGAATCTGGCTTGGGCCTGCGGAGAGAAGCCACACTACTTCCACCGATGCGGACGCATCTTTGTCGGTACCAGCCGAATGGCTAACAGAGGTGAGGTCTGGAGAACGCATTCACTTCAAAGATGCTCGCGGGAAACGACGAGTTCTCGAAGTGATCGGTGGCAGCAAGACCGGGCGATGGGCTCGATGCAGCCAAACCGCGTACGTTACTCCGGGAACGATACTACTGCGCGATGACGCGGGCACCGATACAAGACGCGAAGCGCAGGTAGGAGATTTGCCGCCTCGAGAGAATGGAATACTGCTTCACAAGGGCGACTTCCTGAAGCTGACCCGCGAGCCTATCGTGGGGAAAGGCGCTTCGATCGATTCGGAAGGCCGGACCCTGACTCCTGCGACAATTTCTTGCGCACTGCCGGAGATCTTCCCCGCGGTTCGTGCAGGCGAGAAGATCTGGTTCGATGACGGCAAGATAGGCGGAGTCGTGAGAGATGTGTCGCCCGGCGAGCTTCGCATCGAAATTACCCAGGCCAAGCCAAATGGGGATCGTCTCCTGGCCGACAAAGGAATTAATCTGCCCGATACGAACATCAGCCTGCCTGCCTTGACGCCGAAGGATCTGGAAGACCTCAAATTTGTCGTTCGGCACGCGGACCTGGTCGGGATGTCATTCGTGCGCCACGAGCGCGATATCCTTCAACTTCAATCCCGACTGCGGGAGCTTGGCGGCGATCATGTGGGAATTGTGCTGAAAATCGAGACGCGTCAGAGTTTCGAGCGCTTGCCCGGCCTCATGCTGGCCGCGATGAGGCAACATCCGGTGGGAATCATGATCGCACGCGGAGACCTGGCGGTAGAGTGTGGCTACGAACGGCTGGCTGAGGTTCAGGAGGAAATTCTCTGGATCTGTGAAGCGGCCCATTTGCCGGTAATCTGGGCGACCCAGGTGCTTGAGTCGCTGGCGAAGAAAGGTCACCCGTCACGCGCCGAGATCACCGATGCGGCGATGGGAGAACGTGCGGAGTGCGTGATGCTCAACAAGGGGCCGCACATCGTCGCGGCGGTCAGCGCGCTCGACGACATCCTGCGCCGAATGCAAGACCATCAATCGAAGAAGTCGTCGCGCCTGCGCCCGCTCCATTTGAGCGCGATGCAGGAAGCGGAGTAATCGTAGCCTTCGAGTCGCAAAATGGCAGAACTCTTCACATCGATTCTATGCCCGATTGACTTCGATGAGTTGTACATCGACGCCCTCGAATTGTGCAAAAAAGTGGCCCAGCAGAACAACGCAAAGCTCTATGTGCTCAAAGTCATGTCGGATTACGGATCTGAGCATGGCTGGGAAGCGGGTAGCAGAATCAGCTTGCAGCAGCAGGCCAAGGCCTGTCTGGCCGGCGAGGTTCCCTACGAGTTCGTGATCCGTACCGGGGAAGTCGTTAATGAAATACTTGCGGCGATTCGAACATTCGAAGCCGACCTGATCGTCATTCCAACCCACGGCCGGCGCGGCCTCACCAGGGCGATGTTAGGGAGCGTCGCTGAGCAGATTATTCGCCAATCGCCAGTACCTGTGCTTACGCTTAGATCGCGATAAGAAAAGATGCGAGTCATCTGGCGCAGCACATGGGTCAAGTAGCTCGCGCTCCGGAGACGAAGCGCGCACTCTCCGGCGGCGACGAATCTGAAATTGGCCTCTCTAGTGCAGAGGCGGAACGACGTTTCGCGGAGTTCGGCCCCAACGAACCTGTCCCGGCGAAGATAGCGGGGCCGCTCTTTCAATTCCTTCGCTTCTGCGCCAATCCACTTGTCCTGATCCTGCTGGTCGCGAGCGTTATCTCCGCCTTTCTGGGCCAAGCTGTCGACGCGATCATCATTGCCGCGATGATCGTGCTGAGCGTCGTCCTTAACTTCATCCAGGCTTACCGCTCGGAAAAAGCAGTGCTGGGACTCAGGGAGCAGGTGGCGCCCACTGCCACCGTTAAGCGCGACGGAAACTGGATCGAACTGCCGCGACGTCAACTCGTACCAGGCGACGTCGTTCGACTTTCAGCCGGCGATTTGGTTCCGGCCGATGCGCGCCTGCTGCAGAGCCAGGATCTTCATATTCAGCAGGCGGCGCTGACCGGTGAATCGATGCCGGTGGAGAAGTGCGTCGGCGAAGGAGCGTCCGACGAGACTGGCGCAACGCGGCCCGACCTGGTCTTCCTGGGTACATCGGTGGTCAGCGGCACGGCTACCGCCGTGGCGATCGCAACGGGGCCGCACACCAGCTTCGGCGATATTGCCGCGCGCCTTTCGGAGCGGCCGCCTGAAACCGAATTTGACCGTGGCACGCGGCAATTCGGGATCCTGATCATGAAAACCGTTTTTTTTCTCGTGCTGTTCATCCTGGTTGTCAGCGTCGCGATGCATAGGAACGCGCTCGAGTCGCTGTTGTTCGCGGTCGCGCTCGCGGTGGGGCTGACGCCGGAGTTCCTGCCGATGATCACGACGGTCACGCTTTCGATGGGCGCACTGAGAATGGCGCGCCGCAAAGTGATCGTAAAACATCTCGATGCGATCGAGAATCTCGGGAGCATCGATCTGCTCTGCAGCGACAAGACCGGAACCTTAACGTCGGGTGAGATGGAACTGGACTCCTCGCTCGACCCGTTCGGCGAACCTTCCGAACGCCCTCTACAACTCGGCTATCTGAACAGTTGTTTTGAATCGGGAATCAAGAGCCCGCTCGACGCGAGCATCTTGAAGTGTCCGCAGCCGCCGAGTGTCGAGAAATGCGAGAAGACTGATGAGATTCCTTTTGATTTCGAGCGGCGCCGGCTCTCGATTGTGGTCAGGACGAATGGCGCCTGCGTGATCATAACGAAAGGCGCGCCGGAGGGAGTGCTGGCCGTATGCACTTCGATCGAGATCGGTGGCCAATGTCGCCCGCTGAGAGATGAAGAACGCAAGCGATGCACTGAAACCTTCCGCCGGCTTAGCGCGAACGGTTTGCGAGTCCTTGCCGTAGCCCATCGGCAGGTTGAACGCGCCGAGGGCTGGAAGCGTGACGACGAGCGTGACCTGGTGCTTGCGGGATTCCTGACTTTCCTCGATCCGCCGATTGAAGGAGTCGGGGACACGATCGCCGCGTTGCGGGCGGATGGCGTCGGGATCAAGATCCTCACAGGCGACAACGAACTGGTGACGAAGCACGTCTGTGAGCGGGTTGGAATAGACTGCGCGAGCATCGTGCTGGGCACAGAGGTGGAGCATGCGACAGATACAGCTCTGTTCCACATCGCCGAGGAAGCCGACGTATTCGCGCGGGTATCGCCCGGCCAGAAAAACCGAATCATCCGAGCGCTCAAGAAGCGCGGGCACGTGGTCGGTTTTCTTGGCGACGGAATCAACGACGCGCCATCATTGCATGCCGCCGACGTTGGAATTTCAGTGGCGGGCGCCGTCGATGTCGCCAGAGACGCGGCGGATATCATTCTCCTCGAGCACGCGCTCGACGTCTTGCACGGCGGAATCATCGAAGGCCGCAAGGCGTTCGGCAACGTCCTCAAGTACATCCTGATGGGCACCAGTTCGAATTTCGGCAACATGTTCAGCATGGCGGCCGCAACGCTGTTCCTTCCGTTCTTGCCAATGCTCCCGACACAGATCCTGCTAAACAACTTCCTTTATGATCTCGCGCAAGTGACCATTCCAACCGACAACGTCGACCCGGTCTACATTCAGTCTCCGCAGAAGTGGAATGTCCGGATCATTCGGAACTTCATGATAGCGATCGGGCCCATAAGCTCGATCTTCGACTTTCTGACCTTCTACATCCTGCTGGCGGTCTTTCGTTCGTCAGAAGCGTTCTTCCATACAGGATGGTTCGTCGAGTCGCTTGCGACTCAGACCCTGGTGCTGTTCGTCATCCGCACAGCGGGCAGGCCGTGGAGCAACCGCCCGAGCCTGCCACTCGCATCGACTACCATTCTGATCGTGATCGCCGGCTTGGTGCTGCCCTTCTCGCCGCTAGCGAGACCTCTTGGGTTTGTACCATTGCCGGCCCCATTTTTTCTCTTTCTTGCGGCAGCAGTCATCAGCTACCTGATCCTCGTTGAGATAGTGAAAGCGCAGCTGGTACGATCATTCCTGCTGCGAACCTAGCCGAAGATCGGCATACAAGAAATGAGCCAGTTACTTCTTAGCGCGGATGAAGTTTTTGAAAGGCTCTACCAGAAAGCATCGCAACCGCAGAACTCGCGCCAGTTTGACTCCGCCTCGGTTTCCGAAGTAATCGCGCTATGTGCGTGCCAACCTGAGACCAGGCCTATCGCGGTTTGTAGATGGTCAGACGCTCTCCTATCTTTGCGGACGGCGGATAGGCGCTCGAGCAAATGGTCCGCTACCGCGATATCATTCATGCGGCCAAGGCTGTCCTGCAGCTGAGCAAGCGCATGAAAATAGGCTGTCTCGCGCTTCTTGCGGTAGAGCGAGCGAAAGAACTCCGCAGTATAGCGCAGCTTCTTCAAAGCGATCCGTAGTTGGTGGCGCTCCTCGGGTGAAAACTTGTTGAAGTCGCGGCCAAGCTTGAGCACTGCCTTATGCCTCTTTGTCAACAACCGGCCGGCTAGTTTTTCTGCCGACTCGTCAAGCGCCTTCTGCCTTCCGTGGCCAGCCTTCCGCCAGGACTTACCAGACAGCCATCGAGTTAGCCGCGCCGAAAGCGCCGAGTAGCGGGTTGAACGAATCGCCCCCCGCACTACCACATAGCCAGTCTGTCTCTCCGCTTCTGCGGCCAGTCGCAACTCGGCTAAGCCGACATCGCCCGCCCGGGAGGCCTCAACCGGCGTGAGCAACTCGAAGAGAAAGACGTCCCAGTCGCGGGCCGCACTCAGACTCGATATGAGCCACTTGCTCTCGCGCTTCAGCCAGTGAACTTGGCCGACAGGAATGATTTCCTTGAAATCCGAAAGCGCCACACGCATCCGCCGCAGCGCGACGCGCATTTCGTGAACTCCCTCAGGGTTTAGCCCGCTCAGCGCTACGGCTTCGTTTGCCGTCCACTGCTTCAAACATCGTGCAAAAACGACAGCAACTGCTTGGTCGGCCGATGCATCTTTTGCGAGTGCTATTTGGCCTGCCTTCGCCGTTGCAGGTTCTTTTACTACCATCGCCAACTCTTGCCCATCTGCGCGTCTCATCAGAGCCTGGTTGATGCTTGTGGCTGAAGACTCTGACCTAGATCTAAGTATTCCAACAAGCCAGCCGAAAGGGTACTGAAATTCGCGCCTTCTCCGACGAACATGGCCCCTGTCTCGAGAGAAGGAGTGTTCAACGGAGTGCATCGCGTCATCTGGACAACCATCGTTCTTCGCGGAACTTATCGGTGAAGAATGCGCTTCAAGCAGGAACCCCGCGGATCTTGCTCAAAAGTCACATGAACAGACGTAAATGGTAAGGAGTCCAACTAATCCGCAGCATCTTGATAGTTCGCGCCAGCACCTGAGCATAGCTCAGAGTCACAGGAAGACGATCGTATAACCCGTCGTTATTCCTCCTAAGCAGAACGGACCTGAAACGGAGGGCCTACCAAGTAGATGACTCGAAGCAGCGCACGGACGACCTCGCCGCCGAGGAAACCGAAGGGAAGACGCGCCGGCGTTTCCTACTCAGATACTACCGAGTGTTCAACGTTGAGCAGTCCGAAGGCCGCAGGCAGTGATCGACAAACTTCCGAAGATTGAAACGTACCAGCACAATCCGATCGAAGCCGCGGAGAACGTCATCGCAGGAATCCCGAACCCGCCCGAGATTCAGTATGCAGGTTCAAAAGCCTTCTACAGCTCGATCACCGATCGAATCACTCTCCCGCCGCGCGAGCTTTTCGTGAGAGCTGAAGAATTTTACGCCACTGCCCTGCACGAGGCAGTCCATTCGACAGGCAGTCAAGCGCCCCTCGCTCGCGAATCGATCCTCGAAGCCGCACCTTTCGGTTCGGCGACGTATCCACGCGAGGAGATGTTGGCCGAGCTCGGAGCGGCTTATCTTTGCGCCGAAGCTGGAATCTCAAACGCGGTAGTCGAGAATCAGGCCGCGTACGTCGCCGGCTGGCTGAAGAGACTCCGCGATGATGGCAAACTTGCCAACGCGTCCACGCCGCGACGACAAAACGACAAGAGTTGAAAAAATCCGGGTCTATTCGCGCATTCCCCCAGACAATTCCTATGGCAAGCGCTCCCTCACGAGACCCGTCTCGTCTACTATTTCCAAGGACGAGCCTCTCTTTAGCCGGTCGGGCAGGACGGCCAAGCAGCGCCCTTCAGGTCTGTCCTTGCTGGACGGAAAGAGAATCGCTTCAATTCTTCTGACAGCATGAACCACGCGCCCGAAAACCTGAGTCGGCGCTTCGTCGCCTTGGACTTGCCCCATTATCCAAGGACCAGTCATCTCCTCCTCGGTCGTTTTCAACGTCGCCAAGACGCCGGCGTCGGTCAGATCCAAAACCTTCTGGAGACTGCCTCTGACCACGAAGTGAACGTAGGGTTTGCTCGGAGCATCAACCACGCCCGAGGCCGTTATCCGGGACTCAGCCTCAATTCGAGCAGTCGCGGCGGTTGTCGCGACATACAGAGTTTCGAATGCGCCACGTGGAGTGAAGCGGCCTCCAAGCATCTTCGCACCCAGCCCTGCCAGAACTTCTGTCTTCTTTCCGCCGGCAAGATTTTGATGCACAAACCACAGATCTACGAATCGATGGAATGGGCCGTCGGCGCCAATAAGCGGCACGCGCCGAAGCGCTCGTTTCAACTCGTCTTCAGAGAGCACTACGTAGGCTGACCAGAAAGAGCGCCTCTGACGTAATCGGCCAAATCCTTGGCCGAGCCCTTCGTAAGAAGAGCCAACGGGGCGTCTCCTCCGAGGTCAGGATGCGGGGCATTGAGCCACGCGCGCACCCGCGCGTCGGAACCCAGGAGCCTCCGCAGCGCAGCAACCGTAAATTCGATCTCGCGAAGAGCGTCTTGGGCGGCCTTCGCATGCGGCCGTTTCGACAGCGCCGACGGCGTTAATCCGACCGCCTTCGCTAGCCCGCTAACAGAAATGCCAAGACCGCGCGCCACCGCATCAGAGTCGAGGCGGCCGGTGGCCTGGTCGTGAAATTCTTCGACCATTGTTTCGCCTAAAGCATGCTCCTCTTTCGGCTTTCCCGCCTCGAACACTTGTGTCAGATTGGCAATCGCGTCGCCGAGGGCAGCCAATGGAACTACCGCTGTCGCCCCTGCGCGATAAAAGGCGGCGCTTGCCTCTCCGGAGAGCTTGCGGCTCGTGATCACGATTGCGGTGTTTGGGAAGGCGCGACGCAAACCCTTAATTTCGACAAGTGCGGCTCCGCGTTCTCTAGGGCCCGCCACGATAAGATCCGGCCCAGTGCCCGGCTCCCCGCCCGCTGCAGCTACAGCCTTCGCCAAAGTAAGCTTCCGCAAACGAGCAGACCCAAGGGCGGCTCTAACCTTTCCCTCGAACTGCGGCCCCTCGCTCTTCTGCGTTATGTATATCACGTTTAGCATTAACATAAATGTGCCATAATTGTGCCGAATCGTCAACCGAATGGCGTTGAGCTCACAACCCTTCGCGTTATCCCCTTTTTGACTAGCAAAGACGATCCATGCGGATTTGACATTCGGTATTCAAATTTGCATATGTATACCGGATGACGAAGCACGAATTTCTGGCCTTCCTCGACGCTGCGCGCGATTTCTTCGGGACTTGGCCTCCACCGCCAACCCTTTACCTGAACCTTCGCGAGAATACTCCGTCGGGACAGGCGCGCTGGGACCAGCAGGCGCGCCCTTTGATAGCCCGTATGCTAAAGCGCGGGCTGCTCGAATGGATTCCCTGTCCCGAAGCTCTTAAGAAGCATCCGACCGATCCTTGTGGCAAGGCGCATCTTGCATTGACCGCCTTGGGCAAAGCCCAGCTCGACGCTTGGAATCAGTTAGGATGCGATGCGCACACACACAGCCGGCATTGTCACGTGAATAGGCGCCGTTTCAAGCTGGCCGGCTAGCCGTACAGATCAATGGATGCCGATCCAAAAGAACTGTCGTGCGCGCGATATCGAGTGGTGTTCAAGGCCCGTGAGCCGCTCGATCTGCCAGGGTATCTCGGCTCGACTCTGCGCGGCGCGTTCGGCCACGCGTTCCGCACGGTCGCTTGTCCTGCGCCTCGCGGCCTCGAGTGTCCTGCGCCTGCGCAATGTCCATATCACCTGATATTCGAAACTTCGCCGCCGCCGGGCTCTGAGGCGCTGCGAACGCATGACGAGATTCCGCGACCATTTGTGATCGCACCGGGAGATTCGGAACAGGGCAGCGGTGAGCAAACTCGACGGATGTTCCGATGCGGAGATGAGGTTTCGTTCGAACTGGTACTGATCGGTCGCGCTCAGGAATTCTTTCCATATTTCGTCGTCGCGTTGCGCGAGGTGAACCGGATCGGGCGCGGCCGACAGGCTGTCGAGTTGCAACGGATCGACGCGCTGGGCGCGAGCGCAGACCGATCTCGCGTGGTCTACACGGCTTCGGAGAACCTGGTCTGCGGATCAGCGGAGAGCATCAGCATCGAACAGTGTTCCGGCGAGGCCCCGCAAGGCCCGCTCACGATCGAGTTTCTCACGCAGACCCGGCTCAAGCACGAAGGCCGGTTCGTCAGGACACCAGAATTTCACATTCTGTTCCGGAGGCTTTTGGGGCGGCTTTCGTCGCTATCGAGATTTCACTGCGGCGCTCCGTTGGAGGCAGACTTCCGCGCACTCATCGATAAAGCGATGTCCATTCGCTTGCTTCAAGATGACACGCGGTGGACAACATGGCAGCGCTATTCGAGCCGGCAGGACCGGCGGATGGCATGGGAGGGAATCGTGGGCCTCGCCATCTACGAGGGCGACCTCGGCCCGTTCTGGAAGTTCCTGCGCTTCGGACAAATCGCCCACGTCGGCCACGGCGCCACCTTCGGCCTAGGGATGTATCGGATTTTTTGTGAGAAGTGATCCTCGGGCCGCAGAGCTCTTGACCAATCCTATGAAATGGTACTACAACAGACCTGCTGCCGAGAAAAAACCCCGAGACATGCAGAGAGTCTCGGGGTTCGGTGCGGGGAGGTGGCAGAGAGGTCGAACGCAATCGACTTAAAATCGATCAGCCGGCAGGCTCCTGGGTTCGAATCCCAGCCTCCCCGCCAAACAGTTAGCAGCTAGAGGGATCACTAGCAACCGCTGCTAAAGAGCATCCCCGAACAGGAGGGGACTGAAAAATGAACTGGTAATACGAGATTGATGTCATGAAGTTCTGGCCCCGATGAGGAGGGGATTGAAGGACAACGGTTGACCTAGAGAACCCATAGAGTTTCGCGCGAACCTGCAGATCGAAGGGGCCGGAGGTCAGCTCCACAGTGATTGATTTCGGCGAGCAACTTTATCGCCAGCACTTCAAGAGGAGTACGGAGAAGGAGCCTTTCGACTACCAAGTCGATGTTGCGCGGCTACTCTTTCGCGGTTGCAACGTCCTGCTGCGTGCGCCGACTGGAGCCGGCAAAACGTGGGCCGTGCTCGCACCATTTCTCTTCGACGGATGGAAAACTCGTCCCACGCGACTCATCTACGCGCTTCCGCTCCGCACCCTCGCTCAAGGCGTTTACCATCAGGCGCGCGACGCCGCCCAAACACTCGGCCTTCACATCGAACCTACATTCGATAAGCATGGCCGCGAGAAGATCCATCCCTATGTCACACTACAAACCGGCGAACAGCCCGATGACGAGTTTTTCGATCGCGGTCGCATTGTTGTAACCACTTATGATCAGGTTCTAAGCGGTCTACTCGAAGGTCCCTACGGACTCTCCGACCGGCTACACAACATTAACGCCGCCGCGATAGCAGGTGCTCTGGTCGTCTTCGATGAATTCCACCTGATGCCTGCGCAGAAGGCTTTTCTTACAGCCGTGGCCGGACTCCGTCTGTTTCGCGACCTCTGCCAGTCAGTTTGGATGACTGCTACTGCAACCGAGCCCCTGCGAAAGGTGCTGGGAGAAGCGCTCGACACCAACCAAGTTCCCGCGACGCCCGAAGACACCGCGCGTCTTTATGCTCAATTACCCAGCGTGAAGGATGTGCGTCGAACTCTGCAACTCGAGAACTCTTCGCTTACCGCTGATGCAGTCCTGAAGTTCCCCCAAACCCGCTCGATCGTACTCGCTAACACAGTCGCACGAGCACAGGACCTGTATCAGAGAATTGTACAGGGCATGCGCGACCGGAACTCCAACACACCGATCCGTCTGCTCCATGCGCGCTTCTTTAAGCAGGACCGCCAGTCAAAGGAGTCTGAACTGCAAGATCTGCTTGGCCCCCGTGCTAAAGGTCCTGCGATTCTCATAGCTACTCAAGTGATCGAGGCCGGCATCGATATCTCTTGCGATCACCTGCACACCGAACTCTGTCCTATGAACTCGCTCGTCCAGCGCGCTGGTCGATGCGCCCGCTTCCCTCACGAGACCGGCATTGTCCATGTCTATAATTTGCCGGACGAGCCTAATAGCTGGTTGCCCTATGGCAACCTCGGCGGCGAAGATCCTTCCCTAGGTCGCACTCGGGAACTGCTGGCCAAAATCGGCTCGTCCGAGATCAATCCGCAAATCACTGCCGAATGGGTCGAAGAAGTACATGCCGACGACGACGCTGAGGCGATGCGGACAACTTGGGAATCTCGCGTCACTGAATGTATCGACCGGATCCACCGCAAGGCGATCCTCCGAGACAATCAAAAGCGCATCGCGGATCTGATTCGCGGCGATGACAGCGATTCGCTGCGAATAATTATCGCATGCGAGGAAAATCTTCCGGAGACGCCCGCCGGGCGCGAAGCAATCAGCATGAGGCGATGGTCACTCAATCCCCATCTCGATGGCGTGCGCGAAATCGGCTGGTTTTGGGATAACTCCGGCGACGGGCCCGCCTGGACGCGACTCCGCGCGCGCGAGCATCTGCGCTTGACCTATGCGCTCTGCCTGCGCCCCGAGTTCGCGCAATACACCGAAGACGCCGGCTTGATACTCGGCATACCTGGCACCACCGAAAGCCCGCTACGTGTACCACCACCTCGCCCGGGACACACGCCGCTCCGCGAAGAAACCTGGGTCCATCACGCGCGCTGCGTCGCGGCTGAAACCGAACGACGCATGGATCGCGACTGTCCGTCCGATGGCTTTCTCGCCGCGGGCCTTTCCGCTCGCTACCAGCTAAGCCGACCTGCGATTCTTGAAGCGGCGCGCTCCTGCGCGCTCCTTCACGATCTCGGCAAGTTGCAAGTCGGATGGCAGCGATGGGCCGAAGCCGCGATGCACGCGAAGCAGCCCTCCTACGTCTTCGATGCCCCTCTCGCCCACACCGACTACGATTCCGAGGATCCGCAGGATCTGCAGCGCGAACGGGAGGTTTCGAAGATTGCGCCGCGACCCGCCCACGCTCCCGCCAGCGCATTCTACTCGCTCAAACTGATTCCTAAGCTGGTTCCGCAGACACCTCCCTTGATACGCAAGCAGGTTGCATCCGCCTGCCTCGCGGCGGTTCTGGCCCATCACGGCGGATGGGTTCCAGAGCGCGAGAGGTTCAGACGCATGATCGGAGAACTTGTAGCCGCATGGCAAACCGTGCTGCCCGAGACTTTAGGCGATGCGTTCGAGGCGTCGCGCCTCTTGTGGCCAGCACAACAGCTGGACCAGCATGGCCAACTCTCCGAGTTCCTGAATTGGGCCGTAAGTCCCGACTCTCTCCCGGATTGGTGGCCGCTGGTCAGCTACTTGACCCGGACGTTGCGTCTTTCGGACCAGCGCGCTACAGCGGAGGGACACAACCATGAGTGAACTTCCCCACACCTTCTTGATAGGCAGATCGACCGGGACCCACGCGGACGTCTTTGCTGCGGCTGGTCTCGCAAAACTTCTCACCTCCAGTGGAAGGCCCGTTCAAATCAGTGAGGAATCCACCGATTTCCGAGTCGCCGTACTAGGACCTGAAAATGGGCTGACACGGCTATCTGCTTCGCCCGGTTATTCATTTCTGAAGACCAATGAGAAAGTCGTGGTGCCGCGCGGTGCGTTCGACCCCGTCGACTATAAGGCGGAGAAAGCCAAAGCCGATCGAATCAAGGCGCTACGCAAGGGCAAAAAACTCAAAAGTCTCGATTCCGCCTCGCTCGAAGCGATCGAGCAGGACAAGCCGCGACCGACCTGGCGACTGCTCCAGGTTCTTAACACCCTGCAGGGCGACGAAACCTCTAATCGCATTCACGAGCTGATCGTCAAGTTGAAGCCAGCGGACTTTCAGGCGAAGATCGCAGCTGCCCTCCGCGCGCTCGCCCAGAACAAACCTTCCGGTCTGGATTGGCGCGCGACCTCCGTGCAGCTCTTCACTCCGATTGCCGCAAAGGGCTACAGCCGACTGAAACCCGATAGCACCGACCGCAATGACAAGACTAAGGACCAGTGGACCGATCCCTTCATTGAGTGGCTTCGCTACCAGGGCTATTTCGCTGTCGCCTGTCCTTTCTTCCAAGGACCAAAGAGCGAGCACGTCCGATTGCTTTGTCCAATTCCCCACGACATCTCTATCAATGCCCTGACGGCCGCCGCAGATACCTTGCGCGCGACCTGGCTGCCGGGTGACGCGGCAAAGCTTGACAGTCTCGCGGTTCTTAAGCTTGCCGAGATACTCATTAAACACTCCACCGAGTATCACGCCGACGACGTGGACCCCTTCGATGATTTTCCGCTCGCAAGCCGCTCGCCCGCCGACGCGATTTCTGGCATCTCGATCACTCACTATCAATCGCTCGGCAACGCCAAAGCGGTATCCGCAATGTCCACAATCGCGCTGCCCGACTGGTTCCCGTTAGACAGCAGCGCCGATGCCAAGGTGATGCTCGGCATCCTCGACGAGCATCAGACGATCGTACGCTCTTTGCAGGACAACCATTCCGACGAAATAGGTATGCTGATCGACTATCGGCGTTTTCTCCAAGCTCGCGGAGAGCCGGCCGTTCAAACGCTGATTCACTTCATGGGTGCATACGGCAGCCTGCTGATGCGTCCATGGCAACAGGGGCAGCGGCGACCGGCCTTCAGCTCCGAAAACTTCCGGAGGATTTTGATGGCGATGACTCCCCCACTTACTGAAGTTCTCGATAACCCCGGCTTCAAAGCAATAGCGGGCGCGGTCCGCCGTGCAACGGTCAGTGCGCAGGCTATGAAGGCAATGAACAAGGACTACCGCGAAATTCGCTACGACCTGCTGCCCGAACTGCGCCGCAAGAGCAGCCTTCCGGGGCCAAGACCCCTCATTGAAGCTATTTCCGAGTTCATCTCGATGTATAACGTCGAGAACGCACGCCGCCGCGAAATGGACAAACCCGCGCCGCGCAACATCACTACCGAAGAGTTCGCCGCTTTCGTTGCACTCGTCGAATCGTCTCTAGGTGCATCCACCATCGGTGCGATGCTCTGTGCTTACGGCTCCTGCCGCGAGCCCCGCGAGGATGAAAACGACGCTCACTCCGACAAATCCACTGACTAGTAGCTTGCTATCAACTACAAAGGCTTAGGGGTAAATGGCAAAAATCAATTCCGTTTCCATCAGCGCTCGAATCACTCTTGATCTGCACAATCTCAACAACGAGGGCACCGAAGGTAACCAGCAGCAAACCCGCATGGTGCACATCATAGACCAGAACGGCCGCCGCGCCATAGTTAACGCAGTCAGCGGCGACATGTTCAAACACATCCTCGTCGAACATCTCGTGCCGCTGCTCCAAGAGGCTAAGCAGCCACTCTCGCCGGGAGCGAAAGTGTATTCCGCAGATCGCATCAACGCGCTCAATGATGACTTCAACAAGTTTTGCGACGACAAGAAGGTGACAGAATCGGAAATCATGACCCGGATGCTCACTGATTGCAGCCTGACCGATATGGCGGGTGCGCTCGTCACGCGCGGACGCGCCGTCGGCCGCAAGTCCGTCGTCGAATTCGGATGGGTCGTAGGCCTGCCTGCTTACGCTGACGGTGAGCCACTCACTACGACCGAGCAGTATTTTCACGTGAAGTACGCGCCGGAAGGGCGCGGAGGAGCGACTGGTGGCGACACTGTCGCCGAAAAGCAGGCGATTTTTCATCGTCCCGCCTCATCAGGCATCTACGCGCTAATCTGTAATCTCGACCTATACCGGATCGGCCTGAACGACATCACCCGCCAACCAGTCGTGGCCAAGCCCGACCGTGAGCGGCGTGCAAAAGCTCTCATTTACGCTCTCGCCGCGACCCTTTTGAAGCCTGCGGGCGCCCAACGCAACACGCAGAATCCCCACATCGTCAATTGCGAAGGCATTGTCGCGACCTCTGCGACTTCCCTTCCGGCCCCAACCGTGAGCCCGCTGCACGACAATTATCGCGAGGAGATCGGCAAAACTGCCGCGGTGCTCAACGCCATTCGCTCAGATGGAGTCCAGGTCGTTTCATTTGCAAGTCTCTCGGAAGGTGTGAAGGTACTAGCCGATATCGCCGGCCGCCTCGAACTCCCGAGCTAACGCCATGCCTCCCAGAAAAACGAAATCCGCGCCATCGACACCCATCGATCAGGCGCAACCGATTGCTCTCCACGACACCTCCGTGCCGCTCGCCGGGATTCCCGGCCCAGGCCGATGGCTAGTCGCCGAGTATGAGCCGACTGCGCTGTTCTCGCTGAAAATAAGTTCCGCAACGAGTACCGTCGCTAAGACACTGATTGTTCCAACTCCCTACGCAATCAAAATGGCGCTCGTGGATTCCGGCTTCCGCGCCGGCCTCAGCGATGATGAATGCGCTGACCTGCTACGCGCGCTGGTCGGCCTCGACGTACGAATATCTCCTCCGGCCAGCACTGTGGTAACTCACACATTCCTGAAGGTGCGTCAGGAATCTCGAGACGCAGATCCGCTTCTTCCCTATAGTTCCACGGTTTCGTACCGGGAATTCGTGTATCACTCGGGTCGCTGGAAGTGGGCATTCGATCTGGCTCGCGCCGGCGATACTCTTCCCGGCCGTCTCGTCAATCTGCTGCCCCATATCTCCTACATCGGCAAACGCGGATCATTCATCGCCTTCCGAAGTTTGCTGCGTGTAACCGCCCTCGGCGCCGACTTCACCCAGCCGATTCAAATGACCGGCTCATGGTCGCCGCCTCCACGTGCCCATGTCGCCCCCCTTGATGATTTTGGTCCCGACGCAGACATGGCAACTCTAAGTTCCTTTTCCAAGGGAAAGCCGAAGCGTGATCGTCATCGCAAATTCGTCGAAACGATAGTTCCTCTGGGAATCGTAAACACTGGACCAGGCTTCACAGAGTACGGCAATAAATAGTCATATGAACGAAAGCGCAGCTACCTGACCCAAATGAACAGCGTCATCATCTCGGACTATGGCGTTATGCTTGCCAAGAAGGGTGAGCGGCTCGTCATTCGCGGACCCAAACCGCGGCTCGAATTGATCGAGGGCGGCCCGCAGCTTTTCTTGGCTCTCGGCATCGGCGCCAAGCGCCCTACCCTCACCGTCCTCACATCTGAAGGTCCCAAGACACCGGCGCCTCCACTTCGCCGCTCTGCTCCCGACGCCAACGGCGTCAAACCACCCAAGAAGTCACCTGACGAGATCGAACTGCCGCTCTTCCGCGTTGGCGAAATCGTGATCGGCTCCCCCGGTGTCTCGCTCTCGGCCGATCTTGTCGAAGCATGCTGCGAGCGCGGGATTCGCCTCTCGTTCCTCACGCGATCCGGCAAGCCGTACGCAATGCTCTCCTCGCCGATGCTGACCGCGACCGTAATCACACGCCGCGAACAATTGGCCGCCTACAACGATTCGCGGGGAGTCGAGCTCGCCAAGAGTATCGTTCGCGGCAAGCTCGGCAACCAAGCCTCTCTACTCAAATACTTCGGCAAGTACCTAAAGGAATCGAATCCTCCCGTCTATGAGGAGTTGACTGCGCTCGCGAAGTCAATCGCCAAAGGCCGCGCCGACACCAAGCGCATCAATGGACCTAATATCGACGATGCTCGCGAAGCGTTGCTCTCGGTCGAAGGACTTGCAGGCCGCACATATTGGAAGGGCGTCCGTCTGCTAATCCCGGAGAACCTCGGATTCGGATCGAGAGAGCATCGTGGCGCTCCGGATCCGGTAAACTCCGCTCTCAACTATGGTTACGGAATTCTCTACACACAGGTCTGGGGTGCGATCATGAACGCTGGCCTCGAACCGTTCGCTGGTTTCCTGCACGTCGATCGTCCCGGCAAGCCTTCGCTGGTCCTCGACATGGTCGAGGAATTCCGCCAGCCGGTGGTAGATCGCGCCGTGATCGCCGCGATCGGTCGCGGCACCGCGATCGAGACACATGAGGGAATGCTGACGGATGATACGCGCCGGACGGTTGCGTCGGCGGTGCTGGAGCGGATCGAGAGCGAAGTCAACTTCCGCGGACGGCGTTACAAGCTCAAGTCGGTCATCCAGATCCAGGCGCGCAATCTGGCGTCATTCCTGAGAGAGGGCGATAGTTACCGAACCTTCTCATTCAAATGGTGACGCATGCGTGGGCAAGATCTACTTACGTTCATCGTTTATGACATTACGGACGATAAGATCAGGCTCAGAATCGCCGCCGTATGCAAGGACTACGGCCTCGACCACATCCAGTACAGTGTGTTCAGCGGTCCGCTCGATTCGACGCGGCGAAACGAGATGTTCGCGCGGCTCGACCATACGCTGGGAAACAACGAGGGCAAGGTGTTGATGCTGCAAATCTGCGAAAAAGACGTTGCGGCCAAGCGCGAAATCGTCCGAATTATTGATTTGGAATGAACCTCGAGCATCATAGTCCGCGGCAGTTTGAGCTGACAGTTACCGACCTCAAGCAATGGGTGTACTGCCCGCGCATCCCTTACTACCATCATGTGATGCCGGTAGAGATCGCGCGCACCTACAAGATGCAGCGCGGCAGAGATGTCGAAGCTGCGGTTGAGGCGATGGAGAAACGGCGCGGCTTTCGGCGCTACGGCCTAGAGCGTGGAGAGCGCAGATTCGGAGTCTGGCTGCATTCGGCAGCGCTCGAACTATCGGGAAAGCTCGACCTGCTCATTATTACTGAGGACGCGTGCTATCCCGTCGATTTCAAAGACACCGAGGGCGGCGTCCGCTACAACCATCGCATCCAGCTCGCGGCGTACTCCCTGCTCGTAGAGGAGAACCTCGCCCGCCCTGTGCCAATCGCTTTCGTTTACCTCGTGCCGTCTCGGCAGCTTGTCACAGTGCCGGTCGGCGCGAAGGAGAGGGAAGAAGTGACGCGCGCGATCGCGGAGATGCGCCGCGTCATCGAGCAGGAAAACATGCCCGGCCCGACGCCGGTCCGAGCGCGGTGCGTCGCCTGCGAATTCCGCAATTACTGTGCGGACATTTGGTGATCTTCGCAAAAGGAGGCCGATTTGATGCAAACTTGGCTGTTGCGAAAAATTGCACTGGCATTAGGCGCACAAAGCCGCGATTTATCGAGGCAATTACAGCGGCTTCAAACCGATCCCCGATGAGGAGGGGACTGAAACAACGCTAGTTCAACCGAAGCATCGGGGACCGGAATATCGCTTCAAACCGATCCCCGATGAGGAGGGGACTGAAACGAATTTCGCATCGCTCTTTGCGCCGCACACGAGGCATTCGAAGGCTTCAAACCGATCCCCGATGAGGAGGGGACTGAAACTTGCGATACGAAAATTCTCAAGCCGCTCCACCAGCACGCTTCAAACCGATCCCCGATGAGGAGGGGACTGAAACGTATTCCTGGGCGGATACGTCGGCGCGCTGCTCTATCGCTTCAAACCGATCCCCGATGAGGAGGGGACTGAAACATCCTGCTTCAGTTCGTCGAGCCTTGCCTGTGCTGCGGCGCTTCAAACCGATCCCCGATGAGGAGGGGACTGAAACGTATGAGTGGGAGTCGTGTTCTTGTCGCTGGTGAGGTCGGCTTCAAACCGATCCCCGATGAGGAGGGGACTGAAACGCAAAAAAACGTAGGCGGAAACAGCGCAATTTGAAGCTTCAAACCGATCCCCGATGAGGAGGGGACTGAAACGCGGCAAGCGCAACGCGCCCTCGATCCGCCGCTACTGCTTCAAACCGATCCCCGATGAGGAGGGGACTGAAACTGCATAAAATGGGCGGTGCTGCCGAGGTAGAGTTTGGGCTTCAAACCGATCCCCGATGAGGAGGGGACTGAAACCGATCCCCGATGAGGAGGGGACTGAAACGCGGCGAGAACAGCTCCTGTCCGCCTTGCGGCTCGATAGCGCTTCAAACCGATCCCCGATGAGGAGGGGACTGAAACGTAATTCCGGTGGTCGTGAC
>NZ_JBAUYR010000020.1:0-5759 GCF_049584895.1 Binatus sp. (SeqCode)
ACGGCGGCGCGGATTCTCGCGCGATGCCTGAATTGCGAGAAGGGTCCGACCGCGGAGCCGTGCGGCGAATGCGCGGCGTGCGTCGAGATTCGCGCAGGCAGCTCGCTCGACGTCAACGAGATCGACGGCGCGACTTACCGCAAGATCGAAGACGCCCGCGCGATTATTGAAAATCTCAGTTACCGGCCCGCGCGCGACCGCTTCAAGATTTATATTATCGACGAGGCGCATCAGCTCACCGACTCGGCCTTCAACGCGCTGCTGAAGACGCTCGAGGAGCCGCCGCCGCACGTCAAGTTTATTCTCGCGACCACAGAGCCGCAGAAGATGCCCGAGACTATTCTGTCGCGGCTGCAGCGCTACGACTTCCGGCGCATCCCCTACCTCAAGATTCTCGAACGGCTGCAGGATCTCGCGGGGCGCGAAGGGGTCGAGGCCGAGGAGAGCGCGCTGCGGCTACTCGCGCGCGAGGCCGGCGGCAGCATGCGCGATGCGGAGCGGATGCTCGAGACGGCGATCGCGACCGCGTCGGGCAAGGTGACGGAAGCCGAAGTGGCGTCGTCGCTGGGCGTCGCGAGCAGGACCACCGTCCTGAAAATGGCGGATGCGATTTTGCAGAAGAACGCGGCGGCTGCTCTCGCGCTTGTGCGGGAGCTCGCGAGCCGCGGTGCAAACCTCGAATCGCTCGGGCGCGATTTGCTCGAGACGATTCGAAATCTCGCGGTCGCGAAACTTCCCGCGGGCGACTCGGACAGTCCGCTCGACGATATTCCCGATCATGAAGTGGCGGAGCTGAAGCGGCTGGCGGCGGGCGCGAGCGCCCGCGATATCATGCGGCTGTTTCATTTGATGGCGGATTCGCAGGAGCAGATTCTTAAATCGCCTTACCCCGACTTGCTGCTCGAGATGGCTGTGGTGCGGATGGCGTCGCTGGCGGCGGTGGTCGACGCTGACGAGTTGCTGCGCGCGATTGGATCGACGCCGCCGGCGTCAGGCACTCCGCCGAGTTCGTCGGGCGGTGGCTCTGGAGGCCGTGGCGCGAGACCCGAGCCAACGCCCGCTCCGCAATCGAGCGGCGCGCGGAGGCTGCGGGTCGAGGGCGAAGTCAAAGCCGATGCGCCGCTGCGCAGTGAATCTCAGCAAGAACAGCAGGATGACGGCGCCCGCGAACTTCCCGAGCTGCGTGATTTTATCCGTGGACGTCGCGCGGCGCTGGCTGGTTTCATGGAGCAAGGTGCGGGACTGATGCTCGACGGCGATATTCTGACGGTCACTGCGCGCAACGACATTTATATTCGCTATCTGAACGACAACAAGAATGTGATCGCGGAGCTTGCGAGCGAGCATCTTGGGCGCTCGATTCGTGTCGAGCTTTCGACCAACGGCGCGGCGAGTCCCCCTGCGAGTCGCCCTACCGTGTCGCTTGCTGAAAAAGTCACGCGCGAGTTACCGCCTGCGGCACCGGCCATCAGCAAACCAGTCATCGCCGAGAATGGGCGCAAAGAGATGGCGCCGTCGAGACTGATCGAATCGATCAAAGAAATTGCGCCCGCGTCTAAACCGATAGAGGCTGCGCGGGCGATCGAGGCGGCGCGACGCGCGGCTACTCCAGAGGAGCGGCAGGCGGTGCTGACCGATCCGTCGGTGCGAAGAGTGTTCGATACGCTCGATGCGCGGCTGGTGGAATTGAGGATGCCGAATTCAGTGCAAGCTTCGGCGAAGGAATCAAAGTAATACGTTGCCGGATGGAGAGATGCGGCAAGGAGCAACCTCGTGGCAGAAATAGATTTATCGGCATTGATGCAGCAGGCGCAGGCGCTGCAGGCGCGCATGAAAGAGATGCAGGAAAGTGCGGCGTCGAAAACCGTCGAGGCGCAGTCGGGCGGCGGGATGGTGCGGGTCGTGGTCGACGGCACGATGCGCGTGCGCAAAATAGAAATCGATTCCGCGATCGTCGCGGCCAATGATAAGTCGATGCTCGAAGACCTGATCCTGGTCGCCATCAACGACGGGATGGAGCGCGCGCAGAAAATGCTCGCCGACGAGATGGGCAAGCTAGGCCCACTGGGCGGGATACAGATTCCCGGCTTCAACAACGAATGACGGAGCGCGCTTGATGGCGGAGAACCTGAAGCGCCAGGACGGATTGCCGCCTGCGATGACGAGACTCGTGAAGGAACTGTCACGTCTCCCGGGTATCGGCGAGAAGACCGCGTCGCGGCTGGCGTTTAACCTGCTCAATCGCCCGCGCGACCAGGTGATTGCGCTGGCGGAATCGCTGCTCGAAATGAAGGAGCGCGTCGGGCTGTGCTCGGGATGCTTTGGTTTGTCAGACCATCCGCGATGCCAGATTTGCGACGACGAAGCGCGCGAGCGCGAGGTGATTTGCGTCGTCGAGGGTCCGGCTGACCTGATGGCGATCGAGCGCGCGCGCAGTTTCGGTGGCGTGTATCACGTGCTCAACGGAGCACTCGCGCCGCTGGACGGAATCGGGCCCGATGACATCAAGATGAAGGAACTGATTGCGCGCGTTAGTCCTCCGGCGGTGGTGCGTGAGGTGATAATCGCGACCAATGCGACGGTCGAGGGCGAGGCGACCGCGCTGTATATCGCGCGCATATTGAAACCGCTCGGTATCAGGACGACGCGCCTCGCGCGCGGACTTCCGGCGGGCGGCGACCTCGAATACAGCGATTCTGCGACTCTCACCAGTGCGCTCAGCGGCCGCCGCGAACTTTAGCCCACCTGTGCAAACAATCTTCGGCCACTTCACGTCATCAAGGCGATTGAGGCTTGCAGTCGCGACGATGATCGCGATCGTGATGTCGTCATGCGGGGGGCCGTCCAAACCGATGACGCCGGCGGAGCGGGGGCGAATCGTGTACATGACGAATTGCGTGGTCTGTCATAACGCAGATCCCAACTTGCCCGGCAGCCAGGGACCGCCGATCGCAGGCTCGTCGCGCGAGCTGGTTTACGATCGCGTGATGTTTCTCAAGTATCCGCCCGGGTACAAGCCCAAGCGCACGACGCATGCGATGCGCGCGCTGCCGCAGTTGAAGGATCGAATCGACGATCTGGTGGCGTTTTTGGCGGAGGCGGCGAAGCAGAAGTAGGAACCTAACCCGTAACCCCGTCCCTCGAAGAAAGGGGGACCGGATTTTTAGAGCGAAGGATTTACCTCTCCCTTCGGGAGAGGTCGTCGTGAGTCCGCGAGCGACGGGTGAGGGCGCTCGCATTGAGCTCTATGCATGCGCCCTCACCCGCGCCGGGCGCGACCTCTCCCGAAGGGAGAGGTAATTCGCGCCGATCCGCGGATTGTGGTTGTGTCGAATCTGGTCAGCCTAGCGTCACCTTGATTATCACGATCAGCAGAATCCAGAGGCCCAGGCCTGAGTGGATTGTTCCTGCGACGGAATCGAGGGGCTTCTTGGTCGCACCTTGGGTGCCGATGAGCGCGTTGGCCTCGACCAGGAAGATCACGATCAGCGTGACCACCAGCCATCCTGTGATGCCGCCCGGGGTCGCCTCGGTGAACAGCGGATAGTGGCTCGCGGCGCCCATGAAGAACAGCATCGGAATTGAAAAGAGCGTGTTGGTGCGCGAGGCCAGTGCGGCGCGGCGTCCGGAGGCCGCTGCTGCAGGATTGGCGGCAGCTCCGCCGGCCATCGCAACTGCGTTGGCGATGACCACTTTCTGATTCGGCCAGATGACGAACCACACGTTGGCCCACATGACGAGACCCATCAGGCCGCCGGTGAAGATCGCGACGGTCCACGGCGTCATCGCGTAGTTGAGACGCATCCCCCACCACATTAGCAGGTAGAGCAGGCCGAAAATTACGGTGCCCATTGCGCCCCATCGAAACCACCAGAGCGCGCGCGGGACCAGCTTCTGGATCGCGCCGCTTCGCACGGCGGGCTCGGTCTCGCCAAAGAACGGCGTCTGCACGAAATTGAAATAATAGAGCAGTCCTATCCACGTGATGCCAAATAGGAAGTGCAAGAATCTGAGTAGCATGAAGACTAGATCTTCCATTGGAATCCTCCTCCTTTGGAGTCTTTTTCACAGCATAACTTCTTTTGCAACAGTCTCTGTCGACGTCTTTGAGTTAGCCTGGATTTCGAGTCGGCAGTAAAATTGCGGTGCGGGTCCGTTTTGCGGGACCTGTATTCATCAAAAGGACGGTATCTCTCATGGCATTTAAACTTCCCGAACTACCGTACAGCATGGACGCGCTGCAGCCGCACATCTCGGCGGAGACGCTCGAGTATCATCACGGCAAGCATCACAAGGCCTACGTCGACAAGACCAACGATCTGATCAAAGGGACCAAATTCGAGAACGCGACGCTCGAAGAGATTCTCAAGACGGCGGAACCGGGGCCGCTCTTCAACAACGCGGAGCAGCATTGGAACCACTCGTTCTATTGGAAATCGATGGGCCCGAAGAAAGGCGGAGAGCCCAAGGGACCGGTGGCCGACGCGATCAAGAAGGCGTTCGGCGGCTTCGATCCATTCAAGAAAAAATTCAGCGAGATCGCCGAGGGTCACTTCGGCAGCGGATGGGCATGGCTGGTGCGCGCGACGGACGGATCGATGCAAGTCCTCGCGACCCATGACGCGGGATGCCCAATCCGGCAGGGGCAGACGCCGATAATCACCTGCGACGTGTGGGAGCATGCGTACTACATCGACTATCGCAACGCGCGCCCCAAGTACGTCGCCGCGTGGTGGAACCTGGTCAACTGGGATTTCGCAAATGAAAATCTGAAGTAGGCGGAAGTCCGACAGAATTCGGTTCATCAAGCGTTTGCGATGCGCAGCGCCCGCACTAGAATTGGCGGTGCGCGGAGGAGCATCCACATGCAAATTCTTGAAAATCGAGTTGCGATGATCACTGGTGGAACTGGAGCACTGGGACGTGCCGTGGTCGAAAATTTTTTGATTGCCGGTGCGAAGGTCGCGGTGCCATATGTCGTCGATGCGGAAGTGCCGATCCTGCAAAAGCAACTAGGCGACCGTTTCCCCGCGTCGGAGATTTTTCTGAAGAAGGCGGACGTCGGCGACGAGGCTCAGGTCGCTAAGTTCGTGGCTGACGTCGCGTCGAAGTGGAGCAAGATCGACATCCTGGTGAATCTAGTCGGCGGATTCTGGGGCGGCAAGCCGATTGCCGAGACCTCGATGGCGGAATGGCAGGCGATGTTCGATATCAACGTCAAGCCGACGTTCCTATGCTGCCGCGCGGTCGTGCCCATAATGCAACGCAACAAATGGGGACGAATCGTGTCGGTCGCGTCGCGCAGCGGTTTGCAGGGAGCGGGCGATTACGCGGCGTACGCGGTCGCGAAAGGCGCGATCGCGACTTTCACCGCGTCACTCGCACAGGAAGTACTCGAGGACGGGGTGATGGTCAATGCGATCGCGCCCAGCACGATCGACACGGAAGCGAACCGCGTGGCGACGCCGAAAGCGAAGCATGAAAACTGGGTGAAGCCGGCCGATATCGCGAGGACGATCGCGTATCTATGCTCGGACGATTGCCGCGTCACGTCGGGCGCAGTCGTGCCAGTCTACGGTCGCGCGTGAAACAAATAGCGGGGCTGCGCACCCCGCACCCGCGGCAGGGGTGACCCCTGCACCCAGTAATCGGAAAAAAGGGATGCGGGCTGACGCCCTGTTAGGAAGCTTGGGCGCGAGGACGCGAAGCGGCTCGTGTCCAGATGTTTTCTTAAATACTGGGTGCAGGGGTCACCCCTG
>NZ_JBAUYR010000021.1:0-9712 GCF_049584895.1 Binatus sp. (SeqCode)
TTCGACTCCAGCCGCTCCGCTTCGTGCCGTCAAAATTATTTTCAAACTACTGATTCGCGCCCATCAACCGCCGCATCGTCGCCGGATCGAGTCCCCGCGTCGCGTCGTATTTCTTGAGCTCCGACTCGGGCACGCCGGCGTGATACTCGCGCGCCAGCTCGTCGGGGTTGAAGCTCACGCCAATCGGATTCTTCTGCATCGCGTCGCTTTGGAAAAATCCCTTCAGCTCCTCGACCGTATCGAAATTGTCGACTTGCAGCTCGACCCGGTTGCCGTCGGGGTCGCGATAGTACATCGAGGTCGTCGGCCCGTGATTGATTGTCACCACCGGCATGATCCCGGCCTGCTTGAGGCGCTCGTAAGTGAAAACCAGGTCGCCGAGATTGGCGTAGGTGTATGCCAGATGATCGAGCCCGACCGAATGCCGCGGCTTGTCTTCAAGCCCGGGCACCGCCGCGATCGCAATCCGGTGATGCTCGTCGTCGTAGGTCATGAACTCGAGCATGCCGTTGCTGTGAACGACCTCCGCCTGCAACACGGTCGTGTACCAATCGACCATCGGCTGGAATTGCTTGGTGGCGAGCACGGCGTGCGCAAATTTCGCGGGTACGACGCGCCTGGTTCCGTTTCCGTTCTCGGCTGAGCTGGCTGGCATCGCGAGTCCTCCTTCGACGGCATTTCGATCCGGCGCGGGAGCCGGGTCGCTCCCCTCTTATTGCAGTGATCGACACGCCGGACAAGGAATGCGAGGGTGTTTTCGCGCGCGCAAAAAGGAACGCCCGCCGATGCGCGCCCCCCTTTGGGAGCGCACCGGCGGGCGTGGGACTCGGTGCAGGAACTTTTCTAATTCCCCACTTCGCGCTTAATTTTCCTGGCGGGGGCTCCGCTCATCGCAGAAACTCCCCGCCAGGGCGCGCTCGGGGGATTGACGCCTTTACAAAATGAACCAGCAGCTCGCGGCTGCGATGTAGAAGACGGCGACTGCCACCAGGGCGAACACCGCGATCTCGTCGAGTTGGTCGCCGAGCCGGGTTTTGAGGTCTTTGGCCATGCGGACGCCGTCATTCGGGGCAAAGTGTTCGTCAGATAGTGTCGAAAGCATCACCGTTCCTCCTGCTCTTTGGTCCCCTTCATAGAAATAGGCGTTACGTTCGATTGAACAATTTGTTCAATGGATTGAACCGGCCCTTGCGTGGCGCCAAGTGGCTGAAAAATAAAGAGAATTGTCCGCTTCGTTCCGCTTTGTGTCATTCAGAGCGCAGCGAAGAATCCCGGCTTCGCAGCTCGCATGAGGTCGAGAGGCGGGGTGCGACGGCAGGCGTCGAGAAAGATCCGGGATTCTTCGCTGCGCTCTGAATGACAAAGGCGAGAGTTCGCCGCCGCACAGCCAATCTTGTACCGTCCGCCCACAATCGGCACAGTCTTCCTATAAGAGGACGGCGGCGTGACCAGGAACGGGAGCTTTTTCAATCTCTACAACCACGATTTCGTGCGAATCGCGGTTGGAGTGCCGTCCGTTCGCGTCGCCGACCCTGCCTACAACGCCGATCAAACCATCGCGCTCATTCGCGACGCGGTCGATCGCAAAGCTTCTCTCGCGCTGTTCCCCGAATTGGGCATTACGGCCTACTCCTGCGACGACCTGTTCCAGCAGCGCGCGCTGCTCGACGCATGCCTCGGCGCGATCGCGGCGGTGGTCGACGCGACCTCCAAGCTCTCTATCGTCAGCGTGATCGGCGCGCCGCTCCAAATCGACAATCATCTATTTAACTGCGCGATCGTGATTCATCGCGGGAAGATTCTCGGCGTCGTGCCGAAGACCAATCTCCCGAACTACCGCGAATTCTACGAGCCGCGGCAATTCAGCTCGGCCGACGCCGCGACTCGCGACGAGATCGATCTCGCCGGCATTCGCGCGGTGCCATTCGGCAACAACCTGATCTTCCAGCATGACGATCAGCCGCTGCTCGCCTTTCACGCCGAGATTTGCGAGGACCTGTGGGTGCCGATTCCGCCGTCGTCGTACGCGGCGCTCGCGGGCGCGACTGTGCTCCTGAATCTGTCGGCGTCGAATATCACGATTGGCAAGGCCGACTACCGGCGCTCTCTAGTGACGAGCCAATCCGCGCGATGCCTCGCGGCGTACGCATACTCGGCGGCGGGGTCCGGCGAATCGACCACCGATCTCGCGTGGGATGGCCACGCGTTGATCGCCGAGAACGGCAACATTCTCGCAGAGTCCGAGCGCTTCAAGGACCAGCCGCAAGTCATTTGCGCCGAGCTCGATCTCGAACGTCTGTCGCAGGAGCGGATGCGGCAAAACACGTTCGGCGACAATGCTCAGCGCGAGCATGAGCGAATCCGGCGCTTTCGGCGGATAGCATTTTCAAGCGAGCTGCCGCGACGCGGAAAGATGCCGTTGCAGAGGCGCTACGAGCGGTTCCCGTACGTGCCATCGGATCCTTCGACGCGCGACGAGCGATGCGCCGAGGTTTTCGACATCCAGGTGCAGGGTCTCACGACGCGCCTGCGCTCGACCGGGCTCGAACGGGTCGTGATTGGAGTCTCGGGCGGGATCGATTCGACGCATGCGCTGCTGGTATGCGCGCGCGCGATGGATCGGCTCGGCTCGCCGCGTAAAAAAATTCTCGCCGTCACGATGCCGGGCTTCGCCACCAGCGCGCGCACTCTCGAGCAGGCGCGCCGTCTGATGAAATCGCTCGGTTGTTCGACCGACGAAATAGACATCCGTCCGAGTTGCATGCAGATGCTCAAGGACATCGGACATCCGTATGCCGAGGGCAAGGAAGTCTACGACGTTACGTTCGAGAATGTGCAGGCGGGCGAGCGCACCAGCCATCTGTTTCGATTAGCGAACCTGCGCGGCGGCCTGGTGGTCGGCACCGGAGACTTGAGCGAGCTTGCGCTGGGATGGTGCACCTACGGCGTCGGCGATCACATGTCGCATTACAACGTCAACGCGAGCGTGCCGAAGACACTGATCCAGCATGTCATTCGATGGGTCGCGCAGAGCGAGAATCTCGGCCGCGATACCAGTAAGACGTTGCTCGAAATCCTCGCGACTCCGATCAGCCCCGAGCTGATTCCCGGCACTTCCGCCGATGGGCATTCGAGCCACGACACCGAGGCGACGATCGGGCCCTATGAGCTGCACGATTTTTTTCTCTACTACACGCTGCGCTTCGGATACCCGCCGCCAAAGGTCGCGTTCCTCGCCTACAATGCGTGGCGCGACAAGAACACGGGTGACTGGCCGGACATCCCGGCCGACCGCCGCAACCAATACGACATCGCAACTATCAAGGGGCATCTGCACACGTTCCTGTACCGATTTTTCCAGTTGAGCCAGTTCAAACGCAGCACCATTCCCAACGCGCCGAAGGTCGGTTCAGGCGGATCGCTGTCGCCGCGTGGCGATTGGCGCGCGCCCTCGGACAGCGAGGCGACCGCATGGCTCGAGCAATTGAAGTCGATCCCGGACAAAGATTAATCTCGCCATCGTGAAAATTTCCGGGTCGTCGCTCGGCACCCGCCTTGCCCGCGCCGAAGGAGTGAGATGCTGAAGTTCCTGCGAACCACGTCCGCATTGCTGGCGATAATCGCCGCGCTGGCCGTACCTGCTTTTCCGCAGGAGTCCGCGAAACCGAATGAATCGCCGTGGGCGATGCGCGCGCCGACCGCTGTCCCGCAAGGGGTTCCGACCCTCTCGACCGAGGAGGTGGCGGCGCAGAAACAAGCCGAGAAGGGGACGCCGGAGCAGCAAGCATTCGCCCACAAAGTGGCAGACGCAATGGCCTCGAAGGATTTCGCCGCGATGAGGCAGTTGGTCGCGCCGAGCACCTTGAAGTGCATCGGCAAGAACGAAGATTTTCTCCAGGACCGAATCAAGCGGCAACTCGCTCTGCCGATCAGCCGGAAATTCAATCTGAAGATTACCAAACTGCCGCCGAACATATTGAACCCGTCGAAATACGCGACCTACCCGATGCCGCCGACTCATCTGATGCGAATGGACTTCGACGGTGGAGACAACCACAATACGGTGAACCTGCCGGTCGGCCAGGAAAATGGAAATTGGTACGAGGCGCAGCCATGTCCCACCGAAGCCGGGATGGTGCGGTTCGCCAAGCTGCAGCAGATGCACGCGATTGCCCACGAACGCGCACAGGCGGCCGCGGCGAAGGTCGAGGATCCCGTCAAGTCGCAACTGCTCGCGCTCATCGGCAAGCACGACGCCGTCTCTGCGTGGAAGCTCTGCATGAGCACGCTGCACTATGACTTTCCAACCTGCCGGGGCATGGTTGCGATCCTCGGCGGCGATCCGAACTACTAACGCGCGGGAGTAACGGCCATGAAAATCGGACTTCATTTGCCGCAGATTGGTGCTAGTCCGGATGATATCGCGCAGGTCGCGACGCGCGCCGAGCAATCCGGCTATGAATCGATCTGGGTCAGCGACCACCTGGTAGTGCCCGATTCGGGCGGACGGCTGCCGCCGATCGAAATCCTGGAACCGATCGCGACGCTCGCCTACGTCGCGGCTGTCACCAATCGGATCAAGCTCGCGACCAGCGTGATCGTCGTGCCGTATCGCAATGCGATTCATCTCGCCAAGGAACTCGCGACGCTCGACCGGCTGTCGTCGGGGCGCGTCATCGCAGGCGTCGCCAGCGGGTGGCTCGAAGCGGAGTTTCGCGCGCTCGGTGTATCTTTCGAAAAACGCGGCGCTTACACCGACGAGGCAATCAAGCTGATGCGCGCGGTGTGGTCGTCGGCCGTCCCTGAATTTCACGGCGAGTTTTTCAATCTCGAGGGCATGCGCTTCGGCCCGCGTCCCGCCGCCGGCAACATCCCGATTTGGGTCGGAGGCATCAGCCGTCGCGCAATCCGCCGCGCGGTCGAGCTCGGCGACGGATGGCACGGGACGCGGATGAATCCCGACCAGGTCGCCGAGCGCATCGGATGGATTCGCGAGATTGCCACGCGCCGCGGCCGCAACCTGAACGGCTTCGCGATCAGTCATCGCGTGTACCTTGGCTTCGCACCGAAATGGATCGAGACCGGCGGCTACGTCGAAGGCATCCTGGCGCCGCCCGCCGAAATCGCCGACTACCTGAACCGCTTCGCCGCAATCGGCGTCGACGAACTCCTGATAAGCCCGCTCGGCAGCGACCCGCTCGCAAAATTTCTCGACCGGTTCGACACCGAAGTCCGCCCCCAGCTCGCGTAGATAGAGGCGCAGCATGAGCGATATAACGCTTCGCGCGCCAACCGACGATGACTGGCCCGCCATTCTCGCCCTGGCGCAACTGTCGCTTTCTGAATTGCCCAATTCACTCAGTCAGGATGAGTGGCTGAACAATCGCCGGTCGTTTTCTCCTTCGGACGGCATCCAGCGGCATTTTGTCGCGATTTCAGACGAGCGCATCGTCGGCTACGCCTGTGTCGAGCATCGCAACAAAAATATCGACGGCAGGGAAACTCTTGATGGCGTGTATCGGCTCTTCGTCGTGGTCGCGCCTTCTGCGCGCCATACGCTCGCGACTCGTCTGCTCGCGAAACTGCGCGAATGTCTGATCGATCTAGCTGCGCGTCGTGCATGGGTTGTGGAATACGAGGCTGACGCCGGCTTCCTTGCCTACCTCAAAGAGATGGGGTTTGTGAAATTGAAGAGCTTCAAGCTGGAAGACGGAAATCCGATGGTCGAAATGACTATCGATGCCCCGTTCCAATCGCTGGTGTAGCTAAGGATGAGCCTCCTTCATCATCTTCTCGTGCTGCTCGGTGGTCATCCGCGTGCGCGACTCGATCGCTTCCTTTTCGGGCGGACTCAACTGCGCGAGATGACGCATCCACAAGACGATTCCCCAAATTTCTTTTGGGTCGTGGTTCTTTCCAAATCCTGGCATCGCGGTCATCGCGATGCCGTTAGCAACTATGAAATACAGCTCGCCGTCCGACCATTTTTGAGCGCCGCCGGTTAGCTTCGGGATTGGCGGATTGAAGTCGGCTTCGAAACGATTCTCACCGTCGCCCTCAAGGCCGTGACATCCGGCACAATGCTCTTCGAAGTCGCTCTGCCCGGCTTTGAGATTCTCCGGAGTCGGCGGCAAAGGATTGGACTGCGTGCCGGCATTGCGGTGGATCCAATTTGACGTAGCATAACCCGCTAATCTTTTTTCGATCCGGCCGGGTTTGCTGATGGCGCTCCAGTTCAGCCACGGCAGAAGGAGAAACATCGCGACCAACAACGCCATCACCGCGAGCGCGCCCACTACAAAAATATCGAGCAAAGTTCTTTTCACGGTATCTATAACTCTCAACTGACAATCGTGCACTGGGACTTGGTCGAAGTTAAGCTGGCGCATTCGAGGCCCCGACTTGCCCGTGATGCGGCCGCTCTGTAAACTCGTGTCGCTTTCACTAGCGATGTAAAGGGTTCTTGCGTTTAGAGCAATCGTCGCATCGTCTTTGCCGCCCGGACAGTTGCAATTCGTGGAAATACAACCTTGACGACCCCCGCCATAGTAGCCTCCAAGGCTCACGCTGGCCGGACCGACGCCATCGCCGATAGCCGCATGAGCGCGCCGCCGAAGAGTACGCTGCGAACCTATTTCGCGATGCTGGCGCACGTCTCGCGCTGGCACCTGGTCGGCGTGGTCGCCGTCGCGGTTCTATTCTCGCTTACTGAGGGCGTCGGCATTGCGCTGTTGCTTCCCACCCTCCAGGTTGCGGGTTTCAATATGGCAGGGCAGGGCGAGGCGGGACGCTATGCCGCGATGCTTTCGAACGCGTTCGTTGCGATGGGAGTGCGTCCGTCGCTGATTATTCTACTGGCAGTGTTCGTGACACTGGTCGGCGCGCGGACGGTGCTCGGACAAATTCAGAGCGTGGGGATGTACGCGGTGCAGCAGGAAGTCGAGCATCACATGCGCCGCCGTCTCTATCACGCGATTGCCGACGCGAACTGGCTGTTCGTATGCCGCAGCCGCGCGTCGGATTTCACTCACGCGCTCACGCATGAGATTTATCGGATCGGCAGTGGAACCAATCTCGCGCTCGTATTCACCGGTGAGATCGTGCTGCTGGTCTTGTACATGACGATCGCGTTTGCGCTGTCGGCCGGGATGACCGGATTGGTGTTGGTTTCCGGCGCTCTGCTGACGTTCGTGTTTCGTGGACGAACCCACGCGATCCAGGAGCAGGGCGAGGAAGTCTCGAGCACCAACAAATCGCTCTACTCCGCCACCATCGAGCATTTGCAAAGTCTGAAAGCGGCCAAAACCTACGGCGCCGAGGAACGCAATTTTTCGATTTACTCCCACCTCAGTGCCGACGTGGTCCGCGCCAACGTCGACGGCGCTCGTCAGCAGGCGATCGCCGCGACCTGGTTCGAACTCGGGTCGGTCGTGATTCTCGCGGTCGTGCTGTACGTATCGATTAAAGTGCTGGCGGTATCTCCCGCGGCAATCCTCATCCTGTTGCTGCTGTTCGCGCGTGTGATGCCGCGGATCATGACTGGCCAACAGCACTACCGCGCCTTCGTCAATTCGCTGCCGTCGTTCAAAAACCTGCTCAATATCGAAGCGCGATGCGCCGCGGCGGCCGAGCCTGCCGCGCATCCGCATGATCGGATGTCGCTCACGCGCGAACTTGCCGCCGACCATCTTTCGTTCGCCTACAGCGAGGGGCGCGTGGCTGCGGTCAGAGATTTGAGCCTGGTGATTCCTGCCGGCAAAGTCGTCGCGCTGGTCGGGCCCTCGGGCGCGGGCAAGAGCACTATCGCCGATATTCTGATGGGCCTGGTGCAGCCGGATTCGGGGACGCTCAGACTCGACGGCCGGCCGCTCGGTCCCGAAGGCGTGCGCGGATGGCGCGATCAAATCGGCTACGTGGCGCCCGACACATTTCTGTTTCACGACACGATTCGCGCAAACCTCAAATGGGCGCGGCCCGAAGCGAGCGAGGACGAAATGCTGGCGGCGCTGCGACAGGCGTCGGTGTTCGATTTCGTCGCGGGACTGAAAGACGGACTCGATACAGTTGTTGGAGACCGCGGCATGATGCTGTCGCAGGGCGAGCGTCAACGCCTCGCACTCGCGCGCGCATTCCTGCGCCGTCCCTCGATGCTGATCCTCGACGAGGCGACCAACAGCCTCGATTCCGAAAACGAAGGCCGCGTGCTCGACGCGATCGAAAGCCGCCGCGGCGAACTCACCGTCGTGCTGATCGCGCACCGACTCTCGACCATCCGATGGGCCGATCTGATTTACGTCGTCGAAGGCGGCCAGGTGGTCGAGTCAGGCGATTGGTCGTCGCTCAGCGCTATTCGCGACGGCCGTTTCCGCGCACTCTGGGAAGCGCAGAGCCTGACCATCTAGCCTCGACCGGGTTGTTAACAACCCGGGATTCACTCCCGCTCACGTCACATTCTATTAATCCCTGACTAATTGTTCCGACATCTCTCTGAACTAGCTTGACGCCGTTCGTTGAGCGGAGGTGTCTGCTCGCGCCGACGCACTCATCGACGCCACAGATCGCCATGGTGGGAGGGGACATGAACATTCGATCGCGTATTTCTTCGTTTCTGTTGCCGGCAGTAGCTGGCATCGCGTTGCTTTTAACCGGATGTGCGCAGCAACGCGAGTTGGGATGGTGCACAGTCGGCGGCGCCGCGCTGGGTATGGCGATTGGCGCCGGCGCCGGCTTCGGTATCGGCGACGCCAGCGAAGGCAAGGACGGCTCGAGCTCGCGCAAAATCGCGGGAGCACTGGCCGGTGCGGGAATCGGCGCGGTAGTCGGCGGCGTCGCGGGTCATTATATTTGCGATCCGATCGTTCAACCGCCGCCTCCGCCCCCACCACCGCCGCCGCCTCCGCCCCCACCTCCACCGCCGGCTCCTGTGGTTAAGGAGAAGCTGGTACTGCGCGGCGTACATTTTGATTTCAACAAGTCGAACATCCGGCCCGGCGACGCGGCCGTGCTGGACGAGGCCGCATCAACCCTGAAGGCCAATCCCGACGTTGATATCGACGTGAACGGATACTGCGACGCTATCGGCGGCGAGGACTACAACTTGAGATTGTCCGATCGGCGCGCCGACGCGGTCGTGGACTACCTGGCCAAGGATGGCGTCAGCGAGAGCCGGCTACATCCGCACGGCTACGGCAAGACCAACTTCGTGGCGACCAACGACACTCCCGAAGGACGCGCGCAAAACCGTCGCGTCGAACTGGTCCCCGAACAATAACCCGCATACGTAAAACGGGGCGCTCGCATTCCCGCGAGCGCCCCGCAACTGCTAAAATCGCCCGCTGAGTCCCGCAACCCGTCAGGTCGGTCGCATGAGACACCAACGACCGATGGCTAGAGCGGGTTTTCTTCGAAGGGACGCGCGACCATCGTCGTGGCAACGCATTTCGCAACGGCGTTAACCCTCTTCTTTGTCTATTGGGATGATTGGGCTCGCATCGTATCCGGACTGCTCTCCTCCATAAGGGCGCGGGAGTTGAGCCCTGCGAATCCTTACGCGAAATTAGGATTGCTATTGCGGGAGATGGGTGACGGCCACTTGCAGAACTGGGCCGCCCTGGTCGCAATCAGATCGTTGAAAAGGTGTACTGAACGTCCAGACTTGCGGTCCCATGCAGAGTGATAGCAGGTGGGCGCTTCAATATTCAGTTCAGGACGG
>NZ_JBAUYR010000022.1:0-8929 GCF_049584895.1 Binatus sp. (SeqCode)
GGTCCAAGACCCGCGCGCCGCTTTGCGAATGCAAAGAGCCGACGGCCGCGTATCGCGGCTGTCGGCTCTTGTTGTCTGGAGTTATGCGCGCGCTTTGCGCAGCTTGTGCGCCGATGCGCGCTTCGCGATGCGAACGCGCTCCGGGCGGCGCTTGACGCGCGCCGCCACCTTAGCCGCGACCTTGGTCGCGGGCTTCTGGATTGCCGCCGCGGGAGCGGCCGCAATCACCGGCGCTGCTTCCGCTGCGACTGCCGCGGGCGGCATCGCCGCCTCGGATGCCGCGCGCTCGGCCTCCAACACCAACGCGGCGCGTCGCCGCGCGATCGCGTCCAGGCGCTTGTCCTTCCACTTGCGCAATCCCATCCGCATGTACTCGGGATTGATGTCGAGCATGTCGCAGACGTTATCGAACGAGAAGACCCAACGCTTGTCTTCGTGCGCGATCCACTCGTCCGCATCGCGGAACAATCGCTGACCCTTGCTGGTGGACGCATCGATGCATTTCATGAAGCATTCGATCGCGTCCTCGAGCACGCTCAGGATGAGCCGCTTTTCGCCTTCGAGCAGATGCTTCTTGCGCATCGCCTCGAAGTATTGAATGGGCAAAAGGGTGTCGGGCTCGAACAGCCCCGGCAATCTCTCGTCCAGTGTTTCCTTTTCCTGCATCTTCTCTCCGTTATCCGTCTTCAATGTCGTACTGCGTGCTTCTTCCACCGGCCCCACCTCCCAGTAAGTTTTGGACGTAGACACCTCTACGCCTATTCAGTGTCGTCTTCGTTCTCTTCCTTATAAATTTCGTGCCATGCCATCTGGATGGCTTCCAATTTCGCTTCGGTTGAGCCTTCGCGGTTGTCGTCGAATTCGTCGAGGTCGATAACCCATTGACGCAGGTCAGTGAACCGCGCGTCGAGCGGATTCAGTCCTGGATGATTTTCCGCCAGTACTTCCGCGAGCTCTTCAGCCTGATCCCACTTGAGTCCCATTGCTAATGTACGTCCCTGATCTCGCTTCCGTTGCAGCGGTGCTAGGAAACTTCCTCGACTGATTTTGTTTCGAGCGCCAATTTAATAGCCGCGTCCATTATCCGCTCTGCGAACGGAGTGGTTATCTCGTTCAGCTCTTCGACGAGTTTTGCAATTAGTTCTCGATCGGTTCCCGTTCGGGCCGCCTCCAGCCGCTCCGCAACCTCATCCATGCGCGAACGCTCTTCGACCGACGCCAGCCGGCCAAATTCGCCAAGCTGCTTTCGAAGTGCGCCGAGAATTTGATCGGCGTCGTTGCGCGCCGAAATCAGCAGGCGCTCTTCGAGATCTTGTTCCCCAAGATCGATGGCCTCTTCGAGCATTCGCTCGATTTCATCGTCCGTCAGTCCGTAGCTCGGCTTGACGTCGACCGAGTGCTCGCGGCCCGTGCGCTCATCGCGCGCATTGACATTTAGTATCCCGTTTGCATCGATGAGGAAAGTGACCTCGATTCGCGGGACACCCGCCGGCTGAGCCTGGATCGGACCCAGCTTGAAGCGCGCCAAGCTCCGGCAATCCTTAGCAAGTTCTCGCTCTCCTTGCAAAACATGGATATCAACATGCGTTTGATTATCCACAGCCGTAGTGAATCCTTCGGCTATGCTCGTCGGAATAGTGGTATTGCGATGTATTAGACGTTCCATCACACCACCCATCGTTTCGATGCCGAGCGACAGCGGCACGACGTCCAGCAGGAGCATATCGCCCTGAGTTCCCATTAGCACGGAAGCCTGCACGGCGGCTCCCAAAGCCACCACTTGATCAGGGTTTATCGAGCAGAGGGGTTCTCTATGGAACATCTCAGAGACGCGGCGACGGACGATCGGCATCCGGGTCGAGCCTCCCACCAGCACGACCGCGTCAATGTTGGCAGCAGTCAGCTTGGCGTCTGCCACTGCGAGTTCACATCGCTTGAGCGTCCGTGCGATGAACGGCGCGGCAAATTGTTCCAGAGCGTCGCGCGTCAGATGCTTGCGAATCGAATGGCCGGGGAGCTCGACGACGACATCTGCCTCGGTCACGGCGGTGAGGCGTTTCTTGGCGTCCTCGGCGGCCATGCGCGCGCTGTTCCAGACATGGCGATCGAGTTTGAGCGTGTCGGGAAGTTCGGCGATCAGCCAATCGACGATCGCGCGATCGATATCGTCGCCGCCGAGATGCGTGTCGCCGTTGGTCGCCAGCACCTCGAAGATTCCTTCTTTGATGCTCAAAATCGAAATGTCGAAAGTGCCGCCGCCGAAGTCGAACACCGCGACGTTGCCGGTCGCCATCTTGTTGAGACCGTAGGCAAGCGACGCCGCCGTCGGCTCGTTCACCAGGCGCACGACTTCGAGACCGGCGAGGCGGCCGGCGTCCTTGGTGGCCTGGCGTTGTCCGTCGTTGAAGTAGGCGGGAACAGTGATCACGACGCGCTCGACTTTTTCGTCATTGGCGAGTGCGCGTTCAGCGGCGCTCTTGAGGTTGCGCAGAATTTCGGCTGAGATTTGCGACGGCGTGAAGACGCGCTTGCCGATTTGAAAGCGCACCACCGGGCCGCTCAGATCGGCGAAGGTATAGCGCGCGCGATCTTCGGTCGCGATTTCGTCGCCGCCGAGTCCCATATAGCGTTTGACCGATCGAATGACGGCCCCGTATTCGCCGCCGGCGAAGCCGACTGCGCTCACGCGCCCGTCGCGCTCGACCGTCAGATGCGGTTCCATCTCGATTGCGCGCTCACCGACTGTCACAGAACCATCGGGCGCGATCGCAACCACGCTCGGCAGCAACGCGCTGCCATTCTCGCCGACCGGAATTACCCGCGGCTCGCCGTCTTCCATAGCGGCGATCAGGCTGTTGGTGGTGCCGAGGTCGATGCCAAAAATTCGTCCCATTTTTTTAGTTTAAGCGGCCTTTGAGTTCTCGAGTGCGCGATCGACGTCGCGAATCAGCGTGCGCAGGTAGGCGATATTGGAAAGAGTGGCCTTCAATTCCAACGTAAGCATTTTTTGATCTGCGGGCTGATCCCATTTCGCGAAATTTCGATCGAGCTCGGCCAGCGCTTCGTCCATTTTGAATTGAAGCTCGATACGTCGCGCGGCAATCTCGGTCGCGCGTTCGTGCGCCTCTTCGGGATCTGACAGCTGCATCTCGGCCAGTTGCTCCTGCACATCGAAGACCAGCTCGGCCAGTTCGGGCGGGACGCGCTTGTTATTCTCGGCGAGCTTTTCGCCGTTAAGTTCAAGCCAATAAAGGCCGCGCGCAACTGGATCGCGCAGCGTGCGATAGCTGCGAGTGAGAGTTGCAGTAGCGCGCAGGCTCGCGTCGCGGACCTTCGGGCCCTTCGAGGCGAACCGGTCGGGATGAATCTTGCGGCTCAATTCGTGATAACGATGCTCGAGCGCGTCGAGATCGATCGTCAGCTTGCGCGGGATGTCGAGCGCGGCGAAACAATCGAGCGGCGCCGCGAGCGGCGACCCACACTCAGCGCAAATCAGCGACGGCTTTTGCCGCCTTCCACATGAAAGACATTCGATCATCTTGAGATGCCATTCCCCACGTCCACTCGTTCATACGACGAACGACTCACCGCATCCGCAACTGCGCTTGGCATTTGGATTGACGACTTTGAAGCCCGACGACATCAGCTCTTCGCCGTAGTCGAGCTCGGAGCCGTTGAGGTAGAGAAAACTTTTCTTGTCGACGATCAAGCGCGCGCCGTCGCGCTCGAAAACCTTGTCGCGATCCTTGGCGGCGTCGATTTCCATCCGGTACTGCAAGCCCGAGCATCCGCCGCCCACAACCTTTACGCGCAGACCCGCGCCTTCGCCCTTGTCGGCGACGAGCTGCTTGATCTTTTGGGCAGCGCCCTCGGAAAGTGAAATCACAGCCACGAGAAGTTAGGCCTCCTTCGATTTGGCCGGCTCTTCGGCCGCGACGTCGTCGCCCTTGCGCTTGCGCCAGTCAGTGATCGCGGCCTTGATCGCGTCTTCGGCCAGGACCGAGCAATGAATCTTGACCGGAGGCAGATTCAGTTCCTTGACGATGACGGTGTTCTTAATCGCCATCGCTTCGTCGATATGCTTGCCCTTGACCAGTTCGGTGACGTAGCTCGAACTTGCGATCGCACTGCCGCATCCGAAGGTCTTGAAGCGTGCGTCTTCAATAACGCCGCTGTCGCTGATCTTCAGCTGCAACTTCATCACGTCGCCACATTCCGGCGCGCCGACGACGCCCGTGCCGATGCCCGGCTCGTCCTTGGCGAAGCTGCCGACGTTGCGCGGATTGTTGTAGTGCTCGATAACCTTATCTGAATAAGCCATGATTTTTATCCCTATGCGGCGCGTCGAAACGGCGTCGTTTTACGATTTCCAATTGACCGATTTGAGATCGATTCCTTCCTTCGCCATCTCGTACAGCGGCGACATCTCGCGCAGCCGCTTCACTTCCTTGCTGACCCGATCCGTCACGTAGTCAACTTCTTCGAGCGTGTTGAAACGGCCCAGGCCGAAACGAATCGAGCTGTGCGCGAGCTCGTCGTCGATTCCCAACGCGCGGATGACATACGAAGGCTCGAGCGTCGCCGACGTGCATGCGCTGCCGGAGCTGACCGCGATATCGTTGATACCCATCAGCAGAGACTCGCCTTCGACGTACGCAAAGCTCACGTTGAGGTTGCCCGGCAGCCGCTCGGTCGGATGACCGTTGACGTAAATCTCATCGAGCCGCTCGAAGAGTCCAGCCTGCAATTGACTGCGGAGCTGAATCAGCCGCTGCGCTTCGTCGGGCATTTCCTTGCCCGCGATTTCGCACGCCGCGCCGAGCCCGACGATTCCCGGAACGTTGAGCGTCCCGGAGCGCATCCCGCGCTCATGGCCGCCGCCGTCCATCTGCGGCGAGATTCGCACGCGCGGTCCCTTCGAGCGAACATACAGCGCGCCGATTCCCTTCGGTCCATAAATCTTGTGCGCGGTGATCGACGCGAGATCGACACCCGCCTTTTCGAAATCAACCGGCACCTTGCCAATCGCCTGCACCGCGTCGGTGTGAAAGACGATGCCCTTCTCTTTCGCGATCTTTCCGATCTCGGCGATCGGATGAAGCGTGCCGATCTCGTTGTTCGCCCACATGATCGTGACGAGCACGGTCCTGTCGGTGATCGCGTTGCGCACCGCGTCCGGATCGACCATCCCGTACTTGTCGACCGGCAGGTAGGTTACAGTCGCCTTGCCCGCACGCTCGAGCGCGCGGCAACTGTCGAGCACGGCCTTGTGCTCGGTGACGCAACTGATGATGTGGTTGCCCTTGTCTTTGTAAAAATCGACGACGCCCTTGATTGCCAGGTTGTCGGATTCGGTGGCGCCGCTGGTGAAAATAATTTCCTTGGACTTGGCTCCGATCAGCGCGGCGACCTGTTCGCGGGCGCGACTGACGGCCTCTTCCGCCTCCCATCCGAAGCTATGATTACGGCTGGCGGCGTTGCCGAACTTCTCAGTGAAATACGGGAGCATCGCATCGAGCACACGCGAATCGACGCGCGTGGTCGCATGATTGTCCATGTAAACGGGTTTTTTCAGCATTGTTCTTCAGTATCTATTCAACAAATCTTCACGTTCGTTCCGCGCAAAATCGTCGAGACAATAATAGTGGACCTGCTAGGTATAATATAAGGCTTACAAAGAAACAGTCAAACGAAATTTTAGCCTCGGAAAATACTCGACCCACTGAGTCTAGTAAGGCAGATTGCGCCCGCGTGTCAAGGACAATATGAGCCTTACCGACCGGTCAAGAACGCCACATCGAGACTATTTTGGACGCGGTTTCAGGTCCATCCGCCTCTCCTCGCGCCAATCACTGAAGCCGAGGCGATGCCATGCCGTCGCACCGACCCAGTTGCGATGCAGGACGCTGAGCGTGATGACCGTGATGCCCGCGTCGCGGAACCATTCGAAGGCGGCCTCGAGCATCGGCTTCATTAGCCCGCGTCCTCGGAAGGCCTCGTCCATAAAAGCCTGGCTGATATAACCGATGGACGAGGGAAGCGCGCCGTCGGCTTGGTGCTTGAGGCGAATCCACAAATGACCGACGAGGCGAGCGTCGCCGGCGTCCGCGACCCAGACCGCATGATGGCCGCGATTGAGCACGAGCCTCAGCCAGTTAGGCGCATCGCGGATACCGTCCCAATCGAATTGCACGCGCGGGTCGAGCGACTGTTCCCATGCGGCGAGCGCGGCGACGAGTCGCGAGAGTTCGGGGATGTCGGCTTCGGTGGCGCGGCGGATCTCAATCGACATCGCTGGTGTCCTCCGATGAATTAAACCACTTGATTTAATTTGAAACCCAACGTGGGTTTCAAACTTCCCCGGCAGGGGTGACCCCTGCACCCGGTATAAAGATCAGGATGCGGGACTTCGTCCCTGTTCGGAAGTGGTTGTGGGAGAAGAAGAGAGATGGGCAGTTTGCGTCGCGTTGGGGTGCGCCGGCGAGCGCCGAGAAAAACCGGGATTCTTCGCTGCGCTCTGAATGACGCGGGTGGCACAGGCTTTAGCCTGTGTTTCTGGTCTATGCAACTCCAAGAGAATCACAGGCTGAAGCCTGTGCCACAAAGAAGAAGACCGAGCGCTGCGCTACGCGAACGGGCCGGGGTGCGTGGCGTCGAAGGAGATTTCCAGCAGTTTGCGTTCGGTGCGGATTGATTTCAGGGCGGCTTCGCGGGTTTGTTCGAATTCGCGCTCGAGCCATGCCGCGATTCGTTCGATCAGTTTTTCGGGAGAGTCGGTAGCGCCGATCAAACTGGTCGCGATGCGACATCTCAGCGCGACTTTCTCGATTCCATCGGCGCGTTCGAGGCTCAACGTAAGCACGACCGCATCCGCATTGCGCTCGAGTGGACGGGCGCTCGCTATCACGTAAATGCCGCGGGCGGTTTTCAAGGTTGTTGGCACGGTGTACGCCACTTACGCCGGTCGCAGGAGCATCCGGCGAGATTCTTCGCTGCGCTCAGAATGACACAAAAAGCAGAAAATCAGGCGACACAAACCGCCGTCAGGCGGCGCGGGAGGAGCCGGCGCCTTTCTGGGTGCCGCCGGTGCCGCCTTCCCAGAACAGGACGACCGGGCCTGCGATGTAGATCGACGAGTACGTACCGGTGATGAAACCGATCAGCAGCGTGAAGGCGGAAGGGCGCAGGATTGGGCCGCCGAATGCCAGCAGGGAGAGCAACACTACGATCGCGGTGCCCGAGGTCAGAATGGTGCGCGAGAGAGTCTCGTTGATCGCGCGATTCATGATCGATGCGATCGGCTCGCGCCGGCGCTTGGCCGAATCCTCGCGGATGCGGTCCGACACGATGATCGTGTCATGCACCGAATAGCCGATGACGGTCAGCACTGCGGCCAGCGTCGTCAGATCGAACTGGTATTGCGAGATGACCAGCGCGCACATCACGACCAGCACGTCGTGAATCAGCGCAATCACGGCGCCCGCGCCGAAGCTCCAGCTCACGTGGCGGAACTGGATCGCGATATATACGCCCATGAAGATGGTCGCGATGATGACTGCGGCAAAGCCCTTGCGCCGCAGGTCGCTGCCGACTTTGGCGCCGACGCTCTCGACTCGCACCACCTTGGCGACGCCCGGGCCGTAAGCTTTGTCGAGCGCAGTCTCGAGCTTGGGTCCGATACTGCCGATGCTCTTGACCGCCTCGAAGCGCGCGAGGAAGGACTGGCCTGCTTTGCCGAAATCCTGAATGGTAACTTCGCCCAGGTCGAGTGGCGCGAGCGCCTTACGAATCGCGTCGCCGTTAGTCTTCTGGCTGAATTCTATTTGCGCGACGCTGCCGCCGACGAAATCGACGCCGTAGTTAAGCCCCTTGGTGAGCAGCAGCACGATCGCGAGGAGATTGATCGCGGTCGATAAGGCGACGAAGAAATAACGCTTCCCGACGAAATCGAGATTGATGCCGGGAGGAATGAGCTGTAAAGACATCGGCCCTGTTTAGCTTTTCGTGGTTATGCGCACAAGTACGGTCAGCTGGCCGCGGCGCGCTTGCGTGGAGATCGAGTTGAACGGCGCGGCGTACCGCCGCCGGTTTCCTTGGCCGCCGCGGCCGCCGTGGTTGCAGCAGCCAGAGCCTTGGTGCATGCGCCGCACATATTATTTTGATTTGCGGGATCTTCGGTAAAGCCGTCGTCGAGCGAGTGGCACACTTTCATGCATGAGGCGCAGATGAAGTAGATGCCCTCGATGGTTTTATTGATACGTTCGCGGTTGAGGATGCGGCCGCGCAGTTTCTCGATTCTAATGCCGAGCAGCTCACCGTACTGACGCTTGATTTTTCGCCGGCCGGCTTCGTCCTTGGGAAGGTCGGCATCTTCGTCCGACTCGTCCGCCATGTCCCCGAACGAAGCGTACTTGTCGCGCTTGGAGGTCTTGCTCTTGCGCGCTCTACCCATTGCGTGATCCCCCTGCCGCTTAGCGGGTGCGTCCGACGAAGCCGCAAGTCTTCTCGCAGACGAGGTAGAAGCCCTTGCGCCCGAAGCCGGCGAACTTGGTCACCTTGCTCTCGGCGCCGCAACTGGGACAGATGTGTTTCTGCTGGATGCCCGCGTTTTTCTCGGCGGTTTTAGCTTTTTTCTCTGCCATGACGTGGAACGCTCTCGAATTTATTTATTAACGGCTGTCGAATTTGTGTTCGGAATCAGTTTGACGCAAAACGACCCGGCCACTGGATGATACCATCTGGCCGGGTGCATTCTCAAAGGTAAGTTCGCAGGGGCGCATAGTCAATAGGCCGGCCGCTGGCATTGGTGGCACAGGCTTTAGCCTGTGATTCTTTCCTGGATACACGGACCAGAAAATCACAGGCTAAAGCCTGTGCCACCGTGTTGCGGGCGCGCGCGATGCGTGCAAGCGTTGAAGCATCTTGGACT
>NZ_JBAUYR010000023.1:0-30535 GCF_049584895.1 Binatus sp. (SeqCode)
CGCCGGTTTCGTCCAACTTTCGCAGACAGTCGAGGCTGTAGTTCGCCTGGCATTCGATCATGAAGATGATCGAGTTGTGCCCGAGGTTCGTGTTCGGTCCGTACATCAGAAATAGATTCGGAAATCCCGCGACGCTGATGCCGAGGTAGGCTTTGGCGCCTCCCGCCCACTCGTCCTTCAGCAGATATCCGGCGCGACCGCGGATAGCCATCGGCGCGAGGAACGCGGTCGATTCAAATCCGGTTGCATAAATCAGAACGTCTACCGGCATCGTGCGGCCATCCGTCGTGGCGACGGCGTTTTCATCGAGATGATCGATGCCGCTGGTCACGACCTCGACGTTGTCGCGATTGAGCGTCGCGTAGTAGTCGTCGGAAATCAGAATGCGCTTGCCGCCGATTGGATAGTCGGGAACCAGCGCCTCCCGCAGCTTCGGGTCGGTGACTGTCGTGCGCATGTAGGTCTCCGCCGCCTGCGCCATCCGCCGCGACAAAAACGATACTCGATGGAACACCGGCCAGTTCATCTCGTGCTGAAAATAGATCAGCCAGCGGTAGAGCCGCGTCCGCAGCGGATTACGCGCGAACCTGCGCTTTTGATCGTCGGTGTACGCGAGATCGTTTCGCGGGACCATCCAGTTTGCGCTGCGCTGGAAGATATAGACTTTGCCGGCCTTGGGCGCGATCTGCGGGATAAACTGGATCGCGCTCGCCGCGTTGCCGACCACGCCAACGGTGTTGCCGGTCAGATCGACGTCATGACGCCATCGCGCCGAATGGAATGACACGCCTTTGAAATTTTCGGCGCCGCGCAGCTTCGGCATGTTGGGGCGATTCAACTGTCCGACGCCAGCGACCAGCACGTCGGCCAGGACTTCCTCGCCGTTGGTCGTGCGGATTCGCCACACGGCCGCGGCATCGTCCCAAGTCGCACCGGCTATCTCGGTAGAGAAGCGGATATGCCGAAGGAGGTCGTACTTCTTCGCGCAATTCTCCATATAGTCGAGAATCTCGGACTGCGGCGCCCACTTCCGCGACCAATCGGTCTTCTGCGCGAAAGAGAAGCAATATGAAAACGACGGCACGTCGCACGCCGCGCCGGGATAGGTATTGTCACGCCAGGTGCCACCGAGCCGATCGGATTTTTCGAAGATCGTAAAGGAATCGGTCCCCAGCCGTTTGAGTTGGATACCGAGGCAGAGCCCCGAAAAGCCGGACCCGATAATCGCAATTCGGCGTGGTGGGCGAGAGTTCAGAGGCATAGTGCAAAGCTCCTCGTGTAGCGCTCAAATATTACTACGGTTGGAAGGCCTCGACATCTGGTCGTTCACCCCGTTTTCGCTAACGCCTGTCGCACAGCCTCGACTTCCTTGCGAACTGCTCGACGTACGACAGCTTCCAGACGCGCCCCCTGGATATATTCGCGCAGTGCCGCGTTGATCATGGACTGGTAATTTCCGCCGCCCGCGCGATCGACAATGTTCTGGAAATGCTCGATGACATCGTTGTCGAGACGAATAGTTATTCGAGTTTTTCCAGGTGCAGGAGGCACAACCGGGCCACGCGTGGCCTTGCTGAAATCGTATTCTCTTTTCATCTGTGTTTTTTCTCGTATTGTGATCGCTCCCGCCGCGTGGCCTTGCGCGCCGAAATGATTCTGATTCGAACGTCGCGAACGGCGTAAACTACCACGAGAATTCTGCCAAGCGAGTCCATGCCGAGGGCTACGAAGCGCTCTTCGAGGCTATCGGCGTCCGGCATACTTAACGCTGCGTAGTCCTCAAGGACCGATACAGCCTCTGCAAACCGGACTCCATGCTTGCGAAAATTGCTCGCTGCCTTGTTCGGATCCCACTCAAATTCGACACCGCTCTTCCTGTGCATATTTGTACACCAGACTTGACCGCGAGTATATCGGCAGTCGATTCCCTCCAGCGCGCGCTTCGGGCGGCACAACTTTCAGATGGGTGTTCTTACCTAAGCGGAAGCCAGGCGTTTCAGACTGTCGGTTTCGCCGATCACTACCAGCAGATCGTTCGCCTCGATCCTGGTGTCGGCGGCGGGAATCATCTCGAGTCGTTCCTCGTTGCGCTTCATCGCCACGATTCGGAGGCGCGGATTCTCCCGTTCCACCGCGGCGATCGTCTTTCCCGCTGCCGGGCTTTCGCGCGAGATCCTGATCTCCTCGAGATCGACCTCGGACTCGCGGCCGGGCACGGACAGTTGCAAAAAATCGATGACCGACGGGCGCAGGATGCTCGCGGCGATTCTCAAGCCGGCCCATTGATAGGCGGCGACCACCTGGTCCGCGCCTGCCAGCTTCAGCCGGCGCAGTCCCGCTTCCGAGTCGCCGCGAGCGTAGATGAGAATCTTCGTATTTTTCTCGCGCGCCGAAAGCGTGATGTACACGTTGTCGGCATCCGATCCGGTAGCGACGATTATCGCGCGGGCCGAACTGATTCCGGCGTTCTCGAGCGCCGAATCTTCCAGCGCCGATCCCATCACGTGCAACGCGCCCAGCCCATCCAGGTCTCCTTGCTTCGCGGGATCCGATTCGATCACCACCATCGGCACCGTGTTGCGTGTTAGTTCTTCGACCACCGCGCGGCCGAAGCGTCCGTAGCCGCATACGATGACATGGTCCTTCAGGTCGTGAATTTTGCGATTCATTGCGCTCTTCCCGAGGAACTCTCTAAGGCGCCCCTCGACGATAAGTTCGCCAATCACGGTGAACAGGTAAACCGCGCTGCCGACTCCTGTGACTATCAGCCCGATCGTGAAAAGACGACCCGCCGGGCTAAGCGGTTTTACCTCCTGGAAGCCAACCGTCGAGATCGTGATGACCGACATGTAGAAGGCGTCGAGCACCGACATGTGTTCGATCAGGATGTAGCCGGCCGCGCCGACGATGGTCATCAATGCGACCAGCGAAAGTGCGAGCGCGAATCTGCGAGTCAGGGTCATCCGTTGTTGGCGTCAGGCAAGCCCGATTCTTATCATCTATATCGACGCGCGCAATCGGACTATCTGTGAAGTGATTTCGGAGAAGGCAAAATGAAAGAACTCAAAGTTCGCGACGTGATGACGGCCGATCCCACCACCCTCAAGCGCAATGACAAGCTGACGCTGGCCGACGACATCATGCGGCTGGGGCGGGTTCGTCATTTGCCGGTTCTCGATGATGAAGGTCAGAACCTGGTCGGCATTGTGACCCAGCGCGATCTCTTTCGCGACGCGCTCGCGCAGGCGCTTGGCTACGGCAAGCACGCTCAGCGGAAACTGCTGGACTCTCTCGCCGTCAAAGACGTGATGGCGACCGAGGTCGTCACCGTCAGGCCCGATGCGTCGCTGGTCTATGCCGCGCGCGTTTTGACTGAGCGCAAGATCGGTTGTCTACCGGTGGTCGAAAACGGACGGCTGGTCGGCATTCTGACCGAAGGCGATTTCGTCGCGCTGGTCGCGCGCACCAGCTAGCCGGCATAAGCGCGCGATTCGTACTCCGCCACCGAAATGATTCGCCGTGCGCGCGTGTCCCAAAGAATATATTTCAGGGCCTTGTGAATGTGAGATAACTTGACGCGGGTCACACCCGTAAAGAGATCGCGATACTCGTTGTGGCATTTTATCAAACAATAGTTCGGAATTCTGGCAGATAGGTGGTGAACATGGTGATACGCAATGTTGGCGGTAAACCAGTTTAACCAGCCGGGCAAAATCAGAAAACTCGATCCCTCAATCGCGCCGGTGTCATAATCCCAGTGGCTGCCATCGCTGGCATAGGAGTGCTCAAAATTATGCTGGACGGTAAACAGAATAATTCCGACGCCGCCGGCAAGCGAGGCGCTGATTAAATAAATCGTAAAGAACAGCGCAGTACCGAATTCCCAGCACATCAAAGCCCATACGCTGAGCAGGACGATATTGTTCCAGGACATATGCCAGTACTCTCTGTTCGATTTCCAGTAGCGCGTTTCAAAACCGGCGGCGTGCGCCTTGATCGACAGGTTGGGCTGCGCAAGTTTCCCTCTAACAATGTGGCTCACCAAGCCGATACTGCCTTTGAGCCAGGTAAAGCGCGGATTGAAAATCACATATATAAGACCGGCGAAAGGAGCGACCGCGATGCTGCACTTGCCTCGATACAGGCGCTGCTGTGCGGGGGTCATCGCCTCGTATTCATCGACTGATAGCGTGGTATAGAGGCCGCGATATTTTTCCCAGTTGCCGTTGTTGGCGTGATGAAAGTTATGGTGCTGCGACCACACGTACTGCGGCATGCCGGAGACGACGCCAAGGATAAAACCGAATGCACGATTGAGCCGGTGGGTGCGAAACAAGCTGCCATGACCGCATTCGTGCATCAACACAAAAGCGCGCAGAGTGAACAAGCTGATTAGCAATACTGCAACGCCGGTGAGCCAGTAGGAAATGTGGACACTCATCAGGGCGGCCCACCAAAGAAGCGCAAACGGCGACAACGTCGTCAGAACTTGCGTTAGTGCCTTAAGATTATCCGCATGCGCATGCCGACTAATAATGTCATGCTTCAGCTCCTTTAAACGGCGGATCGACGACACAATCAGGCACCTCGGTTTCGAGTATTCATTCGTGGGGAGACGCGGAGGAAGAGAAATCTCAGAGACAACATGTCAGCGCAGTTACTTATAGGGTGACACATGAAGCCGTCGAAACCTAACATCATCTGACCAAACCGGACTGACTTAACTCTGACCAGTTACGTTACTGCGTTCAGTGCTCGCACGAACTCACGACGTGCACTATACGTTGCGAGCGCGCGGAAGGTTTCGAAATTTCAACTGGCGGAATCCTTGATGCGATGCTTTCCGAGCTTGTAAGAGAGATCGCTGCGCGACATTCCAAGACGGCGCGCGACTTCCGTCTGGGCGCCGTCGGCGATCTTCAACGCGCGCTGAATCACCGCTTTTTCGAGCGAAGCCAGGAAGTCCCGAAGATTATGAGTCTGGGGAATCATCTCGGCGAGTTGATCGGCCGTGAGCTCGGCGGAAGTGCGCGCCACGACGCCGTTTGCGCTGCGCGGCGCGGGCACCGGGAAGTTCTCCGGCGTGATCTCCTCGCCGGCTGAGAGAATACACGCGCGCTCGATGAGGTTGCGAAGTTCGCGAATATTCCCCGGAAAGTCGTAGCTGAGAAGAGTATAATCGCCTCGACGCTGATTTTACGGGGCGGCGTCTTCAGATCGCGGGCGGCCCTGCGCCAGGAAGAGAGCGCAAAGCTCGGGGATATCCTCGCGATGATCGCGCAGAGCAGGAACCGTCAGCGGAACTACTGCGAGCCGGTAATACAGGTCCTCGCGGAAGCGGCAAGCTGGTTGCTGACGGCAGCCTCGAAAAAGTGATTTCGCTTGGCGGCGGGCGTCCTCGAATCGAGCTAACTTATCGCGGCATTTTGCCTGAAGGGCGCTTCGATTCGCTCGAAGGCGTGCGTGAAATCGGTTCGGCGGGAATCGAAGGCAAGGCTACTCTCGGGATGAACAATTTCGCGCGTGTCGCCGAGGTGCTGCACGGACTTAGGACCATGGACGTGAACGTTATCGACTTCAACCTGCATAGCCCGAATCTGTCGTACGCATTTGTCGCGCTGACCGGTCACACACTGCGCGACCAGGTGATTTGAGCATGCGGGTTACTTCTATGCTTCGTGCAATTTGGCTCACCGCTCAAAATGAAGCGCGGCTGCTGGTCAAGGATCCAATCGTCCTGTTCATGCTGCTGTTCGCACCGGTCGTCATCATTACGGTTGCCGGATATTCGCTCGGCAGTCTGTACGGTGGTGCTACGAATTCGATTCGGCTCCCGGTGGTCAATCTCGACAAGGGCCAGGTGTCCGACGGAATAATTCGCGCGCTGCACAAGGAGCACAATCTCACTTTGGAAATGCTCGACGACCCGGACGAAGCGCGCCACTTGGTAAGCGGGCGCGACCGCACTCCGATTGCGATGGTGATTCCGGCGGGCACCAGCGCGGATGTCGCAGCAGGACTTCAACCTCGGCTGATACTGTTTGTCGATCCTGTCAGGCGCGTCGAGGTCAATCCGATCGAACTTCGTATCGACGAGTTGTGTCGAAGAGTCACCGAACAGGCGGGCGCGGCGGCGCAATCGCAAATCGAGTCCTTTGGCGCGCCTCAGGCGCTCCGGCTTCCCGGCGATCTCGGATTCCTCGAGCGTCCCGCGATCGAGGGCGAAGCTATAAGCGTCAATGCCTTCGATCAGTACGTCCCCGGATTCGGTGTCACGTTTCTGCTGATCGGCATGATGCTGGGAATTGCGCTGACGCTCTTCGATGAGCGCGATTGGGGGACCTTGAAGCGCCTACAGGCCAGCGGCGCGCCGCTTTCAGGTCTGCTGCTCGGAAAATTATTCGCGCGATTCATCGTCGGAATCGTCCAAATGGTGTTGCTGCTCGCGGTCGGCTGGGCGCTGTTCGGAATCACGCTGGGACGCCATCCTCTTGCCTTAATCATTCCTACGATCGGTATCTCCTTCGCGGCCGCGGCGCTGGGACTGGTAGTCGCGTCGATTGCGCGCGCTCACGATTCGGTCATGCCGCTGGGAGTGACTATCAGCATGGCGATGGCCGCGATCGGCGGATGCTGGTGGCCGCTGGACTTCGAGCCCGGATGGATGCGCGAATTCGCGCGATGGATGCCGACGACGTGGACCATGCAAGCATTCAACGATCTGATGATTCGCAACCAGCCGCCGTCCGCGACGCTGCAGCCTTTGGCGGCAACCTTAGGCATAGGAATGATCTTCCTATGCGCAGGACTTATCCGTTTTGTGAGTCTAGACGACTAGAAAATATGATGATGCCGAAGACTTTCCTACCTATAGGATGGCTTGTAGCTCTAGCTGTCCTGATTGCCGGCAGTGCCGTACGTCGATTGGGGCATGAAGGACCCGAGCGTTTTATTTCTTACAGTGGCGAAGCAAGTCGAAATCGACGTCGCAACCGAAGGCCGCATCACCTGGCCCCGTGGCGACAAATAACAACTCCTATCGCATCGCCGTCCGCCGATCCTGGATCGTGTTGAGGTAGGCAATTATTTTCGCGATCACATCGCCAATTCCCTTCTCACCTTCTTCACCCTGCCCCAGCTCGTAAAGCTTCTCTCCCCAAACCGGCATCTCATGACTGCCATGCGCCCTGGCAGTATCGCGGCCGTCGATCAGCTCGGCGATGCGATGCGCCGGCAGCGGCATGCCATATTTGTCGCCGAGCTTGCGCAGATTCGCCGGCGGCGTCGCGAGGCTTTTCGCGACCGGACCGTCACCGAGCGCGTCGGTGCCATGGCACGACGCGCAGTAACGCACGAAATAACGATGCCCTTCAGCTATATCATTGTCGGCGGACAGCGCAGGCTGCGAGAAGGCTATCGTCGCGCCAACCGCAAATATCAACACTTTTGATTTCATCGATTCACCATTTTGTCGAAATGCTCGCGCGACAGGTGTCGCAGTCGGGGTGGGCGTCGCGGTTGACGTTGGCGACGGTTGCATCGCGGCGACGGCCACCTGCGGATCGGGAATGTATTCCGGCGGATAGGTCAGCCGCCGCCAGCTTAGCAGCAGGAGAGTCAGCGCTCTCGACTCCTCGGGCTTGAAGTTGAAATCGGGCATCGCGGTGTTCGGTGAGACCGCACTCGCCTTCGTCAGATGCTGCACGTTCCAGTTGAACATCGTGTGATCGCCAGTCACGTGCGCGAAGTTCAGCAGTTCGGGATTGCGGTCGCCTTCATAGGTCAATTCGGGTCCGGTGGCGCCGCCGCGTGATTCGACGACGTGGCAGAGCAGGCACTTTTTCTTTTTGAAGAGCACCTTGGCGAGATTGATCTGGTCCATCCCCGGCGTCGCCGCATCATGGCGATGACAAAAGTTGCACCGCAACTGGATCATCTCGTTCATCGTGAGGCCGTTTTGCGCCGCGAGTGCGTTCGAGAGCATTGGATCGTCCCATCCGCGACCGCCCTGATGCGCTCCCGCGACTGTGGTCGCCGCTCCGTCGCCGCCGTGACAAGGTGTGCATCCGAACTTCGCGAACTCGTGCTTCGCGATCCAGTCGTTCATCGGATGCGGCTTCAGCGGCTCGGCGATCGTGGCGGGAAGAACCGACGACCACTCGTAGCCGAGATGACACGTGACGCAGCGGTCGGTCACTCCAATCTTGGGAATCCATATCTGCTGGATGCCCGGCTGGAAGTTGCGGGCGTCCTCGCCCTTGCCGTAATGCCCGAGCAGTTGCGGGAACTGCCGCTGATAGGGTCCCCATTCGGTGCTGAACTCGCGCCAGAAGCAGATCACGACCAGCAGCAGGAACAGGATCGACATCGCGACCAGCCAGCCGAAGTCCTTGGTCTCGAACGATTCGTTCTGGTCGGCCATGTCAGTAGAGCCGCGGCGTCTCGGGGCGCGACTGGCCGGGCCAGTAGATCCGCCAGTAAGGACCGCGCAGATAAACCCCGACCATGATCAGAATGATGATCGCGAGCGTCGCGATTGCGAAGGTCACGTTCTGCCGCTTGCGCTCGGGCGCGAGCCATCGCCCTTCCGCACGAAGCGGTGAACGATCGAGCCACGGCCACAGCGTCAACACTGCGAGCAGAAATCCGGGCAGCAGTATTCCTCCTAGCAGCGCGCCGCTGACCGTATACCCACCGAAGCGAACCGTCGTTGATGCGACCAATTCCTGCAGCCAGACGAAGTACCATGGCGCCTTCGCAGGATTGGGCGTGACGGAAGGATTCGCGAGACCCTCGAGCGGTGCGTTGAACAGGATCGCGGCGAGCAGCGTGAGGTTGAATACGACCAGGAAGACCAGCGCGATCCGTCGCGACATATTCGGGGACGAGGAAACCTGGTCGGACTCTTCGAGCCCGGTCGAGCTCATCACCGCCACCGACGTGCCGGGCGTTATTCCAAACAGCGAGTAACTCTTCGTCTTCGGAGTCGCCTTCGGCGCCATCACGCGCGCGTTGCGAATTCCCTCGACTGCCGCGAGGCCGCCGTCCTTGCGGACGCGCCACATGTGATAGGCGAACAGGATCCACACAAAGACTGGCAGGAAGAAGACGTGCAGGACGTAGAATCGCAGCAGGGTTTGCTGTCCGATTTCGTGGCCGCCGAGGAGAAGGAACTGAATCGTTGGGCCGACGAAGGGGGCTTGCTTTGCGATGCTGGTGCCGACGGTGATTGCCCAGAACGCCAGTTGGTCCCACGGCAGCAGGTAGCCGGTGAACGAGAGGAACAAGGTCGCGAGGAAGAGCACGACGCCGACCACCCAATTGATTGCGCGCGGGCCGCGGTAGGCGCCGGTGAAAAACACTCGCGCCATGTGGATGTAGACGACGGCGACCATTCCTTCTGCGGCCCATCGATGCTGATTCCTGAGTATCCGGCCGAAGCTCACGGCGTACTGCAGATCCTTGATGCTGCCGTACGCGCGCTCGGTCGAAGGCACGTAGAAGAACATCAGCATCACGCCGGTGACCGTCAGAATCAGCAGCAGCGATGCGGACGCGGTGCCGAGCCAGAACGAGTAGTTCCATTCCATGCTGGCGCGCGCGACTTTGGCGGGGAACCAATGCAGCCAGAAGTTCTTGACGATCGCTTCGGATGACTCGCGATCGCTGTCGGGCGACCATGCCCACGCAGTCTTGCGCCAGAGCGCCTTGATCTTGTCACCCACCGGTTCAGGCCGTGCCTTTTCCGCCGACGATGAGGCGGAAGTCGCGCGCAACGTCTTTTGCGCTGTCGACTTCGAGGTAGCCGTCGGGCGAAACCGTGGTTGCAAACCAATCGAGCGGGCGCGGCGCGGGTCCTGAAATCACGGTGCCGTCGGGACGGAAGCGGCTGCCGTGGCATGGGCAATCGAACTCGGTGTCGCGCCACTGCACGTTGCATCCGAGATGCGTGCAGATCGCGGAGATCACGTGGAACGCGTCCTTCTGACGAATCACGTACAGCCGATGCGCCTCGTCGAGGGTGTAGCCGTCGGGGTAATCGGCGGGGTGCTTGAGCTTGAAGCGGCTCGGCGGCTCGTAGAGCACATTGGGGAAAAATGCGCGGCCGGCGGCGCCGATCTGCGCGAGGAACGCTGCCAACACCGATCCCTTGCCGATGAAGCGAAGGATCTTTCGCCGATCACCGTCCATCAGCTGGCCGTTTCCTCGAACTGGAAGCGTTCCATCGTAATTGCGGAGGTCGGGCAGCGGGTCGCGCACAGGCCGCATCGGATGCACTTTGCTTCGTCGTACAAAAACGCGCTGCGCGTCTCGGTTTCAGTCATCACGCCGGCGATGCGTTCCTGGTCAGCGATTTCAGCGGCGGGCGTGAAATGCAGACAATGCTCGGGGCAGATGTCGACGCATCGATTGCACAGGATGCATTTCGCGCCGTCGTAAATCGGGTGGATGTGGCAGTAGAGGCATCGCTCGGCCTGCTCGCGGGCGTCGTCGGGCGTAAAGGTGGACTCGACTTCGGTGATTCCGGTGCGGCGCGAGAGCGGCACCAGCGGGATGTCGCGACGTTTCTGCTCGTATTTATCAACCATCTTGTAGTTGTCGGTCGGGAGTTCTTCGATGGTGACGTGCATCCGCGGCTGGCCGAGCGGCTTGCCGCGCAGGTACGCGTCGATGCCGCGCGCGGCGAGCTTACCGTGCTGCGCGCAAGTGATCAGCAGCGACGGCGGAAAGGCCGCGTCACCGCCGGCGAATACACCCGCGATTCCCGTTTCGAGCGTGATTGGATCGATTTTGAGCGTTCCCGCCGGCGTGACTGTGACGCCATCTTCGGGCGTGACGAACGACAGGTCGGGCGCCTGGCCGATGGCGAGGATCACTGCGTCGGCATCGACGATGCGCTTGTCGTTTTCGTCGAACTGCGGGCGGAAGCGGCCGGCGTCGTCGAATACTTTGACGCATTTCACGAGCTCGATTCCCACTGCGTGGCCGTCGCGGATGACGATTCGCTTCGGGCCCCATCCGGGCATGAAGGTGACGCCCTCTTCGCGCGCGATGTCGAGTTCCTCGCGGCCCTGCGCGGATTTCATCGCGGGCATCTCGGCATCGGACTCGAGACTCGCGACCGTAACCTTGAGCGCACCGCGCCGCGCCGCTTCGCGGGCCGCATCGAGCGCCACGCGCATCGTGCCGGCGGCGACGCTCTGCTCTTCCTCTTCGGACATGACCAGTCCGGGGACGAGCGCGCGGACGGCGGTGCGGGCCGCGTCGATCGCGACGAGGCCGCCGCCGATGACGACGACCTTGCCGCCCAGCGGAACGCGGTAGCCGCGATTGATATTGAGCAGGTAGTCGATCGCCTTGATCACGCCGTCAGCATCGCTGCCCTCGATCGGCACTGCGCGACCGCGCGACGCGCCGACGGCGAGGAAGATGGCTTCGAAGCCCTGCGCCTTCAGCTCGCGAACTCCGAAGCCGGGTTTGAGGGGAGTCGAGTAGCGGAACTCGACGCCAAGCTCTTCTATCTCGCGGACCTGGCAATCAATAACGTCGCGCGGCAGCCGGTACGCTGGGATTCCGTATCGCAGCATCCCGCCCGCGTGTTCCATCGCTTCGAAAACCGTCACGCTGTAACCCATCAGCGCCAGATCGTTTGCGCACGCGAGTCCGGCCGGCCCCGCGCCGACGACGGCAACCTTGCGTTTCGACCCGTCGGCGGCAGGCCGCGCGCCGGGAAGGTCGATATGACCGGGAGTTGTGCTGCCGCCGCCGGACGGTCCCGCGATCGTCTCGCGCACTCCCTTCGACGAGAGCGCTTCGGGACCGAATTGGTCGGTGAGAAAACGCTTGAGTGCGCGAATCGTCACGGGCGCGTCGATCTTGCCACGGCGGCATGCGTCTTCGCATGGAGCGCCGCATGCGCGGCCGCATATCGAGGCAATAGGATTCGGCGAGCGCGCGACGCGATAGGCTTCGGCGAGGCGACCTTCGGCGATCAGCTGAACGTAGCGGCCCGCATCGGTCTTGACCGGGCATGCGTCGAGACATGGGACATTTTTGCGGAACCACCACAGGTCGCGCGGCGTCGCGTCGATCGTATTTCCATCGCTCATCTAACTACTTCGCGCAGAAGGTCCTGACGTAGGCGACCAGGTCGTGTATCTCACCGTCCTCGAAGCCTGCGCTCCACGCCTGCATGTCTTTGCTGAGACCATTGGCGGCGCCGCCGTTCTTGATCACGTTGAACATCGTATCGTCGGAAATCTTGCCCATCGCGGCACAGTCGGTGAAATTGCGCGGGCTGGTGGAAAGTGTCGCCGCGGCAGGACCGTCGCCCTTGCCGCCGGGGCCGTGGCATTTCGCACAAAACGTATCGTAGTTCTGCTTGGCGGCCGCCATGTCGGCCGCGCGCACCGGAGCAAACGCGCACGCGATTACTGCGCACGCGATTATCACGTAAGTTCCCGGGGCTGAGATGACTCGATTCACATCGTCCTCCGATTCAGGGTTAATTCGTCGCGTACGATTTCAGCGGGCCTTGAGGTATTCCAAAATGGCCTGGGTGTCTTCCTGAGGAAAGTTTGCGAGCGTCCGCATGTGCATGATGATCATGTCCCACTCGTAGGGCGCCTTCTCCGAGCCGGGGCGCGCGTTATGACAGGTGTTGCAGTAAATGGGCCACAGCTTGGCGCCTTCGCGGAACAGGCGCTTGTGCTCGGCGGGGGTCATGTTGTCCTGATCCTGGGCGGAGGCACGGGCGCCCGCCGATCCAATCACGAGAGCCGCAAGGGCGATGGCCACGAATATTTTTTTCATCATCGTGACTCCGCTCAGAATCCGATCGTGAACTGGCTGAGGAATGCGTGATCGTTCGGGATGGAGCCGGCGGGAGTCTCCGCGCCGCTCGGTGAGACGAACACTCCTCCCGCGTGTGGCAATTCGATATCGAATTCGTTCTGCCAGACAATCGACGGGGCGATCCAATAATCGAGACCCAACGCCACCTCACGAGAGTGCGGCGCATAGGTCGCGGGCGACCCGTTGATACCGAAATCGGGAACCAGTCCCACCTGTGTGCCGCCCAGTCCGACGCCGGTCGCCCCCTCGATGTCGTCGGTCGAGACGCCGCGCTGGTTGACTCCCGAGTAGCGCACCAGCGGCTCGAATCGGCGGAGGTAGTTGTTGATCATCTCGGGAAAGCCCGGGACTTTAATTCCGGTCAGGAAGTAACCGGCTTGCACGTACCATCCCTGGCGATGGTCGGTGTTCTGACCCATCGGCATCTGGCGGTACGATTCGAGCCATTCACCGCGCGTCTGCAAGTTGCCGACGAAGTAGTTGAAATCGACGCCCCACGAGTTGAACCAGTTTCCGTTCTGCCACTTGCCGTTGTAGGTGGACGCGCCGAGCTCGAGGCGCCCCCAATTCGTATCAACCGGGAGCGGATAGATTCGAAAGCGGCCGCCGAACGATTTGCCGTTGGTCTCGGCGGATGCAATCGAGGTCGGGCTCGACATCGCGGCACCGAGGACGTTCGAGCTGAAGTTGGGGCCGTTTCCAATCCATGCGGTGTAGTCCAAATCCTGACCGAGCGCACCGAACTGCATCCCGCCGCGAAGCTGGAGTCCCAGTTCGCCGGGTGGGACAACCGGCTCTACTCCAAACGGGAGCGGCGCCGTGACAAACCGATTCACCCACATCGGGCTCTGGGCTTCGTACCAGTCTCCGAAAGGCTGATCAAAGAGGCCGCCCACGACCGTCAAATATTTGTCGAGGAAAATCTGGAAATCCGCGGTAGACAGATCGGTTCCAGTCCCGGTGGCGCCAAATCCCGCGCTGAACACACCCTCGAACAGGATCCAGTCGGCCGGGCGGTACAGGATCATCGGCTCCCAATCGAAGAAGAACGAGTTCTGCGACGCATGATGGAGCCCGTCGAGCGCGCCACTTTGCTGGTCATATATGAATTCGCCGCCGGCCGCGCCGGTCACGGTGAACGTGTGCGAGCCAAGGTATCGATCGAAGACGCTGCCGAACTGTGACGGCGGGATCGGCGTTTCGACCTTGGTCTGCAAGGTCTTCACTTGTTGATTGGTCTGATCGAGCTCGAGAGTGGTCTCCTTCAGCTTCTGATCGGTGTTCTGGAGTTGCTGCGTGGTGGTCTCGACCCGGGAGTCTTTGATCTCGAGTTGCTGGACCTTGACCTGGAGCGAGCGGATCACTTCGCGGTCATGCTTGCGATCCTCGCGCAACTGGCGCATCTCAGCCCGGATTTCCTTGAGCGCGGCAGCGGCATCGGCGCCGTCGCTGTCAGCCGCGCGCGCCACCCCGGCGATCGATAGCGCAGTGACTCCGAGCGCGACCAGAAATGTCGAGAAGATTCGTCCGGCTCCCATAATTCCCCCGATCGGCGAATGAGTTTAGCGGGCACGGCAGCCCGCCTCACTACAAACGCGCGGTGCGTCTGAAGAGCAACAGTTGTGCCCTGGAGACCAATTCTGTCGTCCGGCCAGCACCGAGACGCGGCGCTGCGTTTTACGAGATTCAACTTTCGGTGAGCCTCCCCGAGCACTGGCTGACCTAGGTGGGAGAATTTTGCGCAAATCATTGGGTTTTCGGAAGCAGCAGCACAATCGAGCGGAGAATGATCCGACATAAATGTTCTCTGAAGAACAATCGGATGGCGCTGATTTCAATTAGAGCGGAATTGCCAGCCCGAGGCCGTGGCGATGTGGGTGTTGCCAACGGGCGCAGGCATTGTGTCCGAAGGATACAGACGATCGGACTGCCGACTGAATTGCGGCCTGAATCAGGCGTCGAATCGGCTTTGGTGATCGGCACGAAGAATGAATTAGAGCAGCAGCATCGACGTTCGAACGATGAGGAAGAGGGAAAATGAAGCTTCAGATCAATTCATCGGAATCGGCGATGACCGAAGCGGTTGAGACGCAAATTATCGCGCACGTCAAAGCGCTCGAGGACTACATCAACGGGCTGGCGGGATGCACCCGTTGTCTGCAGCATCTGCGGTTTATCGTGATCGAAAAAGCGGGCCGGGTTCGGATTCATCTCGATGTGCCGGGCGATGAGCTCACGATCGACAAGCAAAAGAGTGACGACCTGCCGCTGGCGATAACCGAGGCGTTCAGCGCGGCGCGGACCAAGCTCGAGGAATACGTGCACAAGATTCGCCACGATGTGAAAATCGAGGGGCGTTCTCCTGACGTTCGCGTCACCACTATTTTTCCGCCAGACAGTTACGGAGTGCTCGAGACGATCGACGGGCGGGAAATTTATTTTCCGTCATCGCAACTACGGTGACGCGCGCATCCAAGGTTGAAGAATCGGGCCGGTGAGGATTATGAAAACAAATATGGCCACTGCTAAGAAGCCGTCAGAAAGCCGGGCGGGAAAGTTCGCGGAGACGCGCAAAATCCGGAACCTCACGGAAGAACTGAGCCGCGAGGAATACAGCCTCGGGATGCCGTTGCTCGATGCGGCGGTCGCGGGCGTCATACTCGGCTTCAAGCCGTCGGATCACGAGATGCGCACGCAGGCCCGGCGATGCTGGGAGATTCTGAAGCCGCAACTCAATCAGCATCTGTTGAGCGAAGATGAAACCGTGCTGCCGTGGGCGCAGGATGCGGGCGGAATTTCGGCGGAGGTCATGAACCGAATCAAAAAAAACCATCGCGAGATCCGCGCGATGATTGGGAAGCTGGTCGGAGTGTCGTTCGAAGACGATCCGGACAAGGTTGTATCGGTGGCCGGCAAAGCGTTGTGCGCGCTCGCGGTCAAGCTCGACGACCTGATCGATAGTGAAGAGATGCGGCTGCTGCCGACGCTGCGGAAGATGCTCTTCGCTTAGATCCAGAGGAGTCCGCCGGAAACGTCACGCGCGCTTTAGTCCGTTTTGTTGCATGCGCCATCGGAGCAAATCGAAACGGTCCTGGCCGAAGAACGGCTCGCCGTTGAAGACCATCAGGGGACGCCCCAATGCCCGGCGCGCTTTTGTGCGGATTCATTTTCGGCGATCATGGATTCATAACGATCGGGATCGCGATCGATTTCTGAATCGAGCTTCGCGAGATCCAGTCCGGCACGATCGGCGGCGCGGGCCAGATAATCACCGAGATGCCAATCGCGGGTGCCGCCAAAGATCACACCGCTCACCGCATCGAGGAACGACAGTCCTTTGCCGGCTTCGGCGGCGGCGACACCCAACCGGGTCAGGCGATGGATGTACGGTTGATCCTTGGCGACCTCGCCGGTGCCCATGTTCATCACGATTGGATCAGGGCTGGGCCACGCGAAAGGCATCCCGAGCATCTCGGCGATACGCGTGCAATCGCGAAACAGGTACGGCGGCCACATCGGATTCACCTGTTTGAAAAATCCGGGAATCCGAACCGCGATCGGATAAACCGGCCGGACGTTGGCCTTCACGTCGTACTCGCGCTCGAATTCAATCAGCCGCGGGGTAACGAGATAAGAGTATGGGGAGCGAAACGACCAGAACAAATCATATTCGAGTGTCATGCGGGTTCGCCTTTATCGAATCGTTGAGGTCTCGATGTCTTTCGAGTTTGCGGGCAGTGTCAGCAGCAGGCCGTCGTAGCCGAGTAGTACGCCGCGGGGGCGGATGTCGGCAACGCCGCGCATGAAAGCGATGCGCGCGAGCAGGTTGGAGGTTGGCGGACCGATGTGGCTCAGCACCAGCAGCTGCACGCCGGCGTCGTTCGCCTCGGATGCGGCCTCGAGCGGCGTGGTGTGATAGCGGCGGATGTCGGACATGATTTTCGCAACGCGCGCGTTGCCGATCTGTTCCGCCTCTTGCTGGATCAGCTCGACCAGGTGGGCGGACTGCGCTTCGTGAATCAGCACGTCGGCGCCTTTTGCGACCGCGACGAGATTGGCGCACTTGATGGTATCGCCGCTGACGACGACCGAGCGGCCCTTGTAGTCAAATCGATAGCCGTAGGCGGGTGCGACCGGCGCGTGATCGACGGTGAAGGCTGTAACCTTGAGCCCGTTCTCTTCGAGCACTGTCGCGGAACCGCCGGCGCATGGCGACACGCCGGGCGAAGTGTCGATCTTCACGGCGATCGGCAGCATCTGCCAGTTCGCAGCCGGCATCAGCGCGGCGCCGTGATGCGCGATGCGATAGCCTTCATCGAGCGAGTAGGCCTGCTCGAATCCGTTCACCACTTGATCGACGCCAGGCGGCCCGTAAACGCGCAGCGGATGATCGCGTCCATTGGCCCAGGTCTCGAGGTTGAGTTCGCCGAGATCGCCGATGTGATCGGAATGAAAGTGGGTGAGCATAACCGCGGCGACGCGCGGCGCTGGAATACGCCAAAGCGCGAGGTTCTTCCAGGCGCCGGAGCCGATGTCGACCAGGTAGATAGTGCCGCCGGCGAAGATCGCGGTGCATGCGGCCGCGCGATCGCGATCGGGCAGAGGATTGCCGGTGCCGCACAACAAAACTCGAAGCGAATCCTGCTCGAGCAGATCGTCGCGAGTCGCGGTCAGAGTGCGCGCGATCACTCGGCGGAAGATCGCGTCCTGCACCGCGGGCACGTGAATCATCCACCAGCCGATCGCGGCAAGCACCGCAACCGCGGCTCCCAGTAGCATCAGTCGTCGCGAAAATTTTGACATACACCCTCAACTCGCAGGCGCACCGCGCGGTCCCTCCTGGTTTTTTGTCGACACGTCGCACAATTGCTTCCTGACCCGAATCCGGCATTGATTCTCTTACAGCTTTCTCTCGAGGAATGCTCGGACTAGATTTTTCCGCGCGGGCGGAAATTCGAAGGAGACAGCGATGAAAGACGCGAGCAAGCCTGAAATATGGATGATCACCTTTCCGATGCCCGGGGCGTTTGCGCAGACGGCACGAATGATCGAAGCGAGCGGCTTCGATGGAATCGGGGTTGTCGACACGCAGAACCTGGCGGCGGACCCTTATTCGCAATTGTGTCTCGCGGCTCACGCCACCAAGCATCTGAAGCTGCGCACCTCGGTCACCAATCCGGTGACTCGACATCCGGCGGTGACCGCTTCGGCGATCGCGACGGTGCAGGCGGAGTCGGGCGGACGCGCGGTGCTCGGAATCGGCCGGGGAGATTCGGCAGTCGCCAAGATTGGCGAGCGCGCGCCGTCGAGCAAAGATTTCGCGCGCTACATCTCGCAGGTGCAGGGCTTCCTTCGGGGCGAGGAGGTCACCCTGGATAACGGGTACCGCAGCCGTAACGAATGGATCGCGCGCGGGAATCTGCCGAAGGTCCAGGTGGACGTCGCTGCGACCGGGCCTCGCGTGATCGAGGTCGGCGCTACGCTGGCAGACTCAGTAACCTTTGCGGTCGGCGCCGATTCGGAGCGGCTGGCGTGGGCAATCGGTCACGCTCGAAAAGCTCGCGCGCAGGCTGGACTGGATCCCTCGACGCTCAAGCTCGGCGCGTATCTGAATGTGGTGGTACATCCTGAGATTGCACGCGCGCGTACTTTGGCACGCGGAACCGTCGGAGTGATCGCTCATTTCTCAGGGATGTCCCGCGATTCGGCCGCTGGCATGCGTCCGGATGATCGCGCGGTGGCGCAGAAAGTAGGTGAAGCGTACGACATGTCGCGGCATACGCGAGGAGACGCCGGTCACGCCCAGTTCATCGATGACGCGTTCATCGACCGGTTCGCTATCGCAGGGCCGCCGGCGCATTGCGTTGAGCGCTTCGAGACGATTCTCAAACTCGGACTCGATCATTTGATCGTGGTTGGGCCGGGAGCCGACGTGGGGGCCGCAGACCAGATGCAGACGGTCGGACTGTTCGCCAAGGAAGTTTTGCCGGTGCTCAAGCGGGCTTGAAGCCGGCGACCAATTCTTTCAGCCGATTCTTCGCGTCGCCGATAATGTGGACGCCGTCGCCCACCAGGATCGTGTCGAAGTCGAGCTCGAGCAGTTGATTGACGCTGCGGCGCAGGCGGGCCGGGTCGTCCATCACGCGCTCGCGCAGCAAGCTAAGCTGCCCGGGAGGATTTCCTACTACCGCGTCGCCGACGATCAAGGTTTTTCGCGCCGGCCAGAGGAGTGCGACTTCGCCGGGACTCTTTCCGCTGACGCCGATCACCTTGAGCGGCCCGATAGTTTCGCCGTCCTGAATTTCACCGTCGAGCACCGCGCCCTGCCCCTTCGCGTATTCGGCATCGGCGGGATGAATGAAGCATCGGGCTCCGGTGCGCTCGCGAATTTTATTCGCGGCGCGAACGTGATTTCGGTTGGTGAGAAGAATACTGTCCACCCCCGTCTGAACGAGTTCTTCCAGAACTTGATCGTTCGGATCGACCGGGTCGATGCAAATGTTTCCGTCCAAATCGAGAATCAGCAGGCTGTTGAAGTTGTAGCCGTGCGGGTCGGAAAACCATGACCAGGTAAAAACGTCGCCGAGTATCGTTTCCATTTGAGGCTCCTGCGATGCGGATGTGACGCCGAAGATCTTAGTACCGCGCGCGTGCGAGATTCCAGCGGTTTATGCTCCAGCGGTTGGCAGCGCGGCCCTCGCGCGACTATCTATAGATGATGCCGCTTCGAGCAGGCGAGCTTCAGAACAAAACGGAGAGAATTCATGGGCAAACTCGAAAAGAAAGTTGCAGTCATCACCGGTGCGGCGAGCGGAATCGGACGCGCCACCGCAATTCGATTCGCGGGCGAAGGCGCCGCGGTCGTGATCGCGGATCTTAATCGCGAGGGCGCCGAAGCTGCGGTGCGGGACTGCAAGGAGAACGGCGGCAGCGCAGTCTTTCAGCTCACCGACGTCTCGAGCGAGGAAAATATCAAGAGCGCGGTCGATCGCGCGGTCAAGGAATTCGGCCGCCTCGACGTCATGTACAACAATGCGGGCCTCGGCGGCGCGGTCGGGCCGCTCGAAAAGACCACCGCGGAAAACTGGGACCGCAGTTTTTCGATCCTGCTGCGCGCGGTGTTCCTCGGCATCAAGCACGCCGTGCCCGAGATGCGCAAGACGGGCGGCGGCTCGATCATCTCGACGGCGTCGATCGCCGGGCTGCGTGGCGCGCCCGGGCTGCACGCATACTGCGCCGCGAAAGCCGGAGTGATAAGCCTGACGCGGTCTGCTTCGATCGAACTGGCGAAGGAAAAGATTCGCGTCAATTGCATCTGCCCGGGACTTATCGCGACTCCGCTCACGTACAATCGCATCCCGGGCGGCGAGCAAACCGCGACGCAACTGTTTGCCGCGTTTCAGCCGTGGCCGCGCGCGGGACGGCCGGAAGACATCGCGGCAATGGCGCTGTTCCTCGCGAGCGACGACTCGGAGTTCGTCAGCGGACAGGCGATGGTGGTTGACGGCGCAGTGACGTCGGGGATGGGCGCGGGCAACCTGGCGCGAGGCTCTCAGGATGCGCCGCCGCAAATGCTCGAGGACGGCTGGTCAGGTCCGTCGTTCGAGATGAAGCGGCCGTCGTAGTTTCGCGGAGGAAATTCGAAAATGGCGCAGCATGTTGTAGCCGAGACGAATTGCGGAAAGATTCGCGGCATTGCCGGGGACGCCGTCAACGTTTTCAAAGGTATCCCTTACGCAGCTCCACCCGAGGGGGACGGCCGATTTGCGCCGCCGCGAAAGCTCCAGCCCTGGACGAGGGTTCGCGACGCTTTCGAGTTCGCCAATCGCGCGATGCAGGACGAGAACGCATTCGCGATGTCTCCGGCGATGCTCAAGCTGTTTGCGGGGCGTGCGCTGCCGCCGATGAGCGAGAACTGCCTCGTGCTCAACGTGTGGACTCCTGCGGTAAACGACGGGCGCAAACGGCCGGTGATGTTCTGGTGCCACGGCGGCGCGTTCATCTCGGGATCGGGCGATTCGCCGTGGTACGACGGAACCAATCTGTGCCGGAAGGGCGACGTGGTGGTCGTGACGATCAATCACCGGCTGGGAGCGTTCGGCTATCTGCACCTCGGCGAGATCGGCGGCCAGGAATTCGCGGCGTCAGGAAATGCGGGAATGCTCGACATCGTCGCGGCGCTCGAATGGGTTCGCGACAATATCGCGGCTTTCGGCGGCGACGCCGGCAACGTCACGATTTTCGGCGAGTCGGGCGGCGGCGCGAAAGTCAGTGTGCTGATGGCGATGCCGGCGGCGCACGGTTTGTTTCATAAGGCGATAATTCAAAGCGGGCCGGCAGTGCAGATGGCCAGCCGCGACGACGCGAGCGAGACCGCGCGCCAGTTGCTCGCAGAGTTGGGACTCGACGCGAGCAGGGTGAAAGAGTTGCGCCAGGTCTCCGCGCTCGAGCTTGCCGAGGCGCAAGCCGCGGTCCTGAAAAAGGTCAGCATGATGTCCTTTGCCAATCGGCGCCGCGTCGGTTTCAATCCGGTGGTAGACGGGAAGCATCTTCCGGGCGGTCCGTTCGAGCCGGCGGCTCCGGCGATTTCCGCAAATGTGCCGCTGATTATCGGGACCAACAAGGATGAGATGAATTTGTTTTTCGCGTTCGCGCCGTGGCTCGACGGACTGGACGAGGCCGCGATGCGCAAGCGCGTGCAGATGTTCGTCGGCGATCAAGCGGATCGCATCATCGAGCCTTATCGGCGCGCGCGGCCCAAGGATTCGCTGCGCGATCTGGTGCTGACGATCGCGACCGACCATGCGATGCGGATGCCGTCGCTGGTCACGGCGGATCGCAAGGTCGCGCAGCACGCCGCGCCGGTGTTCGTCTATATGTTCACGTGGGAGACGCCGGTGTTGGAGGGCAAGCTCAAATCGCCGCACGCGCTCGAGATACCGTTTGTATTCGACACGGTAGAAACCTCGGGGCTGACCGGAGATTTGCCGACGCGATTCGCGCTCGCGGACAAGATGAGCCGCGCGTGGCTCGCGTTCGCGCGCACTGGAAATCCGAATCACGAGGCCATCCCGAGCTGGACGCCCTACTCGACCGAGCAGCGCCCGACGATGATGTTCGACAATCAATGCCGGGTCGAAAACGATCCGTACCGAGCTGAGCGGTTAGCGTGGGAGGCGCGCTAGAGAGCGATTCGACACCATTTTGCGTGTCAGATCTGATTGAAGCGAGCGCGACGCTTTCACGCGCCATCTGAATTTCCTTATGCCTTTGGTCCGTCCGCACCGCTTGTGCGGCCAGATTTCACGCCTATGGGTTGTGGCTGAGGCCATAAAGGAGACAAAACAATGAAAAGCAATACAGCTCGAATGAAACCTTCCTGGGAGACGCCAACCGATCTCAGCGGCGATGCGGTGGTCGAAATATCGGGATCGCTCCGCAAATTGCTCGCCGACGTGTTCACGCTCTACCTGAAGACCAAGAACTTCCACTGGCACATGAGCGGAAAGCATTTTCGCGAGTATCATCTGCTGCTCGACGAGCAGTCTGACCAGATCTTCGCGATGACCGACGAGATCGCCGAGCGCGCGCGCAAGCTCGGGGGAGCTACGATCCACTCGATCAGGGACATCGCGGAGCATCAACGATTGAAAGACAACAACGCCGAGTTCGTACCGCCTCAGGACATGCTGACCGAGCTTCGCGGCGACAACCTGCAGCTCACGCGAGAGCTGCGCGTGACTCATAAGCTGTGCGAGCAATACGACGACGTCGCCACCGCCAGCCTGATCGAGAACTGGATCGACGAGACCGAACGGCGAACCTGGTTCTTGTCGGAGATCGTCGCGGACCGTTAGGCGTCGATGAGATTGGCCAAGCTCGCTCCTTGTTTGACGTCGGAATTCGTAACCAATACCTTCTCGAATCGCGCTCGTAACAATCGAAGAGATCTTAGAGCAAGGAGCTATGGCTGGCTTCGCTGAACCGGAGATTCGCCTCGCCCAGCCGCCCGGCTGGTTCGATCAGCTTGCTGCGCTGCTTTCTCGTGAGCTTGCTCCCACCTCGCGAAAATATCGCACTGCTCTTCGCATGACCACGATTGCAACGATCGGTGCAGGCCTGGTCGCGAGTTGTCACGTCAACAACCAGCTGGGCACTTACATCGTGTGGCTGCTGGTCGGCGCAGGCCCAATGATGTCGCTTCGCAAAGGAGTGGCGTTTCTGATCGCCGAAGCCTTCGCGCTTGCTGCATCAGTGCTGATGGCGGGGATATTGGTGGAATCGCCGTGGTTGATCCTCCCGTTTCTTTTCACGGCGATTTCGCTTTCGACTTACTTCGGAACGACTCATAACCTCGGTGCTGCACTTCTTCTGATACAGGTGGTCTGCCTCGATACCTTTTACACCGTCGTGTTTGTGCCTGACCAAATCGGTTGGGGCGCGGCAGGCGCATTCGGTGGGAGCGTCATCGCTTTCGGCACGATCATCCTGTTCGACAACTGGCTGTGGCCCGATCCCGGCGAAGCGATCTTGATGGAATCGTTGGGAGCCACTGTCGCGCGCTATCATTCGCGGCTGATCGAGGCTTCAAACTACTATCTGGATCGCCGCGATGCGCCGCGGCCGCCGTTGCCCCCGCCGACTTCTGATCTTCCCGAACACATGGCTCTGCTGAGTCGGGCCGTTGCCGAGGGTATCTCCCAGCATCGCCAGGCGATCCTCCTTGCGGCCATCACGCGGGTGGTGCGCATCGGTCTCGAAGTGGATCGTCTTGCCTTCGCGGTTCGCCAGAACGTACCAGAAGAGGTTCGAAATATGGTGCGGCCGCAACTTCAGGCGACGGTCGAGGCGATTGCGAAGGTGCTGGACGAGATCGCCCACGAACTGCCGACGCACATAGCCGTTGGCGTCGACACACCGCCTCCCGCCTCGCGGACCCGCGCACGATTGGCGTTCGACGCTCTCAGTGCTCGCATCCTCCAGGTCAGACCAATCTATATAGTCAAGGCGAGTTCCGCAGAAATCGAAAATTTCGCAACGGTCACCGATTCACTGGCGACAATAACTGCATATGTCGAGCACCTACTCGATGCGCCTCCGCAGCCGCCGTCCGCGGCTCCTGCTAACGACGTTCCGCAGTCGACTGGTCGGGATCCCGCAATCGTCCGCTATTCAATGAAGGTAGGTCTCTGCGTGGTGATCGGTTATGTGGTGGGCATCGTCACCCAGCGCGCCGATCTATCTACAATCCTCACGACGGTACTGATAACCGCGCTGCCTAGCTACGGAGCAGCCCTACGCAAGATGATTCTGCGGATAGTCGGAGCGTTGATCGGAGGGATAGTTTCTCTTCTCGCAATCATCATCGTCACGCCCAATTTCGGAACTCTCCCGGCTTATCTGCTGGCTGTCTCCATTGTTTTCTATATGTCCGCATACTCATCTCTCAGCAGCGGACGCGTTGCATACGCGGGAAAGCAGATAGGCACGACCTTCGCGCTGGTTTTCGCCGGATTGAGCCCTGCACTCGACGAATATGAACCGCTCTGGCGCATCTGGGGAATCTTGCTCGGCACGATCGTCGTCGCAATCATCACATTAATACTGTGGCCGGAATACGCTGGTGACTCCTTATTGCCGAGGCTGCGCAAAGTTATTCGCGACACGCTTGCGTTGACGCCGGGCGGCTCCGCCTCAGACAGTGCTGACGAGATCCAGCAAGCTAACTCTGCGACCATGCGCACGCTCGCCGAGATTCTCGAGGTCGCCGATGATGCGCAATTGGAGGGCCGCACCAGCACGGTTAACCACAATGCGATCGTCGAGGCGGCCGGAACCCTGCGGCGCATCGCGAATCGGTTGGCCTCGATAGCGAGCGGGCGCATCGTCACTCCTGCGCCGCCACTCGATCCCATCACCGAATCGGCGCGCGAGGCGGTGCTCGACGCAATGCGGCGGCAACTTGAGTCGTGGCTCGACTTCTTCAGCGGCGCTGATAGTCTGAGCCGGCGAGGCGCTCAGGCGATCGCGCGATCACACTCTTCCGACAACCTGGCAAAGCCGCTCGAGCAGTTCGGATCGCGGCTGGAGGAGCGGGAATTTGCACTTATAACGCCATGGACTGTCGATCAGCGGCGCGCAATCCTCGCTGAATTGCACACAATGCGCCGACTCGAATACCTTATCTCGCAGTTGAATCAATGGCTCCCGCAAATTCCGGGGCCAGCGTCGAATCCCGTGCGCTGAGCCCTTCGACAAAACGCTCTTTGCCAGTCCTAGTGACCGCTTTCGCTCGTCCGCGCGTAGTGGCTATGCAACTGCGCCATCCGGCCGAATAGCTCCAGGATGTTGCGCGATGAGTGATCGTCATTTATCTCGCGGAAAATCGTATCGACCGTGACAGCTAGCCGCTCCGGATCTTCCCAGCCGCCGAATGAGCCTAGCGGGATATTCTGTGCCGCCTCCCATGAACTCATTCCTGCCGCGTGACATCTGCGCGCTTCCTTGTCGACATGGACAAGGTAGTCCTGCATCCGCTTGACGCCCGCCTTGTCGGTGATCGGGCCATGGCCGGGGATGACGACGTCGACGTCGAGGCCCAAAATTCGGTCGCAGGCTTTGATCCAGTTGCTCACCGGACCCGCCCATGCGATAGGAGTCCCATCGATAAACAGAATATCGCCGGTGTAGACGACTCGATTCGCAGGGACAAAAGCGATTACGTCGCCCGCCGTGTGCGCCGGCCCGACCTGGATAAGCCTTACCTGCTTGTCGCCGACCTTGAGCGTCTCCTCTCCGGTAAAAGTCCTATCGGGCAGCCTGAATGTAACCCCGGCGAAATCGAACGCGCCGAAAATTTTCTTGAAAAAAGATCCGACCTCGCCCATCGCGTCGGTATTTTTCATCAGCTGGGCGAGCAGTTGCGGATTACCCTCTTCGCGCATCTCATGCGCCGCCGCTTCCGACGCGATAATCACCGCATTTTTCGCAAGCCGATTGCCAAAGGTGTGATCGCCATTCGAATGCGTATTCACCACCACGCCGATGCGATCGGCGCCAAAGCCGGTCGCGTCCTGCATCACAGCAAGCATCTCGGCAGTCAGCCGTTCGTCGAAAAGCGTATCGACCAACAAGGACTGATCTCCGTCGGCTATCAACCCGGCGTTGCTGTAACCCCAGGTACCGGACGGCTGCAGGTAGGCATACGCGCCACGTCCAAGGTCATGCAGACCTTTGGTGAATTGCCATTTGCTCACGACTTACTCCTGACGGATCTGTTAGCCCACCGTCGAGTTACCTTTTCGGCGCGACATCGATTTTGTCGTCGAGACCCATTCCTTTGATCGATACCTCGAAGCGATCCTGCATACGCGCGTCATCGTCGTTGAGCTCTCGCGTATAACAGCAGTACTCGAGCTGCATGCCGTTGGGATCCTTGAAGTAGATGGATTTCGCCCAGTCGTGATCGACGATTTCACTGACCTTGACGCCCTTGGCGAGCAACTCGGCACGCTTCTGCTCGAGTCCCGGCAAGCTGCCGGTCTCGAATGCGAAATGATAGAAGGCGCTCGGCACACCGAGGCCGCGATTGATGCCCGCGTCGTATTCGGCGGGAACACCGGGGACGCCGCGCGCTTCCATGAAGGCGATCAATTGATCGCGTCCGGTATCGAAGAAGATATGGCGAATCCTGCCACCCTCTTTGACCGCGATAGTGTCGCAGCGCACCGGCTTGAAGCCGAGCACACCCTCGTAAAACTCGCGAGTCTTGTCGAGATCCAGCGTCGAGAGCCCGATGTGAGAGAATCCCTTATGCGACATTAGCAACTGCCCTCCTCGCGCGATTGATCCGCTTTTAACACTTGCGCATCCATTTGGTCGAGTTCTTCAAGAATTATTTCGACGGAACAGGAGTTTTTTTCGAATAACCGGGACTCCGGTATCAGGCGCAGTTCCTGGCCCGCGCTCTCGTTGCAGCGCCTGATCTGCGCAAGCATATCCAGTGCGGCAAAGAATGGCGTCCCTACTTTAGTCTGAGCAACATCGAAGAACTCGCCTGTCAGCCAAGTGTAAACTGGATTATCGCGCCAACCGGATGAACGACCCCACATTTACGATCGACTTCAATCCGCATTTCCAATGCTGCTCGATTGCTAAACCCCAACGCACGCAACGACTTCACGCGCAACTTACATCGGCTTACATCAAACCTGAGGACGCGGACGGCAGCAAGGTTGAACCTCATCGGCGACGACGATGACGATTTTCCGCGCGAACGGGCGGCGGCGATTGCGCGCACTATTCTCCACGTTCTACGGAGAAGGTGCGGCACCAGACTCCGCCTTGAGGCCTTCAGAGAGTCGCCTTAACCCTTCGATCGAACACAGGACCATCCACTCGGGCGACACGAACTCCATTCCAATCCGCGTTAGTATGTGCCCAGAAATCCCGGCCATGCGGTCGCCACCCGGCACTTCCACGTGCAGCGGATAGTCCTCATCGTCCAGATCGATCTTCGCTTTACAACCTTTGTCGATTGCGATCTGACATAGCGCGTCCGACTCGACCAAAACGAGAATGTGCAGGTTGCCTCGGATGAAGTCCCAAAGGTGATCCTTGTCCTCAATAGTCAGAATGAAGGGCAAGTAAGGTGCCCATGTTCGGACCGACTTGGGCGTGTTGAGGAAGAATGCCCAAGGAGCCTTGAGCGCGAGAGTGTCCAGTATCTGCTCCAGGCCAAGTCCTTCCTGCGTCATGACTATATAATACAAGCCGTGCTCCGGTTGGCGCACAGCGTATCCGTCTTTCAGAGCTTGGGCGATGCATTCGTTGATTTGGTCTACATACGAGCGTTCAGGCATTTCGTAGGCCTGCCTACGCAGCTGCGGAAAACCACGCAGTCCTTCGCCTTTATCGGTGTCATAGAAGGTTTGCAGTTTTTCGAGGCTTCTCCACTGTTTTCTGCCCCTGCTGTCTAGCCCCTTCGAGGACTTCACTTCGATCAGCAAGGGATCGGACTCGCCCATCAAACAAACGTCACCATGCCGGATGGTATTGGTTAGATCGACTAACAGGGCCGGAATATTGTCTTCCAGAGCGGAATCAAGCAGCTGTAGTTCCTTCCCTAGCCCTTCCTTGCCCAATATGAACCCGGCGTCATACTTAGCACTTGTGTTTTCAGTGCTGTAGAAGCAGTGCTTCAGTGCGAATTTGTCCATGTAAAGGAAAGCAATCGCGTCGCCGAAGCAGCGCCAAATATATGCGCACTGTCGAAACCCCTCGATGCGCTTTCCCAGATAAGCCGACCGTTTTGCAGCCGTACTGTCCGCCGTTCCCTTGCTGGTCTTTAGCTCGGCCTTGTGTTCGCGGATTTTCTTCTCCGTCCGTACGACCTCGCGAAGCAACAGCTTCTGAATTTCCTTTAGCGTCGCCAAGTCCTCGGGATCGGCGCGCAATCTCTGCAACGTAGTGTGCGCAAGGTCAAAGTAGCGTTTCCGGTATCCGAGCATGAAGAAATACTAGCAGTGGTAACGTTACTGGTCACCGCCAGCCTCGATGCTCCCGCTTCTGTCCGAGCCGCGCAGTCACAGTCGCCCATAAAGGCCCATCTCCCAGAGTTTGCGAATCCCCTTGATGCCTTTCATTCCGCGATCAAAAGGGCAATGTGGGCCTCATTGGGCTTGAAACTGGCCCTGCTGCCCGCGCTTCGCGTGATGCCAATTTGATGACAATTGCGCCTCACATTCGCAAATATGCCCGTAAAAAGGCGGGTAGCGCGTGCCTAACCGCGCATTTCCAGTGCGGCAAGAAAAGTCCCTACTTTAGCGACATCGGAGAACTCGCCTGTCAACGCCCTTTGAATTGGGGCTTGCGCTTTTGGGCTTTGGCCGCAAATGCCTCGCGAGTGTCTTCGGTTTCGAACATTCTGAAGTGGCGTTCGCTTTCGAGCGCAACATACCCCGCAAAGTCCATCCGTTCCGAGTCGACGAAGTTCGCCTTCAGCGTGCGCAGCGCGATCGGCGCACAATCGGTAAGCCGGTTCACGATCGCATCGACTTCTTGCCGAAATCGATCGTCCGGAAAAACGCGCGTGACCAATCCGATCCTAAGCGCCTCGGCCGCGTCGAACTTGCCGGGCAGGAAGTAGAGTTCGCGGGCACGCGCTGAGCCGACGATTCGCGAGAGGCTCCATGGTCCGCCCATATCTCCCGCAACGCCAACATCCAGAAACGCGACGTTGAAGCGCGCCGACTCCGCCGCAAATCTGAAGTCGCACGCGAGCGCCCATCCGAGGCCCGCTCCCGCGCAAGCGCCGTTGATCGCCGCAATCGTTACGGCCGGCATGTTGTGCAGCAGAATCGGTACGCGAAAATCGTCCGCCGTGAGAGGGTCGTCCGGAGCCGCCGACGCGACCTGGCTGATGTCGGCGCCGGGACAGAAGCCCTTGCCCGCGCCGGTCAGGACCAGCACTCTGAGCTCGCGATCCTCGGCGGCGGCCGCGAGCGCATGGCGCGTCTCGACCAGCATCCGATTGGTCATTCCGTTCAGCCGGTCAGGACGATTCATCGTAAGCCGCGCGACCGGGCCCGACTTCTCATAGACTATCGTTTCGCGGCGAGTGCTGCTCACGGTTTTCCTCCTCTAATTCGCTTGAATCGTGGTGCGCGGCGCTCGACGAATGACTTGACGCCCTCCGTCGCGTCGGGATGCGTGAGCGCTACTTTCATAAGGCCATCGGCGTCGCGAAACGCGCTTTCCATTGCGAGCGACCAGTGGCGATAGACCTCGGATTTGATAACCGCGAGCGAGTTCGGCGAGACGTTCGCCGCGAGTTCGCGCAGATAAGCCTTGGACTCATCGAGCAGGCTTTCATGCGGCACCAGTCGATCGACAAACCCGATTCGATACGCCTCAGCGGCATCGAAACGCCGCGAGCTCCACAGCAGATCGAGTGCGCGACTGGTACCCACAATCCGCGGCAACAGCCATGCCGTGCCATGCTCGGCTATCAACCCGCGCTTCGAGAATACGGTCGTGAAGCTCGCGTCGGACGCTGCGAACCGCAGATCGCACATCATTGCGAGCACGAAGCCCCCGCCTGCTGTGACGCCGTTGACGGCAGCAATCACCGGCTTCGGCACGCGCAGCAAATGGCTGAACAGCGCGGGTAGTTCATCCGGGGCCGTATCGCGAGCACTCGGCGGCACGCCACCCTTGGTGGAGCGCGCGAGATCTTCCGCGTCGAGCCCAGCGGAAAAGGCGCGACCGGTTCCCGTAACGATGATTCCGACCACGCCTTCGTCCGCGGCGGCGCGCTCCACCGCATCGCGAATCTGCTCAATCATCGCGAACGTGAAGGCGTTGAGCTTCTCGGGCCGATTCAGCCGCACCGTGGCGATTGAATCGTCAACCTCATATTCGATGTTCGATGCCTTTGAATTCATGGGGAAGCCGTGCTTTTGAATACGTCGTCTTTCTCCGGTGCTGCGGAAATTGAAAATTGGGCCAACGGACGCAGATTTCTGACGAATTCTCTGGAAAATCTCCGGATATGAAGACTGGGTGGCGGAGAGGGAGGGATTCGAACCCCCGGAGCCGTTAGGCTCACCTGATTTCGAGTCAGGCCGGTTAAACCAAACTCCCGAACCTCTCCGCGACAGACGAGCATCGATGTTTGCTC
>NZ_JBAUYR010000024.1:0-5543 GCF_049584895.1 Binatus sp. (SeqCode)
TGGGCGAGTTATTGGCACAAGAAAATTCTGGAATCGCTCGACCTCGACCAGGGACTGCATCTCGAATTCATCGTCAATCACAACCAGGTCGTCCGCCCGATTCCCGGCCAGATCAACCCGTACCATCTCGGCCTCAAGCTTTGGGAAGACATCTATCGCCGCTACACGAATCCGACCGCCGAAGAAATCAAGCGCGATGGGAAGCCCGTAAAATCCGGGACCGAGAAAATCTTCGAGGTTCGCGAGGTCGAGCGCGACGCGTCGTTCCTGCGCCGGTACCTGACCGAAGATCTCATGCGCGAGATGGATATTTTCGAATACGAGGCGCGCGGCGAGGAGTTGGTCGTCAGCAAAGTGGCCGACGACGAGGGTTGGAAGGAAGTCAAGGCGACATTGATCAAGAACGTCGGCACCAACTCGATTCCAGTCCTCAAGGTCGACGACGCCGACTTCGGCCAGAACCGCACGCTCTACGTCAAGCACGATCACGACGGCCGCGACCTGCACATCGAGTACGCCGAGAAGAGCCTCAACTACCTGCAGCGGCTGTGGGGCCGCGAAGTCGTGCTCGAGACCGTGCTCGACGGCAAGCGCTCGCTGCTCTGCTGCAACGACCGCGGCTTCTCGGTGCGCGCGCTCAAGTAGCCGTCGCCTGCCCGCACATCAAGCGCGTTCAGAACGCGCATCGGCACGCCCCTCGACGGCTTCGAGGCACGTTGCTTTAGATTTGTTGGTCGGATAATTTCAGGCACGGACGATGCGGTTCGGGTCGGCTGTAAGGAGGCGCGGATGATGGAGTGGCCGAAGTGCCAGAAGTGTAACGCGGGAGCGTTGATTCCCCTGTCCGACTACGGACAGGAAGGCGCTTCGGTGTTGTTCAAGGCATGGGTTTGCACGAATCCTGATTGTGGTTTCAGCTTGCGCGTGGACAAGGGCGAAGTAACGTACGGCAGACGAATCGAAACAAAACACTAATTGCTTTCACGCTTCTAATGACAAGGCAGTCCTTGAGGGCTGCCTTTTTTTCATCATCTCTTCGCCTTTTTGAAACATTCGGCAACCCCCGTCGTCTTTAGGTTATGCGCAATTGGTTTCCAAATTGCCGAGGGGCGTTTCCGCTCGCGGTAATCGCGGCGGCAGCGTGTTCGATTTCCGGATGCATGTCGTACGGCGAATCGGTCGCCTATCGGCTCTACCAGACCAACGCCGACCGATGCGCGCAAAACGAAACTGACGCTTGCGTTGCGATGCTCCAGTCGAGTTGCGAGGCGCCCGCCCGCCTGTGCACCGCCTACGTCCCTGCATTCCAGGCGCAGGCCAGCAAGCAGCTCTCGCAAAAGTGTCGGGCTAACGACGAAGCAGCCTGCCAGGCGCTCGACACAGTTGCGTGCGATGGTGGCGACGCCGCGGTATGCGATCGCCTCGGCGAGAAGTACGCGAATCTCTATGCGTCATGCAAAGCAGGCGACGCGAACGATTGCGAATCGCTCTCGCAGTTAGTGTGGCCGAAGACCCAAACCGACGTCGCCGACAATGCGTGCAAGAACGGCGATTCAATCGCGTGTCGCGTCGTCAGCTCCAGCGCCAGCGCGATGAAGGTAAACGTCGACAAGAGCGCCCAGTTCGCGATGTTCTAGATTCGCATTACGCGCCCGTATCCGCGTAAGAAAACTTCGTCTTGATTTCTTTCTGCGGCACCGCCGCTCCGTCGATCTCGGCGTAAGGATAAATCAGGTAGTTGAGCGGCTCACCTTTCTGCGGAGGCTTCAGCACCAGGTCACGACCCATCGTGAATGCGACCCGCGCCGCGTCCAGATGCCCGAAATAGTAGTCGTGGCGGTCGCGATGCTTCGACGCTTCGGACGCATCGACCGGCACCCACACACCGCCCGAGTAGAATTCAGCCCAGCAGTGGTAGCCCGGCACGTCGCCGGACTTCGCGGAGCCTATAGGAAAGCCAATCGTAAACCGCGCCGGGATTCCGCGGGCGCGCGCGAGTCCAATGAACAGCGAATGAAAGTCGGTGCAGTTGCCACGTCGCACGTCACATGCGTAAAGCGCGTCGCCACGGCCCCATCCCGTCCCGCTCTTGTCGTATTTCATGATTGAAGTCACATACTCGTAATCGACGAACGCCTGCTGCAGCGGCGTCACATCGGTCTCCGCCAGGTTCGCACTGACCTGCGCGATTCTGCCGGTTAACGGCACGAGACGATTCGGTTCGAGGTAGACAGCGAAGTGTCGATCGGTCGGCTCGGGTAAATCGCGCGCCGCCGCAATCATGTTAGCGGCCTCCTCGCGCCTGATTGTCGAGAAACTCATTGTGACGGGCACAGAGGTCGGCAGCGGCGCAATGGCCTCGAGATGCGCGATGCGATTTCCGTTCGAACCCTGGTCGACGATTTCGAAATGCACCGGCGTCTCAATCTTCAGATCGCGAATCTGCTGAAAGGCGTCTTCGCGAGGAAGCGGAATCCACGCTTCGAACTTCTTCGCGGCCGGATTCGAGACCGGGATATCCGCGTGATAGGTGAATTTGAAGTTGCGGACTCGATCAGGTGGAGCGCTCGACTTGGTCGGAGACTCCGCACGCGCTCCCGCACCGAGGCACAGAAGAAGAATGATTCCAACCAACGAAATGGATAACCGTTTTGCATTCATAGTTGAACTTCCTGCGAGAACGAATAGACGGTGGCGTCGGTGACTGGCTCGTAGCCCATTCTCTGATAGATGTGATTGGAGATTGGGTTGGCAAGGTCGGTGTAGAGAAAACAGAACTTGCGGCCGTCATCGAGCAGCTTCTGGCTGAGCGCCGCGACGCACGCGCCCGCGAATCCTTTGCCCCGATTCTCGGGTGGCGTGTAGACCCATGCGACGCGAATACCGTTCGGCGTCGGTCCCGCGTATCCCGCCATCGATACTGCGATTCCTTCAACCTCCCACAACATCAGGCGTCGTGACCGCGGCAACGGCTGTGCGGCGGCCTCCCGGGCTTGTTCGGGATCCATGCCCTCGGCGTCCACCGAAAAGCCGGCACGCCATTCGCGCAGCAATGCTTCGTCGGATCGATCAGGTTCGCGGAGACGTCCCGCCGCTCTCGTTTCTATTGTGACGCGGCTCAACTGGTAGATGCGCTGCGCCATCTGGACGCGGTAGCGGCATCCTGAGAGTTCCGACCACCTCAGCGCGAACTTTTGCGCGATGTCAGCCGATCCGTTGACGCCGGGAAGCGCAAGGCTTTTTGCATGAAGGTCGACGGCTATCAGGTCGAGCGCCGAATCATCGACCGTCCACGAAAGGATGAGATTATGCGGCGGCGTCATCAGAACGACAGCCGCGACCTCATCATGATTTTCAACCGTCGCCATCAGCGGCGGCTCGTTGCCCCACTGCTCACCCGCCCGAAGCCCATCGAGCAGCCCGAGAATCAAGCAATGCTCAGCCTCACGCCTCAAGAGAAACGGCTGTACGCGTTCGAGGAACTGCCCGGAGTCCGAGAAAAGCTTTATTTGATTGGCCGACGCCACAATGCTGGACAGTATTTCGCGATCGCGGCGGAGGCAAATTTTACCTGCCGTATTTGCGCATCACATCGACGAGGCGATCGTGCGGGATAGCCTCGACGCGATAGCTGTTGATTCCCACCATCGTGCGCGCTGCCACCAGCGCGTTGACGATCGCTTCTTCGGTCGCCTGGAGGGCCGCGGTGAACAGCGGATCCATCCTCGAGTTTCGCAGCATCTTCACGGTCTCGACGTCGGAGCGGTTCGCGCTTACATGGTTGGCCGTGGAAAATGCGATGAACAGGTCGCCTGAGCCGTTGCCCGACACGCTGCCGTTGCGCGCGAGGCCCATCGTGAGTCGCCGCGCGATTCGTTTGAGTTGATGCGGCATCAGCGGCGCATCGGTGGCCGCAACGATAATGATCGATCCAAGTTCCTGCGTGCTGAACGGATCATGGCCCGGCCGAAGCTCTTTGCCGACCGGGACGCCGGCAACTGTCAGCTCAGTCGGACGTCCGCAATTGAGCTGCACCAGGACTCCCAACGTATAGCCGCCGGATTTGCGATCGAGTCGTCGTGACGCCGTGCCGATTCCGCCCTTCCATCCGTATCCGATCATTCCGGTGCCCCCGCCAACGCATCCTTCAACGACGCGTCCGCCGCGCGCGCGCGCAAGGGCTTCCCATGCATGCTCGGCAGTGACGTGGAATCCGTCGATGTCGTTGAGCAGTCCGTCGTAGGTCTCGGCGACGACCGGCAGCGACCACGGCTGCGTCATCATGCGACGCCGCACCTGCCACGCGATTACCGCGTCGCGCACCACGCCGACGCTGTGAGTGTTGGTGATCATGATTGGTGTCGTGAGCAGGCCCGACTCTTCGACCCACGCCGTGCCGGTCATCTCGCCATTGCCGTTGAGCGAGAAGTATCCTGCGGCGACCGGAGATGGGTCGCGCCTTCCGCGCGGCAGAATCGCGGTGACGCCAGTGCGAACCGGCCCGCGTCCAACCACAAGCTTGCCGTCGCCGCGAATGATCGTGGCATGACCGACATCGACGCCGGCCACATCGGTGATCGCATTGAGCGGCCCGGGGTTCCCGTCAAACGGAATCCCAATCTCCCGCGCGCGAGGTTCCTTATGGCGCGACCGAATCACCATGACGAAGAGTCATAGCGGAGAAGTCTAGCGAGTGACAGAATTCAATGCGTGACTCGAATCAATATCACCGAGGCCAAGAATCACCTTTCCAAGTATCTGCGTCGCGTAAAGAATGGCGAGACTATCATCCTCTGTGAGCGCAACGTGCCGATCGCCGAAATTCGTCCGCTTGAGCCTGAGGGTCGCCAACTACGGCCGATTGGTCTGGACAAAGGTAGATTCACTGTGCCTGCGAGCTTTTTCGAGCCGCTTCCTGATTGGCTGCTCGACGCATTCGAGGGCAAGAAGTCGGAATGAGAGCTTGCCGATGGCAGGTGCTGGCGCTCTTGGTAGCACTGCTGGTCGCGTCACGCGCGAGTGCGAGCGTGGTTTTTGTTTCGCAGGAGGATAACGGCCGCGAGTTTGCGCTCGATCGCGGCGATGCGCTGGAGATCTCACTGCCCGCGACTTCGGGGACCGGCTACACATGGCAGGCTGAGCCGATTGCCGGCGGCTTCGCGAGGCAGGTCGGGGAGCCGGCGTTCACGCTCGACAATGCGATGCCCGGTGCGTCGGGACTTCAGATTTTCCACTTTGGAATCGAAACGAGCGGGAGCGGGACGCTCGAGCTTCATTACCTGCGTCCATGGGAGAAGGGCTCGAAGCCAGCCAAGGTCTTCAAGATCATGCTTATCGTGCGCTAGCCACGCCGCGGGGAACAAACGAGTCTGAAAAAATAAAGAAAGGGCGGAATCTTTCGACTCCGCCCTCTCTCGAGATTCCCCGGCCGCGTCCTACTCTCCCGTGACGCCTTCGGTCACAGTACCATCGGCGCTGAAGGGCTTAACTGCCGTGTTCGGGATGGGAACGGGTGTTTCACCTTCGCCATGGCGACCGGAAAC
>NZ_JBAUYR010000025.1:0-5099 GCF_049584895.1 Binatus sp. (SeqCode)
CGGCGGCGTGGGTCTGGGCGGTTTTTTCCATAGCGGCTTTGCGCTGCTCGCCATGCGCGAGGTTCTGCCGCATTTGCGCCGTGCCCGCGGCGCCCAGGTTCTGCGTTTCCCACTTGGGTTTGCTGACTGATACCCAATTCCCGTTCTCAAGCGCGTAGGTGAACACGAGATACTTCAGATTGCCGGTGGCCTGGCCCTTGGTGGTTCCCGGCTTCACGGGATTGTATTCGACGCCGCCGAGCTTGCAGCTGACGACGAGGTGATTGTGCGGCCCGTAGGTCGGCAGGTACTCGAACTTCTGCAGCAGGTCGATGTAGACCTGACCCTTGGCTTTCTTTTCGTCCTGCTCGTCAAAGTAGGGCCCGCTCACATCCGAGAGTTTATCCTGCAGCGACTGCTGTAGCGCCGGAGTGAGATCCTTTTGCGCGCGTGCATGCTGCAAGTCATATGCATGCGCCCGCGACATGTTCAGCGAAAGAAAGAGCGCGGCCGCAATGGCGACCGCGCTCAGGTTCTTGAGATTTTTCATAACGTCCCGGCCACCATCATAGTAGACGATTGGCCGGACGCAAATATTTACTCGTTCACTGACTCCCGCCGCCGCCGCTGTTAAGCCCGCGGCCGAAAGCAGAAACCTGCGACTGCCACTGGTCGCCGAACGCGAGGATCAACACCTGCTGATTGATATGCGCGTCCTTGGTCAACGACTTCATCGAGCCGCCACCTGCACTGGCCAGCACTTTGTACGCGGCCTGCGTTTGCCGATAGAAAGCCGGCAGCGGTGAAATCTTCGGCGGCTCCTCGCGATGCACCTTGAGCCAGAACTCGCGCTCGAAGCGCTCGTGCTCTTCAGCCGCGACGTCCACCGTGTTGAAGGTGCCGTTGTTGGTCTTGAACTGCCGTATCAGCGCGAGCAGAGGCGCGAAGTCTTCGGTGCGCGGTGGCGAATCTCCCACCAGCACGATCACCTTCTTGGCGTACGGCTTCCAATCCATCTTGTTGACCGCCGCCTCGCACGCGCCCAAGGTGTCCTCTTCCCATTCGCCGCCGCCCATCGCCTGGATGCTGTTCAAGAAGTCGCTCAACTTTTGCGGCGATAGCGTCAGCGGCTGCACGTTCATCTTCTCGCCCTTGCCGCCGAACACGATTATTCCGATTCGCGCAATTGGCACCAGCCGGTGAATCGATTGCACCAGTTGCATCATCTTGGCCTTGACGTCGTCGATGATCAGTTTCATCGAGCCGGTGCCGTCGATTACCAGCACCACGTCAAGTCCCTTGCGCCGCAACTCTCCGATGAATCCGCCGAAGCCCGAGCCGATTCCGTGACCGTAGCCCGAGCCCATGCCGCCGCCACGGCCGATTCCGATACCGCCGCCGCCCGCCGCGCGCACGTAGTCACTGGCGAGACCTACCGCCTGCGACGTGTCGACCGCAGTCGGCTGCTCCATCTGCTGCGGCGCCGAGTCGGGCATCGGCACTTCAGGCATGTCGAGATCCTGCATCTCGTTGCCGCCGCCACCGCCGCCGCCCGCTTCGAGGTTCACCATGATCAACTCGCGGCCACGCTGTTCGTGCACCGTGATGATCAGGAAGAGCAGGGCGAGAACGTGCAGAGCGACCGACAATGGAAAGGGCCCGATCAACAGACCGAGCGCGTCTTTTATTTTCTGCAGACGGGTCGCATCCGCCTCGTCATCGTCGCGGTTCGCCTCAGCCAACGCCTCTCGCTTGCCGATAATCCGGTAGAAAATGAAAGCGACGACGAACGTCGACAGAACAAGCAAAATGATAATTGGAACGATCATATTAAATTCCTACGCTCCGCCTCCCGGCGTTGCGGCACCGCCGCCGCCTGGAGGTAGCGAAGACACTGCTATTGCTATCGCCTCCGCGCCAGCCGACTTGGCCATGTCGAGGATGCGAACCATATCTCCTAATATAACTTTCGGGTCGCCCTGGAAAATCACAATCTTGTCGGTTGAATTCTGGAGCGCGTCATGAAGTTGGGGCACCAGCTCGCGCTCGGTGACCTGCTTGTCGTTCAAGTAGACCAGATGCTCGGCTGTATAGGTTACGATGATGCCCTTGGGTTTGTCGGTTGACGTGGTGGGAGCATCAGCCTTGGGCAAATCGACGTGCGCGGCGGACTCGATCGTCACTGCCGTGGTCACCATGAAGATGATCAGCAGGACCAGGAAGATGTCGGTCAGCGGGGTGATGTTGATATCGGCAAAAACCCCGCCGCCCTTGTTACTGCTCATTTTTCTTTTTGCCATGCGGATATACCTCTACGGATCGCTATCAACTTCCGCCGCTGGAGGGGTTGTTTTCCAGTTGCGTACCGGTAACCCGCTTGGCCGCGATTGCGATCTGTTCGGCGCCCGCGGCCTTGGCAATGCCCAGGATTCGCACCATGTCGCCGAGCAGCACTTTGCGATCGCCCTGGAATACGACGATCTTCTGGTCCACCTTGCTGAGCGCGTCGCGCAGACTCGATTGCAGCTCGCGCTCGGGCACGTCCTTCGAGTTCACGAACAGCTCGTGCTGCGCCGTGTATGTGACGATCACGCCCTTATTCTCGGGCGCGGTGTTGGTCGCGTTGGGCAGATCGACGTGCGCGGCGGACTCGATGGTGACGGAGGTCGTCACCATGAAGATGATGAGCAGAACCAGGAAAATATCAGTCAGCGGGGTGATATTGATGTCGGCGAATACGCCGCCACCCTCGCCGCCATGAGGTCCGCTAATTGCCACGCGTTTGCCTCCCCTGGAGGGCGGCGTCGATCAGGCGGTCGTCGTTGATGTGCTGGATCGCGCTGATGTTCTCAACTTTGACCGAGAAATAGTTGTAAAAAATAACCGCGACGATCGCGACCGCGAGTCCAAGTGCAGTCGAAATCAACGCTTCCGAGATACCGGCCGCGACGACCGAGAAACCGCCGGTGCCCATGATTGCCATCGACTGGAACGCCACCAGAATACCGACGACCGTGCCGAACAGCCCGATGAAAGGTGCCGACGCGCCCGCGGTTGCAAGCACCCAGATGTAGCGTTTGAACTCGAGGCCTTCCTGATAGCGCCGCTCGTCGTCGAGCTCGAGCAGATGATCGCGGTCCATCGTCTGCGCGCCCGAAATCAGCGTGTGGAAAATACGCTCGGCGGCGGTCCTGCGCGCCTGCGTCGCCTGCAGCGCTTCGTTGAATTTGCCCTGGCGCAGTTGCGGGATCAACGCGTCCGCCAGCTTGGCCGTCTTCGGACCAACGCCCCACAGCGCCCACACGCGCTCGAAAATGATTGCCAGGCATACGACCGAAATGAAGAGTAGGGGATACGTCGCGTAGTATCCCTGCTGGATCATCCCCAAAATTCCGAATTGGCTTTGCATCTCTTATCCTCTCGAGATTGAATTATTGAGCGGCGAAATGGCCCCGCTCGAACCGTTGCGATAACTGTCCCAAAATGCCTCGACGGTTCACCCCTGAACCGATCCATAGCCCAATTTTGGCGAGTTGAGCTACCTCACGCCGGTAAAAGTTTCCCGTGATGGCGCGGAAAGTCTGAATGCAACAATAGAAAGTATTTGTCAAGGGTCGCCGATCAGAAGGAAAAATCTTGAACATTTCGTCCACAATTGCGAATGCGCGCCAGCGGCTCTCCAGACCGCGCTAGGCTGCGCCACCTTCGCACCTGCTCGACTATAGAGTCGATCTGTCATTTACTGTACGCCGTTGGCCATCCTGCCGACTAGCAAATTCTGATCGCTAATCTGCACGCCGACGGCCTCGGTCGCCTTGACTTCTTGCCCCCCCACGTCTATCCAGAAGCTTGCCACAGCAAGCCCCACGGTTGACCGCGATGCGGTCTTTGTTTTTGTGGCGATTGACGCTTTTGAGAAATATCGACCCACTCAATAATCAGACGGTGAACAGGGCCGCAATCTTCATAATTGCAGCCGCGTTCGTGGTTCTGCTCGCGTCGTGCAAAGCGACAGCGCCCGCAGCTCCTATCGGCCCGCCCCCTGAGCCGGTCGTGAAAGGCCCAACCGACGAGCCGAGCAAAGAATTACCGAAAGATTTGTTCCCCTCGATGCCCATGTATCCGGGCATCAAGGTCGAGCACGTCCGCAAGCCCAAGGGCGCGATGCGCGAAATCCTACTCAGCTCGGACTCGACAATGGCGCAGATGGTTGCCTTCTACAAAGACGAGCTGAAGAAGAACGACTTTCACATCACCTCGTCGCTGATCATGCCCGCGCGCAGGACCTGGTCGTGCGACTTCCACTACAATGGACGCCCCGGCAGCATCATGCTCTATCCAAGCGATCAGGATAAGTCGAAAATGACGATCGATCTTATCTACGAGCTGCCCGCGCACGTCGACGAATCACTGATGGAACCCAAGGAAGATTTCGACATAGAAGGACCGGGCGAAATCGCCCAACAACAAGCACCGAACTCAAATCCAACCGGGAAAGAAAAGAGGAATTAGTGAGATGGCACTACTGACAGGCAAAGTTGCGGTGATCACCGGCGCCGGCCGCGGCATCGGGCGCGAAGAGGCGTTGTTGCTCGCGAAGCACGGCGCCAAGGTGGTCGTGAACGACCTCGGCGGACACTTCGACGGCACCGGACAGTCGCGTTCGCCGGCCGAAGACGTGGTCAAGGAAATCCGCTCGGCGGGCGGCGAGGCAGTCGCCAACTTCGAGAGCGTCACCGACTTCAAGGCGGCCAAGCGGATCGTCGATTGCGCAGTCGATAACTTCGGCAAGTTGAACATCGTCGTCAACAACGCCGGCATCCTGCGCGACCGCATGATCTTTAACATGAGCGAAGAGGACTGGGACGCCGTCGTCACCGTCCATCTGAAGGGATCGTTCAACGTCGCGCGCCACGCGGCCGCCTACTGGCGCGAGCAGCACAAGGCCGGCAACGTGCTCAACGGCCGGCTCATCAACACCAGCTCCGACTCGGGCATCTTGGGCAACGCGGGGCAGAGCAATTACGGCGCGGCGAAAGCGGCAGTGGCTGCGATGGCGATAATCGTGGATCGCGAGATGAGCCGTTACGGCGTCACCGCTAATGCGATCGCGCCCGTCG
>NZ_JBAUYR010000026.1:0-5933 GCF_049584895.1 Binatus sp. (SeqCode)
ATTTTGGTCGAGGCGAACTCTTCGACCGGGACGTTGGCGATAATTTTGAGCGTCTGCCGGACGTTGTCGAAGCACAGCACCGTGTCGGTGAACATCAGGTGGAAATCGGGAATGCCGAGATCGTCGCTGGCGGTCTCGGGAATCTTTTCGAAGCATCGCACGATGTCGTAGGCGAGAAAGCCGACGGCGCCGCCGAAGAAGCGCGGCAGGTTGGGCAGCTCGGGGGCGCGGAAGCGTTTGACCTCGGCGCGCAACTCCTCGAAGGAGTTGTCGACCGAGCGCACTTCGACGCCGCGGCCGGGGCGGATGATGTCCATGCGGTTGCGACGCGCGCGCATCACGAGGAAAGGATCGGAGCCGAGGAAGGTGTAACGGCCCCATTTCTCGCCGCCGCGGACGCTTTCGAGCAGGAAGGCGTAGTCGCCGCGCGCGACCTTGAGGAAGGCGGAGACGGGAGTCTCGAGGTCGGCGGCGACTTCTTCGAAGACTGGGATGAGGTTGAATCCATCGGCTGCGAGTCGTTCGAATTCTTTTTCAGTGGGCTGCAACATCTAGGTTCCTCTCGCTTGCGTCTGACTCCGTCACTCCAAAAAAAGAAAAGGGCCGCAGGTTACGCCTGCGGCCCTTTTGGGAAATCGGTTTTGCGAATGAACTACAAAGCCGGCGCGCAGGGGGGTGCATCGGGGTGCCAGCGCCACCATCCCGCGCGAACGTTTCGGCTTGTGAGGTTCATCTTGGGGTTAATGATGAAGATGAGTCGGGTGATTGTCAACCGGAGCGGAAATGATTGGAGCGCGCGCGATCGGGCCGTGACCGCGCGGTAATTCATCCGACGGAATAAAACTCCATCCACCTAGTGCGAGGTGGTGTAGGCCTGCTTGTATTGCTCGCGGAGGCGGTCTTGCGCGGCGGTCGCTTCTTCGGCGCTGGCGTACGGGCCGACGCGGACGCGATACCACAGTTGCCCGTTGAGTTCGGTTTTCACTTCTTGCGCGTTGTAGCCGAGCGACTTGAGACGCCCGACCATCTCGTCCGCGCCGCTCTTGTCCATCACGGCTTCAATCTGGATGTTGTACGGCTTCGCGCCCCGAGGAAGAGCGCGCGGAGGCGGTGCGGGCGCAGAGGCTTCCTCGGAATCCTCGTCAGTGTCGTCGTCAGATGCGGCAGGATTAGCCGCGGGCGCTACGGCCGGCGGCCTGATGCGGGCGACGGCAGCGGGCGAGGTGCGCGCAGCGGGACGCGCTTCGCCAATTGCGGGCGCGGGCGGTTTTATCGAGACGGGAGGAGCAGGCGGCACCGAGGCCATCGCGGGCGACGCTTCGGCCGCCGGCGACATCTCGGATACCGGCGGCGGCTTTTCAGGGGGATTCGGCAGCGGGTAGGTCGAGGAGATTTGATTGATGTCGGGCTGATTCTGCCGGGCCATATAGTTTCCCGCGATCAATCCCAGCAGGAAGACCGAGCCCGAGAGTCCGACCAATCCGGCTAAAATCAGAAACCCGCCGGCCGCCTTGATTTCGAACCGCATCAGCCTCTCACATCCGCTCTGGAGCGCTCACTCCGAGCAATTCGAGTCCGCCCGCGATCGCATCTTTGAGAATCCCTGCCATGAACATCCGCGCCAAACTGAGTTCGCGATCCGGTCCGATTATACGATTCGCGGGCTTGTTGTAGTAGCGATGAAACTCTCCCGCCAAATCGAGCAGGTAGAACGGAATCCGATGCGGCTCGAGCGCCTCGGCCGCGGCGGACATGACCTCGGGCAGGCCGATCGCGCGCTTGGCGAGATCGAGTTCCTCGGCTCCGAGCAGGTTGAGATCGATCGACGAGGTATCCGCGGGCAGGGTCAGGTCCTTCGCTGCCCCCTCGCGGAAAATGCTCGCGAGGCGCGCATGCGCGTACTGGACGTAGAAGACGGGATTTTCGGCCGCCTGCTTTTTGGCGAGCTCGAGATCGAAATCGAGCTGGCTGTCGGACTTGCGGAACAGAAAGAAAAATCGCACGACGTCGGCGCCGACTTCGTCGATCAACTCGTCGAGGGTGACGTAGGTCGCCTTGCGCGTCGACATCTTAACCTTTTCACCGGCGCGCGTGAGGGTTACGAACTGGTAGATGATCGCGTGGACGGGAGTGACGTCGTAGCCGAGCGCCTTGACCGCGGCGATGACCTCCTGGTGCTCGGCGATGTGATCGGCGCCGAAGACGCCGACGATGAGATCGAAGCCGCGCTTGAGCTTGTCGATGTGATACGCGATGTCGGGCGTGCGATACGTCGGCTGACGGTCTGCGTCGGAGCGGACGAGCACCGCGTCCTTGGGAAGTCCGAGCGGATCGCCGCGCAGGAATACGGCGCCGTCCTCCTCGAAGGTGAGACCGGCGTCGTGCAGTGCCTTGAGGACGGCGTCAACCTTCCCCGAGTTGAAGAGATCGAGCTCGTTGGTGAAGACGTCGAAGCGGATTCCGAGGCGCGTGCAGGTCTGATTGATGTCGGCGAAGATGGCTTTGACAGCCACCGAGCGGAAAATCTCGAGATCGGTTACCTCAATGAGCGAGTCGCCCCGCTCCGCTTTCAGCGCGAGCGCGATGTCGACGATGTACTCGCCCTGGTAGCCGTCGGGGGGCATCGTCGCGTCGATGCCGTGCGCCTGCAGATAACGGACGCGGACCGACTCGCCGAGCAGCTTCATCTGGCGGCCGCCGTCGTTGAAATAATATTCGCAGGTGACGTCGAAGCCTGCGGCCTCGTAGAGGCGCGCGATGGTGTCGCCGAGGACAGCATTGCGGCCGTGGCCGACGGTCACCGGGCCGGTGGGATTGGCGGAGAGAAACTCGACCTGGACCTTTTTTCCGGCGCCGGGACGCAGCTCCCACGCTCGCGGCCTCCAGAATGCGCGGCCGGCGCTCGCAGCCTGGCGCATCTCGGAGTGCCAGTACGTGGGCGACATTTTAAAATTGATGAAGCCGGGGCCGGCGACCGAAACCTCGCTCACTTCGGAAGGCAAAGTGACGTGCGACTTGATTATCTCAGCGATTGCGCGCGGTGGTTTGCGTTCGGGCTTCGCAAGCGTCAGCGCGATGTTCGAGGCGATGTCGCCGTGAGCGGAATCGCGCGGCGCCTCGATTCCGATCGACGGAATTTCGGAAGTCAACTGACCAGCGGCGCGCGCCCGGCCGATTGCGTCGCGAAGGATGGAGACGATCAGTTCTTTCATTTCAATTGGCGAAGCCGCGCGTGCGTATAGCAATCGTGTCAGATAGAACGCGCGATGTTAAGGCGGGTTGACGCTCGCGACGGTGCGATGTTGGTGGCCCGCCCCTCAGGGCGGACGACTCGGAGACCGTAACCGGCTTCGCGTGCGCGAAGCTGTCAGGGATCCTTCCTGCCGCTCGCGCTGCTCGCTTTGTCAGGATGACACATGCGAGATTTCTATAGAGGTTATCCACAATGGAACTTGGACTCGGCGGCAAAGCGGCAATCGTCACGGGCGGCAGCAAGGGAATCGGGCGGGCGACCGCAATCGGGTTGGCGGCGGAAGGCGCGTCGGTGCTGGTGTGCGCGCGCGGCCGCGAGGCGCTGGACGAAACCGTAAAGCTGGCGCGCGGCCGCGACGGCGCTCGCGTCGAGGCGATTCAGGCCGACCTCAACAAACCTGAAGACGTGAAGCGGGTGGTCGCGCGATGCGTCGAAGCGTTCGGCAAAATCGACATCCTGGTAAACAATGCGGGCAGCGCGCGCCCGGGCGATTTTCAGAAGCTCACCGACGACGAATGGCTCGAGGACTGGAATCTCAAATTCTTCGGCTACGTGCGGACGGCGCGCGAGGTTTTGCCGCAGATGGATCGGCAGGGGCATGGCGTCGTCGTGAACGTGATTGGGACTGGCGGGCTGATTCCGACTGGCGGCTATATGATCGGCGGTTCCGCGAATGCGGCGCTTAACCATTTCACCAAGGCGCTCGCGAACGAAGGATCGAAGCATGGCGTGCGCGTCGTCGGTGTGAATCCGGGGCCGATTTTCACGGACAGGCTGCGGCTGTTCACTGAGCGGCGCGCAGCGGGCGGCAATATGGATGAGGTGCTCAAGCGAATGACGCCGCTGGGGCGTCCCGGCAAGGCCGAAGAAGTCGCGGACCTGGTGATGTTCCTGGCGTCGGATCGGGCGGCGTTTATTCATGGCGCGAATATCACGATCGATGGCGGCGCGAATCCGGGGCTGATTGGGTGAGTCATTTGATTTAGTGTGAAACCCGCCGTGGGTTTCACGCTTCCTTGGGCAAGGGTGACCCCTGCACCCAGTGTCAATCGCAAAGTTGCGCGCAGCGCGCTACTTTGCTCTCGGTCACATAAATCCGGTAGCGTTCCATTTTTAATTCCGGTTCCCCTTCCCACTATGGGAAGGGGCTAGGGGTTAGGTTGCCTTCTTTCTTGTCCAGGTCGGGTCGCTGTTTAGGGTTGGGTAGCCGGAGCCTAGTTGGATCAATACGCCGTGGGATGAACGCGGGGAGATGAAGGACTCGAAGCTGGTTGGCGACCATTCGTGCTCGTCGACGATGCGCACACCCTGATCTTTCAGATCGGCGGTTTTGGATTTGCAGTTAGGGACGTTGAACGTCAGATGATGCATCCCCTCGCCGCGCTTTTCGAGAAATTTGTGCAGGAACGAATTCGCGCCTAGCGGCTCAAGGAGCTCGATTGACAGTCCATTCAGATCGAACGCGGCCAGCGTGAAGCCGGCGGCTTCATTGGCGGCTTCAAATTGAAGAGTGGCGCCGAGGACGCCTTCGAAAAACTTGCGCGCCTCGGCGACGCTCTTAACCGCGATTCCGATGTGATCGAGTTTGCCGATTGGTGGATTTGCCATCGCCGATTTCTCACTGTCTCCAAATGATTGACGTGATGTCGAATATGATCGAATAGAGATGGCTATGCCAGCGACACAATGGAAGATGCCGCCTCTAATCAAAGTGTACGAGGCGCTCGGCGCGATTGGCGACGGACGCGTGCGGATCAAGGACGAGCGGCGGGCGACGGTGACGTCGTCAGACGGGTCGAAGACTTATGAAGTCGAGACGTCGGCGGACGGGCGCGAAATCGCGTCGAACGACAACGCGTCATACTGGCAAGGCTACGTCGGTTATCCTGCGATCGCGGTGCTGATCGCGCGCGGGTTCTATCGGCCGCCGGCGAACGTCACCGACGCGCTCGCGGGGGTGGCGTGGAAGGAGCTCAATCGCAAGTACAAGAACGACTGGGCGAAAACGATCGCGGAAGTAGAGAAGGAGATCGAGCAAGGCGGGCACGATCCCGATGCAGTTCGATCAGAAGCTGAGGCCGTGATGAGTTTTATGCGGGCGTTGAAACCAATGCGCGGCAAGCGCAGTCGGCCGCCGTCGGAGGGGACCGCGGTCAAGATTCGCTAGCTGATTAGCTGCAGATACCGCTCACCGACACATTGTACGACTGCACGATCAAGAAATCGCGCATCTGAAGCTCGGTCGTCACTCCCGACACTTTGCCGGTGGCGCAGTTGCTCAGCAGGTTCGAAAACGCGGTCTGCGTGAGTCCTTGCGGCGCGACCAGATGAAGGTATCCGAGGTCGCTCGCATTCGCGCTGATCGGATTCCCGGCGCCCGCGCGATCGGAGATCGCACTCGATTGCACGAAGACGCATCCTGAAGTGAGCGCGCATCCGGCAAGTATCGCGGCTACAAGGATCGAGTTGCGGCATTTCATCGTCGCGATCGTAATTCGCATCCTGAAATTGGTCAATCGAGCGCGAGCGGCGCCGTGCTGTTGCATGATGCGACGAGATGCTAGCGTGGCGGAACGCGGACGGGGGCTTCGATGGCGAATGGGGCTGGCGGCTCGATCACACCTTTCTTCACGATTTGGACAGAACCACGCGCGACGATCCGGCGTATCGTCGAGACCGA
>NZ_JBAUYR010000027.1:0-7777 GCF_049584895.1 Binatus sp. (SeqCode)
TCGCGCCGGATTTCGTCGCGCTGCTCGCATGCCGCGTGCTCGAAGGCGTCGGCTATGGCCTGGTGATCGCGCCGCCCGGCACGCTGACGATGCAATGGTTCGGCGAAGGCGAGTGGCCGTACATCAACATGGTCAACTTCTCCTTCGGCTACGTCGGACTCACCGCCGTATTCCGCTCTACCCCTGTCCTGTTCGCGGCGGTCGGATCGTGGCGAATGACCCTGCTGTGGTACGGCGTCGGCTCGGCAGGCGTCGCACTGTTGTGGTCGATCTTCGGACGCGAGCGTCGCACCGAGATCACAACGCCGGCGCCGAGTGCGATCGAAGCGCCGGCTGAACGCGGATCGGCGCTGATGGAAGTCGCGAGGATGCGAAACGTGCTGCTGATCGCCGCCGGGCTCTTCGGCGGCATGTGGGTATTCCAGATTTACACCGCATTCCTGCCCGAGTTCTTCCGCACCTACCGCGGCATGTCGCTCGCCGAAGCCTCGCTGATGACGCAGGTGCTGCCGTTCACCGGACTGTTCGCGGCACTGGGCGGCGGCATCGGCACGGGGATGTCGGGACTGCGCAAACCGTTCACGTGGCCAATCGCGTTTGCGACGCTCCTCGGATGCGCCGGCGCGCTGACGTTTCCCGATCCGACGTGGATTCGCCTGTCGCTGGTGCTGGTCGGTATCGGCTCCGCAGGATCGCTCGCCGCAATCACGACGCTGCTAATGGAACTACCCGGCATGAATCCGATCCGCGTCGGCGCTGCGCTGGGCTTCGTATGGGCGATCGGCTACTTCGGCGCATTCATTTCACCGTTCCTCGGCGGCGCACTCGCCGCCCACATCGGATTGCGCACCGTGATGCTCGGTTTCCTGGTCTTCCAATTCCTGCCAATCGTAACGATGTACTTCCTCCCCGAAACCGGCCCCGGCCGCACCCGCTACGAAATCGCCACCGCGGAAGCCTCGTAAGTTCCAGTCCCGCTGCGGACGTCTTTAATCCGATCCCCCTTCCCACTATGGGAAGGGGTTGGGGTGTTAGGTTCTACGATTTCAGCGCGCCCTTCGGCGCGACTTTCATCAACGCCGCGTGCAGAACCGTATTGTCCGCAATCAACCCTTCGAGCTTCACATCACGTTGATTGAATCGAAGCACGCGCCCTTTGATATCTGTGATCGTTCCTCCCGCCTCGGCCAGCAACGCCGCCCCCGACGCGATGTCCCATTCACTTTTCGGCGATCGCGTGAACGTCGCATCAGCCTTGCCCGCGGCAACCAGCGCGAGCTTGTATGCGACGCTGCCGGTCGGGCTCACGATCAGCATCCCGTGAAACACCTGCCATTCGCCGCGCGCCGTTTCGCTGCGGCTCGCGAGCACGGTCGCGCGTTTGAGCGTCCGCACTCGAGTGACGCGCGCGCGCCGCGTATTCAGATGACATCCGACGCCGCGCGCCGACCAATACATTTCGCGCTTGATAGGATTGTAGGTGACGCCGAGAATTGGCACTCCATCTTCAATCAGCGCGATCGCAACCGAGAACTCGGGAATGCCGTTGATGAACTCCTTGGTGCCGTCGAGCGGATCGACGATCCACACTCGCCGGCATTTCAGCCGGTCGTCGTTGTCAACGGTCTCCTCGGACAGCCATCCGTACGAGGGAAAGGGATCGCGCAGCGCCTTCTTGATCGCGCTGTCCGCCTCGAGGTCCGCCTGCGTGACCGGATTGTCGTGCCCCTTCGAACCAACTTTGAGCCCCTCGCGCTTGTAATAACCGCGCAGGATCTCGCCAGCCTCGCGCGCCGCCTTCTTCGCGAGGTTCAGCTCGCGCGTCAAATCATTTTCTTCCATCGTGTTTTCCAGCCGCGCAAATCCTATCTGCACCTCGATGCCGATTCCATCGCGCTCGAATAGTTCAGGATGAACCACTCGGCCTTACAAAGATGCGCCTGCCCGATTCGCTTGCTACTCTCACGGCATTTGTCTATGTTCGCCGCAACGTTTTGGGGAACTATTTGGCGGGAATTCGAATCTAGCTGAGCCATATCGGCAGCTGGGCGACGATACGCATTAGGAGATCGTATATGACCTTTCGATGGGCGGGGCTGGCTGTTTGTCTATTACTTGTGGTTGCATGGGCGTCACTCGATACCACCGGGTGCGATCCATGCTCTTCGTGCTCGACTACTACTCACCATAAGCGCCCCACGCCTACTTCAACGCCTACAGCGGCCCCGAATGCTTGCCTGCCGTCGAGTTCTCTTTCGGTGCTGGTCCAGGGCACGAACGCCACCGCTTATCTTCCACAGGGGGGCTGGGAGACAGGTACGGCCAGCATCAAAGTTGTACCAATTGAAACCAGTAGTGGACTTGGCACAGGGGGCGCGCCGACTTCGATCACTACCGCGAACATTCCAAACTCATGCTCATCTAATTCCACCACCGGCGAGACGGTATGCGTCGGCAACAACACTGACGTCTACCTGATTAACGGCACGACTCTTACCAGCACCTTGTCCAGCAGCGCGACCGCCGATGAGAGCTTCTCCGGCGGCGAATGCGAAAACTGCGGTGTGGTGGTGGATTCCTCGACTAACCGGGCATTGATCACAATAGGCCTGTCATCCGGCGGCCCGGGTGGGTTCCAATTCCTGGACCTTGGCGGCACGCCCGCATTTGAAACACCGATTCCCGCGGGGACGACGACATCAGAGAACGTTTCTATCGATCCCGTCCGCCACCTGGTGCTGTCGCCGAACGAGGCTTCGCTCTACCAACTGGTCAATATCAGCACCGCGACGGCTGCCCTGTTCAACAATCAGCTCGAGGAAGGGGTACTCGACTCGGCGGCCGAGGATTGCACTACAGGCGTCGCGCTCGCCACCGACGAGGGCACAGGCGATCTTTTCATCGCCGATCTGACTCAGGCGGTATTCACGCCCGGGACCGACGGCGCGCCCGGCACCTGGACCGATCCTGGGAGCCAGTTCCAGAACTTTCCCGAGTTTGATGATTTCTCCGCCGGCACCGACGGCATCGCAGTCGCTCCCGGCACGCACCTGGGTGTAGTTACGGGAGAGTTCGGCGGCAATCTGGAGGGCGTCATTCAGTTGCCTGCCACTTCAGGGACCGGAACGCCCGCCGTCGTTGACTACGCGGCGTTCACGGTGCCAGCTCCTCCGACCGAGGAAATTTGGTCGCAAGGTCTCGATCCTCATACGGTGACCGCTTACGTCAGCCCGAACTCGCACAAGGCTTATGCCGTATTGGAAAATGAGGACTTCAGCTACGTGGCGATCATCGATATTCAGGGGATGCTGAGTGCGCCGCGCACGGGCGCGCACACGGTGACCAATCCGATTCCGGCCGGCATCGTGACGTTCGTGGCGGAGTAGAAACTAGCGCGCGCCGATTAGCAGTTCGGCGATCTGAACGCCGTTGAGCGCGGCGCCCTTGCGCAACTGGTCGCCGACGACCCAGAAGTTCAGCGCGTTGGGGCAGCTCAGATCCTCGCGGACTCGCCCGACGAAGCAGTCGTCCTGCCCCTCGACTACGATCGGCATCGGATAGCGATTCTGCGCGGGATCGTCGAACAGCCGTATCCCCGGAAAGTCCGCAAACGCCTTGCGCGCGTCGGCCGCCGCGATTTTCCGCTCGGTCTCGGCGTTGACGGAAATTGAATGCGCGGTGAAGACCGGCACCCGCACCGTGGTCGCCGAAATCGGCAGCTCGGGCTGGTCGAGGATCTTCCTGATCTCTTTGACCAGCTTGATTTCCTCGCCGGTATATCCACCCTCGACAAAATCGCCGGCCGGAATCAGGTTGAACGCAATCTGATGGGCGAAAAATTTCGACTTGATCGGCTCGCCCTTCGACCACGCCATCGTCTGCTCGCGCAACTCCGCGATACCGTTGACGCCCGAGCCTGAGACCGCCTGGAAACTGGTCGCGACCACTCGCTTCAGGCGCCCGAGGTCATGCAACGGCTTCAGCGGCATTACGGTGACGATGGTCGTGCAATTCGGACACGCAACGATTCCCTTGTGATTGCGCGCGGCAGCGGGATTGATCTCGGGTACCACCAGCGGGACGTCGGGATCCATTCGCCACGCATTCGACTTGTCGACAACGACCGCGCCGGCTTTGACCGCGATCGGCGCGAACTCGCGCGATTGCTCCGAACCGGCGGAGAACAGGACGATGTCGATTCCCTTGAACGAGTTGGCGTCCAGCTTCTCGACCTTTATTGACTCGCCGGCGAACGTCACGGTGGTGCCCGCGGATCGCGCCGACGCATACGCGCGCAGCTCGCGAATCGGGAACTTCCGCTGCTCGAGGATTTTGAGCGTGGTCTGCCCGACCGCGCCCGTCGCACCGATCACTGCTATTCGTTGCCCATTAGCCATCGCGCGATTCTATCGTGATGAAGGTGTTGGAGTGAATAGTTTTGTTGCGATCTGAAAGCCTCGCACAACTGCTAGCGTGACGCGCTTTCGCGCGAGATCCTTCGCTGCGCTCAGGATGACACAAAAAACAGGACGACTTCCTTGTGTCATTCTGAGCGAAAGTTGCTGTAGCGAAGAATCTCGACGGACGCTCCTGCGTCCGGCGTCAGCACTGCCAGCGTTCAAACTTTCTCCATTAGCCAGTCGCTGACCAGCTCGAATACTTCGTCGGATGCTTCCGCCAGGCCGTGGCCGACTCCTGGTAGAATCCTGATCGTCTTCGGCTCGCCCGCTCGATCGTAAAGTGCCTGCGAACTTTCATGCGAGAGAATTGTGTCCGCCCCGCCATGAATCAGCAGCAGCGGCTTGGGCGCCAGCTCACCCGCTACGTGCGCACCCGCGAGCTGACTCGAAAGCGCAATCACGGTGGTGACGATGGGGCTCAGCGTGCCCGCGTTGATCGCGACCGCGCCGCCGAACGAATGCCCAATCAAGGCGACGCGCTGATTTCCGATTCCGCCCAGGAACGTCAGCGCCGCCATCGCATCGACCAGGCATTCGCCGAACTCGTTGGGCGCGCGATAGTCAAGCCGCGCAATCGTGAGTCCGCGCCTGGGCATCTCCAGCCCGAGCCGCGGGTAGAGCATCGACGGCCCGTCGAATCCGCCGATCGCGCCGCTGACGCACAGCACCGCGCGTCCTTTCTCCGGCGCCGAATGCAACACGAGCGGAATCGCGCCGCGCGTCGTGTTGATTATGACCTTGCGCGCCCCCGCAATCTCATCGCCCGGCTCAACCCCGGTAATTCTAAGCGTCAGCCCTTCTTCCAAGGAACCTAACCCCCAACCCCTCTGAGGGGGATTATGTCGGGCTTGACACCCGCGTCCGTTTGCCCGCAAAATGAGCGGCGACGTGACAGGCCGGATTCTACAAACTCTCGTTTTAAGGAAACAGCGTCGGGATCGTCGGACGGCGACGACCCGCCGGTATCGCGCCCGCGAGAAGCGGGCTTCATCGCATGGCCACTAGCGGCGATCCTTTTTTGTGTAGTTGTAGGCGTCGGAACCATACACCTGAAACTCACTTCGTTTCGAAAAGATCGACGCGAGTGCGCTGTACTGGTATCCAAAGCCGGTGATGAGCCGGGTACCGAACGCATCGACGTACCGGATGTAGCCGTAGAGAACCAGAAACACGTCATTGGTGCTGGTAATCAGATCGTAAGTGACATCTGGCAAGCGGGCGTGTGGAAGTTTCGGATCATAGAGCCGATACATCCGAAACAGACTCTCATTTTGTGGAAGAATTTGGCCCGTCATATTCAACGGACGGGCTCCATAGTCGGGCGGTTCGACCATTTCCGTCGCGAGATGAAACTGAACCTTGGACTCGACCAGCCGCACAGACGTTCTGCCGATATTTCTAAATCGAAAAACTATGTAGGTGGCTTCGTCATTCGCCAACTTCGATTCCGGCAGAAAATCCCTAAGCTCGATTTCATCGACAACGATCGCGCCGCGTTCAGATTCTTGTATGCGCGCCATTGCTGAACTGCGATGTAGGCCAAAAGGCCGGTTACAAAGAACAACAGAACAGCGAAAGCCGCTTGTACGACGGCGCTGTCTACAAGGGCTTCTTGGTATTTTTCGCTGCTATCGTCGGGGGCCTTGGTGGCAGTTGGTGCCTGATGTTGATCGGCGCTCTCCTGATTTCCAAAGGAAGGCGTGGCTTGGGGGCTTCCCTCTTCGTCATTGGAATTTTGTGCGCCGCCGCTAGCCCTTGGTATCTGGTTTGGGGCTGGACTTGGTGACTGCGCGCTTACGTTTTGTGCGCCGCTTAGGAGTAATACCAACGCTATCAGGATCAACGCGAACCAGGTGTTTGAGAGCTTCATGGAACGTCAGCGGATGGAGTGAGATGGGTTTTGCTTTCGGCATAGTACTACCCTTCGCGGGAACGGCAATCGGAATTGTCCGCCCCTGTCCACAATCAGATGACTGGCCTTGTCTGGCTGAGGCTTCCGCCAGCGGGCTGACCTCAGCATCCTGCTATCACGTCGAAGAAAATGTTTTTGTTGTCGCGATTGTTGAAGCGGTACTGAAACTCCGCCAGATACAACGGCAGATATTTTTTGCTGACGTTGTGATAGGTGCCGAGCACGCCGCGCTTGAGCAGCGACCAGAACGATTCGACGCTGTTCGTATGAACCTCGCCGCGAACGTATTCGTTCTCGCCGTGCTTGATGACCTCGTGCGGCATTCCCCATTTCAGGTAGCGATAGCCAGCGTGTTCATCGGTCGCGACCAGTTTCACCTTGTCGCTCACGGTATCGCGCACGAATCGAGTCAACGTCTCAGTGTCCGTGTTCTCGATCATCTTGCAGACGATGTTCCCCTTGCGGCTGATCGCGCCGATGACGGGAATCTTGCCAGCGGTGCCGGTTCCGGGCTGCTTCTTGTCCCAATGGCGATTGCGGTTCTTTCCGCCGATATAAGTTTCGTCCACTTCAACCGTGCCGAGCAGCTTGGCCAAGCCGTCATCTTTCATCGCGGCGCGAATCCGCATGACCATATACCACGCCGTCCGGTAATCGCCCGATCCGATCTGGCGATGAATTTGGAGTGCGCTGATTCCCTTCTTGCTCTGAGTCATCAGGTAGATCACCTGAAACCAGATCGAGAGCGGATAGTTGGTGTTCTCGAAAATCGTTTTCGTGATGACGCTGAAACGGTAGCCGTTGCGCTTGCCGCAATCAGCATTCTTGCAGACCCAATGGAACGGGCGTGCCTTCAATTCGTATATGCGCTCGCTCTTGCCGCATCGGGGGCACTTGACGCCATCGGGCCAGCGCATATCGCGCAACAGTGTTTTGCAAGCCGTCTCGTCGCCGAATTGTTTCATCAACTGAGCGAGCGTGATGTTGGGCTGAGTGCAGAGCGGCTTGCCAGCTTCGACCTTCTTGTTCATGCGTCAAATATACGCATTTCAAGTGCGGGTGTCAAGCCCGACATAATCCCCTTCCCGAGCGGGAAGGAGAACAAGATAGTAGGAGGCTGCGCGAGCGGGAGCGGGAACAGTCGTACTCATGACCGAATCGAGAACGGTCCGTCGAGTCGCGCGTCAACCGGATCGCCGAGCATTCGCATCCCGTACCGAATCATCGCTGCCAGCCGCTCGACGCGCGCCAGTAGTTCCGCCTGCTCTTCACGCGGCGCGTCCGCTAGCTCGACGGCGACTGCGGCCAAATTCTCGCGCATCAGTTGCACCGCGCGCTCGAGATTCTCGCGTTCTGGAATGGCGGCGCGAGCTTTGCGCCGCGCCTCCTGGATCTCGGCAAAATC
>NZ_JBAUYR010000028.1:0-16952 GCF_049584895.1 Binatus sp. (SeqCode)
TTTATGATCCTCGCACCATCGAATTATTCCCGCTATGAACGCCCCCGTGGCGCATCCGGGATCGAGAATCGATGAATGTTTCGAGGGAGGTTTGGAACGAAAAAGACGATCGGCCATGAGGTCGACCGTCTCGGCAGGTGTCGGAATGTAACCTTTCACTGCGCCGCTCCCCTCGCGTGGCGGTGCAGTAGTCTCCCGCCTTTCGGTGCCGCCTTGCTCCAACATATGATCTCTCGTCGTCAGAAGTCTTTCAAGGAGACCGTCGACGATCTGCATCTCGTTGACTCATTTCATTGACCTAACGTATGTTAGGCCAATGGCCGGGCACCGCCACCCCGCGAACACAGGACACCGAAAAAAATGCCTCATGAATCTCGACTGAAATTTTCTACTGACGAAATTCTTGCCAATGTTGATACTCGGGAGCCTCTGATTGTTAAGGGGGTTAAGTGTCATGGCGGGTTTGATGCTGATGGGCATTATCGGTCGCCGCGGACTGCCTATCGCGTGCCGGCTATCGAGGCGTGGCAGCGGCAGCATGTTGCGACCTCTGGGACCGCGCTGTTTGAGATTCCGGCGGATACCGTTTCGCCGCAGGTGCCTAATGTTGCGCAGGTGAAGTTTCTGCTCAGGTCGGGGGTGCGGGAGCCGATGGTGCGATGGCTGTCGGAGATTGCGATCGTCGAGGGGTTTGGCGCGATGATTCGTGAGTTGCCGGTGCCTCCGCTCAAGACCTTTATCCGCGAGGATACCGACGGCACCGCGCTGGCGCACCTTGTCGGCGGGCTGTTCGAGGCGCATGCGCGCGACGAGGCTGGGTGGAGCGAGGAGGGGGGCCATCGTCAGATGTGGGACGCGGCGCGCGATGCGGCGTTGTCGAATCCTGCTATCTCGCCCGAGATTTATGCCGCGATTATCGCGCGGCGCGGCGGGCAGCCGGCCGCGATGTTCCCGGAGTTGGGCGAGCCGGTCGAACGGTTGATTCGGTTCATGGCCAATGTGCTCGCGATCGAAGTCTTTGCCGCATCGACTTTCGCCTGGGCCGAGGAAATCCTGTCCGACCCCGAAGTCTCCGACGCGCCCGACGACGCCGCCAACTTGGTGCGCTACATCCGCTCCGACGAGGCGCCACACGTCGAGTACCTGCGCACCGCGCTCTCTGAAATCCAGGCGCGCACGCTGCTCACGCTTGACGGCAAGGAGATTGCGGGGCGCAAGGTCGTGAACGATCTGGCGGATCGCTCGCTTCGCACGATGATTCGTCAGCGGCTCAATGAGCGCCCGGTGATGGTGCGCGATTTGATTCGCAGGACGGCGAACGTCAAGGACGTCGACGCGCTGATGCGCGAGTTCGACGCGCTCGCGACGCCGTGGACGCCGCCGGCGCGGTATGCGGATTTGGCGCCCGAGGCGAGTGCGTCCGCGCCGGTCGGGTACTGAGCGGGAGGAGCAAGGCACTTTATCTTATGTGAAACCCGCCGTGGGTTTCACACTTCCTTGGGCAGGGGTGACCCCTGCACCCAATGACTTTTTTCCGAGGCGAAGCGTGCTCAGTTGCGGGTAAGTCGAACTATCGGGCTGGCGATGGTAAGGTTTTTCTTTGGCTCGCCGGTTGAGTCCGAACTAAATCGCGATGCGTCCCCGATTCAAGATTACGTCTGTGAGTATGCACGTCTGCGTTGTGGGCGTGTTTGCGATTGCGTTGGCAATCGCGATTGCGCCCGCGCTGGCGCAGGGTCCTGCGACCGGGTCGCAGGCCGGATCGGCGGCGCCGTCTGCGCAGGCGTCGGCGGGCGCCGTCGCGACTGGCGCGTCGCAGCCGGCTGCAGCCGCGCGTCCCGCATCTGCCGCGACTCCCGCGCCTGCGAACGCATCGGCGGCCGCGCAGGGTCCCAATGCGCACGCCGTAATTTTCTATCTGAGCCACGTGATCGACTGGTACCAGCATCTGGGTGCCGAAGCGCAGTTGGTGAACGATCCGGAAGAAGCCCTTTTTTTCGCTGATGATCGCCAGACGGCCGGCCAGGTACTAAAGCTGGCTTTCGACTACGCACGCGCGCAGGCGGCGCTGATCGCCAAGATCAACCCGAATGCCGCCGCCGCTGGAGTTGCCGGCTCAACCACGGACAGCGCCGGCGTGGGCAACGTCACGCAAACTTATAAGACGCTCGATGCCGCCGCTAACGTACTGCGCGCGCGAATCAAGGATTTGCAGGCTCAGCTGGCCAAAGCGCCTGCGAGCCAGCGCGCGGCGATCGCATCCAAAATTGAGGAATTACAGAGCGAACTCGATCTCAAAGACGCTCGTGTCAGTACGTTCAAGGCACTCGTTCAGTTCAGAAGTGGCAGTTCGTCGGCCGATCAGAGCGGCTCGCTGGAGTCCCAAATAGACGAGCTCGAGCATTCGATTGATAGCAGCAAGAAAACGCTGACCCCGCCGGTCGAGACCGCGGCGGTGAGCTCCAATCCGACCGGGATTATCAGCCTCGTCGGCGAACTGTTCGCGCTCAGCAACAAACTCGACGCCCTCAACCAGAGTCAGGTCCTGGCGCAAGGGCTGGCCGATCACACCAAAGAGCTTCGCAAGTCGATGCTCGCCTTGATTAATAGCATCGTCGCACAGGGCAATGGGCTCGGCCAGGGAACCGGCACCGCCGACATCGCAACCCTGAAGGACCGCACGAAGTCATTCGAAAACCTGCTCGAGGAATACAAACTCGCGAGAGATGCCACCCTGCCGCTCGTCAACCAGCTGGCGCTGCTGGGCGTTTACACCAACAATGTGGCCCGCTGGCACTCGGCGGTCGAACAGCGCTGGAACAAGACATTTCGCAGTCTCATCATCCGCCTGATCGTGCTCGGCGCTTCGCTGGCGGTGATTTTCCTCGGCTCTCTGCTCTGGAAATGGCTCAGCAATCGTTACGTGACCGACATCCGGCGGCGCGGGCAGGTGATGGCGGCGCGGCGGCTTGTGCTCGGCCTGCTGATCGTGATCGTCGTGATGATCAATTTCTCTGACGAGCTGGGATCGGCCGCCACGGTGGTGGGATTCGCCGCCGCCGGAATCGCGGTTGCGCTGCAGAACGTGATCCTGTCGATCGCCGGTTACTTTTTTCTAATCGGGCGATTCGGAATCAAGGCCGGCGACCGCGTGCAAATCGGCGGAGTAACGGGGGACGTGATCGATATCGGGCTGGTGAAACTCTCGCTGATGGAACTGGACGGAGCGGGGACGACGCATCGCGAGCCGACCGGGCGAGTCGCAGTGTTCTCCAACGCGATCGTGTTTCAGCCGTCGGGCAATTTCTTCAAGCAAGCGCCCGGCACCAGCTTCATATGGAACGAGGTGCGCCTCACGCTGGCGCCTGACGTCGATTACCGCCTCGCGGAGAAGCGGATACTCGACGCGGTCGACGAAGTGTTCGCGCGCTATCGCGACCGCGTGATGCGCGACTACCGGCATCTCGAGCGCGACCTCAATATCATGCTCGAGACGCCCAAGCCGCAGAGCCGGCTGCATCTGAGCCAGAGCGGGCTCGAGATAGTCATTCGGTATCCCGCGGAGACTTACACCGCGCCGCAAATCACCGACGAAATTTCGCGGCGGGTGCTCGACGCGATTAACCGCGAGCCGAGCTTGCGGCTGGCGGCGCAGGGCATCGCGAATATTCAATCGCAGGTCCCGCCGCCGGCGACGGCGGAAGACGACGCCGAGAAGGCGGGCGACGGTAACGGGCAAGCCGCAGAAGACAAATCAATCGAAGCGGGGGGAGAGAAGGCGGCCGGGACGACGCGCGCGAACAAGTAGAGTTCGCGGATTATGGTGCGGGCGTCGCGAACGATCCCAACAACCTAACCTCTTCCCGAGCGGGAAGCCGGACCGGACACGCGTTTACGCGAAGCTCTCTTAACGCGGAGAAGAAATGTTACTCGGCGGGACTTCCTGCGATGCTGTCGACGATGTCGGCTAGCTCGGGGATTCGGTAGCGCTCGCCGTTGTATGCCTTGTACATGAGCACGACCCAGAATACGGCGAGCGCGATGTTGATCAGGGTTAGAATGAAGTTGAGCAGCGCGCCCAAAGCATGCGGAAGGACCGCGATGAATACTCCGAAGACGACTTCGATCGCGAACCATACGACCGAGAAGCCGATCGACTGGCGGGCGTGAAAGCGGATGAACTCGTCCTGGTTGTAGGGTTCGAGGTAAAGAAAAATGATGCCGGTGACGAAGCCCAGCAGGTAGGTCAGCGCCGCAATCACGTTGGCTTGCGGTCTTCGGCTCTCACCGTTCATCGCGAATTCTCCTTCTCATCTCGAACGATGAATCCTGGAAGCGATCGGTCGAGAATTAATTTGTAGTCGAACGTATAGGGGGTCGCAATGCGCGTTTGCAGCGCACGCACTGCGGCTGCGCACGTTTCTGGAATCCTCAACCGAACCACTTCCCGAGCGGCAAGGCGAACCAGAAGGAAGATCTTCGCCCGCGGAAAGGAACCCGTCGCGACGAACAACCTATTGCGAGCGAATCTTTCTCGCCGCTTCGAGGCGATCCATCGCTGCGCTTGCGCTGCGCGAGGTCTCGACTACTTCCAGCTGTGCGCGAACGCGGCTGGCCAGCTGACGGCGGAATACCGGCTTGGCGAGGAAGTCACTGACCCCCAGGCGCATCCCCTCGGCGCGCGCGTCCATGTCGTCGCGCGCGGTGATCATGATGATAGGGATTTCGGCGGTCTCGGGATCGTTCTTGAGCGCCTTGACGACCTGGAATCCGTCCATCTCGGGCATCATGAGGTCGAGCAGGATCACGTCGACTTCGTTCTCATGAACCAGTTTGAGACACTGTGCTCCAGAGTTGGCCGTTATCGGGACAAAGCCTTCGCGCTGCAAATGGTGGGCAAGAATTGCGACCGTGTCCTGATCGTCGTCGACCACCATAATCTGTGGCGACCTGATTGCTTCATCCATACAAGTTCCCGCTCGTCTAACCTTCGTCGCTATCGTCCAAAGAGGCCGGAGCTATCACGCCACAGCGCCTCAGCTTCGCGGAAAACGTCGTCCGTTTGAGCCCGAGCATCCGCGCCGCCGCCTGTTTGTTGCCCCCGGTTTGTTTCAGCGCGTCGTTTATCAACCTACCTTCCAATTCCCGTACCAAGTTATTCAGGTTCACTCCGCCGTCGCTGAGCTTGACCTTGACCGGAGGTGTCGCGGGCCGCGTGCTTGCCACTAGGTTCTCCGGCAGCATCGAGGTGTCGATAATCGACCCCTCGCACAGGATCACCAGCCGCTCGACCATGTTCTCGAGCTCGCGAACATTGCCCGGCCAGTCGTAAGACCACAGCGCCACCATCGCCTCGCGGCTGATTGAGATCTCGCGCCCGGGCGTGCGACCGCGGATACGGTCCAAAAAATGGTCGGCCAGAAGTGGGATGTCAGAGCGTCGTTCGCGCAGCGGTGCAATCACAATCGGCACGACTTGCAGCCGATAGAAGAGATCCTCGCGAAACGCGCCCTTCGCCACCGCGTCCGACAGGTTGACGTTGCTCGCCGCGATCACGCGCACGTCGACCCGCGTCGCCCGGTCGGCCCCGACGGGACGCACGACGCCGTCCTCGAGCACGCGCAGAAGTTTCGCCTGCAGCCCGCGAGGCATCTCGCCGATTTCGTCGAGGAAGATAGTGCCGCGATTGGCCGTGGTCAGCAGTCCATGACGCGATCCCGCCGCGCCCGTGAACGCACCTCGCTCATGCCCGAACATCTCGGACTCGAGCAGGTCGTGCGGAATCGCGGCGCAGTTCACCGGCACGAACGGCTGATCGCTGCGCGACGAGAGCATATGGATCGCCTGCGCGACCACTTCCTTGCCGGTGCCGCTCTCGCCGGTAATCAGCACCGTCACTTCGGTCGAGGCGACGCGCTCGATCAGCGCGCGCAGCTTCACGATCGCCGGATGCTCACCGATCAATGCCTGGTCGACGGCAAACGGTATCTCTCGCGCTGATATTTTTGGTTGCTGCGCCAACGACGGTCTTCACTTCGCAACCGGCGACGGTAAATCGCGTAGTTACGTCGGGAATGGTCTCACGACGCGCACGTAGTTAACAGGGTGATGACTACCAGTGAGCAAATAAGACAAAGGAAGCAGCGGTTATTGTTACGAGAAGAACGCGAACGACTTCAGTCGCTCGTCGAATTGCGGTAATGCGCGGACTGTCCCGGGCCTTCGGCCACCGAGATCTCCATCGTCGTGGCCTCGGTCAGCGCGCCACGCGACCGTAGCGCCGTCGCCAGCTCGTCCCAGATGTAGCGGGCGAGCTCCTCGGCCGAGCTATGCACGATAGGGACGATACACACGTCGGCGGCAGGCAATACGAACTCGTCGTGCTCATAGTGGATTCGCACGATGCCCTTGGTGGATGCGTCGATCGTCAGGCAATCGCTGTTGCCGGGAATGATCGTGTGCTCGTCGAGCCGATCGACAATCTCCTTGGTAAGTTTTTTGATCAGGCCGAAGTCGATCACATAACCGGTCTTCGCGAGCCGTCCTTCGACGTACACGCCGACCTGGTAGTTGTGACCGTGGAGAGGTTCGCGAAATCCGGGGTAGGCGATAAAATGCGCGGCGGAGAATTTCAGATTCTCTTTCGCAACGTGGATTGAAAAATTCGCGTTCGATGGCATCGGCTGGTCGCTGATCACTATACAACACCAGCCAGCTTCAGCAGCGCCAACAGGCTGGCCGCACGCTGGCGGGAAAATCTTTCGCCGTACTGCACCGCGTCGATCGAGGTGGCCTCGAGGAACCGCTCACGCTCGCCGGACGCGATCGGCCCAAGATGCGCCGCGAGTTCGCGCGCCCATTCGGCCTTATCGTCGAGTTGCGTGGCAAGGTCGTCTACATCTACGCCATGCAAGCCACCGAGCACGCACTCTGCGTAGTATCCGATCTGGCCGGCGCGATCGAAACCGGGAAGTTCGGTACGTATCGACTGGTCGAGCGTCAGCAGCCGGTCCATTTTGTACTGCTGGCGGCGCGAAACGACCTTCGAATCGCCGCTGCCGTCGAATCCTGAACCGATCGCGATTATCGCGATCCGGCCGCCGTCGATTTCAATCGGATGGAAAATGTAGCCCGGCGACGTGTAGTCGAGCATCGTGCGCAGCGCGATCCGGTATGCGAGCAGATCGAAATTAGTCCCGCGCGCGATTTCCATCAGGAACTCGCCGAGCGGCAGGCCGGCGCGATCTGCAATCCCGATCAAACGCACGAACGCATCAGGATCGTATTCTTCGCGCCGTGCGATCAGCGGAGCGCATTCTCGATCGAACGTCAGCAGCAGTCCGCCGATGCCGCCATCGCCCGCCGCGCTCGACGCTCTGATCGGAAGAGCACGATCGACCGGCTCGATATCCATCGCGAGATACTTGCCATGACTCGACGGCTTGGCGAGGCCGCGCCGCGCGTTGTGAATCGAAATCGGGATCACGTCGCGCGCCACCAGCCGGCTCGCACCGCCGCGCCGCTCGGCCAGCAATCCGTAGCCGCTGAGCAGCGATCCATATCCGACGACTAGTATTTTGCGGTTGTGCAACCCTAATTCCCGGAATCTCGTGCGAGCATCGCGACCGAACCTAACAACCTAACCCCTAACCCCTTCCCGAGCGGGAAGGGGAACCGGATCGTTGGGAGTTTTTTCCAATTACTGGGTGCAGGGGTCACCCCTGCCGAAGGAAGTGTGAAACCCATCGCGGGTTTCACATTCAATAAAGTGATTTACCCTTCCTATATATCCTCCGCGCCGGGGTAATATTTTCTTTCGCCGAGCGAATCGACCGCTGCCCAGAATTCAGGGCCGCCTGCTTTCATCGGATCCTCGAGTGCCCATGCCTGCCGCTTGTAGTTCCAGCTTTCAGGGCGCAGCAGCTTGGCTTCCTCGAAATATTTCTTCGCCGCCTCCGCGTGTCCTTTCTCGAACAGGTATTCGCCGAGCCTGAAATTCGCCGCCGCGCGGACCTGCGCATCGTCCGGCGTATGCATTCGCTTGAGCACTTCCGCCTCGCTCAGCGCGAAGCGGCTTTTCGATCCATTCGCAACCCAATCCCGCAGCGCGTCCTGATAGGCCTTGCGCTTTGCCTGCAACTCGCTCATGGCGTCGGCGGGAATCGAAAAGTCTGTGTGATTCATCTTGCGGAATGCGTCGGTGACGCCGGCGGGCTCGCTCGGACGGACTATCCTGCCGCGCTCGTCGATCCAGACGGCAGTCGGCACGTTGACCATGTCGTAAAGCTCGGCGACTATATGCCGGCGATCGATCAGGCATGGGTAGGTAGGCTTGGCCGCCTTGATCCAGGGCTCGGTGGCAGCGTTGCCGCCGCTGTCGAATGCGATCGCGATTGGCACGAATCCTTTCGGTCCGAGTTCTTCGTAGAGGGCCTGCCAGACTGGCAGGTCAAAGCGGCATCCTCACCACGAGGCCCATGAGACGACGAAAACTTTTTTGCCGCGATAGTCGGACAGCGAATGCATCTTGCCGTCGAGATCGGGCAGCCTGAAGTCCGGCGCGTCGAGCGAGGTCAGCATCCGCTTTCGCTCCGCGGCCGCTTCGCCGAAGCACCATGCGTGATGCTCCTCGTCAGTCACGACGGGCTGTCCGAGCAGATTCGCCAGCGCGGCGAGATTGTAGCGCCCGCCCGCGACGAACTCGTGCTTGCGCGCGTCCGGCACCGGGACGCAGACGTCACCCTTGCAGAATCCCTGCGGCTTGAACTCCCATCCGCTGACGCGCTTAAAGTCGTCGCCACTGAGCCACAATCCGCCGCCGACCGCGTCCTTATCGACGCCGGCAGTGACGCGTTCGCCATATATAATGTCGATAGCCATCGCTGATTTCCTCGCGTCAGGATTTCAGCACAAATCCATCAATCAAGCACGCCTCTAGATCCACAAAATCGCGCCACTCGCGGGACGCCCTGTACTCTCTCTCACTGCGCGCACATAAAACCGAATCTGCGCGCGATATTCGTCGAGGCGCGGGGCAACCTCGATATCAGTTTTGAAATCGACGACGGTCCAGACGACGCCGTCGTTGGTGCTTTCTGCAAACGCGAGATCCGCGATTCCTTCGACTGCGGTGCCGTCTTCGAGGCGGATCATCAGTGGACATTCTCGCATCACTATGTCCGCAGCTTTGGCGCGTAGCATCAGCGGGGATTCGAGGGCAGCTACCACCGCAGATGTCGCCGCGGCGGTCTCGTCGTCGGATGCGCCGATCATCTTGGCCGCACTCGCGGCGATCTGGCCGATCTCTCGCGCGTCGGCGTCGAACGGCGCACGCAGCATCGTCAGATGCACGAGCGAGCCGAATCGCTTGCCATGCGGCCGGCCGCGATCGCGAATCGTCTCTTCGATCGCGATCGCTTCAGCCGACGCCGGGCCGCTCGCCGGCGCCGCAAGCGCAAGTTCGGTCGCGGTCGCAATGTTCAGCCTCGGCGTAGTTCCCGCTGCGAGCATCGCCGCGCGCTTCGCACTCCATTCTTCGTGCAGTTTGACGCCGCGATCTGACACTAGCCGGTTCTCGTCAGCCTGCAGCAGCTTGTCCTGCCGCAGCCCCATTTTTTCCTCAACGTTCAGAATCAGCAGCCGCGGATCCCACCATACGATCTGATGGTCACCTTTTTGCGCGCGATGTAATCCCGGCGCGATCGACTTCACTTTGCCCGGCGCTTTCGCCGGCCGCGTCAGGACGCTGTCGTCGCCGAATTCGGGGCATCCTGCAGGATGGGTCGACGACGGCGCGCGCCGCTCAGTCTGCGCGGGGAAGACGACGGGATTAAGGCGCGAGAGCCAGCCGTCGCTCTCTTCATCGCCAACCGCCGGCACGACGATCAGATCTCGTGCACGCGTCGCCGCGACGTACAGCAGGCGAATCGATTCTTCTACGTCGCGATCATGTTCCTTCGCGGCATGATCCTGAAGTTCGCGCGGTGCGCATCCCGCAAGTTCCATCGCAGCCAGCTTCGACGCCGGCTCGATATATCGCGACGCGTCGGCGCGAGTTTCGTTGCACGTGATATCGGCGAGGATGACGACCGGGAACTCGAGGCCTTTCGCGCGATGCACCGTCATGATGCGCACGCCCTCGGTTCCCTCCTCGACAATAGGCGTCTCGCTCGCCTCGTCGCGCTCGGCGCGCGCTTCGAGCTCGTCGACGAACGCGCGAAACGACGTGGTGCCGCCGCGCGCTTCGTAACGGCGCGCCTGATCCATGATGCGCATGATATTCGCCAGCGCCTGCTCACCGGTCGGCCAAATCGCGAACCCCGCATGCGCGCGAGTCGCGGCCAGCAGCTTCGCAATCGTCTCCGCAATCGGCCGCCGATTCCGTCCGCGATGCAGATTCTTGATCACTTCGAGCGCGCCCTTCACTTCCTTGAGGCTGTCGGGGATATCGTCGGGCAACTTGCGAAAGGGATGCAGGTTGCCGAGTGTCATGCGGAATTCGAGCAGCGCGGCGTCCGACAGCGCGAACACCGGACCATGCAGGGCCGCGAAAACCGTCAACTCGTCATCGGGCCGCTCGATCGCACCGAGCAGATTGCGGAGCGCAATCACTTCCTCGCGTTCGTTGAACGACCCGCCCTTCACCAGCACGTGCGGGAGATGGCGCGCCTCGAGCGCGCGCAGATACGGCCGCGTCACATCGCGCCCGAACGAATTCATCCGGCGAAACAGGATGCATATGTGCCGCGGGCGAATCGGCACGCGCACGTCCGGCGATTCGCGCTCGGTCACGGTCCATCCGCTTTCATACACCAGCCATCGCGCGTACGCAGCGATCGCCTCGGGAAGCGACTCGTCGATTTTCCAATTGACGACTCTGCCGTAGTCGCCATACGGCTCCGGCACCGGCAGCACGACGATCGACGGCTGCGTCGAGGGCTTGGCGCGATACGGCATCAGCGGCGCATACCTGGGCTGGGTGCCCGATTCCTCGCTCATCAGAGGCGCGAAAGCGGCGTTGACCATCGCCTGAATCGCCGGCGTCGCGCGGAAGCTGACCGTCAGATGCTCGAGTTGGGCGCCATGCATCAGCAGCAATTGTTTGACGCCCTGATAGAGCGAAACGTCGGCGCGGCGAAAACGGTAAATCGATTGTTTCGGATCGCCGACGATAAATAATTTGCCATCGATTGGCTTGACCCTCAGCCAGTTGGTCTCGGCCGGATCGGCCGACGATAGCAACAGCAGAATTTCCGCCTGCAGCGGATCGGTGTCATGTAATTCATCGACGAAAATATGCGTGAAGCGACTCTGCAGCTCCGCGCGTACCGCCGGATTGTCGCGAACCAGGTTGCGCGCGACCAGCAGCAGGTCGAGGAAGTCGAGTCGTCCGGCGCGCTGTTTGATTTCTTCGTAAATGGCGACGATCGGCCACAGCTCGTCGCGCAACAACGGCGCAAGATTCGCGCCCGCATCGTCGCGAAACTTGCACAGCCGCTCGTGCAACTTGGATCGCCGGCGAAAAACCTCGTCGCGCTCCGCGTCACCGAAGGCGCCGCCGTATCCCTTCCAATCCCAGCGCCGCCCGGTGCACAGCGCGATCAACACCGATTCGAGCGCGTCGTAGTCGCGCCCCCGCACCGCCTCCAGCCGGGTCGCCTCGGCAACAGGACGCGCTATTGCGTCGAGGCCCTTGGCCAGCCAGTCATCGTCCTCGCCAAGCTCGGCAAGGTTGCCGAGCGCTTCGACCTCCGCGATGATCGCGTCGATTTCCGCGTCGCGCGCCATTGGCGAATGCTGCCAGGGCGTATCGAAGTCGCGCCAGTTCATCAGCTCGAGCGCCGCCCGACGGGCAATTGCACGTGGCCCCGTACGCGACGACAGATCACGTCTGCGCAGCAACCGCCGCATGCCCTCCCCCGGCTTGTCCAGGATTTTTTCGAACCATCGCTCGAACGCGGCATCGAACATCTCGCCCGCAACGTCCTCGGGCGCGACTTCGAACATCGGATCGACGTGAGCTTCCACCGGCCGCTCGCGCAGCAGGTCGGCGCAAAACGAATGAATCGTTCCGATGCGCGCTTCTTCGAGTTGCTTCAACGCCAGATCGAACCGCGCGCGCGACTCGCTCAGCGGTTCGGTATTTTGTCGAGCACGTTCGATTTCGGCGCGCAGTCGCAGCTTCAGTTCGCCCGCAGCCTTTTCGGTGAATGTCACCGCGACTATTCGCGCGAGCTCGCCTCGTCCCGACCCGATCACCGACACGATTCGATTCACAAGCGCCGTGGTTTTGCCGGTCCCCGCCGCCGCTTCAATTACCAGCGTGACGTCGAGGTCGTCGCGAATCCGATCGCGCACGGCCTGGTCCGAGATGATTGCTGGAGTCACGAGCGTCATGGCATTGCGCGCAACCTCTTCAGGGCGTCGAGCCGCGGTTTCGGTGGTTTGATTTTCGAGCGGCGCTCTTCGTATGGGCCGCAGACGCGTTTGTAGTCGCACCAATCGCATTCGCGATCGTCGGGCGCGGCCGGCAAGAAGCCCGCCTCAAGCGACTCCTTGACGATCGCGACGAAATCGCGCGACGCTTTGCGCGCCTCGTCGTTAATCTCGACGATGCGCTCCTCGTAACCGCCGGCCGCGGTGCAGTAGTAGAGGCGCCCGGCATAAATTTTTTCCTTGAGCACGCTTTCCGCGGCCAGCGCGTACAAAACCGGCTGCAGCGTCTTGCCACCGCCAACCACGAAGTTCTTCTCGGCGCGCACTTTCCCGGTCTTGTGATCGGTCACGCGAATTCGGCCGGCGGGATCGCGCTCGAGCAAATCGATCGACCCGCGCAGACTTAGACCCCCTTCGATCGCGACCGGGTCGGCCGAGCTGTGCGGATCAGCCTGCTCCCGATCGCTCAGTCCGAAGCCGAGTTCGAACCATTCGGGCCGCCAGTGTTCCGGATCGTCGGCCGCGCGCCGCAACCATTCGCGCAAATCAGCGCGGATGCCCTCGATGCCGTCGAGCCACACGCGCTCGATCGCAGGCGCGAGTTCCTCGTGCCTTGCTACCGCAACTTCGTCGAGTTTCTCGTCGAGCAGCGCTGACGCATCCTCAAGATCTTCGGGTGTGACCGGCAGCACGTCGAGCTCTCGAAGCGCGGAGAGAATTTCATACTGCACTTCCGCGAAAATACTGCCGCGCGTCAGGGGATCGAGCGTCTCGATCGCTTCGGGCTCCTCGCGCGGCTCCAGCCGATGGACCGCTTGCAGAAAAAATTTGTAAGGGCACGCGGCGAAATTCTGGAGCGCAGTCGGCGAGTACGATCGCTTCGACAACTGATGCTTCCCCAATGCCGCCAGTGCCGCCGCTTCAGGATCGACCAAGCCATCAGCCGAGGTCCATCGCCGTAGCCATCGCCGCGCCCGCGCGCGCAGCGCCCGCCCAAGATGCACGTTCGCGCCAAGCAGATAGTTTGCCGCGCCAATCGTGGTCTGCGGATCGGCATCGACTAATTTGTCGAGCACTGCAAGATCGAATTCGGCGTCATCAATCGCGTCGGCGGGATTCGAGGGCGCCGGCCATGAAAGCCGGGTGTTAGGTTGCGCTGACGCACGAGTCGCCAGCTCGTCGAAGCCGGGCAGACGGCCTTCTGCCGCGCGCAGAACTTCGAGCGCGTAGAACGACGGCACACGCGGACGGCCCTGGTCGAGATCGACTCGCGGATAGGAAAACATCGCACGCGCGCACGCCGCGCCAGCCGCAATTCTCAAGGCGAGCCGTTCCGCGCCGACTCGCCGTTCATTGCGCGCGAGATACGGACTCAGCCGCGCGCGCGCAGCGTCGGAGAGAATCGGATCCTCGGTCAGCTTGCGCGGGAACATTCGCTCGGCGAGACCGGGAACGATAACGATGTCGAAGTCCATGCCGCGCGCGCGGTTCGGCGGCGCGACGAACACCGCGCCGTAACGCCGAACGCGTCGAGGCGCTTCCAGCCGGCCGAGCCGATCATTCAGCACCAGGCGCACCTCGTCGAGGCCGACCGGCCCGACCGGAGCCATCGGCTCGAGCTCCGCGAGCGCGGCGAGAACCGGCTCGCGATCGCGAATCGCCAGGTCAACCAACCCGCGCAGAAATTTGAGCCAGTCGCCCCAGGTCGCATCGCGCGGCGCCGCTTCGAGCATCGAAAGTATCGGCATCGCGACTTCGCCGAGATGCGCGAGGTCGAGAATTCGCCGCTCGAGGCTCGCCGCGTAGGCGTCGTCGTCGGCAATTTCCTTACGCCGGGCGGCCAGCTCGTTGCCGAGACCCGCCAGCCGCTTGTGCCATCTCTCCGAGCTGCCGATCACGGCCGCATCGACCAGCAGCCGCTCCCATCGCCAGGGTGCGCGGGCGGTTCCTTCAATCACCGGAACCGGATCGGAAACGTCAGTGTCACCGGGAGGGTCTTTCGCGTCGTTTTCAACTTCGAGATCCGATTCCAGCGACACTGGCGCGAGTTCCGCGTCGGGACTGACTGCCGGCTGATCGTCGCGCGGGTGATCGGAATCGGGCACCTGAGCGAGCGAGAGATATTCCGCGAAGCGGCGGGCCGAGAGATCTTCCGCCGCGCAGCAAAGCAGCGCCAGCATCGCGCGCCCGCCCGGCTCAGGCCGACGCGTGCCACGCGCGAAGTAGGCCGGGATGTCGGCGCGGGCGAGTGCTTCCTGGAGGTACGGCGCGTAGCGAACAGGGTCATGCAGCAGCACCGCGATTCGATCGAAGGGCACGCCGCGCCGCGCCTCGCACGCGATTCGGCGCGCGATCTCGACGCACTCATGCATCTCGCCCGGCGCCGAAATCACCGTCACTGTTTCATCGACATCTCGCTCGGGCGGAGCGGTATCGGCGAATAGATGCGTCTGCAGGCGCTCGAGTGACGGCGCGAGGTTTTCGTCCGCGGACGCCGACAGTGTAGTAGCGCGCACGCCGAGCGCATCCTCGAGGATCGTCTGCACGGGCGAGTCGCCGGCCGGAATCGTCGCGAGAATCGAGGGCGAACGCGACGCGAGCGCCGCAAGAAAGTCGCGGTCGAGCGAACTCTCGACGGATGGATCGAGCAACAGAATTGGCAGTCCAACGAAGCGCGGCGGCTCGATCGCGAGGACGGCGCGCGTCGCCACTTTTAGCATCCCGGCGCGATCGATCAACTTCGCTTCCGCCAGTTCAGCGTCGAATTGCGCAAGGGTCGCGGCAATCGCCGCACCCGGGCCGCCGAGCGCGCGCAAATCGTCGACAGCAATGTTGTTCCATCGAAGCTCGATCAGCGTCCGCGCCAGCGCGCGTGAAAAGCCGGGAAGCTTCAGCACGGAATCGAAATGCGCGAGTGCTCCCGACGGCGCCAGGCGAAAGACCGCGCGCGCCGCGACCGCCTCGGCTGCGAGTCCGTCCGCGGGCGCGAGGCCGGCGTCGGCGAGTTCCTCGGCGGCGAGCAATCCGACGAGACGGTTGAGCGTCAGCCGATGTACGCCGAGCATCGCGCCGCGCGAGAGTGCAAATGCGCGCACCAGGTCGTCGGCAGCTTCCTTGACGGACGCGATCACCAAGATTTCGTGGGCAGAGGGTTGCGACTCGAGCCACGCGCGCGCAGCGGCGATACGTTCACTGGCACGCGCGGAAATTACGATTTCACGAGCAGATGGCATTGGTGCGGCGCGGCTCGATGCCCCGCCACACCACTATCGTCGTCCCCGAAGATCGGAGCTTCAAGAGCCGCGTCGCGTTGTTTCCACAACACGACAACGGCTGTCAGCGTAGGGAAGGGCAAATCAGATTGTTGAATCTGGAACCCACCGTGGGTTCCACACCTCCTTGGGGAATCGACGTCAAACGTTGCCGTCTAGTTCGAGCCGCCTTTTTCTCGCATCGAGACTTCGTCCCACAATAGGATCTGGTAGCCGTCAGGGTCGCGAAGTTCGGCGCCGTAGCCCCAGAAATATTTGCCCGGTGGATTCGTGAATTGGACGCCCTTCGATTTCAGTTCTTTATATTTCGAGTCGACATCGTCGACTTGCAGGGTGAGCGAGCATTTCGCACCGGACAGTTGCGATGGCTGCTCATACACAAAGATCGTGAAGCCGGCGTTGTCCTGGATTGCGGAGGTCTTGCGATCGGGGACTTCGAACTCAACTTTGAAGCCGAAGTTGCGCACGTACCAGTCGCGCGATGCCTGGTAGTTCGTAACCGGGAGATTCATGTGATCGAATTTGACCATTTGAATGGCTCCTCGATCCGGGATTCTTCGCTTCGCTCTGAATGACACGGGACAGAACTTGAGAGCGAAAGGTCGTCATCGACATTTCGCGATTTTCTTTCACTGCAGGGGTCACCCCTGCCGAAGGAAGCAGTGAAAAATGAAACCCACCGCGGGTTTTACATTCAATAAAGTTCCTCCTCCTACTTCTGCCTCGGATGCACTGCATTGTAGTCGCGGATTGCTTTGAGGATTGCGCCGCCGGCTTTTTCCATCAGGGCTTCCTTGTTGGCTGTTACGCGCGCGGCCGACGCTTCGATCGGCTTGATCAGGCCCTGGCATCGCGGCATCACGTAGCGCGCGAGCAGTTCGTAGCTGCGCATCATTTGCGGACGCGTCGCCCAGTCATGCGCGAAGCTCAGGATCGTGCCGAAGCCGCCCGAGAGTTTCTGCAGTTGCGCGATACGTTCGAGGGCGTCTTCGGGCGTGCCGAAGATCGCGCCACCGTACTCGCTCATCCGCTTCGCCGCCTCGTAGCCGTCGGGAAATGTCGGTCGCTTCGGCGTGCCGAGAATCCCGACGACGTACTCGTTCTGCCACCGCTGGAGTCCCGCAGCGACTTCGCGCATCGCCTGCTCTTTGGATTCCGCCAGATGGAACGGCATCACGATTCGCCAGTTCGCGCGATCGATCGTATTGCCGTATTCCTTCGCCGAGGTCTCGCCGAAATTCCACT
>NZ_JBAUYR010000029.1:0-170063 GCF_049584895.1 Binatus sp. (SeqCode)
CCCGCGGACAGCGTCGGTCCCGGCGCCGCAGTGGCTGCGACGGAACCGCCGGCCGGCGCGGTTGCTCCACCGGCAACGCCCGCGGAAATCGCGCCGACCTGGCCCGCCGAACTCGATCAGGAAATCGCCGCCGCCGCGACCTCCAACGAGCCGGGGATCAAGGTTTATCGCGAAGGCCTCGACGCGATGAAGGCCGGCAAGTATCCGCTCGCGGTCGCCCGCTTCACCAAGCTGCAGCATGCGTACCCGAAATCCCCGCTGAGCGAGCCCGCAGAATATTTCGCCGCGAACGCGTTGTTCGAAAACGGCGCCTACGACCAGGCGATTTTGCAGTTCAACGATCTCGTGATGCGCTTTCCCAAGGGCAAGTATGCGAGCGCCGCGTTGCTGCGTGAGGCGCAGGCGTTTGTGAAGCTGAACGATCGAATCGACGCGCGCCTGACGCTGCAGAAGCTGCAAGCCGATCACGCGGGAACTCCGGAAGCGGCCTCAGCGGACACGATGATGAAAGATCTCGCGAGCGATTAAGGCGGCGCGGCGCGCACAACGAAAAACTGAATGGAGATAATCCGCGACCTCGAAGCGCTCGAACGCCATCCCTACCCGGTCACCGCGATCGGAAATTTCGACGGCGTCCACCTCGGCCATCGCGCGATTCTGAAGGCGGCAATAGATCGCGCTCGCGCGGCCGGCGGCACGGCCTTCGCGCTCACCTTCAATCCGCTGCCCGCCAAGCTGCTGGTCCCTGCCCGCGCTCCGAAGTTGATCCTCACACCCGACGACAAGCTCGAACTGCTGCGGCTCTCGGGGATCGACGGCGTGATCGTGATCAAATTCACGCTCGAGCTGAGCCTGCTCCCGCCGCGCGAATTCGTACGCGACTATCTGCGCGGAAAAATCGGCGTGCGTGAGGTCGTCGTCGGCCACAGCGTCAGCTTCGGCCACAATCGCGCAGGCAACGCCGCCGTGATGGTCGAACTTGGGCGCGAACTCGGCTTCGATACCGACGTGGTCGGTCCGGTGAAAGTCGACGGTATCGAAGTCAGTTCAACCAAGGTGCGCGAGGCGATCACGACCGGCGACATGCATCGCGCCGCGAGGCTGCTGGGCCGCTACCACTTTCTGAGCGGTCCCGTCGTGCGCGGACGCGAGCGCGGCCGCACTATCGGATTCCCCACCGCGAACCTCGCCAGCGAAACCGAATGCATCCCGCCCGACGGCGTCTACGCCACTCGCGTAATCCTCGACGACGGCGCGTACCCGTCGATCACCAACATCGGGATGCGCCCGACGTTCGCGGAATCCGCCCGCTCGATCGAGGCGCACATCTTCGATTTCAATCGCGACATCTACGACAATCGCATCAAACTGGAACTGGTAGAGCGAATCCGCCCCGAAAAAAAATTCGACACCCCCGACGCGCTGAAAGCCCAGATCGCGATCGATCTAAGCAAGGCTCGCGAAATCCTCTCCGACGTGTCATCCTGACGAAGCGAGCAACGCGAGCGGCAGGAAGGATCTCGGACAGTTTCGCGTCAGCGAAGCCGGTTCCGGTCCTGAAATCGCACAGCGCTCCTTTGCCCATCAGCTCAACTTCGCCGCCGGCTCCACCCACTCCTGCGCAATCCGCTCGATCCACTCGCCGATCTGCGACTCGTCTTCGGGCGGACTGGTTATTATCACCAGCTCGTTAACGCCGGCGTCGCCGTACTTCTTCAAATCATCAACCGTAATCTTCTTGGTGTACGGGCTGACGATTATCTCAACTTCACCCTCATCGCGCCGATTCGCCTTCACCATCGCACGCAGCTTGTCCGCCAACGGCCCCGCATCATCGGGTCCGACATTGAACCCGAACCACCCATTCCCGATATCCGCGGTACGCTTCAACGCAGGCCCGCTTTCGCCGCCGAAAATTATTGGCAGTTTGGCCCGACGCTCCGGCTTCGGAAAACACTTCGCCGCGTCGAAATTCACGAACTCGCCGTGGAAGCTCGTCACGTCAACGGACCACAGCAGCCGCATCACTTCGATATATTCGCGCGTCCGCTGCGCGCGCCGCTCGAACGGAATCCCGAGCGCCGCGAACTCTTCCGCCGACCATCCGATTCCCACCCCCAGCGCGAATCGCCCGCCCGACAGCCGGTCCAGGCTCGCGACTTCCTTGGCCAGCACCAACGGATTGTGCTCGGGCACGAGACAAATTCCCGTCGCCAGCCGAATCGTTTTGGTGACCGCCGCCGCAAACGTGAGCGTGATAAACGGATCGAGCCAGTCCGCACCTCCAGGCAATGGAAACTCGCCGCTCTCGGCGTACGGATACTTCGACTCCTGCCGATCGAACAACACGACGTGCTCGCCCACCCACAGCGTGGAGATTCCTCGACGCTCAGCCTCGGCCGCCGTTTTCAAAATCGCTTCGGGACGCGCGCCCGTGCCGATTCCCAGCGCGAATAGTCCGACGTTCATTGTCCCGACCCCGAACCGCTGACGCCCGTCGCGACCGCCGGCGCTTTCACGAACTTGAGCATGAAGCGATCGGTCTCGCCGCGATGCTTAAACACGATCCAGGTGCGATCGTCCTCCGGATGCCGCAGTGCGCTCGACGCGCCGTAAAGTCTGAAGCCCGCCTTCTCGACGTCCTTGATTAAGAATTGCTCGTCGATGCGATGGAGCGTCGAGGTCTGCGTATCGCCGGTCCCCGCCGCGGCGCTGTGATCGACGATCCCATAGATACCGCCGGGCTTGAGCGCCTTGAACACCGCAGCGTTCACGTTCTCACGATTCAATTTGAAGCCGACCAGGTCATGGTAGTTGAGATGGATAATCACGGCGTCGAGCGAATCAGGCGGCACCGGCAGCAGGTCGGGCGCGTCGAATGGCTTGCTGACCTTGACCACGTTCTTGAGCGCAGGCTCCTTGAGCCGCTCGTTCCATTGATCTTCGATTTTCTTGAATTGCTCCGGAAACGGACCGTTCTGCGAATAAACCTTGCCGGTCGGCCCCACGATTCGCGCATACAGCTCCGTCATGTAACCGCCGCCCGCGAATATATCGGCAACCTTCATCCCGGGCTTGATTCCGTAGAACGCCAGGATCTGATCCGGCTTGCGACCTGCGTCGAGCGCCTTGTCGGCTGCCGGCCGTTCCGGCGAGTTGATCGCAGCCGTAACGTCCGCGGGAATCTGTGTCTCGGGAATCGGCGCCGCTTCACTAGTACTGGTCGCAACCGGCTGAATCTGCGCCCGCACCGCCGACGCGCTCGCTGAAATTCCAACCGATGCGACCACGGTCAAAAAAATCAGCCGCCAACTCCCAATCCGAGTCCAGATAGTCATTACGATTCTCCGCGTTGTGTTAGGTCCGTTCACCATAACCGACTGCTAACACACCAATCGCGAAACGAGCAACGGAATTTCTCGCACAGCGTTACTATCAGTCAGTAGGACGGAATTTATTCCGTCGCCTCTGCTCGTCAAGGAGAGCCCGGACGAGGACCGAGGACGACGAAATAAATTTCGTCCTACAAAAGACCCTGAGAGCAAAAGGGCGTCCTCGCCATTTTGCGATTAGTACTGGGTGCAGGGGTCACCCCTGCCCAAGGAGGTGCGGAACCCACGGTGGGTTCCGCATTTAATGTTCTGCCTCAGTTCGATGCCGCCGTCTTATCTGCCGTCACAATCAACCCCCGGCAACTTCACATCCGCATGTGCCCATGCTTTCTTCAACCGCCCGTCGACGCTCGCCGCTTCGTCCGACGCGTTGCGCGCGTGAAGACACAGCGCGAGTCCGTTGAGCGACCATCCATTTTCGGGATTCTGCTTAAGGTCTTCGCGAAAGACCTGCTCCGCATCGGCGTTTTTGCCGGCCGCCAGCAATTCCATCCCGAGCGTTTCGCGCACCGGATAGTACCATGGCGGCGGCTCCTCGTAGTTGAGCGCGTCCTGAATCGCGACGGCTTCCTTAAAATAGTTGATCGCCCCGTCATGATTGCCCTTGGCCGATTCGATCTCGCCGGCGAGCGTCGCCGATCCCATCGCGAGCAATTTGTCGGCCGTATTGAATCCCACGATCCGGTCGGCCGGCGTCGCCGCGATAATCTCGTCGACTTTCTTTTTTTCAGCGAGCGCGTCGTCGGGACGATTCTTCGCCGCTAGCGCGAGGCCGCGTGCATAATGCCAGACGCCGGTCGTGAACGTCAGATCGGCCGGCGGCGGCGGCTCCTTGAGAATCGCGTCCCAATTCGAGAAGCGCGCCTCGGTGAAATATCGCGTGGGTGACATGAACTCCGCCATCGGCATCTGCCGCACCATCGCAAGCGGCACCGCCGCGTCGAGTTCGCGCGACGCCTTGAATGCGCCCCGGCTGTTGCCCTCCATCATGTACGACGCCCACAGAAATTGGATGTTGTGCGGAACGTACATCATCGGGTAGATGCCCTTGGGGTTGCGCTCGCGCAGATAAATCTTGTCCGCCTTGATCGCGGCTTCATTGGCGGTAGCGGAAGCGTCGTAGTCGCCGATGCGAAAATAAATGTGCGACGGCATATGCACAATATGCCCCGCCGCTGGTGCCAGCTTTGGGAGCCGTTGCGCGGCAGCGAGAGCGCGCCCCGGATCGGGCGACGCTTCGACCGCATGAATGTAATAGTGATTCGCCCCGAGATGATCCGGATACTTCGCCATCACGCCTTCGAGCGTCGCGACAATATCAGGCGTCCCGTCCACCGGCTTGCCGTCGGTAGTCCAGAGCGCCCACGGATGCAGATCCATCATCGCTTCGGCGAACAGCGCACCCGCGTCGGGGTCGTCGGGATTACGGCGCGCAACTTCGCGCATCGCATTCGCATACGCGAGCTGCAACTCGTCACTCATCCTGCCGTCAGGCGCATAACGATTCGTCAGTGCGTCGATATATTCGCGCTCAGCCGCACTGGCATTTTCCTCGAGTGATTTCGCCTTGGAGATCGCCGCATACGCCATTTTGCCGCGATCGGTGTCTTCCGGCAGATTGATATTTGGCCCGAGCGAAAGGGCAATCCCCCAATAAGCCATCGCCATCTCGGGATCGAGATGCGCCGCTTCCTCGAACGACCCAGCCGCCTCGTCGTCGTTAAAGGCGTAAACGAAAGTCAGGCCCTGATCAAAAAACCGCTGCGCCAGAGTGGAATTAGTCTTCGTAGTGACAGGATGATGAAGATTTCCGAGGCCGTCGAAGATAGGCTCCTGCGCCGAATCAATCGAGGCTTGCAGGTCGCCCGCAGCAGGCGTCGCCGATGCACTCGGCTCGGCGCCGACTGAACCGGTGAGCGCGATGAGGAGCAGCGTGCTCGCGACCGCGAGTAAAATCCGTCGATTCATCGCGCCTCCAATCTAAGGAGGCACGAGTTACCAAATCAATGGCAGCAGGTGATACCTGACCTTGCTCTGATACTCACAATACCCGGCAAGGTTCTTCGCCAAAAATCTCTCTTCATCACGGAGCCTCGCAACCAGCACCACCATCATCGGCACCAGCGCGACCAATCCCCACAAAGACCCAAGCGCCAGCGGCACCCCCACCAGCATAACCATCGCGCCGACATACATCGGATGCCGCACCAGCGCATACGGCCCAGTCATGATGACCTTCTGCTCGTCGCCGATTTCGATCGTTCCGGATGCGAAGCTGTTTTCCTTGAACACCCGAAACACCAGGTAGAACCCGATCACGATCAGAACGTCGCCAATCGCCACCAGATAGGACGGCACCCTGGACCACCCGAAGCGATGATCGAGGCTGGACACCACGAACAGCGCGATGAATGCCAACGCCGCGAACGCCTGGATGATCTTCTGGTTCTTCTCGTGCTCGGCAACAACGCCCGCACTTACCCGCCGTTCGAGCAGTTTCGGATCATTTTTCATCAGGTAGAGAGTGATTGCGATGGTGCACCCGAAAAAAACCGCGACCACAATCCACGCCTGCCAATAATCGAATGTCCACGCGGGGAGAAAAATCGTCAGCCCGAGCATGATAAAGAGCTGCAGGATTCCCGCGAACGCTCGGATATTCAGTTGGTTCATTTTGCAGCCGCCATGCGGTCATTCTTTGAGCGCGTCATCGGAGTCGACCGCCTGGTATTGGAGAACGACAGCTCGGCTTTGCGCGCGCGCCACCGCTCCAGCATCGCCGGCAACTCGGTCTGGATAAACTCGAAAAACGCCAGCGTCTCAGCAATCCGCGCTCCCGCCGCCGTCTCGCGTCCCACTACCTCGATTCCGTCGCGCAAACTGCGCTCGCATCGATCGAGCGCCTGGTCCTTGCGCGCGATAGCCTCGTACCAGGTCTCGTTGTGCACCCGGTAATGCTCGCGGCGCGAACCGGGCTCCGCTTCGCGGCTGGCCAGATTGACCTGCACCAGGTAGCTGACCGCCCCGGAAATCGCCGCCGCGCTCACATGAAGCAAGCCGGCCAACTCCGCCGCAGTAAGCCGCCCCGAATCGGTAGCGAGCAGGGCGGCGAACACCCGCGCCGGCATTCGCGGAAACCCTGACTCGGTCAGCACCGACGCGAAGCGTTCGATGAATCCTGCGCGGCCTTTGTCTCGATTAACCACTTTCATAATATTGTGAATATAATGTAACTGCTGAAATCTGTCAAGCAAGAGGAGGGAGTGGACGGGATGTCGTGCGCGCGGCAAGATTGACGATGCGGCACCGGCCGCTCGCGATGACCCCTGAGACACAATTCAATTCCTCGGACATTACGCCCGGCTTCGCCGGACTGCGGGTCGTCGCCTTCGAGAGCCGGATGGCGGCGGAAGTCGCCACGATGATCGAGCGGCGCGGCGGCGTCGCGATCATCGCGCCGGCGATGCGCGAAGTTCCTCTCGAAGACAATCACGCGGCGCTGGATTTCGCCGAGCGCCTGCTCGCTGGCGAGTTCGACGCCGTTATCTTCATGACCGGCGTCGGCACCCGCGCACTGTTCGCCGCGATGGAGACTCGGCATCAGCGCGCGGCGCTCGTATCGGCGCTGGCCGCGATCGTAACCGTGGCGCGCGGACCGAAACCGATTCGCGCGATGCGCGATCTTGGCATCGAGCCATCGATCGTCGTGCCGGAGCCGAACACGTGGCGCGAAGTGCTGAGTGCGCTCGCGGCGCAGGTCGATCTCAAGGGCAAACGCGTCGCAGTGCAGGAGTACGGCGTTTCCAATCACGAATTGACCGCAGGTCTCGAGGCACGCGGCGCGCGCGTCACCATAGTTCCGGTCTACCGATGGACGCTGCCCGCAGATCGCGCGCCGCTGCGCACGGCCTTGGACGCCATCGCAGCCGGTGCGGCAGACGTCGCGATTTTCACCAGCTCGAACCAGGTCACCAACGTCATCCAGCTCGCGGAGGCAGAAGGAATCGGCGAAAGCGTCAAGCGCGGCTTCGCGCGGATGGCGGTAGGATCGATCGGCCCGGTCTGCTCCGAGCAGATTCGCGCGTACGGTCTACGCGTCGACTTCGAGCCCGAGCACTCGAAGCTCGGCCATCTCATCAAAGAGGCGGCTGCGCAGGCCACTTTGATTCTGATCGCCAAGCGCGCGGACGCGGATAGGATTGAAGTCGTGGAGTCGCCAATTCCGAAGCGCGCCGCAAGTTTGAGCGCGCCGCGATCCGCGCTCGCCGATCATCCGATGATGAAGGCATGCCGGCGCGAGCCGACTCCCTACACTCCGATCTGGTTGATGCGCCAGGCGGGCCGCTACATGCCGGAGTATCGTCGCGTTCGCGAGCAGCACGACTTTCTCGACATGTGCAAGCGGCCCGAGCTGTCGGCTGAGGTCACCGTCACGGCGGTCGAGCGGCTCAAAGTGGATGCGGCGATTATTTTCGCCGACATCCTGCTGCCGCTCATCCCGATGGAAGTCGGACTGCACTACGAAAAAGGCGACGGGCCCGTGATCGATCGCCCTATTCGCACCGAAGCCGACCTCGAACGGATTCCCGCGGTCGATGTGTCTGCGCTCGGTTTTGTCGGCGACGCGATCAAGCTGGTGCATCGCGCACTCGGCACGACGATGCCGCTGATTGGATTTGCCGGCGCCCCCTTCACCCTCGCGTCGTATCTGATCGAAGGCGGCTCGTCGCGCCAATACCAGGCGACCAAGACTTTTATGTACACCCAGCCCGAAACGTGGCATCGCCTGATGGAGCTGCTCGCACGCATCACTGCGGACTATCTAAAGATGCAAATCGCGGCGGGCGCCGACCTCGTGCAGATTTTCGACAGCTGGGTCGGCAGCCTCGGCCCCGACGACTACCAGCGCTTCGTGCTGCCGCATACGGCGTCGGTGATCGCGGCGATTCCCGCTGACGTGCCGGTAATCCATTTCGGCACGGTGACGGGGAACCTGCTCGAGCTGATGCGCGAGGCGGGCGGCGACGTGATCGGCCTCGATTGGCGCGTCGATCTCGCCGACGCGTGGGCGCGCCTCAACTACAGCGTCGCGGTGCAGGGAAATCTCGATCCGATTGCCCTGTTTGCAGGTGTTGCCGAAATCCGCACGCGTGCGCGCGCGATTCTCGATCAGGCGGGCGGACGTCCCGGCCACATCTTCAATCTCGGCCACGGGATACTTCCCGAGACTCCAGTCGATCACGCGATCGCGCTCATCGATGCGGTTCACGAGATGAGCGCGCGCTGACGCGATGGCCGCGAAGGCAAAATGCGATGCGGTGCTGATGATCGGATTCGGTGGCCCGACCCGCGCCAACGAAGTGCGCCCGTTTCTCGACAACGTGCTGCGCGGCCGGCCGATTCCGCGCGAGCGCTACGAGGAGGTCGTGCATCATTATGATCTTCTCGGCGGCCGCTCGCCCTATAACGATCTCACGATGCGACAGGCTGCGGCCCTGCGCACGCACCTCCAGACAAAAAACGTGCATTCGCCGGTCGCGGTCGGAATGCGCAACTGGACGCCGTACATTTCCACCTCATTGCGGGCGCTCGCCGACAGTGGCGCGCGCCGCGTGCTCGCATTCATCATGGCGGCGCATCGCAGCGAGGCGAGCTTCGAGCGCTACCAGGCAACCGTCAACGACGCCCTTGCTGAGCTGGGCGAAGCGGCGCCTGAGGTTGTCTATCCCGAGTCCTGGCATGATGATCCGCTGTTCGTCAGTGCGGTGGCATTGCGAGCAGTGAAGGCATTCGGCCGACTTGACCGTCCCGAGCGAGCGCGCGCGAGGCTGGTTTTCACCGCACACAGTATTCCGCTCGCGATGGCACAGGCGGGGCCGTATGTCGAGCAGCTCACGCAATCGGCGCGGATGGTCGCGGCGGATCTCGGAATCGACACTTGGCAATTCGCGTATCAAAGTCGCAGCGGAAATCCGCGCGAGGCGTGGCTCGAACCCGATATCGAGGAGACACTTCGAAGGCTCGACGCGAAGACCGCCGTCGTCGTGCCGATCGGTTTTTTGTGCGACCACGTCGAGGTGCTGTACGATCTCGATATCGAAGCGGCGCAAGTCGCGCGCGACGCGGGAATCAGGATGGAACGCGCGCCGACGGTCGGCGACCATCCGCTGTTTATCGAGATGATGGCGTCAATCGTCGCGGCGCATTCGCGCTGATCAATTATTCGAGGAAGGGCTTCCAAACGAGCAGCGCCCCAGAAATCAAGCGGGTTGCAGTGATAGGCGGCGGAATCACCGGACTCGCCGCGGCCTATCGACTGCGCGAGCTGGCTGCCGCGCGCGAATTTCCTCTCGAGGTGCACTTGCTCGAGCGCAGCGCGCGATGCGGCGGAGCGCTCGAGACCATCAGGCGCGACGGATTTGTAATCGAGACCGGCGCGGATTCGTTTCTTTCAGAAAAACCGGCGTGCGCCGCGCTGGCACAGAGACTTGGGCTGGGCGCGCAACTGATTCCGACCCGCGAGATTTATCGCAAGACCTACGTTGTGCGCGCGGGGCAGCTGGTCGAGATTCCGCCGGGATTTTCGCTGCTCGCGCCAGCGCATCTTGGTCCGGTTTTCCGAAGCGCTCTCTTCTCGCCGCTTGGAAAATTACGCATAGCGCTGGAGCCATACATCGCCCCCCGCACGAGCGGCGACGACGAGAGTCTCGAATCATTCGTGACGCGGCGCCTCGGTCGCGAGGTACTCGACCGCGTTGCGCAGGCGCTCGCGGGCGGAATTTACACTGCGGATCCGGGGCGGCTCAGTATGTCGGCGACGATGCCCCGTTTTGTCGAGATGGAACGGCGGCACGGCAGCGTCGTCAAGGGAATGCGCGCGGCAGCGAAAGCGCGTGCGGCAAACAGTGATACAAGCGGTGCGCGCTGGAGCCTGTTCCAGAGCTTCAAAAATGGAATGGCGACGCTGCCCGAGGCGCTGGCGACGCGGCTGGGCGGATCGATTCGCAAGGGCGCGGAAGTCATCTCGATGTCGCGAAAGGCGGATAACTGGCGTCTCGCACTCGCGAGGGGCGAGTCGATCGATGCTGACGCTGTTATCTGCGCCGCCCCGGCGTACGCCACATCGCGAATCGTCGCGGAGATTGCGCCTGCGGCCGCGAAGATGCTCGCCGAGATCAGTTATGCGTCGGCGGCTACAGTCAACCTGACGTTTCACGAAAGCGACTTCGACGGGCCACCGCGCGCGTTCGGCTTCGTAGTGCCTGCGGCGGAGCATCGGCGAATAATCGCGGGCAGCTTTTCCAGCTTCAAGTTCGAAGGACGCGCACCGGCCGGCGCAATCCTTGCCCGTGCGTTCGTCGGTGGTGAGATGAGCCGCGATATGATGAGCCTCAGCGACGACGAGATGGTCACCGCAGTGCGCGACGAGTTCCGCGCGCTGCTCGGAGTCAGCACGGCGCCGGGATTTGCCGAAGTCCGTCGATGGCCCGACTCGATGCCGCAGTATGAAGTCGGCCATCTTGCGCGAGTTGCGCAGATCGAGACTTCGATCGCGGAGATTCCAGCGTTCGCGATTGCGGGCGCGGTGTATCGCGGCGTCGGAATTCCCGACTGCATCCGAAGTGGAGAAGCTGCGGCCGACGCGACCTTCGCAAAACTTTCGCCACAGAAGTAGAATCCGCTCGGGGAACATGGCCGACGTTCCAACATCAGGCAGCGCGACGCATTGGCCGCGTGTGATTGCGCATGCCGACATGGACGCGTTTTACGCGTCGGTCGAGGTGCTCGACAATCCTGCGCTGCGCGGACTGCCGGTAATCGTCGGCGGCAGCAGTGCCCGCGGCGTGGTGACGTCTGCGTCATACGAAGCTCGCAAATTCGGCGTGCGCTCGGCCATGCCCACAGCGCAGGCGCACAAGCTCTGCCCGCATGCGGTGTTTCTGCCGGGTCGCATGAAGCGCTACGTCGAAATCTCGCGCGTCGTGCGCCGCGTGTTCGAGAGCTTCAGTCCGGTGGTCGAGCCGCTCTCGCTCGACGAAGCGTTTATTGATCTGACCGGCACCGAGCGCCTGCTCGGTCCCCCGATCGACGCCGCGCGCGATCTTAAGCGCCGCGTGCTCGAAGAGACCGGCCTGGTCGCGTCGGTCGGTGTCGCGCCGACCAAGATGGCGGCGAAAATTCTGAGCGATTTGTCGAAGCCCGACGGGTTGCTCGTGGTAGGGCCGGAAATTCTGCGCGAGTTCCTGACGCCGTTGCCCGTAGAACGCTTGTGGGGCGTGGGCCGCGTGACGCTCGCGCGGCTGCACGCGCAGGAAATCAGGACCATCGGCGATCTCGCGCGCCGCGATCCAGGCGAGCTAAAGGGCCTGTTTGGCTCGATGGGGCCGCATCTGCAGGAACTCGCTTCCGGCCACGACTCGCGCACGGTTGAGGGCGATTGGCGGCGCAAGTCTTACGGCGAAGAAAATACTTTTGCGCGCGATCACGCGCTCGATTCGCTCGAACTCCGTCGCGCTCTGATTGCGCATGGCGACGCGATCGCGCGCCGGCTTCGCGCAGATGGTGTACGCGCGCGAACGATCACGCTCAAGCTGAAACTCGCGCGTCCGCTCGGCGGCGGACGCTATCCACTGATCACGCGCAGTTTTTCACTCGACGGCACCACTAACGACGGGCCGGAGATCTCACGAGTCGCGATGGCGCTGCTGGCCAAGGTCGACGGCACGGACAAGATTCGCCTCGCCGGCGTCCAGGTGCGCCAGCTTGAACGGACGGACGACACCCAGTTCGGACTGTTCGAATCGGCTCCCGTGGAGGATCGCAAGCGCGACCGGCTGAATCGAGCGCTGGATTCGGTCGCGAAGAAATTCGGGGATGAAGCCGTCACGCGCGGGCTGGCAAAAGCGGAGCGCGCCGCGCCGTCGCGTCGAATCAAATAGTGCGGTCTTCAGCGACGCGTTCGCGACGTGGCTTCGAGCATCCCGGTACGCAAGCCGTCGATACTGCGCAGGTTGTGCTTCTGCCAGTAATCCTCCTTCGCCTGCTCTCCCCTTTTCGTCCAGTATTTTTCGAGCGTGTCGCGCGCGGTCATCTCACGCATCCGCGGCACTGCATATCCGCATGACGTCATCCCGGACTCGACGCGAATCTCCATCACCTGCCGCACGCCGGGCAGCTGCGGAAAGTTGGCGATGAGATCGCGCCAGCGTTCGTCACTCGGCTGAATCACCACGCCGCGACCGTAGATGCGCGCGATTTCGGCGTTCTTGTCGAACGAGCAAAACATTATCGTGATGCGACCGTCGTGCAGCAGATGCGCCGCGGTTTCGTTCCCGCTTCCGGTGAGGTCAAGGTAGGCGACCCGCTTTTCATCGAGGACCCTGAAGGTGTCCATCCCCTTGGGAGACAGGTTGATGCGGCCTTCCGGCGCTGCGGTGGCGACGAAGAACACCGGCTGCGCGCGGATGAATTCTGTCAGTTCGGGAGTCAGCTGGTCGAAGAATTTGGACATCGCCCTATCCTTCTTGAATCGTTGCTTGCAAAGATTGATAAACTATAGTTAATATCTTGCCTGATGCAAGCAGTTGAACGACGTGATCCGATTTTTCGCGCGATCGAGGCGATGGCTTCGCTCGCAGAACTTTTCGAGCGCCGGCGCGAAGTGCTCGCACGAGACGCGGGAATTACGATCGAGCAGTGGCGCGTGCTCGAGGAAATCTCGACCGAGCATTTTATTCCGTCGATGTTCGCGCGCAGCCGCGACAGCTCGGCCGCGGCGGTATCGAAAATACTCCGCCAATTGCTCGACGCCGGGCTGGTCTCGGCCGCGATTGGACGCGCCGATCGCAGAAACCGGAGCTACAAGCTGACCGCAAAGGGACACCGAACGCTCGCGGAGCTGCGCGCGTCGCGACAGGCAGCAATCGAGGCTATCTGGAGCGGATTTTCGCGCGGTGAGTTGGCCTCGTTCAGCACCTTCGCGAGCAAGCTGTCGGATCGGATCGAGCGCTATTCGCGCGGCAAGAATGGGCGCCGCGCGGCCGCGGTTTGAAGAATAGAAGTTTCGCAATAAAATCGTTACGCCGCCCGACGCGGCGGGAGTTGAAACGCAATGGCCGCAAAAACCCTGTTCGAAAAAATCTGGGAAGAACATGTCGTCTGCGAAAAACAGCATGAGCCTTCCCTGCTCTACATCGATTTGCACCTGGTCCACGAAGTCACCTCGCCGCAGGCGTTCGAAGGTCTGCGTCATTCGGGGCGGAAGGTTCGCGCGCCGCATCGCACCTACGCGACGCAGGATCACAACGTGCCGACGACCGATCGCAGCAAGCCGATCACCGACGTCGATTCGAAATTGCAGATCGAGACGCTGCGGCGCAACTGTGCGGAGTTTGGATTGCGGCTGTTCGATATCGGCTCGCGCGAGCAGGGAATCGTGCACGTTATCGGCCCCGAGCTTGGACTCACGCAGCCCGGTATGACGATCGTCTGCGGCGACAGCCATACCGCGACGCACGGCGCCTTCGGTGCGCTCGCGTTCGGAATCGGCACCAGCGAAGTTGAGCACGTGCTGGCGACGCAGTGCTTGTGGGAAGAGCGGCCGCAGACGTTCGAGATTCGCGTCGATGGAAGGCTCGGCACCGGAGTCGGCGCGAAAGATTTAATTCTCGGCATCATCGGCAGGCTCAACACCAGCGGCGCGACCGGCCACGTGATCGAGTACCGGGGCACCGCGGTCGCGGCGCTCTCGATGGAAGAGCGCATGACGGTTTGCAACATGTCGATCGAAGGCGGCGCGCGCGCCGGGATGGTCGCCGCGGACAAGACCACCGTCGATTATCTGCGAGGCCGGCGGTATATCCCGAGCGGTAAGGAGTTTGACGCGCTGGCGGCGCGATGGCTCAATTGCCGCACCGACGACGGCGCGAAGTTCGATCGCAGCGTGGTGTTTGACGCGGCGATGTTCGCGCCGCAGGTGACCTGGGGCACGAATCCCGGGATGGTCACCGACGTGCGCGGGAGCGTGCCGAATCCCGCGGAGATTGGCGACAAGCAGCAGCGCGAGACGGTCGAGCGCGCGCTAACCTACATGGCTCTGCGGCCGGGCACGAAAATCGAGGACATCAAGATCGATCGAGTGTTCATCGGATCGTGTACGAATTCGCGGCTGAGCGATCTTCAGACTGCGGCCGGTATCGTCAAGGGTCACAAAGTTGCGCCTACGGTTCACGCGATGGTGGTGCCGGGTTCGCAGGAGGTCAAGGCGCAAGCTGAGAGCCTCGGCCTCGACAGAATTTTCACCGAAGCGGGTTTCGAGTGGCGCGAATCGGGATGCAGCATGTGCCTCGCAATGAATCCCGACGTTCTGCAGCCGGGCGAGCGATGCGCCAGCACGTCGAATCGCAACTTCGAGGGACGTCAAGGCAAGGGCGGCCGTACGCATCTGGTGAGTCCCGCGATGGCGGCGGCTGCGGCGATCGCAGGGCATTTCGTCGACGTGCGCGAGTGGGCAAATCAGTAGGGAGATAGCGATGCAGAAGTTCAAAAATTTTACCGGGATGGTGGCGCCACTCGATCGCGCCAACGTCGATACCGATCAGATTATTCCGAAGCAGTTTCTCAAGGCTGTCGTACGCGCCGGGATGGGGAAGGGATTGTTCATCGACTGGCGGCGTAACCCCGACGGCACCGAGAACAAGGATTTTTCGCTGAACAAGCCGCGATTCCAAGGCGCGTCGATTTTGGTCGCACGCAAAAATTTCGGCTGTGGCAGTTCGCGCGAGCATGCGGTGTGGGCGCTCGAGGACGCGGGCTTCCACGCGGTGATCGCGCCCGAGTTCGCCGACATCTTCCACAACAACTGCCTCAAGAACGGCTTTCTACCGATCACACTGACGGCCGACGAGGTCGAGCATATCTTTCGCGCGACCGGCGACTACGAAGCGTACCGGCTCACTGTCGATCTCGAAAAGCAGACGGTGTCCGACGATTTCGGATGGACCGCGCGTTTCGAGATCGAGCCGTTCGGCAAGAAGTGCCTGCTCGAAGGCCTCGACGATATCGCGCTGACTCTCGCGCACGAGGATCAGATCGCCGCGTACGAAAAGGCACATCCGCTGCCTCATCGTTTCGAGTAAGAGGCGTCGCATGAAAGCAATTTTCTCGATGACAATCGTTGCGCTGTTCTCGACGATTCTGGTTGGGTGCTGGTTTTATACCAGGCCGGATGAGACGACGGCCGGCTGCCAGAAGACGACCTATGGTCTCGCGATCGCCACGACCAGCACCGAGAACTGCGCTCCTGCTGCCGACGCCGGCGCTCCGCCGCCGAATGTACCGCCCGGGCCGCCGCCGATACCTCCGGCAGCGACGCCGTGATTTGCGCGTCGATGCGGTGAGTCACGTCCGTGATTTTGCCAACCACAATCACCGCCGGCGTCGAGCATGATCGGATGCGACTCGACGTGTTCGTCTCGATGCGGCTTGCGCCGGAGTACTCGCGCTCGCAAGTGGCGCGGATGATCAAAGCGGGACTGGTGACGGTCAACCGCGCGGGCGCGCGTGCGTCGAGCGGTGTGCGCACGGGAGATAGCATCGAGGTCGCCGCGATTCCGGCCGGTGAGCTGGATCCTTCAAGCTACAAAGACGGCGACGCGCCGGAGATTTCGGTTATTTTCGACGACCATGAAATAATCGTCGTGAACAAGCCGGCCGGGATGACCGTCCATCCAGCGCCCGGGCATCCTAATGGCACCCTCGTGGACGCGCTCCTCGCGCGATTTCCCGAACTGGCCGTGATGGCCGAGCCTGACGGCGTGCTGCGACCGGGCATCGTGCATCGCCTCGACAAGGACACTTCGGGCGTGATGGTTGTCGCGCGAACGCCGTTTTCGCGCACCGCGCTTTCACGCCAGTTCAAGGATCGCACCGTCAAAAAAACCTATCTCGCGATCGTCAAGGGCAAAGTCGCGCGCGACCGCGTTACTATCGAGCGGCCGGTCGGGCGGCATCCGATCGAGCGCAAACGGATGTCGGTGCGATCGACTGCGCCGCGCGACGCGGTCAGCCACGTCACGGTGCTCGCACGATTCGATCCCGCGGACGCCGACGACCCCGGCACGTCACTGGTGCGAGTGAAACCCGACACCGGCCGGATGCATCAGATTCGCGTGCACCTCGCGTCGATCGGTCATCCCTGTCTTGGCGATCCTCTGTATGGCGGCAAAGCGGCAGGTGGTGGATTTTTTCATCGCCAGGCACTCCACGCGCTGGCACTTTCGTTAACCCATCCGCGATCCGGCGAACGTCTCGAATTCGTCGCCCCGCTGCCGATGGATTTCGTCGAGTTTCTCGCAACGAAGTTGTTCTCATCAGACGCACGCGAGCTCCGCCGATGGATCGAACTCAGCTAACCCCGTTGACACGATGGCATTGCGCAGGTAGCGTCTTAGTTGAAGCTTCCGCACTGAGGACGCTGAGACGGGTTTGGGTGGTGAGATAATCCCGTTTCCTTGCGGTCCGTAAATTCCGAACTTGAACTCAAGGCGTCAGTTGTTCCGAATCCCGACCGCTTGAGCACTCATAAATCTATAATGGCATCTCCCTTCGAGGGGAGCCCATTTTGGAACAAACGTTCATAACCTGCGATACGCGTCGCGTTAGCCGCCGCTGTCGACAGCATCATCGAAGATAATGGAGTCAAGGTTGCGGGGAAGGCATATGGGCAAGGGCAGGCACGTTGCGAAGACCGAGGAGGGTCGCTTCGACGACCCGCGCTCGACCAACGGGACACCACGGCAGGTAAACCTCGACAGTAATCCGAATCTTCCACCTCCGGCGCCGGTGATCAGCGAGGAGGGTGTCCTCAACCTCAAGTCGCTCAAGCGCGCGAAGATTACCGAGCTGGCGCAGATGGCGCGCGACTTCAACGTCGACGGCGCCACTAACATGCGCAAGCAGGAGATGATCTTCGCCGTTCTGCAAGCGCAAGCCGCCAAGAACGGATCGATCCTCGGCGAAGGCGTGCTGGAAATCCTGCCCGACGGCTTCGGCTTCCTGCGCGCGCCCGACTATAACTACCTGCCCGGTCCCGACGACATCTATATTTCGCCAAGCCAGATTCGCAAGTTCAATTTGCGCACCGGAGACGTGGTTTCAGGCCTGATTCGCCCGCCGAAAGAAGGCGAGCGCTACTTCGCGCTGCTCAAGGTTGAATCGATCAACTACGAGGACCCCGAAAAGGCGCGCGACAAGATCCTGTTCGACAACCTGACGCCCCTCTATCCCGAGGAGCGCATCAAGCTCGAATACAATCACGAAGATTTGACCACCCGCATCATCGATTTGGTCGCGCCTATCGGCAAAGGACAGCGCGGACTTATCGTCGCTGCACCGTTCACCGGCAAGACCATGATGCTGCAGGCGATCGCCAAGGCAATCGCGCATAACCATCCCGAGATCGTGCTGATCGTGCTGCTGGTCGACGAGCGTCCCGAGGAAGTCACCGACATGCTGCGCTCGGTCCAGGGCGAAGTCGTCAGCTCGACCTTCGACGAGCCCGCGACGCGCCACGTGCAGGTGGCCGAGATGGTAATCGAAAAGGCGCGGCGGCTGGTCGAGCATGGGCGCGACGTCGTCATCCTGCTCGATTCGATCACGCGGCTGGCGCGCGCCTACAACACCGTGGTGCCGCCCTCGGGCAAAATCCTGTCAGGCGGCGTCGATTCCAACGCGCTGCACAAGCCCAAGAAATTTTTCGGCGCCGCACGCAACACCGAAGACGGCGGCAGCTTGACGATTATCGCAACGGCGCTGGTCGATACCGGCAGCCGCATGGACGAAGTAATTTTCGAAGAGTTCAAGGGCACCGGCAATCAGCAGATCGCCCTGGACCGCCGCCTGCTCGAAAAGCGCATCTTCCCGACCATCGACATCCAGCGCTCCTCAACCCGTAAGGAAGAGCTGCTGCTGCCGCGCGCGACGCTCAATCGCGTCTGGATACTGCGCAAACTGCTGACCCAGCTCAACGCGGTCGAAGCGATGGAATTCCTTATCGACAAGATGGACAAGACCAAGACCAACGAAGAATTCCTCGAATCGATGAACGCCTGACGGCTGTTCCCCTCGCCTGAAGGGAGAGGGGTTAGGGGTGAGGTTCTGGCGCCGCGATGACTTTTTGACCGTAAGTGCGTATAACTGGCCGGTGTGAGCAACCTGAATAGCCGCCACTTCGCGGCGCTCGCTTTCGTAGGCTGGTATCTTATGATGCCGCCTGACTCGACCAGAATCCCCCACAATGTTGATTCCGACGTTCCGCTCGCGCGATGGGTTGTCGTCACCAGTTTCGACACCGATGACAATTGCGAGAAGGCGCTGACCGACCTTCAGAACAACCAGCAGGATCCAGTCACGCTCGACAAGACGGGCAAGCTCAAGCGCCTGCAGAAAAATGACGCCGCACTGGGAAAAGCGCGCTCACTCAACGCCGCCTGTGTCGCGAGCGACGATATCCGATTGAAAAGCAAGAAGTCGGAGTGACGCAGGGTTCGGGATGGGCCAAAAGGGGAAAATAAAGTCATTTGGAGTACTGAAGACAGCTACGATCGGAGCGATCGTGACCGCGACCTTCATGGCGGTGCCGATAGCTCTTCTTCTGACTGTATTTATGTTTGCTCGTGGTGCTCGTTATCTGAACGGCAACACGGTCGCCACGCCCAACACGGTTGTTCAGCCGAGCGCGGCCGCAACACCCAGCACGGCCGCCGGACCAAACCAGAAACCCGAGACAAAAACTCGGCATCCCCTTCGACCGCGCGATGTTCCTATTATCGTGGGGGTAGCGGCACTCTTCTACGGAATTTTTGGGTTTCTTGTATTCGGTCTATGGTCCTGGCTGTACAATCTTCTTTCGCCCAGATTCGGCGGAATCGTCATCGAGTGGACCGACGGTCTCGGCGAGTAGCCTCCGCTTTCCTACCGCCGCCAGCCCTGCTAATACTTACAGATTGCCCCTCACTCGGGGCCAAGAGGCAAGGACTAAATTCTATGACTGAAATCAGTATGAAGCAGCTTCTGGAGGCCGGCGTCCACTTCGGCCATCAGACCAGCCGCTGGAACCCAAAGATGAAGCAATACATCTTCGGCGCCCGCAACGGTATCTACATCATCGATCTCCAGCAGACCGTGAAGATGTTTCGCGCGACCTTCGACTTCGCGCGCGACCTCGCCGCCGCCGGCGGCACGATGCTGTTCGTCGGCACCAAGAAGCAGGCCCAGGACATCGTCAAGGAAGAAGCCGAGCGATGCGGCATGTACTACGTTAACAACCGCTGGCTCGGCGGGATGCTGACCAACTTCCAGACTATTCGCGCGTCGATCGACCGGCTCCGCAAGCTCGAAGAGACGATGGCCGATCCCGAGATGATCAAAGCGCTCACCAAGAAAGAAATGAGCGATAACGGCCGCGAGCATGAAAAGCTGATGGCCACGCTCGCCGGCATCAAGAACATGCGCAAGCTCCCGGACGCGCTGTGGGTGATCGATACCAAGAAAGAAGATATCGCGGTCGCCGAAGCGAACCGCCTCGGTATTCCGGTCGCCGCCGTGGTCGATACCAACTGCGACCCTGACCTGATCGCGTATCGAATCCCAGGCAACGACGACGCGATTCGCGCGATCAAACTGTTCACCGCTGCGGTCGCCGACGCGATCATCGAGGGCAAGCAGATCGCCGAGGAACGCGCCAAGGGCCAGCAGGATATTCGCTCCGACGCCGGCTCTGCGGCAGATATGGGCACCTCGGCGCCTGATTCGCCAAGCGCGGTCTAATCGACAGACTCGATTTTCATGTCCGAAACTGGGCCGGTCGCTTGCAGTAGCGCGACCGGCCAAGAATACTAGCTCAACTCAGGAATTGTGAGATGGAATTAAACGCAAACCAGGTTAAGGAACTGCGCGAGAAGACCGGCGCCGGCATCATGGATTGCAAGCGCGCGCTTTCGGAGAGCGCCGGCGACCTCGACAAAGCCGCGCTATGGCTGCGCGAGAAGGGAATCGCGGCGGCTGCGGGCCGCGCGGGCCGGGTCGCATCCGAGGGTGCAGTCGGTTCGTATATTCATGCGGGCGGCAAGATTGGCGTCTTGATCGAAGTCAATTGCGAGACTGATTTCTGCGCCAAGTCCGAAGCGTTCCAGGCGCTGGTGAAGGAACTCGCGTTGCAGGTCGCCGCGCTCAATCCGCGCGTCGTGCGGCGCGAGGAATTATCGCCCGCCGTCATCGAGCAGGAGCGCCAGATCTACACGTCACAGGCCGAGGGCAAGCCTGCGGCAGTCGTGGCAAAGATCGTGGACGGCAAGATCGAGAAATTTTACAAGGAAGCGTGTCTGCTCGAGCAGGCTTACGCGCGCGATCCGAACAAGACTGTGAACGACCTGATCGGCGAGGCCGCCCTCCAGATGCGCGAGAAGATCGACGTGCGCCGCTTCACCCGATACCAGATGGGCGAAAACCTGGACGCCAAGGGTGGGCCGGCCTAAGGCCCAATCACGGGGGATGAAAGCCGTAGTTAGAACCCTTCCCCTACGCGATTGTTCCCCTTCCCTCGAGGGAAGGGGTTAGGGGTTAGGTTCCCCTTCGGGAGCTTCGAGGAATGGCTGAAGTCCAAACCGCATCCGACGGCAAGCCGCGCTTCAGCCGCATACTCCTGAAATTATCCGGCGAGGCGCTCGCGCCCGCACAAGGATCGGGACTCGATCTCGACGCGCTGGCCGAGATAGCGCTCGAAATCAAGGAAGTCTTGTCGCTCGGCGTTCAGCTCGCGATGGTAATCGGCGCCGGCAACTACATCCGCGGCAGCGATTACGAGGCGCGCGGGATGGATCGCTCGACCGCCGATCAGATGGGCATGCTCGCGACGGTGATTAACGCACTCGCGCTGCAAAACGCGCTCGAGCACTCGGGCGTCGTCACGCGCGTGCTGTCCGCTATCGAAATGCAGGCGCTGTGCGAGCCGTATATCCGCCGCCGCGCCGTGCGCCATCTCGAAAAGGGCCGAGTCGTCATTTTCGCGGCCGGCACCGGCAATCCATATTTCACTACCGACACCGCGGCGAGTCTGCGCGCGATGGAAATCGGGGCCGAGGTAATCCTCAAGGCCAGCCACACCGTCGACGGGGTTTACGATCGCGATCCAGTGCGCGAGCCCGGCGCCAAGCGCTTCGACCGCCTGACTTATATCGAGGTGCTGCAGAAAAATCTGAAGGTGATGGACTCGACTGCCATCTCGATGTGCATGGATAATCATCTGCCGATCATCGTGTTCAATCTGCGCAAAGCGGGTAATATAAGAAGGGCAGTGATGGGGGAGCAAATCGGAACCCGAGTGGAGAGCGCACCGTGAGCATGCTTACGGACACAATCGAAGACGCGCGCAAGGAAATGGACAAGACCGTCGAGGCGTTTCGCCACGAACTCGCACGCGTACGCACTGGCCGCGCGTCAACCGCGCTGGTCGAAAATCTCCAGGTAAATTACTACGGCTCGAAGACTCCGCTGCGGCAATTGGCAGGGCTGGCAGCGCCGGAGCCGCGCTTGATCGTGATAACGCCGTACGACAAGGGCGCGATGCACGATATCGAAAAAGCCATCTCGACTTCCGATCTTGGCTTGACCCCGATGAACGACGGCAAGATCATTCGCATTCCGATTCCCGAGCTGACCGAGGAGCGTCGCAAGGATCTCGTAAAGCACGTGCGCAAAATCGGCGAGGAATTCCGCGTCGGCGTCCGCAACCATCGCCGCGACGCCAACGACATGCTCAAGGAACTGCACAAGGAAAAGCAGGCGACCGAGGACGAGATGCGTGCGGGCGAGGCCAAGGTGCAGACCTACACCACCGAGTTCATCGAAAAAATCGACAAAGTGCTGACCGCCAAAGAAGCGGAAATCATGGAGGTCTGAGCTCGCCCGTCACCATCTTCAAGCGGCGTGCGACCTTAGGTAAAGACTGAACCTCAAGTGGCAATCTCACTACCACTAGACGATTTCCCCAACCTCTCTTTGGATCCATCGCGGATGCCGCGTCACGTGGCGATCGTGATGGACGGCAATGGCCGCTGGGCCAGCCGGCGCGGTCTCTCGCGCCACGAAGGCCATCGCCGCGGCAAGGATTCCGTGCGCGCGGTCGTCGATGCGGCCCGCGAACTCGGCATCCCGTACCTCACGCTGTACGCTTTTTCGAGCGAGAATTGGGGCCGGCCGACCAACGAAGTCAGCTTTCTGATGGGCCTCTTCCATCGCTATCTGATCACCGAGACCAAACGCCTGATGAAGCGCGATATCCGCGTGTTGGCTCTGGGAGACACCGAGCGGCTGCCGCCTCGCGTGCGCGAAGCTCTTGCCGAGACCGTTGCGGCGACGCGAGATAATCGCGGGATGACGGTGGCACTGGCATTGTCGTACGGCGGCCGTCAGGACATCGTCAATGCGGCGCGATCAATCGCGCGCGCGGTTGCAGATGGCGCGCTTTCACCCGATCAAATCGACGAGCAACTGGTGGCGCGCGAACTGACGACCACCGGGCTTCCCGATCCCGACCTGCTGATTCGAACCTCCGGAGAATTGCGCGTCTCCAATTTTTTTCTCTTTCAGCTCGCCTACACCGAACTTTATTTCACCGACACTCTGTGGCCCGACTTCCGCGAGCGTGAATTCTTAAGCGCGATCGCCGCCTACCAGCTTCGCGAGCGCCGCTTCGGCGCAGTCACGAACGGCTCCGACACTCGCCTGCGTGCTCAGAACTAGGCTTCTGACAGCGGCGATCCTGCTGCCAGCGGTCGCGGCACTCGTGCTTTTCGCGCCGCCCTGGTTTTTCAAGATTGTAAATGTGATCGCCGGGCTCTGGGGACTCTACGAAGTCGCCGAGATGACCGGCGCTCTGCACTGGGTCGCGATACCGCTGTTCGCCGTCGTCGGCGGCATACCGCTGTTCGCGCTTCTCTACGGCGCCAACCTCGGATGGGTTGGATGGGTCGTGCCGCTGATCGTGATCCTGATGATGCTCGGGCTGGTCATACGAATCGAAGTAGCCGGCGGCGGCGAAAGGTTCCGCGGACCGCGCCTCGTCTTCATCGGCGCCGCGTACGTCGGATTTCTATTCCCGTTCTTCTCGCTGGTGCGCAATCGCCCCGGCGGCGTCAAGGTTCTCCTGCTGGTCATCCTGCTGGCTGTAGTGAGCGACAGCGGCGCCTACTTCGTCGGCCGGTACAGGGGCCGGACCAAGCTCGCGCCGAGCGTCAGCCCCAACAAAACGGTTGAAGGCGCAATAGGCGGCCTGGTCGCGACTATCATCTGCGGATGGTTGCTCTTTAAGCTGATAGGCGCAACCTGGGACGTGGGCCGAATCCTGCTATTTGCCGCTATGATTTCCATTCTTGCGCAGCTCGGCGATCTGGCCGGCTCGGCTTTGAAGCGCGCGGCGGGAGTCAAGGACTCGGGTTGGATTTTTCCCGGTCACGGCGGCCTGCTCGATCGCACTTGTTCACTGGTCTTCGCACTCTTTTTCGCCTACTATTGGTTTCAATGATGCGGTTTTTGGGGGCCGCATTTTCACGCCCCGAAATGTCCCGTCGAACCTTGCGAGTAAACTAAATGATATCGTCGATTCTTTACGCAGCGCTGGTCTTCGCCGTGCTAGTGGTCGTGCACGAGGCGGGACACTTCGCGATGGCGAAAAAAGTCGGGGTTCGCGTGCTGCGATTCTCGGTCGGCTATCCGCCAAAAATTCTGGGATTCCGGCGCGGCGAGACCGAGTACTCACTCGGCGCGACTCCCTTCGGCGGCTACGTTCGAATGCTCGGCGATGAAGTCGGCGAGAAGCCCACGCCCGACGAAATCAAATTATATCTTCACGAAATCGGTCTCGATCTGATCGGCGCCGCGCGCGAGCATGGGGTGGTTCTCGCCGGCTCCGAATTCGACCAACACTTGCGTGCGCTAGCCGAGCGTTTGAGTCAGTCCGGCGCCGGTGTCGCACAGACTATTCTCGGACGCGAGCTGAAGCCCGACGAGGCGCTGCTCCTCAACGAAGTGCGCGCTCATCCCAAAGTCGACGACGCAATCAAAGAGCTCGCGGAACGTCCTCCCACAGTGCTGATCGAGGCGTATTGCAGCCGCGCGTTCCCGACTCAGTCGCTCGGCAAGCGCGTTTTGATCGTGCTCGCAGGACCGCTGTCCAACATCATTTTTGCCCCTCTACTGCTCACGTTCGTTTTCATGTACGGCGTCCCAACCCTATTGCCGGTCGTCGGCAAGACCACCAAGGATCTCCCCGCCGCGAAGGCCGGGCTTCTCACCGGTGACCGAATTATCGCGGTTAACGGCGAGCCGATGGATACGTGGGCCGACTTCTCCAAGACCGTAAAAGCGGGAGACGGTTCCCCGGTCAAGCTTGAAATCCAGCGGCAGCAGAACGGCAAATCCACCAACAGCACGATCGTGATCACGCCGACCCGGCTCGATCAAAAGACCATTTACGGTACCAACGCGACCTCCTGGGTAATCGGCGTGCAGCCCAGCGGCGACGAAACTACCAAGCGGTACGGCCCAATCGGCGCCGTCAGAGAAGCATGCGAGACGTCGGTCGAGATGACCGTGCAGATGGTGGTCGGAATTGCCAGTATCTTCAGCGGCAGCACGCCGGTGAAAGACGCGCTCGGCGGTCCAATCATGATCGCGCAAATGGCCGGCCAGGAAGCGCATCGCGGCTTCGCCAACCTCGCGATGTTCACCGTGATGCTGAGTCTCGAACTCGGCATCATAAATCTGTTGCCGGTGCCGCTGCTCGACGGCGGACACCTGCTGTTCTTTGTTTTCGAGGGCATCAAGGGCAAGCCGCTCGAACTTCGCTATCGCGAGGCGATGCTCCAGGTTGGACTGTTTTTGCTCGTGGCACTGATGGCGTTTGTAATCTTCAATGACATCTCGCGTATTGTGCAGGGTTAATCGGCTGCTCGATCAGGCGGCCGAATCGCGCCCGGTCCTGGGACTCGATACCTCCACATCAATCGCAAGTCTCGCGGTGATTGCCGGCGGGCGAGTCGCCGCGTCGCTCGAGCGTCCGGCGACGTCGCATGGCGCCGCATTGCCGAGCGCCGTCGACGATCTTCTTGGCGCGGCGGGATTGTCGATTCGTGATGTCGGTGCGATAGCGGTCGGCACGGGCCCCGGATCGTTCACCGGCCTTCGCATCGGACTCAGCTACGCGAAGGGAATCGCGATGGCGTCGGGATGCGCGCTCGTCGGCGTGCCCGGTTTCGACGCGATGGCATTAGCAGCACTCGAGCGCAACAATATCATCGAAGGACGGCTGGTCTGCGTGGTTGTCGACGCTCGCAAAGGCGAAGTTTACGCGGCTCTTTACCGAGTCGTGGCCGATGGGCTAGAAAAACTGTCAGAGGAATTGGTTATCGCGCTCGAACACCTGGCATCGCGCATCACCGAGGACGTAATGTTCATCGGTGATGGCAGGGCGAAGGATGCGGCGGCCCTTGTGGCATCGCGGGGTCATAGGGTGGCGGTTTTCGATACAGGGATGCTCGATTTGCGCGGAGTCTGCGTCGCGGCGCTAGGCGGGGCGCGGTTTGCCCGTGGTGAAACGGATCGAGCGGCTTCGCTGGAGCCGCTATACATCAGGACGCCGGAGGCTACGTTCAAGCCCACTTCAAAAAATCCGGCAGGCTTAGGCACGGAGGGCGTATGGAGCATCGAGAGGAAGAACTCATTCGGCAGCATCTGACCCATGACGAGGAGCTGAGGGCCCTCTACACCGAGCATCAAGCGCTCAAACAAAAACTCGAAGTCTTTAGACACAAGCTTTATCTGACCAACGAAGAAGAGATAGAAGAAAAACGGATCCAGAAGCTTAAGCTGGCCTCGAAAGACCGCATGATGGCGATTCTCGGCCGCTATCAACAAGAGGCTCGCTGATACCAAGGGTCCGGCCATGAGCGCGCGCACTCCACCGCATGACAAGTCACACGATATCGGTTCTGGTTGAAAACGAATTCGGCGTGCTCGCACGCGTGGCCGGACTGTTTTCGGGCCGCGGCTTTAACATCGAGTCCCTGACCGTCAACGAAGATCCGCTCGACCCGACGGTCTCGAGGATCGTGCTGGTTACCACCGGCGACGATCAGATCGTCGAGCAGATCAACAAGCAGCTCAACAAGCTGGTGTCGGTGATCAAGATTACCGACTTCAAGGACGTCGAGACGATCGATCGCGAGATGGTGATCGTGAAGGTCTCGGTCGACGAGCGCACGCGCTCGGAACTGGACTCGATCGTCACCGCGTTCCGCGCCCACGTTATAGACATTGGCCCGCGCGCAATCACGGTCGAGTTGACGGGCGACAACGAGAAGATCAAGGCGTTCATCGCTATCGTGCGCCCGCTCGGCATCAAGGAAGTAGTGCGCTCGGGCAAAGTTGCAATGGCGCGCGCGGTCCAGCTCAATCATGACAATCACCAGGGTCGGCGAGCGCGCGAAGCTGAATAATCTGACAGCGAGAAAATTCGGGAGAAATTCAAATGAAGGTTTACTACGACCGCGACGCGGACCTGTCCGCGCTCAAAGGCAAGAAGATCGCGGTCATTGGCTTTGGAAGCCAGGGCCATGCGCATGCGCTCAACCTGCGCGACAGCGGAATGGACGTATGCGTCGGGCTGACTGCGAAATCGCCGTCGCGCGAAAAGGCCACCAAGCAGGGCCTCCAGGTGTTCGACACTGCGGAAGCGGCCAAGCGCGCCGACATCATCATGGTCCTCGTGCCCGACGAGATGGGCTCCGAGATTTACGAGGCCGAAATCGCGCCGCATCTCACCAAGGGCAAGTACCTGGCCTTCGGTCACGGCTTTAATATCCATTTCAAATTCATCAAGCCGCCCGCTGACGTTAACGTTTTCATGATCGCGCCAAAGGGTCCCGGCCATCTCGTGCGATCGGAGTACACCAAGGGCCGCGGCGTACCGTGCCTGCTCGCCGTCGAGCAGGATCCGTCGGGCGACACCACCAAAGTCGGTCTCGCGTACGGCAGTGCGATCGGTGGAGGACGCGCGGCGATTATCGAAACCTCGTTCCGAGAGGAAACCGAAACCGACTTGTTCGGCGAACAATCCGTGCTATGCGGCGGACTCACCGAACTGATTCGCGCCGGCTACGAGACCCTGGTCGAAGCCGGCTATGCACCCGAGATGGCGTATTTCGAGACGCTGCACGAAGTGAAGCTGATCGTGGACCTGATCTACGAGGGCGGAATCTCGAATATGCGCTATTCGATCAGCAACACGGCCGAGTATGGCGATATGACCCGCGGCACCAAGGTGATCGGCAAGGATTCGCGCGCGGCGATGAAACAGATCCTCGCCGACATCCAATCGGGCAAGTTCGCTAACGAATGGATCGGCGACTACAAGGCGGGACTGCCGCGTTTCCGCGAACTGCGCAAGGAAGCGGAGAAGCATCCGGTCGAAGAAGTCGGCCGCAAGTTGCGAGCGTTCATGCCATGGCTCGCGAGCGATCGATTAGTCGATAAGTCCAGGAACTAGATCCCCATGGCGGGCGAAACCGACAGCGGGCGCCCGGCGCCGGGCCCGATTCTCGCACGCATCGCAGGTGCGATCGGAATCGCGACCGAAGGCGTGGCGATGTCGCTGGGATTGGCCGTCGTCGGAATCGTCCTGATAGTGCTCGGCATCAAATCGATCGGCGCGATCCTGGTAATCCTCGCAATCCCGATTGCGCTTTTCTTTCGCGATCCTGAACGCTACCCGCCGCGCACCGAAAACGTCGTAATTTCTGGCGCCGACGGCAAGGTCACCGACATTTCCGACAAGCCCTTTCCGGGATCGACGGGCCGGCTCTACCATCGTGTGTCGGTGTTCATGTCCCCGCTCAACGTCCACGTGAACCGCGCTCCGGTCGGCGGCGAAGTGGTGATGGTTGAGCACACCGCGGGCGAATTCCGCGCCGCCTTTCGCGACGACGCCAACGAGCACAACGAGCGCAACCTGATCGCGATGACCGACCCGTCGGGCCGCATGTTCGGCATGCTACAGGTGGCCGGATATCTCGCCCGCCGGATAGTTTGCCGGCTCCGCGCGCATGATAGAATACAGGCAGGTCAGCGGATCGGCCTGATTATGTTTGGAAGCCGCGTCGATCATTTTTTTCCGGCTGAGTACCGGGTTGCGGTGTCGGTCGGACAGCGCGTTCGCGCCGGAGAATCCATCATCGGAGCAATCGATCAATGAGCCGCAATTCCCGCCGTTCGCGCGACGCTCGTTTGCGGATGGAAATCTATCCGGACCGCAGCGCAGACCCAGCCCTCAACGCCGACGGGCCATTTCGCCGCGGCGTTTTCCTGCTGCCCGCGACGATCACTTCTATCGGCCTGCTGTCGGGCTTCTACTCGATGGTTTCCGCAGTGACCGGACATTTCGAAGTCGCCTCCGTGATGATCGTCATCGCCTTCTTCTGCGACGGCCTCGACGGACGGGTCGCGCGCGCCTCGCGCACTTCGAGCCAGTTCGGCGTCGAGTTTGACAGCCTCTCCGACGTGGTCGCGTTCGGCGTCGCACCTGCGATGCTCACCTTCTCGTGGGCGCTGCGGCCGGTAGGTTCCATCGGAATCGCGGTCGGCGGGTTGTACGTCCTGTGCGGTGCGCTTCGCCTGGCCCGCTTCAACGTGCAGACCGCGACCGCCGACAAGAGCCGCTTCGTCGGCTTGCCAATCCCCGGCGCCGCCCTGATGATCGCAACGACCTCGCTCGCCTACAGCTACTTCGAATTCGAGTCGCCGCGGATGCTTTGCACCTTGATGGTGCCGTTCACGCTCGTCCTCGGCGGACTCATGATCTCGCGCGTGCCCTACCCCAGCTTCAAAACAATGAAGTTTGAAAAGCGGGCGCAGGTCGAACTGGTAATCACCATGATGGTGGTTGCGGCGATGCTGTTCGCGATGCCGCAGCTCACCGCGTTCCTGCTTTCTTCTGCGTATGTATTATCCGGTCCAGTGCTGATGCTTCGCGGCGAACGCCTGAGCGCCAAAGTCTCTGTCCTACACCCGGTCGCACCCGCAAAATCTCACGACGCCAACGGCGCGCCGCAACCGGATTCTGCTCGGAGCACCCGCAACCTCCGCGACCACCAGCCCGCACCGCGCTAAACCGCTTGACTGAGGTCTCCGCGCCCGCTTACAATCCGTACACGATGTATTGCAACCTGCTACCGGAGCTGCTGCTTAGCCTGGCCCTTACAGGGGCCCACGCCAGGCGCGCGTCCGGACAGGTTTAACGGCCTGATTAAACTGAGACACACGCCCCGGGCAGTGGGCCGATCGAAGCCGCCCGGGGCGTTTTCTTTTTCACGCTTCAGTTTCCGCTCCTGGCGAACGATTGGCCCGCTGATCCCGCGGCGATGATGCGGGAGGTAATGACGATGGCGCATACGAACACGGCTACGCACGACAACAACGATTACGTCCGGATCTTCGACACGACCCTGCGCGACGGCGAGCAGTCGCCCGGCTGCACCATGAACGTCGAAGAGAAAATCGCGCTCGCGCGTCAACTCGAACGCCTGAACGTGGATATCATCGAGGCGGGCTTCGCGGTATCTTCGCCCGGCGATTTCGAGTCTGTGAACCGCGTCGCGCAGGCGCTGACCGAGCCCATTGTGCTCAGTCTCTCGCGCACGCGCGAAGAGGATGTCGATTCGGCCTTGCGCGCAGTGGACAAAGCCAGGCATCCGGGGATTCACATTTTCATCGCGACCTCGGAAATCCATCTCAAGTACAAGCTGAACATGAATCGCGAGGACGTACTCGACGCCGCCACCTGGGCCGTCACGCGCGCGAAAAAGCATCTCGACTACATCGAGTTCTCCTGCGAGGACGCGTCGCGCTCCGACTGGGATTACATGGTCGACGTTTGCACCGAGGTGATTCGCGCGGGCGCGACTGTGATCAATCTGCCCGACACCACCGGCCACGCTATCCCCGAGGAATTCGGCCGGATGTTCGCGTACATGAGCGAGAAAGTTCCCGGCGCCGACAAAGTGATATGGAGCGCGCACTGTCATAACGATCTCGGGCTCGCGGTCGCGAATTCGCTGGCGGCGGTGCGCAACGGCGCGCGTCAGATCGAGTGCACCATCAACGGAATCGGCGAGCGCGCCGGCAACTGCTCGCTGGAAGAAGTCGTGATGGCGATGAAGACGCGCCACGACCTGATGGGCGTGGGTTCGCGCATCAACACGCGCCAGATCTACCCGGCCTCGCGCCTGCTGTCGCAGGTGATCGGCCAGTCGGTGCCGGCCAACAAGCCAATTGTCGGCGACAACGCATTCGCGCACGAAGCCGGAATCCATCAGGACGGCGTACTCAAGTACAAGCTCACCTACGAAATCATGAAGCCCGAGGACATCGGTATCCCGTCGAACAAGCTGGTGCTGGGCAAACATTCAGGGCGGCACGCATTCACCAACCGGCTCGAAGAACTTGGCGTCGATATCGACGACGTCGACGTGAACAAGGCGTTCGCCGATTTCAAGGAACTCTGCGACAAAAAGAAAATCGTGTACGACGACGATATCCTGGCGCTGGTCACCGAGAGCGCACGGCGGACGACCGATCATTTCGAGCTGGTCGATTTGAAGTGCGCGTCGTCGAGCAAGAGTACGCCGCACGCGGAGGTCACACTGCGCGTGGAGGGAAAAGAGTGCTCGGCTGAGAGCGAAGGCGACGGAATGGTCGACGCCTGCTACAAGGCGATTTACAAAATCGCCGCAATCAATCCCGCGCTCGAGCGCTACGCTGTCAAAGCAATTACCGGCGGCACCGACGCGCTCGGCGAAGTCAGCTGCATGATTCGCGAGAACGGCGTGACCGTCGCCGGCCAGGGTGCGCATAGCGATATCGTCATGGCGAGTGCGCTCGCGCTGGTAAACGCGCTCAACCGGCTGAAGGCCCGCAAGCACGCCCCGCTCAAGCCAACCACCGACGTTCCGTGAGCCGTCGAAATGGGGCTTGCCGCAACATTACACTTGGGCTAGTGCTTTGAGGGCTTGAGTTTCAACTTGAATTCGCTCTTCACTCAGCGCGATGTGCGGTTTGCTGCGGCTCCCGCCACTGTGGCGAGGTTTGCTACATCGCTGTCGCGCCAATCTGCAGTCGTAATCTTCGAGGCTATACACTGACGGGTCGAGATTGTTTGCGCTCCTCCCGATCACTCACGTCCAGGCGTTCAGCGCTTTTGCATGGCCTATAAAATTCTAGTTCTCAAAGGTGACGGCATCGGCCCCGAGGTCGTCGGCGAAGCTCTGCAGGTTCTCAAGATCATCGCGCGCCGATCGGCGGTCGATCTCGAGTTCAAGGAGGGGATGATCGGCGGTCACGCGCTCGACACCTCCGGCACTCCGTTGCCCGATGAAGTGCTCAAGCACGCGCAGGACAGCGACGCGATTCTGCTCGGCGCCGTCGGCGGACCGAAATGGGACAAGCCCAACGCCGAGCAGCGTCCCGAGCAGGCTTTGCTGGGACTCCGCAAAGCGCTGGGACTGTTCGCGAACATTCGCCCGGTGAAAACGGTCAAGGAACTGATGGCTGCGTCGCCGCTCAAGGCCGAAGTGATTAACGGCGTCGACCTGGTAATCATCCGCGAGCTGACCGGCGGCATCTACTACGGCAAGCCAAGCGAAAAGCGCAATGCGAAAGACGGTCGCGAGGCGGTCGATACGTGCTTCTACAGCGAAGCCGAAATTGCGCGCGTGCTCAAATTTGGTTTCGAGCTGGCTCGCGAGCGCCGCAAGAAACTTACCTCGGTCGACAAGGCCAACGTGATGGCAACGTCCCGCTTGTGGCGCGAGATCGCAACCGAGTTGAGCGCACAATTCAAAGACGTCGCGTTCGAAAATCAGCTCGTCGATTCGATGGCGATGCATCTGATACGGCGCCCCAAGGACTTCGACGTGGTCGTCACCGAAAACATGTTCGGCGATATCCTCACCGATGAAGCCTCGGTGCTCGCGGGATCGATGGGCCTATTGCCGTCGGCGTCGCTCGGTGAGGAACTCAACAGCGCCGGCTTCCGCGTCGGGCTGTACGAGCCGATTCACGGCAGCGCCCCGGATATCGCGGGCCGCGACGAGGCCAATCCGCTCGCCGCGATCCTGTCGGCTGGCCTGTTGCTCGAGCATTCGCTCGGCATGCGATCCGAAGCCGAGCTGATTTCGCAGGCGGTCGATTCTGTGGTGCGTGACGGCTATCGCACTCGCGATCTTCACGGCGGCACCGGCACGCAAATCGTGGGATGCAAGGCGATGGGCCGGCTGGTGCGCGAAAAACTCGAGAGCAGCGAAAGCGAAGGCGAATGAGTAATACCCGCGAACCGAGAGTGGCGGTTGTCGGCGCCACCGGCGCGGTCGGCAACCAGCTAATCGAACTGATCGCCGCGCGCGGGTTTCAGCTGAGCGAACTGAAACTCTTCACCACCGAAGCGGGCGCGATGCAGACCGTCGACGCGGGCGGTGAGGAGCGTCTGGTCGACGCGCTCGAGAGTCCCGCCGATCTTCGCGGCTTCGATATCGCGTTCCTCGCGATTCCGGCGCCGCGCGCGGCCGAAATCATTGCCGCACAGCCCGGTCCGATTCTGATCGATCTGAGCGCGGCGAATCGCCCGCCCTCTGATTTGCCGATGGTCGCGCCCGGGCTCACTCCGCGCGAGACATTCAAGCAATTGCGCAATTCGAAAGTCTTCGCGATTCCACATCCCGCCGCTCACGTGCTCGCCACCTGTCTCAAGGTCCTCGGCGCGCGCAGCGGTTTCGTTGCCGCGACCGGGATGCTCGGCGCGAGCGCCGGCGGCATGGAAATGCTGACCGCCACCGTCGACCAGACCACCGATCTTCTGAGTGCGCGGCTCGAGCTCGACGACGAGGAAGTCCAGCGCGGGTTCAACGCCTTCATGCGCGAGCACGAACGCTCTGTCGCCACTGCAATCGCCGCGCAAGTCGCGAAGCTGCTCGACAGATCACTGCCGCTCTCCATCCAGGTCGTCGCAATTCCCGTCCTTCACGGTTCCGGGTTGACCATCGATATTCAGCGGCCGCGCGATCGCACCGGCAACGGCGAAGATCCTGTCGAGATGCTGCGAGTTGCTCCGGGCATCCTCATCGCTGAGGAAGGCGAGCCGCTCGGCGTGATCGACGCCGTCGGCCAGGAGGCGATCGTCGTCAGCGTCGAGACGCGCGCCGACTCGCTGTCTCTCTGGTGCGTGTTCGATAATACGCGCCTGGCGGCGCTGGGAGCGCTCTGGATCGCCGAGATGCTGGCGCTCAGCTCGCCGACTCTCGCGTGATCGCCGCGCGATGGTCCTCAAGCTCACGCTCGAGTACGACGGCAGCAAGTATTCCGGATGGCAGCTTCAGCCGCGCCACGATTCAATCCAGGGAAGGATCGAAGCCGCCCTTGAGCGGATTTTCTCCGCGCCGATCCGCGTCTTCGGTTCGGGCCGTACCGACGCCGGCGTGCATGCGCGCGGCCAGGTCGCATCGATCTCGATTCCGCGCCCGTTTGACCCGGCAGAATTGCAGCGCGCTCTGAACTCGCTTCTGCCTGCCGATATCGTGGTGCTCGACATCTCGCCCGCGCCCGACAACTTCGACCCGCGGCGCGCGGCCCATTCGCGCGTGTACGAATATCGCGTGCTGAATCGCAAAGTCGCGTCCGCCTTCGAGTACCGCTATAGCTGGCTGGTCCGCGACCAACTCGATCTCACCGCGATGAATTGCGCCGCGCACATCTTCGTCGGCGAGCACGACTTCGCCGCGTTCCGCTCTCTCGGCACCGCCGTGACGACCACCGTGCGCCGCGTGATTTCGAGTGAGTGGACGCGTGACGCCGACGTCTTTCTGTATCGCGTCGAAGCGAACAGTTTTTTGCGGCACATGGTGCGTGCGATGGTCGCGGCGATGGTTGATGTGGGACGCGGGAAGCTCACGGCGGATAAAGTCGCGACGATCCTTCAAGGACTCGATCGTCATACCGCTCCGGCTAACGCGCCGCCGGGCGGTCTCTACCTCGTCGAAGTCCGCTACTGACGGCGCAATAGCGTTGTCTGCGTGATCCGCCCGCGTAAAACCCTTGGGGCTCAACGCGGACGCGAGCAGCCTGTGCAAAAACCATCACGATCCCTAGAAAAAGAGCCGTTTTTCTGCCGCGCGCACTTGAAATTGTCGCGGTACTCGTTCACCCTCACTGAAAGCCCGCAACCACGGATCGCAAGGAGGAGGATGATGACGCAATCGCAGGTAGCAGCCTACATGGCTGACAAGCTCGGACTCACCAAGAAGCAGGGGAAGCAGGTGCTCGAGGAACTAAACTCGTTGGTAGTCCGCGAGCTCAAGAAGGAGGGATCGCTGCGGCTGGCCGGTCTCGGGATTTTCCGCAAGCGCAAGACCAAAGCGCGCATGGGACGCAATCCGGCCACCGGTCAGGAGATCAAGATTCCGGCGCGCACCCGGCTTCGCTTCACTGCCGCCAAGGCGCTGAAGGATTCGGTTCTCGGCACGAAGTAATCTCTCGACTGATTTGTGTGAACCGCGAGAACGGGTGCGCTCCGATTCTCGCGGTTCGTTTTTAAGGAGCGCTGCGCGATTTCAGAACCGGTACCGGCTTCGCTGGACGCGAAGCTGTCCGGAGGCCAGAAGCCATGTCCTGCCGCTCGCAATGCTCGCTTCGATCAGGATGACGACGGTCACTCATTCCCGCCCGGTTTGCGCCGCGACGCGGGATTGCGCGCAGCGCGTGCGCGGGCAAGGAACTCGCGGATTCTGATTTCGTATCCGCGCTCGGATGGTTCGTAATAGATTTTTTCGCCGAGTTCGTCGGGCAGGTAGCTTTGCGCGACTAGCGCGCCTTCGAAATTGTGCGGATAGCGGTAGTCCTTGCCGTAGCCGAGTCCCTTCATCATCGGCGTCGGCGCGTTGCGCAGATGCAGCGGAACCGCCAGCGCGCCAAGGGTTTTCGCATCTTCGCTCGCCGCGCGCATCGCGAGATACGACGCGTTGGACTTCGGCGCACTGGCCAGGTACGTCACGCCCTGCGCGAGCGGGATCACGCCTTCCGGCATCCCGACGAAGTCCACCGCCTCCTTGACCGCGATCGCCACTTGCAGCGCGCGCGGATCGGCGTTGCCGACATCTTCGGACGCGAAGATTACCATCCGGCGCGCGATGAACAGCGGATCCTCGCCCGCCTCGACCATCCGCATCATCCAGTAAACCGCGGCGTCGGGATCGCTGCCGCGCATGCTCTTGATAAACGCCGAGATGACGTTGTAGTGCTCGTCGCCCGCGCGATCGTAGAGCAGCGCCTTCTGCTGCGCCGACTCGCGAATATGTTCGGGAGTGATCAGCGTCGCGCCCACGTTCTGGGCGAACTCTGCCGCAATCTCGAGCGTGCCGAGCGCGCGCCGCGCGTCACCGCCGGCGTATCGAACGATCTCGTCGATCGCGCCGACACCCAGCTTGAGTCCGCTGTTGCCAAGTCCGCGCTCCTTGTCGGCGAGCGCGCGATGCACCAGAGTCGCGACATTTTCCTCCGACAGAGGCTGCAGCACGAGCAGCCGCATTCGGGATAAGAGCGCCGAGATGACCTCGAACGACGGATTCTCCGTGGTTGCGCCAATCAGCGTGATCAGCCCGCTCTCGACGTGCGGCAGAAACGCGTCCTGCTGCGCGCGGTTCCATCGATGGATCTCGTCGATAAAGACCACGGTGCGCTTGCCGGCCTCGAGATCGTGGCGCGCCGCCTCGACCGCCTCGCGCAGATCGGCGACGCCCGAGGTCACCGCCGCCAGCTTGCGAAACACCGCGCCCGATTGCTCCGCGAGCACGATAGCGAGCGTCGTCTTGCCGGTGCCCGGCGGTCCCCAGAGGATCATCGAGTGCAACACATGCGCCGCGACCATCTGGCTGAGGAACTTTCCAGGTCCCAGCAGATGCTCCTGCCCCACTATTTCGTCGAGCGTGCGCGGACGCATCCGGTCGGCCAGCGGCTGGCTGAGCGGGGTGCGCGGTGGAAAGAGACTCTGCGACGAATCGGCCTTGCGCCGTGCCATTTTCAAAAAGTATCACAGTGACGAGGTCCGGCTAAGGCGCTCTCGAAGGCTGCTGCGTGTCGTTGCGCAGGTGGCCACGGCTGATCTAGCTTCAACACGGGCTGGACAGGAGCCGGCACCACCTATGATCGTTGGCATCGATATCGGCGGTTCGACCACCGACGCCGTCATCCTCGAAAATGGCGGCATACACGTCGTAACGATCGAGGCCAACGACCCGGTCGCTGCGGCCGCGGGCGCTCTTGGCAAACTGGTTTCGGACTTCGGCATCAAACTCGAAGACGTCGAATGCGTCGCCGCTACCGGCGCGGGCTCACGCGTGCTGACCAAATCTCTGCTCGGCAGGCCGGTGGTCAAGGTCAACGAGTTCACCGCGATCGGAATCGGCGGCACGTCGCTCGCCGGGCTGGACAGCGCGCTGGTCGTCTCGCTCGGCACCGGCACCGCGATCGTGTCCGCGACGCGCGACAAGATCGCGCACTTCAGCGGTACCGGAGTCGGAGGCGGCACGCTGCTCGGGCTCGCCAAGCACATGCTCGGTGTCTCGACCATCGAGCGGCTCGAAAAGCTCGCGCGCAAGGGCGACCTGCGTCGCATCGATCTTAGCGTTCGCGACATCGCGGGCGGCTCGATCGGCGATTTGCCACCGAACACCACCGCCGCGAACTTCGGCAAGATCAGCGCCGACGCAACGCCCGAGGACAAAGCGCTCGCCATCATGAATATGATCACGGAATCGATCGGCGTGCTAGCACTCGCGAGCGCCCGCGCCTGTGGCCAGGAAAACATTGTGCTGACGGGCAAGCTGTCGCGCCTGTTCCGATTCATGCAGGAGATGAAGCGTCTCAGTTTTCCCTTCGGCCGTCGCTTCCTGATCCCCGAGCACGCGGATTTCGCGACCGCGATCGGCGCCGCGCGCCACGCCCGGCAGCAGGAATAGCGCGCCTATCGCGCCGTTACATCTTTGGCGCGGTAGGATATAAAATTCCAAGGTTCAGCTGCGCGATTCGCGAGGACCATTCACCGATGCCATCAGAGTTGCTGAAAGGACTGCGCCTGCTCGATTTGACTGACGAGAAGGGCGCGCTGTGCGGGAAGATGTTCGCCGACCTCGGCGCCGAAGTTATCAAGGTCGAGCCGCCCGGCGGATGCTCGACCCGGCGCATCCCACCGTATCTCGAAGACAAAGTCGGTCCCGATCACTGTCTGTATTCGATCGCGTATCACGCCGGCAAAAAATCCGTGACTGCGAATCTCGACACTGCCGACGGGCGCGCGCTGGTCGCGGACCTTGCGGCGAAGTCGGACTTTTTTGTTGAGTCGCATCCGCTCGGCTATCTCGATTCGATCGGGCTCGGCTACGACGCGCTCGCAAAAAAAAATCCGCGACTCATTTATGCGTCGATAACGCCGTTCGGCGACAGCGGTCCCGGCAAGTATTACGCCTGGGCCGACATCATCACCTGGGCGGCCGGCGGCATGATGTACCTGATGGGCGAAGAAGGGAAGCCGCCGATCCAGATGAGCCTGCCGCAAGCTGGTTTGCACGCGGGCGGCGAGGCCGCAATCGCGATGATGCTCGCGCACTACCCGCGCCAAATCGACGGGCTCGGCCAGCGCATCGTCGTCAACATGCAGGCCTGCATCGTGTGGACGCTGATGAACGAGCAGGCGATGCCGTTCCTGCACGGCAACCATCTCTCGCGCACCGGGATTTTCGTCGGCTCAGCCGACGCGCGGCGCAAGATGGTGTACGAGTGCAAGGACGGTCACATCTCGATTCTGATCGCCGGCGGCACCACCTTCGGCAATTCGACCAAGGCGCTGATCGAGTGGATGCGCGAAAACGGATTCGGCTCAGACTGGATGCGCACCAAGGATTGGGTTTCGTGGGTACCGGGAGTCTTCATGAAGATGACGGACCAGGACCACAAGGAGATCGACGATCTCGAGACGACGATCCAGCGCTTTCTTATGACGATGACCAAGCACGAGATCTACACGCAGGGGCTCAAGCGGCGAATCTTTCTCGCGCCCGTCGCGAACGTGGCCGACGTCGCCTCGGACGATCAGCTGAAAGCGCGCGACTTCTGGACCCAGGTGCCACACAACACCATCGGGCGCACGCTCACATTCCCCGGGCCGTTCGCGAAACTATCCGCGACGCCAATCGGATCAACCACGCGTGCGCCGCGAATCGGCGAACACACCGATGAGATTTACCGCGCCATCCTCGGCCTCACGCCCGATCGATTGAACAAGCTCCGAGCCGCCGGCTCGATTTAGCCAGGAGAATTCGAGATGAGCCGTTTCGCACTTGAAGGAGTTCACATTCTCGATTTCGCCTGGGTCGGCGTCGGTCCGATCACGACCAAGTATTTCGCCGACAACGGCGCCGAGGTGATTCGGGTCGAGTCCGCCGCGCGTCCCGACGTGTTGCGAATCGGGCCGCCTTGGAAAGACGCGATGCCCGGCATCAATCGCAGTCAGTTCTTCGCCAGCTTCAACACCTCGAAGAAAGGAATCACGCTCGACCTGAGCAAGCCTAAAGCGCGCGAACTGGCCAAACGTCTGGTGCCGTGGGCCGACATTATCGTCGAGAGTTTCACGCCCAAGGCGATGCGCAACTGGGGACTCGATTACGAAAATCTTCGCGAGCTGCGCCCCGACCTCATCATGCTCTCGACCTGCATGCAGGGGCAGACCGGGCCCAACGCGCTGTACCCCGGCTTCGGTCAGTTGATGGCCGCGCTGTCGGGCTTCTACTACATCTCGGGCTACGGCCCCGGCTCATGCGCGCCGCCATACGGCGCGTATACGGATTTCATTGCGCCGCGATTTTCCGCGTTCGCGTTGCTCGCCGCCCTCGACTATCGCCGCCGCACCGGCAAGGGCCAGTACATCGACATGTCGCAGTACGAGGCTGCGATGCAGAATCTCGCGCCCGCGCTGATCGACTACCATGCGACCGGCCGGGTGCTCGAGCCGCGCGGCAATGCGTCCGCGCGTTACGCTCCGCACGGCGCCTACCGATGTGCCGACGAGGACGGTAACGAGCGATGGATCGCGATTGCAGTCGCGGGCGACGATCAGTGGCGCGCGACGCTCTCTGCACTCGCCGCAGATTCCACTGACGCGCGCTTCGCGACGGCGTCCGCGCGGATCGAGAATGCCGGCGCGATCGATGAATTCGTCGGCTCGCTGACGCGCATCCACAATGCGCACGAGCTCACCGCGAAGTTGCAGGCCGCAGGCGTCGCCGCCTATCCGGTCGAGAACTGCGTCGACATTCACCAGGACGACAACCTCGAGGCGTTCGGCTTCTGGCATTGGCTCGAGCACAAGGAGATGGGGCCGTCGCCGTACGAAGGCCTCGAGCATCGGATGAGCCGCACGCCGGGCACGCTTCGTTCGGCGGCCCCGATTCTTGGCCAGGACAACGACGAAGTTTTCCGCGGTATGCTGAAACTCAGCGCCGACGAGATCGAGCAACTAAAGAAAGAGAACGTGATATTCTGAGTTCGCTCGCTGGTCTTCGTGCGATACGAACTCAAAATTGCGCTCCGGTATCTGCGCGCTCGCCGCAAAGACGCCTTCATCTCGATCACGACGATCTTTACCGCGGTCGGCGTGATGATCGGTGTCGCCGCGCTGACGATGACGCTGTCGGTGATGGGCGGCTTCGAGCAGAGCATCAAACAACGCGTGCTCAACCTGAGCCCGCAAGTTCAGATACTCAACTCGCAAGGATCGATCGAGAACTACACGGACGTCGAGAAGAAAGCCGCGACGGTGCCCGGCGTGAACGGCGCCGAGGCATATATCATCGGGCAGGCGATGCTGAGTTCGGGGCGCGGAATCGGCGGCGTCGTCGTGCGCGGGGTCGAGCCGGACAATCCCGTGGTGCGCGCTCAATGGGGCCGCTACATGACGGCCGGCAGCCTCGACGATCTAACGAGAAGCTACACGGTTCAGGCAGGTGCCGCAGGTCCCGCAGTCTCAACCGGCGGCCTTGCTATCGGAGTCAGCCTTGCCAGGAAGCTCAAGGTCAAGCCCGGTGATGTGGCTCGGATGGTTGCGCCGATTATTTCGCCCGACGGATCTCTCTCGACCAAGAGCGGGCAATTCGTGATAGGCGCGATCTTCGATTCGGGGATGAACTTCATCGACACCAACATGGTCTTCATGAACCTCGCGAACGCGCAGGATTTCTTCGGCCGAGTCGGCAAAGTGGACGGAGTCGATATCCATCTGGTCAACCTCGATCAGACCGACGCGGTCACCGACGCAATGCGCAAGCTGTTCCCAAACCCATATCGCGTTCAAAACTGGATCCAGTTCAATGAATCTGCCGCCGCCGGCTTCGCACTTCTCAAGCGGGTGTATGCGCTGGTGCTGGTGATGCTGATTGGCGTTGCCGCGTTCAACCTGGTCGCAACGCTTATCATGGTGGTGATGGAGAAGCGCAAGGATATCGCGGTGCTGATCGCGATGGGTGCGACGCGACGCGACGTGCGCCTGATCTTCGTGCTGAAAGGCCTGATCGTCGGCGCTGCTGGAACCGTGGCCGGACTGATCCTCGGCGCCGTCGGGTGCTTCGCGCTGGCGCGTTACCAGTTCATTCACATCCCGCGCGAAATCTACGGCATCTCGAATCTGCCAATCGACGTACAACCGTCGAACTTCGCCGCCGTCGCGGTAGCCTCGATGATTCTATGCCTGCTCGCGACGGTATATCCTGCCCGGCAAGCATCGCGAGAAATGCCAGTCGAAGTCTTCCGCTCCTAGCTCCTCCGCACCACCCCACCCCATATCCGCGGACTGTAAAACTGACTACTGATTATTTGGTGTGTGATTCGTATTGGTGGGGGGCTTGCCAGCGAGCTTTGGTTTGCGAACGACCAAAGTCTCATGACCACGAACCTTGATCGTACGTGCCGGTTCTGACGAAAAATTCTGAGCCGGTCCGTCAGAGTGCCGTGGCCGCGACGAGGTGCGCTTGCGCCGCCAGTTGCTGAGCTCCTTCGACAGTTTTGAGGCCAGCGAATCGTTGTCCTGGCCGTTCTCGGTCGATTCTCCGCTTTCTTTGTTGAGGTCTCCCTCAAACTCTGCGGAACTCGTTTGCGTTCTCTCTTCCTGTGACGTGGATTTGTCCTCCTTATCCTTAGGACCGTTTTAGAAACAGAATTTTTAATTCTCGAAATTATGTAGTAACAGCAGTTGGCTCTCGCACTCGCGACGGCCTGGGATCGTTAAATCAGTAGATAAGATTATGTCTCGACTGCGTACCGAATCTGAATTTTATCGGCGCGTTTCGGCTTGGAATGATTTCTATGTGGGGATTCTTTCAGGCGGATTTTGCGCCAGCCGGGCCTTTGAAGGCTCCGGCCGGCGTTCAAGTCATTGTTGAGTTAGCTTCACAGTTTAAGCAAACAGACTCTGCATGCGGAGCGCAAGACCCATGTCGCCGGCGATTCGCAGCTTGCCGCTCATGAACGCAACCTGACCGTTCAGCTTGCCGGTCGTCATGTCGACGTAATCCTGTGCGGTCATCGAGATCGTAATACTCGGGGAAGCGGCCGGTCCTTCATTCACGGTGCAGGTTTCGTTGTTGATGACGACGTTCCACTTGCCGCCGTTGTCGCCCGAGAGATCAAACTGGTAAGTAGCATTCAAACCTTTCGCCGCGTCTTTGTTGAAGCGACTGGGCATCGCCGCGAAGATTTCTTTGGGTGTCGTAGGTGCTGCGTCAGCCATGGAAAATCGAGTCCTCCTGATGGGAGCGGCGGATCCCGCGCCCTTTCCGCCATATAAGCGTTCGGCTGTTACCGTGTCAATAGTAACACGCCGGGCCGTATCGATCACAGCCGACGAGCATCGTGTTGTCCATCGGATCAGAATCCGAACATGTTACCCGGCACCACCCTGATCAGGTTTCCTGCCACGTGGACGGGCGATGCGTTCTCGGTGATCGTCACGGCTTGCTGTTTTTGCGCGTCGGTCTTGACCGTACCGTCGAGGTACGCGTCGTGGCCGATTACCTTGACCGTCACCGTGTTCAATCCCGCGGCGTATAACTGCGATGCGATCGCAGCCTGCCGCGCCGCCCATTCGGCCTGATCCGTCGACAGCGAGTCGATCACGTTGCCGACCCCCGGCACATTACGCACCAGCTTTTCCGTATAGAGCTTGGCGTCGTTGTCGAACACCTTGCCGAAAATCGTCACGGTGTTGCCGCTGGTATAACAATTCACTCGGCGCGTACGCGGATTCGACGACAGCACCTGCAGCACGCGCTGCTGCAAGGTCATCGGCGGAGGCTTGGGCGCGGACGCCACGTGATGATGCTTACGCGGCGCGGGTGCCGGGGGAAGTGGCGCAGGCGCGACGGCCTCCGTGGGAGGCGTCTCGACACTCGCCGGCGTCGGTGCGCTCACCGCTTCCGACGCCGCGGAGGACGGCGCGGGTGGCGAGCTGGCAAACTCCGGCGGCTCAGTCGGGCTCAGTCCCGTCAGCTTGGTGTTGAGCTGCGACTCGAGCGCATCCTTGGTCGACGGATCGTTGGTGAAAACTATCGGGTAGTCGATTTCGACATCGCTACCGCTGAACGGCGGATAATTCCACGTCGAAACGTCCTTCACCACTTCGGCGTCGAAGGCTGGGTTTGGATTGGTCGACGTCCGTACCGACGCCGCGTCGACGTTGCCGCTGGGCAGCACCCTGACCCGCACCACCATCGCATTGCGGAGAGTGTTGTCGCCCGCGAGTGCATGCTCATAGCTGTCGAGCAATGGGTTCTTGTGATCGTCGAAAAATTTGCGCGCCGCATCCTGGTTGCGCTCGGGCGCCGATGCGGATTCTCCCGTCACCTGCACCGGCATCGCGTTCGCCAACGCCACCAACGGCCCGGTAGGCACTGCAGCCGCCACCGACGCCGCCGCAGAGGGTGATGCATTCGCTACCGGCGTCTCTGCTCCCTTGCTGCTGAGATGGATCGCGAGCCACGCGCCGCCTCCGAGCGCGACGATAGCCGCAATCAGATAGCCGAGGACGCCGAACATCCCGCGCCCTTCTTTTTCGGAGTCGTCGCCTTCCGGCATCCGTCCCGTAATAGGCCGCGACGGCGACGGACCGCGCCTGAGTGTCGGACTCCTCGGCGCCGTGGACGGTCTCGCCGGAGGCGGAGTGTACTGCTCGGCTGCGGGATCGATGCCGAGCCGCGCGCCGCAGAAGTTGCAAATCAGTTCGCCTGGCTGAGCTTTGCCGCCGCATACGGGACATTCGATTTGCTGGGCCTCGTCGGCGCCGGCGCTTTCGGCAAAAGCGGGACCGGTCGGCACCAGCGCGGTTCCGTCAGCATCGCAAAAGGTTTCCGAGTCGGGGTAGGTTTTTTCGCAGCGGGGACACCTTTTCATGTTGGTAAGAAATCCTCGGGCGCAAGTTTCAATGAAATCGGCTCGAATTGCGACAGGCCGATCACTGCCTCGAGATCACCTCGGCGCCAAATTTTTCCATCGCGGCGATATGGTCCCGGGTGGTCGCGGCCGGCCCGATTATTATTCGCGATACTCCCATCGACGCAAATTTTTCGATGTCGCCCGGCTTCAACTGCTCGCGCAACCTGCTCACCGTGATTTCCAGCGGCGTCGTCCGATCCGCTGCGCGCTCGTGCTCGCGCAGCCGCTTGATCGTTTCAGCGATCTCGTCGTTGCCCTCCGCGATTCCGTACCAACCGTCACCGAGTCTTGCGGCTCGCTTGAGCGAAGGCTCGGTGTTGCCGCCGAACACGATCGGTGGATGCGGCTTTTGCGCGGGCTTGGGCATGAATTTGAATCCTTCGACGCCGACAGTCTTGCCGTGATACTCGGGCGAATCCTTCGTCCACAGCTCCTTCATTAGCGCGAGATATTCGCGGGTGCGAAGCGCGCGGTCCTTGAAGTTCATGCCGACACCTTCGAACTCCTCTTCGAGCCAGCCGATCCCGACGCCGAAAATAAATCGCCCGCCCGAGAGCACGTCCAGGCTGGCGACCGCCTTGGCCGTCGTGAATGCGTTGCGAATCGGCAGCACGAAGACTCCCGTCGCGAGGCGAATCTTCGTCGTGAGGCCGGCGACGTAGGCCAGTGCCAGCATTGGGTCGTGCAAGGGAGTCTCCGGAGGCGCGCCCATCCTTCCACTAGATGAATACGGATAGGGCGAGCGGTAGGTTACCGGCAAAATGATATGTTCCGGAATCCAGAGAGATTCGAAACCGCTCTCTTCGGCTTTGCGAGCGACCGCCGCGATGCTGTTGGGAGAGGTCTGGTATAGAAACGTTCCGAATTTCATTTTTTCACCGGCTCCCGCTTCCTGCGCGAGGGAAAGTTTTACAATCCTAGTCAGTTTCAAGCTTGACCGAAAAGACTGACGGATCCTCGATTGTGCGCAAATCCAGATGGAACGAATCGTCGGCGATGCGCCCGATAATTCGCGCGCGCCGGAACATCGCGGCGATCGCATTTGCTGATTTCTCCGGATGCGTCACACGCAACGCGACCGACTTCAACTGCTCGACCGGCATCGCGCCCGATCCGACCTGCGAAGCTGCGTCGACGATCTCGACTACGTAGCCGTCGCCAAGCCGCTCCGCGACGATCTCGCGCGCCCGCGGCGCGATCGCGCCAATCTCACTCGCGCGCCGCGACAAAATTCGCAAAGTCGGCAGCTCATGAGCGAGATCGCCCGAGCGCAAATAGAGCCGCATCGTCGCGGAGAGCGCCGCGAGCGTCAGCTTGTCGCATCGAAGCGCGCGCTTCAGGGGATTGCGCTTGACGCGATCGATTGCGGCGCGGCGGCCTACGATCACGCCCGCTTGCGGACCGCCGAGCAGCTTGTCGCCGGAAAACGTGACGATCGCAGCACCCGCGGCGATTCGGTCGCGCACAATCGGCTCGTGCGGTATTCCGTATTCCGTCAGATCGATCAGCGCGCCCGCGCCGAGATCCTCCATCACGTCGATTCGGCGCGCGCGGCCAATTTCGACCAGGTCCTCGAGCGTCACTTCGCTTGTGAATCCCACAACGCGATAGTTCGATGGATGTACTTTCAGCAGGAGCGCGGTCTGTGGACCGATCGCATCGGCATAATCGCTCGGATGCGTCCGATTGGTGGTACCCACCTCGCGCAGAATCGCGCCGCTCTTCGCCATCACATCGGGCAAACGGAACGATCCGCCAATTTCGATCATCTCGCCGCGCGACACGATCACCTCGCGCCCTTCGGCGAGCGAGTTTAGAGCGAGGACGACAGCCGCGGCGTTGTTGTTCACGACAGTGGCGGCCTCGGCGTCCGTCAGCGCACATAGCTCGTCCTCGACGATCGTGTCGCGATCGCCACGCCCCCCGGTTTCGAGATCGTATTCGAGGTTAACGGCAGACCGCGCCGCCATTTCAACGGCCTCGATCGCGGACTCAGCCAAAATTGCGCGCCCGAGATTTGTGTGCAGTACGATACCGGTCGCATTGACGACGGGTCGAAGTAAAGGCTCATCGGCAGCAACCGAGTGCGCGGCGGCGCGCACGACAGCATCGATCATCGCGTCGCGATCGCGCGGACGCGCGTCGCGGCCAGTTAGAATCGCCGCCCGCAACTCCGCCTGCGCGCGCTGTAGAGCGACTTTGAGGTAGCTGCGGTTGAGGCCAGCCAAGGCCGGGAGCGCCTCCGCGGCGCGAAGGCATTCGTCGATCGGCGGAAGTGCTCGAATCTGATCCGCGCGCGAATCGGCATCGGCGTCACGAGTTTTTCGAGAATGTTTCGGCACGGCGGCTTGATTATCAAAGACTGTCGCGCCCGGGCGCAACCGTTACTTTGCGCGCTCATGTTCGAGCGAACGGAACAATCGCGCGGAGGTGAACTGGCTGGCGTGTAGCTTGAACCAAGAACCCTCACCTACCGGCGGCTGCGCCCGCCGGCCTCCTCTCCCGTAAAATAAACGGGAGAGGTAATTGCGGAGCGCCGCCTCCCCGAAACTGCGAGAGCGAAATGGCGTCCGCGACATTTCGCGATTCTCACTTTTCACTGGGTGCAGGGGTCACCCCTGCCGAAGGAAGCGTGAAACCCACGGTGGGTTTCCCATTCGATTAAGTGGTTTCTACGATCGCTTCCTGCGCTTGGGCGATTAACTTCAGCTTCGTCAATAAGATGAATCCGCACATGAGCGAGAATGCCGCGCAGAAGAGGACTGCTGTGCGCGGACTGTAATGCTCGCCGATGTAGCCGACGGCCAAGCTTCCGATCGGCGCAGTGCCGATGAACGACAGCGTGTAGATACTCATCACGCGGCCGCGCAATTCGTCCGAGACGAACATCTGAAGGAGAGTGTTGGTCGTCACCATGTGATTCATCAGGCCGACGCCGATGAATATCTGCGCGAGGAGAGAGAGCGACATCCAGGTCGACACGCCGAAGCCGGCGGTCGCGATCGCCATGCAGAAAATTCCGAACACCAGGTTTTGCCGCAGCGTTTTCGGAGCGGTCGAGCGCATGTTCATCACGATTGCGCTGATCACCGCGCCTAGTCCCTGCGCCGCCATCAGGAAGCCGTAGCCATGCGCGCCGACGTGGAGTAGATCGCGCGCGAAGACGGGAATCAGTATCGAATACTGCATCCCGATCCCCATGTTGATCGCGACCAGCACGAGCAGCCACAGCGTCGGGCGATGCCGCCAGACGTACGCCAGCCCGAGCCGCACCTGACGCATCATGGTGGCGCCGAATTCGCGCCGCTCGCGCCGTGGCAGCTCCATCTCGAGCAGGCTCCAGATGACCGCGAGATAGCTGACGCCATTGAGCAGGAAGCAGCCGGCGATTCCAATCACCGCGAGCGACATACCAGCGATCGCGGGGCCAATCATTCTAGCGCCATTGAAGATCATCGAGTTCAACGAAATCGCGTTGGGAAGATCTTCGCGCCCGACCATCTCGACCACGAACGCCTGGCGTCCGGGCATGTCGAACGAGCTCACAAAGCCGTTAAGAGCGGCCAGCGCGATTACGTATTCAACTTTGACGACGCCGGCCCACGTCAGTGCTGCGAGCACGAACGCGCTGATCATCAATAGAGTCTGCGCGCCGATTATCAGGCGTCGACGATCGACGTGATCGACCACGACGCCGGCGAACAATGCGACCAGCACGATCGGCATGAAGCCCGCGAACGACACGACGCCGAGCATCAGCGACGAATTCGTGAGCTTCAGCACCAGCCACGATTGCGCGACCATCTGCATCCAGGTGCCGATCAGCGAGATGAGTTGTCCGATGAAGAAGAGCCGAAAATTGCGATGCCGCAGGGCGCGGAACGCGGTCAGCCCGCCGCTCCAGCTATCCTGCGCAGGGACGTCTCCGCCCGCCTCGTCGGCTTCGGCGGCTTCTATTTCCGGCACTGTGTCGATGATTCTCTCTCCGCGAGTCGGTGAACTCTTTTCACTTTGACAGAGCTGATTTAGTTGATCGAGTGACTTGCCGCGATCCGATCTCTTTGCGACTCTCACCGACGTGGCGAGTGCTCTTCTATCGCGAATCGAACTCCGCTTCATCGATGCCGGCGGTCATCCTCGCGAGCTGGATCTCTCTGCACCGTCGGGATCGAGCGAATCGAGCGCAATTCACGATGGCGTTTCTTTCTCCGCGCGTCTGGAACAAGCGATCGGCGGCACCATCGTCCGCGCTACGATCGAAAATCGCGGGAGCGACGCGATTCGGCTCACAAATGCGATCTTCGAAGTCCAGACAGGCTTCGCGCCATCAGCGCCGGCGCGATTTTTCAAGCACGGATACCAGTCATGGAGCGCGTCGGGCGGTTATGATGTAGGCGCTTCGCGAACCCACCCGCGCGACGCCGCTAACTTCATCACGCGCGTCAATCATCAGAGCGAAACTACTCGGCCGCCCGAATCGCGGGAAGCGCAGACCTCTGAACTTTTCACGATCGTCGAGAGCAGCGTTGCCACCGAGCGCGTCCTGGCAGGATTCATCGGCGCCGCCACTTCTCTTTCGACGCTCACCGTGTCGAGTCCTGAAAAAATATTCGCACGCGCAATTCTCGACGACGTAACTCTCGCGGCCGGCGCGCATCGCGAACTCGATCCGCTGTTGGTAGCAGCCAGCGATGAATCCGCCGCGCGGCTCGCCGCGCGATGGGCGGATGCAACTGGCCGATGGATGAATGCGCGGGTCGGCGCGCCGTTCCAGCGTGGATGGTGTTCCTGGTACCACTATTTTCACGCGATCACCGAGGATGCGCTCCGGGCGAATCTTAAATCGCTGGAGGCGATGCGTTCGGAGTTTCCGCTCGACGTAATTCAACTCGACGATGGTTTTCAGTCCGCGCTCGGCGATTGGGACACCACCAACGCCAAGTTTCCGGGCGGCCTCAAAAAGATTGCCGGAGAAATTCGCGCTGCCGGCTTCAAGCCAGGCATCTGGACTGCGCCGTTTCTCGCCGCCCGCGATTCGCGCGTGATGATCGATCATCCGGATTGGTTCATCATGCATGCCGAGACGAACGAACCGATTCGCGCAGGCCACAACCCGAACTGGACCGCAAGCGACGACAAGTTCGCGTACGCGCTCGACCCGAGCAATCCGGCGTTTGTCGCGCACCTGCGCGACCTGTTCGCGAAGCTCACCCGGGACTTCGGCTACTCGTATCTCAAGCTCGATTTTCTTTACGCGGCTGCAGCGCCCGGTCGGCGTCTCGATCCAAATCTGACGCGCGGTGAAACTTTGCGCCACGGACTCGAGGCGATTCGAGCCGGCGCCGGTGATGACGCGTTCATCCTCGGATGCGGCTGCCCGATTGGGCAGGCGGTCGGCATCGTCGACGGGATGCGCATCGGCCCCGACGTTTCGCCGTTCTGGGGCAAGACCGCTTCCGGCGCGGGCGACCCGTCGACCGTCTATGCGCTCGACGCGATCATCGCGCGCAGCTTCATGCATCGTCGGCTATGGCTGAACGATCCCGATTGCCTGATGCTTCGCGCACGGAAAACTCGCCTCACCGCCGTCGAACGAGCGGCGCTGGCCTCCGTCATTGTATCCAGCGGCGGGATGCTTTTGATCTCCGACGACATGAGCTTGCTCGATGCCGAGGCGGCGAAACTCTTTCGGCAGGTAGCGCAACTCGCTGAAGAAATCGATTCAAACGCGGAACGCGGACCGGTCCTAGCGCTCGATCTGATGGCTACCGAGGATGTCCGCGGGTTGATTAGTGAAAACGGCGATGGCGGGGCGATCGCGATGATTCTGAATCGCGGCGATTCGCGTGCACGCGTGCAAACCTTCGATCTGAAGCTGGACGCTGGCGAAATCGTTGCGCTCGATCTCGCACTCGACGAGAAAATTGAAATATTCGATACGATCGATTTGCCGCCGCACTCCGCGCGCATCCTGCGCATTAGGCGTTAGCGGATAAATCGATCACGCTCGCGCCCGGTCCGGCGTGCAATACGGCTCGCAAATTTTCCGGCAATGCGCCAAGCGCAAACTTTTCGTAATAGCCGCGATCGATTGATTCAATCACCGCGCTTGCATTTTCTACGTCGCACAGCGCGACGATCGAGCCGCCGAAACCCGCGCCCGTCAGCCGCGCGCCGATCGCGCCGCCGCGCCGAGCGCATTCCACGATCGCGTCGAGGCGCGACGTGCTGCATTCGAAGTCCTCTGCGAGACTCTGATGCGAGGCGTTCATGAGCGTACCCATCTCATCGAGACGGCCCGCGTTGAGCACGTCAGCCGCGCGAATCACGCGCTCGGTTTCGCTCAAGACATGGCGCGCGCGTTTCAGGATTTCGAGCGGGCGATTCGAATCCAGCTCGATTCGTGTCGAGCCGTGCCCAAGCAACTCGGCATCGAGCGCCGTCTGCGAGACGCCGAGGATGTTTGCCGCTTCTTTCAGGTTCGCATCGAGTCGCGCCGGCGATGTGGCCGCGAGTTTCTCGACGAGATTCACCGCACTCCAGTTGGGAATCGCGCGGACCACGTCGCCGAGGATTTTCACGCCGTCCAGATTTAGTGCGCGCCCAAGAATGCGCGCTGCCAGTGAGCATTCCACAACGCGGCGATTGTATTCCGCGCGCACCTTTCCCGACTTGTCCGCAACCTCCAGGCTGTCTGCCACGACCAGCGCCGCGTTCGCCGGCATCTTCACCGCGCGCACGCGGATCGGATTGAACTCGATAAACAACGCGTGATCGCGGCGCCCGAGAATCGACACCGACTGGTCCATCGCACCCCCGTGCGTCCCGACGTACCGTTCGCTGCGCGCAACCATCGTCGCGGTCTCGATCGGTTCGAGTTCGAGTCCGTTGATCGCCATGAAGACCATCGCGGTCGACACCGTCAGCGCGGACGATGATGACAACCCCGAGGCCGGCGGCACTGTGCTACCCACGACCATCGACATGCCGCGCAAATGGCGCCCAGGAAAGTGATCGATCACGCCTTGGATCGCGGCCTTCAGGTAGTTCGCCCAATCGCCGGTTGCGTACGGTGGAATCTGGCGTTCGATTGCGAAGCGTCGCGACTGCCACGCGGGATCTGCGTTCGACACTTCAATTTCGCTTGTCGTGTTCGCGGCCGCGACGACGATTGTGGATCGATCGATCGCGACTGGCAGCACGGGCAGGCCGCTGTAGTCCGTGTGCTCGCCGATCAAGTTGACGCGGCCGGGCGCGCGCGCCGCGATGATTTGTGCTCTGCCGCTGGCGCCAAGTCTTGCCGCAAGCTTGCGAACGCGCGCCAACTCCTCATCGTCCCATCCGTCGGGCAGATTCATCGGCGCTTCCTTTTTGGCTTGAACCATGCGCGCGCCGCCTCGACGTCTTCCGGCGTACCGACGTCGCTCCAGAATCCGCGCATGTCGACTGCTCGCACGACGCGGCCGTCAGCGATCATTTGCGCGATTGAGCCGGGCAGCTCGAGTTCACCGCGCGCCGACGGTTCGAGCCGCGCGAGGTATTCGAAAATTATCTGGCCGGTTGCGAACAGTCCCGCGTTGTTCCATTCGGTCTTCGCAGTCCCCGGCGCCGGCTTTTCGTCGAGCCGTTCGACCATCATGTGCGCGTCCAGATAAACAGCGGCGCCGCGAAACGGATTCTTGACCCGATTCACCGCGAGCAGCAAATCGTACTCGTCGTTGCGCCCGTGATGAATGAAGCGTGGGTAGTTCGCTCGGTCCATCAGGATGTCGCCCCATCCGAAAACGAAGCGGGGCTGGCCGCCGAGATGAGATCTGGCTGCGAGCATCGCGCCGCCGGTGCCGTTCAGTTCCGGCTGCCGGACGGTAGTAATTTTGATTCCTGGATTTTCGTGTTCGTAGATTTTCGCCCATCCTTCGATTTGCTCGGACAGATAGCCCGTCACGACGATGAAATGCGCAAGTCCAGCAGCAACTAGCGCGTCGATAATGTGCGAAATCAGCGGCGCGCCCGCAATATCGAGCAGCGGCTTCGGCGTGCTCGCCGTCAAATCGCCGAGGCGTTTGCCGCGGCCTGCCGCCAACAAAACCGCCGTCGTGATTTCCGCCGCCACGTCGCCCAAGATAGCATCGCGCGGCCATTATCCGCAGGATGTGGGATGCTTGGCTGGCGGTATATAGTTGAGTAGAAGGTTAGCGAGAGAAGCAGAATGTTTGGTGAGATAAGTCCCCGCAAAAAAGCGCGCGCGCCGTTTATTTCGATCGAGGAAGCGCTCGAGGAAACACGCCGCGGCCATATGATCATCCTGATGGATGATGAGCAGCGCGAGAACGAGGGCGACCTGTGCATGGCGGCTGAGAAGGCGACGCCCGAAGCGGTTAACTTCATGGCCAAGTTCGGGCGCGGGTTGATTTGCCTGCCGATGTCGGCTGAGCGAATCGACCGGCTCGGGCTCAGCATGATGATTGGCGACAATCAGGCGCCGTTCGGCACTGCGTTCACGACTGCGATCACAGCGCGCCGCGCGTCGGGATCGGGAATCTCGGCGCAGGATCGCTCGACGACGATTCTGCAGGCGGTGCGCGAGGACGCCAGCGGCGCCGAGTTCATCACTCCCGGCTACGTCTATCCCCTGCGCGCACGCGACGGCGGAGTGCTGGTGCGGACGGGGCAGACGGAGGGCGCAGTCGACCTCGCGCGACTGGCAGGCCTGAAGCCCGCGGGCGTCATCTGTGAGATTCTGAAGGACGACGGCACGATGGCACGGCGCGACGACCTGGTCGAGTTCGCGAAAGTGCACGGGCTGAAGATTGTCACCGTCGCGGACATTATCGAATACCGGCTGCGCAACGAGACGATGGTCCAGCGGATCGCGGAGGCGAAGCTGCCGACGGCGTACGGCGAGTTCAGCGCGATCGTCTATCGCAACCTGGTCGATTACACCGAACACCTGGTGCTGGTGATGGGCAAGGTCGATTCGAAAAAGCCGATTTTGGTGCGGGCGCATCGCGAGTACCTTCCCGGCGACGTGTTTGGCTACTCGGTTCGCAACACGCGCAACCTGTTGCGCTCGGCGATGGAACGAATCGCGGCGTCGGGCGAAGGCGTACTGCTCTATCTGAAGCGCGAATCGAATGCGCTCGCGTCGGACTTTGACGGCGGGCGTCCGGCGCGTCGCGCGACTACGCGGGCCAACACGCCGGAGGCAGATTTCCGCGACTACGGAATCGGCGCACAGATTTTGCGCGACGTCGGCGTGCGCAAGATGATTATCATGTCGGATGCGACGCCGCGGCTGGCCAATCTGCCGGGCTACGGATTGGAAATAGTAGGGTCGGTTCCGCTTTCAGGCAACGGCAAGCAGAGCACCGCCGCCAAGTAGGATGTATACCGCTCAGGAACCGCGGCATCGCGCGGCTAGTTCTCTTTTCAGAATAATCGTGACAGGCAATTTCCGACCCCTTTTACACGGCACTATACTCGCCGGAATTTTTCTTGCCGTGTCTTTGTTTACGGCGCCGCCGGCGCATGCGGTCAAGGCGGATGAACTCGTCAAAATCAACTCCGCCACTATCGATCCTCCGCTCAAGGCGGGCAGCACCAGCACCCTCAAAGTCGACGCCCAGGTGATCGAAGGATGGCATATCAATTCGGATAAGCCGTTCAGCGAAGATTATATTCCGACGAAGGTCGAGGTCCGCGGCCCTGTCAGCGTGACGCCGGGGGCAATCAAGTATCCGGCGGCGGAGACGATGGCGCTCGATCCAGCGGCTGGTGGCGACAAGATTTCGGTGTTCGGCGGCGATATTAAATTCGAAGTGCCGCTGAAGGCGGGCGCCGACTTCGCTCCAAAGCCGGGCGACGCGATCACGGTTACAATCGACTACCAGGGATGTAACAACAACGAATGCCTGCGGCCGGCGTCCGTCAGTACGACGGTCGCGCTGGCAACTCCAGGCGCGGCGGCAGGTGCGCTCGAAGGCATAGCCGCCGGAGGCGTGAAATTCGGCGGCGGTGGCGGCGGTGGCGACGATTCGGGCGGCGCGATCGCGCACATCTTTCTTAATCACGGATGGTTTCTTGGCTTCCTTGCAGTATTTCTCGGCGGCCTCGCGTTGAATCTGACACCGTGCGTCTATCCGCTTATCGGCGTCACGATCGCCTACTTCGGCAACCAGGGCGGCGGCCCTCGCCGCGTGATGTACCTCGCGATCGCGTTCGTGCTCGGTATCGCGCTGATGTTTTCGTCGGTGGGCGTGGCGGTCGCGATGTCGGGCGGGTTGTTTGGCGCCGCGATGCAGAATCCGTTCGTGCTTGTCGCGCTGGCGATGATGCTGCTGACACTCGCCGCATCGAGCTTCGGCCTGTTCGTCCTGCAGCCGCCGCAGTGGATGCTGCAGCGCGCGGGCTCCGCGCATCCCGGCTATGCGGGCGCGCTGCTGATGGGCCTCGGCATGGGCGTGGTGGCGGCGCCATGCATCGGGCCGATCGTGCTGGGCTTGCTGCTGATGGTCGAGCGAAGCGGCAGTGCGCTTTTTGGTTTCGCGCTGTTCTTCACGCTGGCGATCGGCCTCGGACTGCCGTACATCGGGCTCGCGATGGCGGCCGCGCATATCCGGCGCCTGCCGCGGTCGGGCGAATGGCTAACGTGGATCGAACATCTTTTCGGATTCGTGCTGGTCGGACTCGCGCTCTACTTTCTCGATCCGGTCGTGCCGAACAACCTGATGACGCGATTCCTGCCGTACTACGCCGCGGGCGTCGGGATTTATCTCGGTTTCATTTCGCGCGAGGGTAGAAGCTGGCGTCCGTTCCTGGTCATTAGATCAGCGCTGGGCGTAGTCGCGATTGCGGCGCTCGTATTCATGCTCTATCCCCGAAAGGCTCCCGAAAAACTTCGCTTCGAGCCGTTCAACTCAGAGTTGCTGGCGTCGGCGACCGAAGCGCGCAAGCCCGTACTGATCGATTTCAGCGCCGACTGGTGTATCCCGTGCCGCGAGATGGAGCATTCGACCTTTATCGATCCGTCCGTGGTCAGCGAGGCCAGGCGTTTCGTCACGATGAAGGCGAACCTGACGGCGCAGGACAAGAAAACCGAAGAGCTGATGAACAAGTTCGATATCCAGGGCGTGCCGACGACGGTAATGATCGACTCAGCTGGCAAGGTGCTGCAACGCAAAGTCGGCTACATCGGCCCGCAGGAAATGCTCGCGGATCTGAGGCAGGTCGATTAAAACGCGGGGCTGCTCGCCCCGCACCCTCGGCAGGGGTGACCCCTGCACCCAGTATTCGGAAAAGGGAAGATGCGGGCTGACGCCCTGTTAGAAAGTTTTGGGCGCGAGGACGCGAAGCGCGCTCGTTCCCGCAGCGCGGATATATCTCGACTCTTCCCTAAAATAGTTCTAACAGGGACGAAGTCCCGCATCTCCTTCTTTTCACTGGGTGCAGGGGTCACCCCTGCCGCGGGCGCGGGGCGCGTAGCCCCGCATCCGATTCTCGCGGCACGCTTCGCTTCACATTACCTCTGCGCTCTCGTACATTCGCGAGTAATGAGGTTAAGCCATGGCTGCGAACGACGGCTTCGTGCGCGAGATTTTCGCGATGGTCAAAGAGCGGCGATCTTTTGGGCGTCATCCGATCTGGCATCGAATCGCGGAGGGGAAGGTTTCGCAGACCGGACTGTGCAACTTCGCGACGCAGTTCTTTCTGCAGGTGCGTGAATTTCCGCGTGCGCTCAGCGCGTTGCATTCGCGATGTGTCAACGCGGATGAGCGGGTGAAGCTGGCCGAGAGTCTGTACGAAGAGGAGACCGGGAAGATTTCCGGCAGCGCACCGCATCCGGAATTGTTCATCCGGCTTGGACTCGGCGTTGGGCTGAGCCGCGAGGATATGATCCACGGCAAGGCGCTGCCTTCCACCGCGGCGCTGATCGATTGGTTCGAGCTCTCGACCAAGGACCGATCGTTTGCGGAAGGGATCGGCGCGATCAATCTCGCGGCGGAGGGCCAGGTACCGGGTAATTTTGCGCCGTTCGCGCGCGCACTCGAAAAGCATTACGGACTTTCGCGGGAGCAGGTCGCGTTTTTCGACGTGCATGAGATTGCAGATCGAGATCACAGCGACGTCGGCGACAACATCCTGAGTCACACGCCGATGAGCGAAATCGAGCGCGCAAAAGTATGGGCTGCGGTCGAGCGATCGCTCGAAATGTGGTGGCAATTTTTCGACGGAATTCAGCGCGCCTGTGAGTGAGAAAATCGAGCTGATTTCGATCGCTTTTCGGACGCGATCTGTGGTTATCAGATTTTGCAGAATGCCGTTCTGTTAGCGCTATCTGATCGTTTTCATAAAACCCTCACAAATCGATATGCCGGGAAGTCGAAAAACGCCTATTGATTGGCTGCTTTTCTATCCACAAGTGTCATCTTCAAATATTGTTTGATTTCCTTCTGAATAGACCCTTGGTACCTTTACTTTTTTGCCATAGACAAATACAATTCTGACTGGCGGTGGTGAGGCGGAAAGGTAGTTCGTCGCGCTCTCTTTTCTATGGCAAATAAACAATCGTCTGACGGCTATGGCGCCGAGTCCATCAAGGTTCTCGAGGGACTCGAAGCGGTTCGTAAACGCCCCGGGATGTACATCGGCGACACCGCCGAGCGGGGACTGCATCATCTCGTCAACGAGATCGTCGACAACTCGGTCGATGAGGCGCTGGCCGGGCATTGCACCGAGATCAACGTCGTAATTCTGAGCGACGATCGGATTTCGGTCGAGGACAACGGCCGTGGAATCCCGGTCGACATGCATCCGACCGAGAAGCGATCGGCGCTGGAAGTCGTGCACACCGTGCTTCACGCCGGCGGCAAGTTCGAGAAGAACGCGTACAAAGTCTCGGGTGGACTGCATGGCGTCGGCGCGTCGGTGGTCAATGCGCTCAGTGACGAGTTCGAAGTGGAAGTTCACAAGAACGGAAAGATTTATTTTCAACGCTACGAGCGCGGCATTCCGAAAATGAAGGTCGAGGAGCGCGGCGCCACCAACAGCAAGGGCACCAAGACCACCTTCACACCGGACTCGAAGATTTTTCCCGAGATAAAATTCAAATACGAAATTATCGCGCGCTATCTGCGCGAGATGGCGTATCTCAACGCGGGCCTGCGGATCAGGCTGCGCGACGAGCGAATCAACAAGGCCGAAGAGTTCCACTACGAAGGCGGAATCGCCGAGTACGTCGCGACGCTGAGCAAGAGCAATGAAGCGCTGCACGACGTGATTTTCTTCAAGGGCATGCGCGACGGCGTCGACGTCGAGGTCGCGCTGCAATGGACCGACGCTGTCCACGAGGTGATTTTCACCTACGCCAACAACATTCATACCGCCGAGGGCGGGACGCATCTGTCGGGACTCAAGGGTGCGCTGACGCGAACGATCAATACTTACGCGACCAAGAACAATCTTTTCAAAAATAAAGATATGCGGCTCGAAGGCGACGACACGCGCGAAGGTCTCGCCGCGATCGTCAGCATCAAGATCGGCGAGCCGCAATTCGAAGGCCAGACCAAGACCAAGCTCGGCAACTCCGAAGTCGAAGGAATCGTCTCCGGGCTTGTTAACGAGAAACTCGGTGAGTTTCTCGAGAAGACACCGCCAGTCGCGAAGAAGATCGTCGCGCGCGCTGTCGAAGCGCTCACCGCGCGCGAGGCCGCGCGCAAAGCCAAAGAGCTCGTGCGGCGCAAGGGAGCGCTCGATTCAGGCTCACTGCCGGGCAAGCTCGCGGACTGCCAGGAACGCGACCCAGCGCTCAGCGAGCTGTACCTGGTCGAGGGCGCGTCGGCAGGCGGGACCGCCAAGGAAGGCCGCGATCGCAAGACGCAGGCAATCCTGCCGCTGCGCGGAAAAATTTTGAACGTCGAGCGCGCGCGCATCGACAAGATGCTCTCGTCGCAGGAATTGCGCATTCTGATCACGGCGCTTGGGATGGGAATCGGCAACGACAAGGACTTGTCGAAGCTGCGCTACCACACGATCGTCATCATGACCGACGCCGACGTCGACGGCTCGCACATCCGCACGCTGCTGCTGACGTTCTTTTTCCGGCAGTTCATGGAGATTATCGAGAACGGTCATCTCTACGTCGCGCAGCCTCCCCTGTTCCGCGCGAAAAAGGGCAAGACCGAACGCTACCTGAAGGACGAAACCGCGCTGGAAGATTATCTGACCGACCTCGGCGCCGAGGCGGTGACCTTCGAAGCCGGCAAGGGCAAAGAAGCGCGCGAATTCAAGGGCGCGTCGCTGAAAACGATCGTCCGCAAAGCGCTGTTCCACGAAAAAATGTACGAGGCGCTCGAGCGGCGCTCCAAGGAGCGCTCGATAGTCGCGAGCCTCAGCAAGCTGTTGGCTGACAAGGCAATCAGCGACGAGAATTTCGAATCCGAGAAAGCGGCCAAGCAGATGGCCGAGGCGATTCGCAAGGATTCGAAGAACGACAACCTCGTTTACAAGGTCGAGCCAGACGGCGAAGCGCATTGGCGCGCCGTGTTCAGCCATTCGCAAAACGGCGCGACGCCGCCGACGGTGGTCGACCTGACGCTGTTGCATAGCGGGGAACTGCGCGAGATTCGGCGGCTCGGTCCCGAGCTCGAAGCGATCAAAGCGCCGTTCAAATTGAAAGTTGGCGAAGGCGAATCCACCGTCGAGACGCTCAAAGCAATGGCGGAAGCGGTTCTTGCCGCCGGGCAAAAAGGCGTCGACATCCAGCGCTACAAGGGGCTGGGCGAGATGAATCCCGGGCAGCTCTGGGAGACCACGATGAACCCGGAGACGCGCGCGATGCTGCGGGTGCAGATTTCGTCGCGCGAGGAGGCCGAGGAAATCTTCGGCACCCTGATGGGCGACGTGGTCGAACCGCGGCGCCAGTTTATCGAAGAGAACGCGCTCAACGTCCGCAACCTCGATATCTGACGAGCCGCAAATTTGATGCGCGAGCCTTACCTGTCGCATGACATCGAGGGAATCTTTGCACGAAGAAATCCGCGTCATGGCGACGAATTGCGCCGTGTGCGAGCGTGACGCGCATGACGCCGAGCAGAACCTGGGCGTGTCGCTGAATCTCGAAGGCATCGCGCATCCTGAAGATTCGTTCGCGTACGACCTGCTGCCGCATCGGCGCGAACTGCATCGCGAAAAACTGCTGCAGAAAATTCAACAGTGGGCGGCGCTTCAGCAGCAATGCGGCTAGTCGAAATTTTTAGTGCGCGAGTTCGGGGAACTCGTGGGAGTCTGAATTTAAATGGCTGAAACCAACGGTAACGAACCGCATCGCAACGAACCCGCGCTGCTGAATATCGAAGACGATATGCGTCAGTCCTACCTGGACTACGCGATGTCGGTGAATATCGGGCGCGCGCTGCCGCAGATTCGCGACGGCCTCAAGCCCGTGCATCGCCGCATTCTGTACGCGATGTTCCGCACGGGGCTGCTCTCGAACCGGCGCTATACCAAGTGCGCGGCGGTCGTGGGCGAGGTGCTCGCGCGGTACCATCCGCACGGCGACATGGCGGTTTACGATTCGCTGGTCCGCATGGCGCAGCCGTTCAGCCTCCGCTACCTGCTGATCGACGGTCAGGGAAATTTCGGTTCTGTCGACGGCGATCCACCCGCCGCGTATCGGTACACCGAATGTAAGTTGACGCGGCTGGCCGAGCGGATGCTCGCCGACATCGACAAGGACACTGTCGACTTCGTCCCGAACTTCGACGGCTCGCACACGGAGCCCGACATCCTGCCGGCGCAATTTCCGAACCTGCTCGTCAACGGCTCTGATGGCATCGCAGTCGGCATGGCGACCAATATTCCGCCGCACAATCTCGGCGAGGTTTGCGACGCGCTGCTCGCGCTCATCAACAAGCCGAACATCACGCACGAAGAAATCCTCGACATAATTCCCGGCCCGGATTTTCCGACTGGCGGACAACTGCTAGGCCGTCAGGCGATTCGGCAGGCGTACCTCACCGGACGCGGCACGCTCACGATGCGGGCTCTGGCAGCCATCGAGACTGATAAGCGTAGCTCGCGCGCCTCGATCATCATTCGCGAGATTCCCTACCAGGTGAACAAGGCGCGCATGATCGAGCGGATGGCCGAGCTGGTCAACGACAAGCGCATCGAGGGCATCAGCGACATCCGCGACGAGTCCGATCGCGACGGCATGCGCGTCGTCATCGAGCTCAAACGCGACGCCGAGCCGCGCATCGTCCTCAACCAGCTCTACAAGCTCACCCAGATGCAGCAGGGCTACGGCATCATCCTGCTCGGCATCCACGAGGGCCGGCCCAAGGAGATGACGCTGCTGCAGATGCTCGTTGCGTTCCTCGAGCATCGTAAGATTGTTCTCACGCGTCGCACCCGTTTCGAGCTGAAGGAGGCAGAGGCGCGACTGCATATCCTCGACGGCCTGCTGATCGCGCTCAAGAATCTCGACGCGGTCATCAAGCTGATTCGCGGATCGAAGGACGCCGAGTCCGCCCGCTCCGGCCTGATGAAGCAATTCGGTCTCTCGCAGTTGCAGGCGCAGGCGATCCTCGACCTCACGCTGCGGCGCCTGACTTCGCTCGAGCGCGACAAGATCGAAAACGAGCACAAGGAGACCCTCGCGCTTATCGCGGGCTTCAAGAAGATTCTCGCCGACGAAAAAGAATTGCTGAAGCTGATCGCCGGCGAGCTCGACGAAATAAAAAAGGAGTTCGCTGATCCGCGTCGCACCCAGATCGTCGAAGCGGAGGGCGAATTCTCGGTCGAGGATCTTATCGTCGAGGAGGACGTCCTGGTCTCCGTCACTCATGGCGGCTACATCAAGCGCACCCCGCTCTCGCTCTATCGCACGCAAAAGCGCGGCGGCCGCGGAAAGATCGGCGCGACCACCACCGAAGAGGATTTCGTCGAGCATCTGGAGCGAGTGTCTACTCACGACCGCCTCCTGTTCTTCACCAGCGCCGGCAAGGTTTACGAGCTCAAGGCTTACGAACTGCCCGAAGGCGGCCGCGCAGCTAAAGGACGCTCGATCGCGAACCTGCTGAGTCTCGCCAATGACGAGACGCTGTCCGCGTTCATTCCGGTGCCGCGCGAAACTGCGGGCAAGTTTGTCTTTTTCTCGACTCGCCGCGGCCGCGTGAAGAAGACCGCGCTCGACGAGTACGAAAATATTCGGTCGACCGGGATCATCGCGATCAATCTCGAAGACGGCGACACGCTCGTCGACGTGCGAATCACCGACGGCAATCAGCAAATCGTGCTCTCGACCCGCGAGGGACAGGCGATTCGGTTCAAGGAAGAAGAAGCACGCCCGATGGGCCGCGCGACCGGCGGCGTCGTCGGCATGGAACTCGAGTCACAGCCCGTCAAAGAAGGTAAGACGGTCACGCTGGTCGAGGACGAAGTCGTTTCGATGTCCACGGTGCGCGACGACGAAACCCTCCTCACGGTTTCGGAACTCGGCTACGGCAAACGCACGCCGGCGTCCGACTACCGGCTCACACATCGCGGCGGCAAGGGCGTCATCACGATGAACGTGACCGACAAGACCGGCAAAGTGATCAGCGTCCGGCAGGTCGGCACCGACGATCAGGTGATGTTGATAACTGACAGCGGCAAAATAATCAGACTGGCAGTCAAGACTGTGCGACTCACTGGGCGCAACGCGCAGGGCGTGCACATGGTGCGGCTCGATGGTGACGAACGCGTCCGCGCAGTGGCGGGAATGGCCGAACGCGACGACGATGAAACCAACGGCAATGGTTCTAACGGCAAAGGCGACGCTGAGGATCCGGAAGAGTAGCTAATGGAGTGACTATTCCACAATAGTTACTGGCTATGCTTTCGCGCTTGGCCGCGAAGAAACGTTAATATGCCATCGCTTCAGGTTCGCTTGTTCCGGCTGAATCCAGATGTCGACCGTTCGCGCGAAATCGATCATGCAGAGCGTCGTGATGTCTGCGATGGAGTATCTGTCGCCGGCGATGAATTCCCGCGTCTCAAGCTCCGAATTCAGCCACGCGATGTGATCGATCGCGGCGCGTTTCTGGATCTCGCCGAATTCCGGGATCCGCCGCCCGCGCCCTTCAGAGACCTTACTAAGGTGCGACCATACGTGGCCGACCGGCGCAAAAATCTCGAGCTCGATCCTGCGATTCCACATCTCGACGATCGCCTTCTCGCGCGCACCGACGCCGAACAGCGGCGGCTCCGGCTGGATTTCTTCGAAGTACCGGCAAATCGCGACGCTTTCTGAAAGACAACTGCCGTCGTCGAACTCCAGAATCGGCAGAGAGCCGAGCGGATTCTTCTTGTAGAATTCGGGCGTGCGATTCGCGTTGCGCATGATATCGACTTGCACCAGCTCGACGTTGATCCCCTTCTCCGCGAGGAAGATCCTCACTCGGCGAGGACTCGGCGCAAGGGTGAAGTCGTACATCTTCATGGTGCTTCCGCGGGCGGCTCTCCCGCTCCTGTTCCCTCCGCGCTGTACGCATCGTCGGCGGCAGTCAGCGCCCTGCCCCGCGCGATCTCAAATCCCATCGAGCCGAGAATTTCCTCCAGCGCGTTCAATGCGAGCATAACGTTCTCGCGACGTGAACCTTCGCCCATCAGGCCGACGCGCCAGATCTTGCCCTTGAGCGGTCCAAGCCCGGCTGCAATTTCTATATTAAACAGGCGCAGCAACTCCGCGCGCACTTTCACATCGTCAATTCCCGCCGGCACCGCGATCGTCGTGAGTTGCGGCAAGCGATGCCCTTCCTGCGCCGCGAGCTGCAGACCCATCGCGCGCACGCCGGCCTGGAACGCTGCTGCGTTGATGCGATGCCGCCGCCATCTCGCTTCCAGCCCTTCTTCAACCACGATCCGTAGCGCCTCATACAGCGCATAGTTCATCGTGATCGGCGCCGTGTGATGGTAGAGCCGGTCCGGGCCCCAGTACTGCTCGATCAACGCCACGTCGAAGTACCACGAGCGGCATTTCGTTTTGCGCTTGCGCACCGATTCCATCGCGCGTTCGCTGAACGTCACCGGCGATAGCCCCGGCGGCGCGCCGATTCCCTTCTGCGTGCAGCTGTAACACGCGTCGATTCCCCACTTGTCTATCTCGACCGGCACGCACCCGAGCGACGTCACCGCGTCGATCGCGATCATCGCGCCGTGTTGATGCGCCAGTTCCGCAATTTCTTCTATCGGCTGATGGATTCCAGTCGAAGTCTCTGCATGAACCACTGCGACCAGCTTCGGATTCTTCGCCGCTTTCAAAGCCGCCGCGACTTTCGCCGGCTCGACAATGGTCCCCCAGTCCGCCTCGACCTTATGAACTCTTGCGCCTTGCCGCGACGCAACTTCCGCCATTCGCGTCCCGAACGCGCCGTTGACTCCGACCACGACCTCGTCGCCGTCTTCGATCAGATTGGCCATCACCGTTTCCATTCCCGCGGAACCTGTTCCCGAGACGGGAAACGTGATTTCGTTCGCGGTGCGGAACACGATGCGCAGCAGGCGCTTGATGTTCTCCATCACCTTGAGAAAATCGGGATCGAGATGACCGACGACCGGCGACGCCATCGCTTTCATCACGCGCGGATTGACGTTCGACGGCCCCGGACCGAGCAGAATCCGCGCCGCAGGCCTGAGCTCTGGAAATGAATCTGCCACTTTCTTTTCTCCTTCAGTTGCCGGAAACGGCACCCCGACCCGCTATCTCTTTCCTGAAAACAAATCGAACCTTGCTATTATGACCAGCATGGATCAACCGCAAAAGCGCCGCTCGTGGTAGAGTGCGGTCGGGAATCGAGCGCGCAGTCACGAATGAGTAGCATCGACCGCAAACTTCTCGACGAGCTTCGCGAAATTGTCGGCGACGGCGGAATCGTTTCGCGCTCCACCGAGCTTAAAGTTTACGAGTGCGACGGATGGACCGTCGAAAAAAGCGTTCCCGACGTTCTGCTGCTCCCGCGCACGACTTCGGAGTTGAGCGCCATTCTCACCGCGCTCCATCGTTGCGGTATCGCTTTCGTTCCGCGCGGTGCGGGCACGGGACTTTCCGGCGGATGCCTTCCGCTGAACGCGCCCGCGATGATCTGCACGTCGAAGATGAACCACATCGTGGAAATCGATTTCGACAATCGGCGCGTCGTGGCCGAGAGCGGCGTCGTCAACCTGCACGTCACCAACGCCGTCAAATCGAAGGGATATTTCTACGCGCCCGATCCGTCGTCGCAGGTCGCATGCACGATCGGCGGTAACATCGCCGAAAATTCCGGCGGTCCGCACACTTTGAAATATGGAGTGACCACAAATCACGTGCTCGCACTCGAGCTTGTGCTGCCCGACGGCGAAGTCGTCGAGCTGGGCGGATCCACCGAAGAACGATGCGGCTACGATTTGGTCGGAGCAGTCGTTGGCGCAGAGGGCACCACGGGAATCGTCACGCGCGCAACGCTCAAGCTGATGCGCGAGCCCGAGAATCATCGCACGCTTCTCGCCACCTTTGCCGACGCCGACACCTCAACGCGCGCCGTGTCGATGATCATTGCGTCGGGAATTGTGCCGGCCGCTCTCGAAATGATGGACCAGCTCATTATTCAGGCCGTCGAAGAAGCGTTCCACGTCGGCCTCCCGCTCGACGCCGGCGCCGTACTCATAATCGAGCTCGAAGGTCTCGAGGCCGGGCTCACCACGTATGCCGACGAAGTCACGCAGACGGTGAATGCGGCCGGCGCGACGAGTGTCAGGCTCGCGCGCGACGAAGCGGAGCGCGCGCTGCTGTGGAAAGCGCGCAAACGGGCTTTCGGAGCGGTCGGGCGCCTCGCGCCGAATTATGCGACTCAGGACGGCGTCGTTCCGCGGACCTGCCTGCCGCGGATTCTGCGAGTGATCGCCGACGTCAGCCGCCGTTACGACTTGCGCATCGGCAATGTCTTCCACGCCGGCGACGGCAATTTGCATCCGATCGTGCTGTACGACGAGCGCGAGCCCGACCAGGTCCGCCGCGCAATCGACGCAGGCCGCGAAATTCTCAGGGCTTGCATCGAGATGGGCGGCAGCCTCACCGGCGAGCACGGAATCGGCGTCGAGAAAATCGGCGAAATGTCGCTGATGTTCTCGCCCGACGATCTTCGCGTAATGACCGAGCTGCGCCACGTGTTCGATCCATTCGATCGATCGAATCCCGGCAAAGTGATCCCGCAGCCCGGCGCATGCGTCGAGGTTGCCACACCGCGACGCCAGGTACCGATTTAAGAAGCCGTGGCTGCCATCACATCTTCAAACCTGGCGAACCGGCTCGAGTCGATCGTCGGCTCTGATCAGGTCCGCGCGCCAAGCTCTATCGAAGCCCGCGCCGCGGATACAATCGTCGAGCCCGCTTCGATTGAGGAAATTTGCGATCTCGTCCGCATGTGCGAAGCAGATCGTATAGCGCTCGCGCCCATCGGCGCGGCACGCTCGCTCGCGGGAATGCGGCGTACGCCGGTCGCGCTCGGTATCTCGATGAAACGACTGTCACGCGTCGTCGCGCACGAGCCACACGACATGACAGTTGTCGCGGAGTCGGGAATCACCATCGGCGCACTTAATACCTCGATGGCAGCTGCCCGCCAGCGGCTACCCGTCGATCCGTGCAACCCCGCGATCACAACTCTCGGATCGCTGGTTTGCGCCTCGCACTCCGGGCCTTTGCGGCTGTCCGAAGGCACCTCGCGCGATTTGCTCATCGGAGTTCGCTTCGTCGGTCATGGTGGCAAACTCGTTCACAGCGGCGGCCGCGTGGTCAAAAACGTCGCCGGTTATGATTTGATGAAACTGATGGGCGGCTCGTTCGGAACGCTGGGAATATTGACTGAGCTGACGTTCAAAGTACGTCCGGTACCTCCCGAGCACTGTCTCGCGCTGATTCCGTATGCGCGCGCGTCTGATGCTTTCGCCAGCGCCCGAATACTCAATGACGCATTGCCACTGAGTAATCTGGATATACTCAGTCCAGCTCTCGCAACGCGCTTCAATTCTACAAATCAATTTCTTCTTCTCGCCGGTTTCTCGGGAAGTCCGCTCGAAATAGGCTACCAGGCCGAGCGGATTCGCGATCTGCTCGGCACCCGCGGCGAAATTCTCGACAGCGACAGCGCTCTCAATTGGTACCAGCAACTGCGCGACTTGGATTTCTATTCGATTCCCTTGTCCGCACAAATCGCGGTCCCACCTGCGTTTCTCGCACGGGTGCTGGAGACTTGCGGCGATGAAACTGAATTTCGCGCCCACGCCGGCTCCGGCGTCGCGCAGATTATCCCGTTCGAAAAACTCGTGGCCGAAGGCGCGGCAAAAACGGTAGCACGATGGCGCGAAGCGGCGCATTCGGCGCGCGGGAATCTTCGACTGATCGCAGCCGCGCCTGACATTCGCGATTCGCTCGAATTTTTCCACACTCCCAACGACGGCGCGCTCGCGCTCATGCGGCGATTGAAGACGGCCTTCGATCCCGCGGGAATCTTCAATCCCGGATGCTTCGTCGGAGGCATCTGATGGCCGAACCTGGCGTCACATCGTCAAATCCGATTCGCGACGTTTGCGACTACGAGTTGCTGTTCGATTGCGTGCATTGCGGACTCTGCGCCGAAGCATGTCCGACTTACGTTGTAACACGATGCGAGATGGACTCGCCGCGCGGCAGAATCTATTTGATGAAGTCGCTCGCCGAAGGGCGCATCGATCTCGACGATGACGCCGCGCGTCATCTCGATTTGTGCCTCGGATGCCGCGGATGCGAGACCGCCTGTCCTTCCGGCGTTCATTACGGCCGCTTGATCGAAGGCGCGCGTTCATTCGTCGAGCGTAATCATCGCCGCGGCGTTCTCGATCGATTAAAGCGCCACGCAGTCAGCGCGATTTTTCCATATCCAAATCGGCTTCGCGCGCTGCTCGCCCCGCTGAAACTTGTCGATCATGTTGGTCTGCGGCCCGCTCTACGAGCCATCATGCCGCCCATCGCTCGCGATTGGCTCGATCTTCTTCCACCGCTTCAGGCGAACCTACGTCTGCTCGCCAAGGCACCAACTGCCACTTCGCGCGCGGACGCACCGGCGGTCGTCGTGCATCACGGATGCGTCGCGCAAGTGCTCGCTGATTCGGAAAACGTGAACAGCGAGCGTCTGCTCGCCGCCGCCGGCTATCGCATCGTCCAACTTGAATCGACCTCATGCTGCGGAGCCCTCGATCTGCATTCGGGCAATGCCGCGCGAGCTCGCGATTTCGCCCGTGCCAACGTTCGCGCGCTTAAGAAGTCGGGCGCTGACGCGATCGTGTCTGGCGCGTCGGGATGCTCGGTGGCAATCGCCGAGTACGGCGACCTTCTCAAAGACGAACCGGAATTCGCCGAAGATGCTCGCGCAGCTTCCTCGAAAGTCCGCGATCTGAGTTCGTTGCTACTCGACGCGCCCTTGAAGCCGAAGCGCGAATTCCGCTGCCGCATCACGTACCACGACGCTTGTCACCTCGCGCATGGACTCGGCGTCCGAGAAGCGCCGCGCAGATTGCTCGCTTCGATTCCCGGCGTGACTATCATTGAGATGCCGGAGTCCGATCTCTGCTGTGGCTCAGCCGGTTCTTACAATTTGACCGAGCCCACAATGGCGAGGGACCTCGCGTGCCGCAAAGCCGACAATATAGTCGCGACCGGCGCAGACTACGTCGTGCTGGCCAACCCCGGATGCGAGTTTCAGATCGCTGCCGAACTTCGCCATCGCCGCTCAAAAATCGAGGTCGTCCACCTGGCGGACTTTCTCGCGATGGCGTCTCAATGAAGCCTCACGAGATCAAGCTCTACTTCGCATACACGAGTCCGTACTCGTACCTCGCGATGCAACCCGCCTACGACCTCGAGGATTCTCACAACGTGCGCGTGCGCTTCATTCCTTATGGGGTGAACATTCGAAAAGTATATGGCCCACTCGATCGCGAGGATGCGGACCGGCGCAAGGTTCGCTACCTGTATATCGACGCTCGCCGAATCGCGAAGGAACGCGGACTCGTTATCTATCCGCCGAAAATGATTTTCAGCGCGCGCCTCGCGTTCTATGGCGGCCTCTATGCCGCGAAGAATCAACAGTTCCGAGCGTATTCAGATCGCGTGTTCGACCGATTCTGGAGACAGGAACTCGATGTCGAAAGTCGCGACGATATTTCAGCGATCGTTGCCGAAGTCGGTCTCGATCACGCCGAATTTCTTCGCTATGTCGACGCCGACGCGCGTGCCGATCTGGATGCATGCTTCGTCGAGGCCGACCGCGACAAGGTTTTCGGTATGCCGACTTTCATCGTGGACGGTGAACCGTTCTGGGGCGAGGACCGAATCGAATGGGTGATCAGCAAGCTCGACGCCATGGGCCTGCGCCGCTGATATTCAATTTTGGGTGATGGGAATGTGGCGAGCCTGCGATTTCACGCGCCCGAGCCACCAGCGAATCGCCGGATAGTCCGCGAGATCGAATCCGCCTTCATCGGCGACGTGCGTGTAGGCGTAGAGCGCGACATCGGCGACTGAGTAATGCTCGCCGACGAGCCATTCGCGCGACTTGAGATGTCCTTCCATCACGCCGAGCGCGTCATATCCACGCGGTCGCATCAGCGTCTCGAGAATCGCGCGGCGAGGATCCTGCACGTCGGGATGCATCATCAGGTACCGGACGCTCGCGATGTACGGCTCGTGACTGTACTGCTCGAAGAAGAGCCATTGAAAAACCTGGGTGCGTTGGAAGCGATCGGCAGGGAGAAACGGAGTTCCTTCGGCGAAGTACAAGATGATCGCGTTAGACTCGAACAGCAGTTTGCCGTCGTCCAATTCGACGGCGGGAATTCGACCGTTCGGAAATCTTTGTAGAAACTCAGGCGTGCGAGTCTCGCCTTTCGTGATGTTGAGTTCGATCCGCTCGAACGGAATCGCAAGCTGCGTCAGCAACAGGCGAACCTTGTAGCCGTTGCCCGACGGCAGGTAGTCGTACAGGCGAATCATCAGAGCTCGGGGCTCGACGGCAGGAATGTCTCTCCCATCAGGTACGCGTCGACCGCTCGCGCGGCCTCGCGCCCTTCCCATATCGCCCACACTACCAGCGATTGTCCGCGACGCGTGTCGCCCGCCGCAAAAACTCCCGGCACGCTCGACATGTAGTTCTCGCATTGCACGTTGCTGCGCGGGTCGAGCTTGAGGCCGAGCTCCGAGATGATGCCGTCGGGCTCGGGGCCCAGGAAGCCGAGCGCGAGCAGCACGAGGTCGCACTCGATCTCAAAATCTGTACCCGGAATTTGCTCCATCACCATGCGCCCGTTGTCATGCTTCCAGTTGAGCCGCACGCCGTGCAGTTTTTTCACCGTGCCATTCTCGCCGGAGAACTTGCTCGTGTTCACGCTCCAGTCGCGCTGCACGCCTTCCTCATGCGAGCTCGAGGTACGCATGATCATCGGCCAGTCGGGCCAGGGCATTTCGGCGGTGCGTTTTTCTGGCGGCATCGGCAGCAACTCGAACTGATGCACCACGATCGCGCCCTGCCGATTCGAGGTGCCGAGGCAGTCCGAACCCGTGTCGCCGCCGCCGAGAATCACTACGCGCTTTCCGTTTGCGGTGATCTCAGCTGAAGGATCGAGCGCGTCGCCGAAGTTGCGCTTGTTCTGTTGCGGCAGGAAATCCATCGCGAAATGGATTCCCTTCAGCTCCCGTCCCGGGATCGGCAGGTCGCGCGGCTTGGTCGCGCCCATCGTGAGCACGATCGCATCGTACTTCGAGCGCATCTCGTCGGCGTGGATGTCGATCCCGACGCGGCAGTTGGTTACGATCTCGAGGCCCTCGACTTTCATCTGCTCGACGCGCCGATTCACGATCCACTTTTCCAGCTTGAAGTCCGGGATGCCGTAAGTGAGCAATCCGCCCACACGATCCGAGCGCTCATAGAGCGTGACCGAATGTCCCGCGCGTGTTAGTTGCTGCGCGCACGCGAGTCCCGCCGGTCCCGAACCCACCACCGCGACGCGCTTTCCCGATTTGCGCGCGGGCGGCAGCGGCGCAATCCATTTTTCCGCCCACGCGTGATCGATGATGTTCTTTTCGATCAGTTTGATTGTGACCGGATCGTTGTTGATGTTGAGTACGCAGGCTTCTTCGCATGGTGCGGGACAGATTCTGCCGGTGAACTCGGGAAAGTTGTTGGTCGCGTGCAACCGGTCGATCGCCTCGCGCCATCTGCCACGATAAATGAGATCGTTCCAGTCGGGAATGATGTTCCCGAGCGGGCAACCCTTGTGGCAGAAGGGGATTCCGCAATCCATGCAGCGGGCGCCCTGAGCGCGCAGCTTGTCCTCGGGCATCTTGAGGTCGAATTCGCGCCAATCCTTCAGGCGTTCGCCGACCGGCCGCCGCGAAGGGGTCTCGCGATTGATCTCCATGAAGCCCGTGATCTTGCCCATCGAATCTCTCAGTTCCAGGTCAAATCTGATTAGTCAGTCGATTACTCACTCGGCTAAACCGCGGCCAGCCGCGCGAGATCGGAATCCATGTTGAGATGCTGCCGTTCGAGCACCATCCGATACTCAGTGGGTAAAACCTTTACAAACTTCTTCGTATAGTCATCCCATTTTGCGAGGATCTTCCGCGCGACCGCGCTCTCCGTGTATTGCCGGTGCCGCACAATCTGCGAGTGCAGTTGCTTCAGCTCGTCCTGATTGCTCACTGGCCCCAGCTCGACCATTCCGGGATTGCAGCGCGAGGCGAAAGAGCCGTCTTCGTCGAGCACATACGCGACGCCGCCGCTCATGCCCGCCGCGAAATTACGTCCGGTCTTGCCGAGAACCACGACCAGGCCGCGCGTCATGTACTCGCATCCGTGATCGCCGACGCCCTCGACGACCGCGTGTGCGCCGCTGTTGCGCACCGCGAAACGCTCGCCGGCCACGCCACGGAAGAACGCCTCGCCGCCAGTCGCGCCGTAAAGTGCGACGTTACCGATGATTATGTTCTCCTCGGCCTTGAAGGTCGCCTCGTTCGGCGGGCGCACCGACATGAATCCGCCCGACAGTCCCTTGCCGCAGTAGTCGTTCGCGTCGCCTTCGAGATACAGCGCGACTCCCGGCGCTAGCCACGCACCAAAACTCTGACCCGCGGATCCCTTCAGATGAATTTGAACCGTATACGGCGGCAGTCCTTCCGCGCCGAAGCGCCGCGACACTTCCGCCGACAGCATCGTGCCGACAGTGCGGTTCACGTTGCGAATCGGCAGATGAATTTCGACCGGCTTGCGATGCTCGAGTGCGTCCTTTGCGAGCGCGATGATCTGATTGTCGAGAGCCTTGTCCAGTCCGTGATCCTGCAGCTCGACACAATGTAGAGGCTCATCGGGACCGACATCCGGACGGCGAAGAATATTCGCGAGATCGACGTTGCGCGCTTTCCAATGCGCAATAGCCTCATTGGCGTCCAGGCATTCAACGTGGCCGACCATTTCCGCAACAGTGCGGAAACCCAACTGCGCCATGTATTCGCGCAGTTCGTCCGCGATGAACATCATGAAGTTCACGACGTGCTCCGGCTTGCCCGCGAACTTTTCGCGCAGCACCGGATCCTGTGTCGCGATCCCTACCGGACAAGTGTTGAGATGGCAGACGCGCATCATGATGCATCCCGAGGCGACGAGAGCCGCGCTCGCGAAACCGAATTCCTCGGCGCCGAGCAGAGCGGCCACTGCGACGTCGCGGCCAGTCTTGAGCTGTCCGTCAGTCTCAACGTTGATGCGTCCGCGCAGACCGTTCATCACCAGGGTTTGCTGCGTCTCCGCGAGCCCCAACTCCCACGGAATTCCCGCATGCTTGATCGATTGCAGCGGAGACGCTCCGGTGCCGCCGTCGTAACCACTGATCAGAACGACGTCAGCTTTGGCCTTTGCGACGCCGGCCGCGATGGTGCCGACGCCGACCTCGGCGACCAGTTTGACGCTGATACGCGCGCGATCGTTGGAGTTCTTTAGATCGTGGATCAACTGCGCGAGATCCTCGATCGAATAGATGTCGTGATGCGGCGGCTGAGAAATTAATCCCACGCCGGGAGTCGAGTAGCGTATCTTCGCGATGAAATCGTCTACCTTGTGACCGGGAAGCTGCCCGCCCTCCCCCGGCTTGGCTCCCTGAGCCATCTTGATTTGCAGTTCGTCGGCGTTGACGAGGTAATGACTGGTGACGCCGAAACGCGCCGACGCCACCTGCTTGATTGCGCTGCGGCGGAAATCGCCGTTGGCATCGCGCACGAAGCGCGCAGGATCCTCGCCGCCCTCGCCGGTGTTGCTCTTGCCGCCAATCCGGTTCATCGCGATCGCGAGATTCTCGTGCGCCTCCTTGCCGATCGAGCCGAACGACATCGCGCCCGTTTTGAAACGCTTGACGATTTCGGTGGCCGGCTCGACTTCCTCGAGCGGCACCTGCCGCCGGCTGGAGTTGAACTTGAGCAGCGATCGCAGCGTGGCGAGCGAGCGACTCTGCTCGTCGACCGCCTTGGTATATTCCTTGAACAGCCGGAAACTTCCCGATCGCACCGAATGCTGCAGCCTCGCGATTGTGTTCGGGTTGTACATGTGGAACTCGCCGGCGCGGCGCCACTGGTACTGGCCGCCAACATCGAGATTGCCGTCGAGGTTCGCCGCCACTTTGAACGCGTAGTTGTGGCGCGCAGCAGTCTCGCGCGCGATCGCGTCGAGCCCGATGCCGGCCACTCGCGACGGGGTCCACGAGAAGTACTTGTCGATCACGTCCTGGGCCAATCCGATCGCCTCGAAGATCTGCGCGCCGCGATAACTTTGCGTGGTCGAGATCCCCATCTTGGACGCCACTTTCGTGATGCTTTTGCCGACCGCCTTGACGAAGTTGTGAACCGCGGTGTCTTCGTCAATGTCCTTGAGTTGCCCGTCGCGAATCATCCCGGCCATCGTCGCGTACGCTAGATACGGGTTGACCGCGCCCGCGCCGTAGCCGACCAGCAGGCAGAAATGCATCGCCTCGCGCGGTTCGCCCGACTCGACGACAAGGCCCGCGCGAGTGCGCGTCCCTTCGCGAATCAGATGGTGATGCACGGCGCCGGTCGCGAGCAGCGCCGGAATTGCCGCATGCTCCGCGTTCACACCACGATCCGAAAGCACGATAATCGTGTAGCCGGATTCGATCGCGTCCGAGGCGCCATTGCACAGTGCGTCGAGCGCGGCGCGAAGCCCAGCCTCGCCATCGTCGACGCGGTACAGCGTCGGAAGCGTGATCGTGCGCAGCCCGTCGACGTCGAGCCGCTTGATCCTTTCGAGTTCTTCGTTGGTGAGAATCGGCTGCTTGAGTTGAAGCTGGCGGCAGTGACGCGCCGACTCCTCGAACAGATTGTCCTCGGCGCCAATCGTTGTTTCGGTCGACGTCACCAGTTCTTCGCGAATCGGATCGATCGGCGGATTCGTCACCTGCGCGAACAACTGTTTGAAGTAGTTGTAAAGCGGCTGCGGCTTGTTCGACAGTACGGCGAGCGGAGTGTCCGTGCCCATCGAGCCGACCGGCTCCTGCCCGTTGGTCGCCATCGGCGCGAGGATCATTTTGAGATCCTCGATGGTGTAGCCGAACGACTGCTGCTGCTTGAGCAGCTCGTCGTCCTCGAAATAGTCGACGGCCGGCGCGCCGCTCGCTTCGGGCAGCGATTCGAGGGTGATCAGGCTGCTGTCGAGCCACGCGCGATACGGCTGCCGCGCCGCCATCGACTGCTTAATCTCTTCGTCCTGCACGATTCGGCCGAGCGACGTGTCGATGAGAAACATTTTGCCGGGCTGGAGCCGCCCCTTGTGCGCGACGTTCTCCGGCGCGATGTCGAGCACGCCCGTCTCCGACGCCATCACGACCAGCCCGTCCTTGGTCACCGTGTAGCGCGAGGGGCGAAGGCCGTTGCGATCGAGCACCGCACCGATCCTGATGCCGTCGGTAAACGCGATCGACGCGGGCCCGTCCCACGGCTCCATCATGCACGAGTGAAAATGATAGAACGCGCGTTTGGCGTCGCTCATCTGCGGGTCGTTCTGCCACGCTTCCGGGATCATCATCATCACCGCATGCGGCAGCGAACGACCCGTGCGAATCAGCAGTTCGAGACAGTTATCGAAAGTCGCGGAGTCGCTGCCATTGGGCTCGACGATCGGCAGCAGCTTCTTGATGTCATCGCCGAACAGCGGCGATGAAAAAAGTTTCTCGCGCGCAACCATCCAGTTGATGTTGCCGCGCAGCGTGTTGATCTCGCCGTTGTGCGACATAAAGCGGTACGGATGCGCGCGGTCCCAGCTTGGAAACGTGTTGGTCGAGAAGCGCTGATGCACCATCGCGAGCGCGGTCTTGACCGCGGGGTTGCGCAGGTCGGGAAAGAACAGCGGAATCTGCGTCGAGATCAACTGCCCCTTGTAAACCACGGTCAGCGCCGAGAGACTGCAGAAATAAAATAGCTCAGGATCGAACAGCCCGAGGTTTTCCGCTTCAGTCGTCGCGCGCTTGCGAATGACGTAGAGCTTGCGCTCGAGCGCCTCGGCGCCATTCACATCGGGACCGCGCGCGATGAAGACCTGGCGGATCGCCGGCATTCCGCGCCGCGCGATTTCACCGCACTCGGACTCGACCACCGGCACGTCGCGCCATCCGAGCAGTTGCTGCCCTTCCTCGTTGACGATTCGCTCGAATGCGTCCTCGCACTCTCTGCGCTTGACCGCGTCGAGCGGCAGGAACACCTGGCCGACGCCGTACTCGCCGGGTGCGGGCAGTTTGAAACCGAGCCGCGCAGCTTCGCTCGCGAAAAACTCGTGCGGGATCTGCATCAGGATTCCAGCACCATCGCCCGTGCGCGGATCGCATCCGCATGCGCCGCGATGCGTCAGGTTGTCGAGTACCTGCAAGCCTTTGACGACGATGTCGTGCGAGCGCTCGCCCTTGATGTTGACGACGAAGCCAACGCCGCACGCGTCGTGCTCGTGAGCGGGATCGTAGAGGCCCTGCTTTTTCGGAATGCTTCGATAATTATGCATCATGACACCCGCCTTGAGTCCGGGGGCGCAGATTTCGCGGAAGCGTGACGATGCCGTCTGCCGTTGGACGGCTCACTCGCGTCGCCATTGAGGTGGGGCGAAATCAAACCGCGCTCGGTATGGGTCGACAGCACCACCATCGTCTCCGTCCGCGCCACTCCCTCGATCGAGCGGATCGTGCTGATGAGCCGCTCGAGCGACGAAGTGTTCTCGGTTTTAACTTTCATCATGAGCGTGTGCTGACCGGTGACGTGATGGCATTCGAGGACGTCGTCCAGCAGCGCGACGGATTCCTCGAACAGCGAAATAGTTTTCGGATGCGCGATCGACACGCCGATGAACGCGGTGACGTCCTTGCCAAGCCGCGTCGCATCGACGGTGGCGTGATAGCCGATGATGACGCCGCTGTCCTCGAGTTTCTTGACGCGCTCATTTACAGAAGGCGCCGAGAGTCCTACTTGCTCTCCGAGTTTGACGAGCGGAATCCTGCCGTGTTCCTGCAGCAGGCTGATAATCTGCAGGTCAATAGCATCGAGTTCGGGGGAATCTCCGCCGAATTTCATAAGGTTATCCTCGTCGTGAGTCGATGAAGATAGAAGGAAACCGAATTTGTGTCAAGCGTTTGTAAGGTACAACTTAAATAAAACAATTGTTTATTAAGTACGCGGTCGCCCCGCCGATGAAACATAGGGCAACAATGCCAAATGCCTACGCTCATGGTGAGCTTTTAGGCATGCGGGACGGCTTGCTGAGGCTCGTCACACCTGATGGCTAGGCGCGATCGACGACCTGCTACTCGTCCCTGAAGTTCTCGGCGCGCGCTTCTCTACGAACGCGTTCCGCCCCTCGAGATAGTCCTTCGACGCTCGTGTGTGAACTACGAATGCGGGTAGGCGTCGCTTCCCATCTCTAGCGCGTCGAGGCCCGACCATTCCACTTCGACCAGCACGCGGTTGCCGATCGTGCGTTCGACGATCTTGAAGAACAGCATTGCGAGTCCGAACACGAGAACGATGTTGACCGTGACGCCGATCAGCTGCGCGAAGAATTGGCCGACATCGCCGTAGAGCAAGCCGGTCACTGGGCCTGCGACACCGTTCCATCCGTCGCCGTAGGTACCGTCGGCAAACAGGCCGAGCGCGAGCGCGCCCCATATTCCGCACGCGCCATGGACCGCGATTGCGCCGACCGGATCGTCGATTCGATAGCGGCGCTCGAGCTCCAGCACGGCCCACACGACCAGCAGTCCCGCCACTGTGCCGATCAACACGGCTGCGGCGGGCGTAACGAATGCGCATGGCGCTGTGATTGCGACGAGTCCGCCCAGCATGCCGTTGCAGGCCATCGCGATGTCGGGTTTGTTGTATCGATGCCACAGGTAGAGTAGCGACGAGAGCGCGCCGGCCGCTGAAGCGAGCATCGTGTTCACTCCAATGATCGCGATGCGCGGATCCGATGCGGCTAGCGTCGAGCCGCAGTTGAAGCCGAACCATCCGAACGCGAGAATCAACGTTCCGCTAACGGCCATCGGCAAATTGTGTCCCGGCAGCGCGCCGATTGCGCCGTCGCGACGGAACTTTCCGATGCGCGGGCCGACCATGTAAGCGCCGGCGAGCGCAGTTATTCCGCCTGTCATGTGCACGACCGACGACCCGGCGAAATCGAGATGACCGTGACCGAGGCCCAGGTTAACGCCGAGCTGCGAGAGCCATCCGCCGCCCCAGACCCAGTTGCCGTACAACGGGTAGAGAAACATCGACATGAAAATCCCGTAGATGAAGAATGCTTTGAACCTCCATCGCTCCGCCATCGCGCCGGTCGGAATGGTGGCGGCGGTGTCCATGAAAACCAGCGAGAACAGAAACATGCCGAGGCTGGCGGGATCGCGGCTGACGTTGAGCAGCGCGAACTTGCTGAAGCCGAGGATGCCGTACGAATGCGCGCCGATCGTGATCGAAATTTCGTGATGACCGATCGCGGCCATGCCGAGCGAAGGAAAATGCGCGACGCCGCCCATCATGAAGCCGTAGCCGGTGAGCCAGAAACCGAGGATGCCGATCGGATAGATGATCAGGTTCATCGCCATGGTGTTGACCGCGTTTTTCGAGCGCGTAAAACCCGTCTCGACCATCGCGAATCCGAGCTGCATGAACATCACGAGGAAACCAGCGATCAGCAGCCACGCGAGGTTCAGCGAATTTTCCAGCGGCGGCGTTGATGCGGCGGTCTGCGCGCGCGCGATCAAGGGAAATGCAAAAAGCGCCAGCGCAATGAAAACCGCGGCGACCAATCCGGGTTGCGATCGTCTCGGCTTCATCTCGTCTGCCCTCGATATGACCGGCGCGGAGGAGTTTTCGCCGCCGGGTAACGGTTTGCGAGCCAAATCAAAACCAGGAAGGCTCCGATGAGCGACACGAAAAACGCAACGTAGCCAAGCCGGCGGCGCATATTCTGCATCGCGAGGCTACGCGGATGGAGCCGCGCCGCCCGATTCTGCGGCACGACGCGCGACGGATCGCGCATGTCCTCGAGCATCGCGCTCGCAGTTGCGTAGCGGTCGCGCGGATTGCGCTCGATCGCATGAAGCACGATTTCCTCGAGCCTGGGATCGAGATCCGGCTTGAATGCGGTCGGGGGCTGCGGATCTTCCGCGATCTTCGCGCGCATCACGTTGTAAACGTTGGGGCCCGAGTACGGCAGGTGGCCGGTCAGCATTTCGTAGAGAATCGTGCCCAGCGAATAGATGTCGGTGCGGACATCGCCGCGCCGGCCGCTGACCTGTTCGGGCGCCATGTAGTCGGGAGTGCCGATGGTCGACGACAGCCCCGACCAGGTCAGGCGCCGCGCGGATTCGTCGAGTGCGATTCCGAAATCCATGATCTTGGTCTGGCCTTCAGCCGTGACCAGGATGTTTTCCGGCTTCAAATCCCGATGGACCACACCTTGGCTGTGCATGTACACGAGTGTTTCCGCCAGCTGCCGCGCGAGACCGAGCGCCTTCTCCACCGGCATCCCGTCGGTTCCTCGCATTATCCCGCGCAGCGACTCGCCCTCGATGTACTCCATCGCGATGTACATGCGGCTCTTTTTTTTGGGCGTGAGAACCTTGACGATGCCGGGATGGTTGAGGCGGCGCCCGACTTCTTCCTCGCGCTGAAAGCGGCCGTAGAAAACCACGTCGCTCTCGAACTGCATGTAGGGAACTTTGATCGCGACGGTGTTGCCGTCGATTTGATCGATAGCTTTGAAGATCGACGCCATCCCGCTGCGCGCGATCACCTCGATCAACTTGTACTGATCGAGGTTTTCACCGACGCTGACCTCGCGCATTTTCTGGACCGTCTCGGGGAAGGGTCAGCGGACGTTAACATCCGGCGCTCCGGCAATGGAAGGGGCGCCGCCGGCTGAATGAGTCATCGTCGGAACAATTTGCTCAAGCGATCGCGCCATCCACCCGTCGCCAGTGTGTGCCCTGTGTGCGAGGTCATCCTGAAGACTGCGCAGGTCAGGTTGTCAGCGGTGCCGCGCTCGTTGGCAGTATCGATCAGAGTGCGGCACGCCGTTTCGGCGTCGACGTCGCGCGAGAGCGATTCGAGTTCCTTGTCTTCGAGCGTGTTGTAGAGTCCGTCGCTGCATAAAATCAGGCGGTCGCGCTCCATCAGCGGCAGCGTGATTCGATCGATCGAAGCTATCAACTCGCGCCCGAGGCTGCGCAGAAGCATCCCGCGCTCAGGATGAGTCTTGGCGCGGGCGGATGTCATCAGTCCCATCCTGACCTTGTCGGCGACCATCGTGTGATCCTTGGTGACGACCGATATTTGGCTGTGGCGAATCAGATGCAGCCGGCAATCTCCGATATGCACCGCCGACAGGATGCCTTTCTCGACTGCGACCGCGGTCATGGTGGTCGCCATGCGCGACAACTCCGGAACGGTCAGCGCCTTGTCATGAATCCCGATGTTGGCGCGTGTGATCGCGCGATAGAGGCGCTTGGCCGCGCCCCACGCCGGCGGACTTTCGCGGTAAGCTTCGAGCAGGATATCGACCGCCATCCGGCTGGCGATTTCGCCGCCTTCGTAGCCGCCTACTCCGTCGGCAACCGCGAACACCACACTGTCAGGACTCTCGATGAAATGGCCGCACGAGTCTTCATTGTCAGGGCGCGTCGTTCCGACATCGGACAACAGCGCCAGCTCGAAAGCCTGCTCCACGGAAGGAGGAGCGGAGGGCAACGAATCCATTTGCAGTGAACTACTCGCCTGACAAAACTCTCAAAAAAGCAAAGTTGATGGAACGGCCAAGGGGCGAGCCGCGATCGCTCGCGGCTCGCCCCAGGGATTTATTCGCCAGACCAGCTTGTTCGGGATCAGGCCGGCTTGGTTACGAGAATCGTCTCTTTGCCCTTCTTCTTCGAATTACGGACGAAGTAAATTGCGCCGTAGACTCCCCAAATCACCGAGATTCCGACCGCCATCAGCGGTTCCTTCACGCTGCCGAGTCCTTCGATAGGTCCGATAATGTAGAATGCCATGCATGCGAAGTTCGCGACCGCACCGAAGATCGGTATCACCATGTGCTTCAAGCCGCTGAACTCGTGATGCTCGCGGAAGGCTACGATGGCGACGATATTGGTCAGTCCGTACAGCGCGAAAGTGCCGAAGTTTGAGACCAGTGTCACTAGCGCAAGGCCGTTGGGCAGCGCCGAGAGCGACGCGTTGGAACTCATCCCGACGGCGTACCACAAGTTATGCGGCAGCGTGGCGATAGTCTTGTCATCCGGGGCCGCGGAGCCGGCGAAAAAGTACAGCGCAGCGTACGCGCCGAGAACCGCCGAAATCGTGGCGAGCGTCCAGATCGCACGATGGGGAGTAAGGTTCTCGCCGTGAAGTAGGCCGAAATGCTCGGGCACTTCCGAGTCGCGACCCATCGCGTAAGTCACGCGCGCCCCCGTGTTGATGCATGACAGCGTCGTGCCGATCAGCGCGAGGAAGACCGTCAGGGCTTCCAGCAGCATGAAAGCCTGACCGTGGCCGCCCAAGAGTGCATTACCCAGAATCACCAGCATGTCGCCGATCGGTGCGGCCGAGCCTTTCGCATCTGCAAGACTGTACGCGCTGTTGAGGAAATAGTTGGCGGCGAAGTATTCGATCAGGTAGCAAAACAAGCACTGGATAGTGAGTGACAGGATCACCGCGCGGGGGATATCCTTTTTGGGGTTGAGCGCCTCTTCCCCGAGCGAGGTGACGGATTCGAAACCAACGAGCAGCAAGATTGCTATCGTTGCCTGAAGCATCATCCAGTTGAAGTTGTGCGGAAGTATTACTGACCATCCAGAAGGATGAGCGGGCGCATCGCCAGTCAACGAGTAGTGCAACACCTTCGAGGTGCCGTCCAGGGCCAGGCCCGTCGAGCCGTCAGGATGTCCCAAGCGGTATGCGATCGCCAATGCCGCAAAGAACAGGAGCGCGACGATTTGGATCGCATTGATTGCGATGTTGACGTTGGTCGATCCGTTCACGCCCTGAAACGCGATCCATGCGACCGCGAATGAGAAGATGATCGCTATTAGCGCCATGAAAACCGGGCCGGGTACACCCGCGTTCATCGTCGAGGGCGCGATGCTGCCCACGATGTAGCCGATCATTACCCCCATGGTCGCGACCATCACGCCTGGATAGACCCAGTAGTAAAGGTGCGACGCCCACCCGATTGTGAATTTCGCGATGCGCGCAAACTTATACGCTTGCGTTTTGCCGAGGAACGCCTGCTCAGCAAAGAGATACGAACTGCCCGCACCTGGATAGAGTTTGGCCAGTTCCGAGTACGAGATCGCGGTCGCATACGCGAGCATCAGGGCGGCGAAGATGCCGGCCCACATCGCCAAGCCCGACGGATACGCGTAGCCTGCCTGGACTACAAACGTAATCCAGAGAAAGGCTCCCGGCGCAATCAGCGCCATCGCGTTGACCGTGACTCCGGTCAAGCCGAGGGTCGGCACCATCTTTTTCTGTTCTTCAGCCATCTTGCCTCCTTACGATTAGCGGCGGAGGTGGTTGTCCGCCGTGCGCGCGTGGCTCCCGTTACGGGCGAGAGCATGGAGGCTCAAAGCACGAAAAGTGCCATTTCAAAAATCAATGTTTACCGATGAAAAATGCAATGCCATGCTCAGCAGAGCGGCACTCGCCTATTTAGCGGTCATCAATGCTCGCTCAAATGTCGTCCTTGGACGCCTTCAATTGCCGAGCGACTCGAACTGCCAATTCGCTAGCCGGAAAACTAGGCCAATCGATTTAAGTTTCATCCCGACGGACCCGGCGGATGCCGCTGTGACCTCCGCTCGCGTAACCGTGCCCGCGACGATCGGATCGCCGGTAGTCGGGTCGAGCACGCGCAGTACGATTTCATCGGTGTCCGGCAGCGCGGCGAACAGGCGCGAGATCGCCGCGTCTACGTCCTCGAGGCATTGCTGCACGAACTTCTGCGCGGTGCGCTCCGGCGGCAGGCCTTGATCCCAGGGGTGAATCTCCCGCGCCTGCCATTCCACTTCGAGCCGATTGCGCATGCTCTTGAGCGAGAGTCCGTCGTTGCGAACACCGGCCCGCCGATTCACCTCGAGCGCGCCGATCACTCTGCGCCGAAGCCGCTGCTGCGCCAGGTACGTTGCGAATCTTTTCGCTGCCCTTATCACTGTCCGGTCCCATCTTCGTAAACTCGGGCCGGCCCCCGAGTCGGTGGCTGATTCCGACTGAGGCCGGCCCGTCTGTTCCGTGCGCAAGGATGACTCCCGTAAAGTCTCCGTGCTGCGGGTCCCACATCGCGCAGGTTCCTATGCCACCTTCTTTTGTTTTGAAGGTCGGGCCAGGGTGCGCCTGCCGACCGGTACGTCGTCGATCGTCTTCGGGCATCCGTCGTCGCCGGTGACCACGTATTCCGGGTAGGCCGGGAAACCGTGCTCGTGCAGATCGAGTCCTTCGATTTCTCCTTCGGTCGGGATGCGCAGTCGGAAGCCGTACTTGATCGCGTACATCAGCGCCATCGAGGTCACGAAGGTCGCGATCGTGATCGAGAAGCTGCCAATCATTTGCGCTTTCAGAACGCCAAAGCCGCCGCCATAGAAGAGGCCGGTGACTACGCTGCTGGTGTCGGCTCCGGTCGCAGTCGGCGCTCCGTACTTGCCGGCGGCGAAGAGTCCCAGCGAGAGCGTGCCCCAGATTCCCGCGATCATATGCACCGGCACTGCGCCGATCGGATCGTCGATGCGCAGGTATTCGAGCAGGTCGATCCCCCAGACCACCACGATGCCGGCGCCGATTCCGAGCAGGAACGCGCCTTCGGGATCGACCCAGTAGCAGGGACAAGTGATAGCGACCAATCCGGCCAGGAATCCGTTAACCGTCAGCGCGAGATCCCATTTGCCTGCTTTGTAATACGAGTAGAAGAGCGAGGTCAGTCCGGCAGAGCATGCGGCGATGGTCGTATTGAACGAGACCCGGCCGATGCCTTGCGCATCCATCGCGGACAGCGTGCTGCCCGGGTTGAATCCGTACCATCCGAACCACAGGATCAGTCCGCCGGTCGCGCCGATGATCAAATCATGCGGCTTCATCGGTGCGCCGCCGTCGCGCTTGAATACGCGGCCGAGACGAGGTCCGAGTGCGATCGCGCCTGCGAGCGAGATCGTTCCGCCGATCGTGTGCACGACCGTCGATCCAGCGAAGTCGTGGAAGTTGACCGGGTTGAGATTCGCGAGCCATCCGTCCGGGCCCCATGCCCAGTGACCGATGATTGGGTAGATAAAGCCGGTCACGCCGACGCTGTAGAGCAGGTCGCCGATAAAGTCGCAGCGGCCGATCATTGCGCCCGAAGTTACCGTCGAGCAGGTGTCCGCGAACGCATACTGGAAGACCCAATACGCGAGCAGCGGAACGCCGGTGGTGCCGTAAGTCGCGGTGAGTCCGTGCAGCATGAAGCCGGTGGTGCCGATCCACGGCGTTCCCGGACAGAACATGAACGCGAAGCCCCATAGCCAGAAGGTGATACCGCAGATGCAGGTGTCGGCGATTCCTTCAACCAGGATGTTTACCGTCTCGCGCGATCGGGCGAATCCCGACTCGAGCATGACGAAGCCGACCTGCATACAGAAAACCAGGTATGCTGCGACCAGCGTCCATACGGTGTTGATCGCGTTGACGTTCGGCGGCGGCAACGCTGGCGCAGTGTCCGCGTACGCCGCCGCGGGCAGGTACCATTTCGAAATCAGCAAGAGTACGAGTCCGAGCCCGATCATCTTGCCGGCCATCAGGTAACCCGCGTTGCGGCGTACCATCGGGTCTCGCCAGCTTTCGCGGATTCTCTCCCAAATCCCTGTTCCTCCTGAGTACATCGATCGTTTCCCTCCGAAAGTTTTTTTGACGTTGGCCCGCGCCGCCGCGCAGCGCGACGGACGCTTGATCGCGCCGCATGGTCAGTGAGCAAGACGTATGCCTCGGTCAGAAAAAATCGGAGTCCATCCGACGATGAATCAATTTGTAGACCTATCGATGGAGAGCGCGATCCACCATAGGTTTCAAATTTTCACTCAACTAGCAGTTATCTTCGCGAGTGCGAGAAATTCGCAAGAGAATGGCGATGCCTCATCCGCAGGCGATGCCTGTCATATGCGCATCACCACTGAACGGCGACGCTGGTCAGCGATTGTGATCGATCACCGCGACCATTCCGGTCTTGATCGCATAGTGCGTGAGTTCAAGACGATCGCGCAGGCCGAGTTTCTGAAAAATATTATTGAGATGAGTTTTAACCGTGCTCTCGGTTATCGAGAGCCGCTCGCCGACTTCGATATTCCTCATGCCCGAGGCAACGTAGCGGACAATCTCGCACTCGCGCGGCGTCAATTCCTTACCGCTCGAACTTTCCTGTCGCGCAAATTCCGTCTGTACCGTCGGCGGCATCCATACCATTCCATCCGCGACCGACTTTACCGCCATCATCAAGGTCTCGATGGCGAATCGCTTCTGCACCACGCCCTTGGCGCCCAGCCGCAAGGCTCTAACTCCGTTTTCGGCGCTCTCGCTCGCAGTCAGCACGATCACATTTGTCAGGCGGCTGAGTTGCGGGATGTCTTCCATCATCCAGCGGTCCATCTGTAGATCGAGCAGAAGAATGTCGCTGTCGGTGCCGGAAACCACCGAGGCTACGTCGTCAGACGATTCTATTTCAGCTACGACCTGGGTGTCCGGTTGAAGCAGCAGCAGCGAGTTGAGACCTTGCCGGAATAGAGCGTGATCGTCGGCAATGATAAGACGCATCGGAATGCCTAACTGTTAGGAAGCTCGATTTGCAATCGCGTGCTGCCTTCGCTGTGCATGCTCATGTGCCCTTCCAGTTCCGCGACTCTCGAGGCGATAGCCCATGGCCGCGACGACGAGTCCGACAAGCCTACGCCATCGTCCTCGATAGTGATCGAAACCTTGTCCTCGACCTCGCGCACTTCAATCCTTACCTGATTAGCCAATCCATGGCTTCGTGAATTACGGAGGCCTTCAAGCATGATCTGCAATATATGCTCGCCGAGGAGACTGCCACCATTGAATGCGGCTCGAATTTCGAAGCTTGGATCAGAAGCTCGCGCGGCGAATTCCGCGTTAGGTCTCTGCTCGATGCCCGCGAGCGATCGCAGATAGATTCGCACCGCGTCGTATTCGCGCGCGACGCCGGCTTGCAGCTCCGTGATTTCCGTGAGTGCATCTTGCGGGCGATTCCGGTTCAGGAGCGCGCGGCAGGTCTCGAGGCGCAAGTTCACTCCGGCCAATGCCTGCACATATCCGTCGTGCAAGGAGCGTGCGATCGATTGTCGCTCGGAGCGGGTTTCGAGCTCGCGTACTTCTGCCTCAAACAAAGCGCGCTGCTGCGAGAAGAAGCCGATTAAATATCCGGCAATCGCAAGGTAGACCGCTCGCATATCATAAACGCTGGTTATTCCCTGGGTGAAAATTATCACCAGTAAGTAGAGCGCGACGCTGCAAATCGTCACTGTAGCTATCGGTCGCGACTTCGCGCGGTTTCCGGCGGCGATAATCGCGAACACAAAAAACACGTACGAAGCGCTGGTCTGCCCTTCGGTTATGAATGCCACCGCGGTCGCGAAGAACAAGTCGAAGCAGGTTGAGAGCACCTGGAGATTCCAATCCGCGTACCGGCGACTGAGCGCGAAATACATTCCCACGCTGTACGCCAGATGGCACAGCAGCGTCGTCAACGCGTACGCATTCAGATGGAACAGTCCACCCGCAGTGCTCGGATCGACATACAGCGACAGCATCGCGATGAGCGAAAGAGCAATTCGGGCTCGAGCGATGCTCAAGTCCAAATTCTTGAACTCAGGCAAGTTCATAGAACTATCAACCTCAGCGAAAGAATAACCAGATTGAATCTGATGAACATAGGCAGAGCGGAAAAGAGCCCTACATTCCGGTTCCCCTTCCCGCTCGGGAAGGGGTCAGGGGTTAGGTTCTACGGCTCCGGCTGAATTTTCTTTTCAAACGAACGACGGATGCCCTATGACCGCTTCCGCGAGCGCGGAATCCCGATCGCCACCATCAACAAAGGACTCTTACCCGCCGCGCGAGGTTCGAAAAATTTCGTCGTGTCGTCGTCGTAGAAAGTGAGTCCTGTCGCGCCGCGTCCTAACGAATACGCCGCGAGATACGCACGTCCGCCAAGAATTCCCGCTTCGAGATGCGCGTCACCATATCCGCGATTTCCAAATGCGGACAGCGCGCGCTCGAGGTCGGCCATGTAAACGACCAGCGCCGAGCAATCCATGCCCAGCGGCTGTTCAAGGCACAGGTATCCAGCCTCGCCGCGGAAGTTGCCGGCCTTCAACAATTCGAACGCGCGCGCCTGTCGGTCGTAATAGTACGCGCCGGGCTCCATTCCTTCAGCCGCGTTGACGATTAGATAAGTGTCGGTCAGCGCAGGAAAGTCGGCCTGCGGATGGTCGCTGGAAGCGGCCATGATGGTCGCGAGTTCTTCGGCGGTGATCGCCTCCTGCGCGAACGCTCGTGAGGAGCCGCGGCGCAAGATCGTTTCGCCCAGTCCCGCGGATTCTTCCGACGTGATGGTTTCGAGCTGGCGCGCGTCCGCGCTCGGCGTCGATCTGGAGGGAGGCAGCTGCGCAGCGGACACCGCCGCCACTTCATCAGCGGTGACAAGACGCGACTCGTTATGCATCTTGATGAGATCGGGGTACGCGACCTCGTTCGACGAAAGCGGAATCGTCTCGAGCGTCAGCGGCTCGACCGCTGGCGATGGCGCCGCCGCTTCATCGCTGCGTCCGAGCGCGACCAGCGCGATCATTCCCTCGCGCTGGACGTCGATTCCAAGCAGCGCTTCGAGCGCCGGATCCTCGAACGCGGTGATCACTTCTGCGGAGATTTCTTCCGCCGCTGCCGCCGCCAGCAGGTTCGCCAGGATGGTCCCGGCGTCCCAATAGCAATACCGATACGCGCGCGCGCGATATTTCCATTCGCTGCGCCAATAGATCGCCGACAAAGCGATCACTGCGCGCGCGTTGCGAATCGACGCACGCTTCGCGGCCGCATCGGCGATGAAACCGCGCCAATCGCCGCGACGCAGCCCGGACATCCGCAGATCAGCCGGCGAAAAATGATAGAGCCCAGTCTCGAGGTCCTCGACTTCTGACGCCGCGACGTAAATCTCGATCGGATAAAGCGCGCCCGCCGACGCCGCGGCGCGGATATGATAGTCGTCATCGCCAACCTTCTTCTGCCGCGTCAGGCCGTCAGCACAGAACAGGATTCGGGTGAGCGCGGCCGTATCGATCGGCGCGGAGAAGTCGGCAGGCATGTACGATGACAACGCCGCCAGCGTCGGCGTCGAAGAAAGATTCAGATCGCGCGGCAAAGGGATCGACGCGGCTCCCGGATAGATCTTGTACGGCAGCGGCTTGTTGTCCCAATCCAGAAAATGCGGCGACGAACGCACGCTGGTGTACGAATGCTTGGTGACCTCGTGAAAGACGCGCGCCGCTTCGGTGTAATCGTTGCCCAAGGCTCACTCCTCCGAACACATACCGATCGTTCAAATTGACAGGGTTGCCGCCCAGCGTGCTATACGAATTTCCAGTCACCCTGCTCTTCGGGAGAGATTATCATGGCGGACAAACTTACGCCTTCAGACGTGAAAGGACTGTTCGAGAAGCTCAGCAACTGGGGGCGCTGGGGCAAGGAAGACCAGCGCGGCGCGCTGAACTTCATCACCAATCAAAAACGCGCGGCTGCTGCGCGGCTGGTGCAGACGGGCGAGAGCGTTTCGATGGCGCTGCCGCTCGCGACAATCCCCGCGCCCGACAATCCGACGCCCGTGACTCATCTGATGGTGCAGGCGGGCCACGATTCGAAGGATCAGGCGCTGCCCTACTCCGGTGACTATTTCGCGATCGCGCCGCATGGCATGGCGAATACTCATATCGACGCGCTCTGTCACGTGTTCTGGCAGAACAAAATGTACAACGGCTTCGACGCCAGCGAAGTCGGATCGCATGGCGCAAAAAAATGCGCGATCGACGTCACCCGCGCCGGCATCGTCAGCCGCGGCGTCCTTCTCGATATCCCGCGGCTGAAAAAAATCGAATGGATGGAGCCGGGCGACAAAATTCTTCCGCAAGACCTCGACGCCGCCGAGAAAGCGCAGAAGGTTCACGTCGAAGAGGGCGATGTGCTGATGATTCGCACCGGCCGGGCCGCGATGCGCAAAATCAAAGGCGGATGGGATCCGATGCGCGTCGGACTTCCCGGCCTCGACGCCTCTTGCCTGCCATGGCTCCACGAGCGGCGCATCGCAGTTCTCGGCTGCGACGCTGTCAGCGACGTCGTGCCCAGCGGTTACGATGGCGTCGCGTTGCCGATTCACGTCGGCACGCTGGTCGCGATGGGTATCCATCTGATTGACAACGCCGACCTCGACGCGGTGTCGTCAGTATCCGCCAGCCTGGACCGCAACGAATTCATGTTCTCGATGGCGCCGCTAATACTCGAGCGTGGCACCGCATCGCCGGTAAATCCGCTCGCCATCTTTTGATTAGTCAGTGACTATTGTGGAGTTAGTACTATGAAATCCGAAGAACTGATTATCGATTGCGACGGACATATCCTGGAACCACCCGACCTCTGGGAAAAATATATCGATCCCAAGTATCGCGACCGCGCGATGCGCATTCGGGTCGGCGATGACGGCTTCGAGTATCTCGAAATAGATCGCAAGCGTGCCAAGATGACTCAGCCCGGGCTACTCGGCTCACTCGGCGGCATGGGCAAGAAGGTCGAGGACGCGCGGAAGTTGCGCGAGAGCGCGATGCGCGGCGACGCCAAGCCCGAGCAGGTGCGGATGCTCGCGCCGAAACCCGAAAACACTTACCTCAAGGGAGCAGCCTTCGGAACCATGGATATGAAAGAGCGGCTCGAGCTGCTCAACCGGGAAGCGATGGCGAAATCGATTCTCTATCCCACGATCGGACTGCTGTGGGAGGCTGAGCTCTTCGACGCGGAACTTTCGGCCGCATACTGTAAGGCCTACAACCGATGGATCGCCGATTTTTGCCGCGACTCCGGTGGACGCTTGATCCCGATCGCGCATCTTTCACTAGGCGATCCCGCCGAAGCGGCGCGCGAACTCGAGCGCGCGGTGAAGGATGGTTGCAAGGGCGCATTTGTCTGCCCCTTCACCATCACCCGCGTTCCGCACGGCGATCCGAGTCACGATGCGGTCTTCGCCGCGGCGCAGGATCTCGGCGTACCGCTCGCGATTCATCCGACCTTCGAGCCGGCCAGCTTCGGCATCCACCACAGGTACGACAATTTCTCGTGGGCCGCGTGGTATTTCGATCTGTTCGCGGGCCAGGGTGTACAGCATGCCTTTGGCACGTTCTTCCAGTTGGGCGTCTTCGACCGCTTTCCGAAACTGCGCGTTGTGGTGCTCGAGTCGCAGGCCGGATGGATCGGTTACTTCCTCGATCGCGGCGACGCAATCTTCAACGGCACCACGCTCGGCGCGACGGTCCGCCTCAAGGAGAAGCCGTCGTACTACTTCAAGCGCCAGTGCTACATCTCAGCCGATCCCGACGAACGCACTATTGCGGCGATGATGCAGATTGTCGGCGAGGACAAGTTCTTCTGGGCGACTGACTATCCGCATCCCGATCATCCCGGAAACTATCTCGAGGAGCTGAAGGGCATGATCGCGCCGATGAAGGAGTCGGGACGCCGCGGGATCCTCGGCGAAAACGTCGCCCGCGCATACCAACTCATGTAGTCAGCATAACGCACCTGCTACTCCCCCTCGTACGCCGCCGGTATAGTGTGCCGCGCCACAGCGCAGTCTATACTCATCGACCATCCGTTCGCTGGAGGAGTCTATGGCCCGTCCGAGAATCGATCGCCACATTTTAACTGCGCACGCCGCTGTTGTATCGCTGGCGATTCTGATTGCATGCGTGACTTCCTCCTGCAATTCGCAGTCGTTCCAACAATCGTCGGGACCGTCGATGCCAGCGCTTCCGCCGGTTCCCCCGCAAGCGCCACCGCCGCCGATGAACGTCGCGCGGTTACTCAATGGAAACTGGATGGCAACGTATCCGGGCGGGCCGCTGCGAGTGGCTATCGGACTGGATCCGATGCTGCGCGGGCGCAATTACGTCGCGACCATGATTGATGGCAACAAGACTCTTCCGGCGGGACAAGTCGTGTGGCGCGGAACGGTAGATCAAAACGTGCCCGGGATCGTACGCGCCAAACAGATATGCGCTGACAATGGATTGCCGCTGGCGCGACAGGTGCCGGTGCGGATAGTCGTCAGCGACGCGAGCCATTTCCGCGAAGAACTCGTCAATCCGGGTGATTGCCACGGATTCCCGGTGAATTACACCCGCATCGGACCCGCGCCAACCTCCCCGGTCAAAGATTGACGGCGCGAAAATAAAGGCGGCCCTAATCGGGACGGCTCTTGATTGTCACCCTGACGACTGCAGCGTTAGCGACGGGAGGAAGGGGTTTCGGGCTTCCGGACAGCTTCGCGCCGCACGCGAAGCCGGTTCCGGTCTCCTAGTTCGCGCGCTGCGCGCGCTCCACTGTCGTCGCTAGACGAGCATCCCGGCCTGCACGACGGTCGGTCCGTCGCTCTTCGGGATTTTCGGCGCAGGTTTACGCTTCATCGCCTTCTCGAGGATCGGCGCCATGCGCTCGGCCTTATGATGCGAGCGCTTTTGCTCGCGCTCCTTGAACTCCGGCATCACCTTCTCGGCGAACAGGTTGAGCGACGAGCAGATGTCCTCGTGCTTGTTGTTGCCCGCCTGCGAGATAAACACGACCTGGTCGACGCCGGCTTCCTCGAACTCGCGCAGCCGTATGCGAATCTGATCCGGCGAGCCGACGCACGAGTTGGTGCCGTCCATGCCCGGCAAAGTAAACGGGCTGGCTTTGAAATTGTTCCAGATATTGGTCTTGCCCGGCTCGTGCTTGCCGAACGCATAGTGATGCCCGAGCGCGTACGAGAAAAACTTGAGCCCCTCTTCACCCATCTTGTGCGCCATCTCGGCCTTCTCGTCGCACATGAAGCCGGTGACGATCGCGATGTTCGCGTTGATCGCGTAGCCAATCGGCTCGCATTCGTTCTCGAGTGTCGTGTAGTAGTCGGTGACCCAGGTCCGCGCTTCTTCCGGCGACACGAACGCAAACGTCAGCGCGCCGATTCCAAGCTTGGCCGCCAGGTGAATCGTCTCTCGACGCGAGCATGCGACCCACAGCGGCGGATGCGGTTTCTGCACCGGCTTCGGCACCACGTTGCGCAGCGGCATCTTGAAGTACTTGCCCTCGTGACCGAGAAACGGATCCTCGACGAACATCCGCGCGATCGCGCCGAGCGACTCCTGCCACATCTCGCGCTTGTCCGCGCGCGGAATGTTGAACCCGCCCAGCTCGAGCTCGGCCGACGACTCGCCGGTGCCGAACTCGACGCGGCCGCCGCTCACTAAATCGAGCGTCGCGATCCGCTCCGCGACGCGCGCCGGATGATTGTATCCCGGTGGCAGCAGCGTGATTCCGTGACCGAGGCGAATCTGCTTCGTCCGCTGGCTGGCGGCAGCCAGAAAAATCTCAGGCGCCGACGAATGTGCGTATTCTTCAAGAAAGTGATGCTCGACTTCCCACATATGGTCGATGCCGAGCTTGTCGGCGAGTTCGACCTGGTCGAGCGCGTCGCGAAACAGCTTCAGCTCCGAGCCCTCTTTCCACGGACGCGGCAGCTGATGCTCATAAAAAGTTCCCAACTTCATTTTTTCAGTACCTATTTTTTCAGTGTCTATTGCCGCGGCGGTTCGGGCGTTGGCGGGTTGGTGGTGAAAAGGGTTCTCTCGACCATGTCGATCACTTCATGCTTGCGCCGATCGATCATCGCGGGCTCGAGCAGATTCATGCTCCACAGGCGGCGGATCATCGCAGCCGTCGTGAAGTAGCCGATCGTGATCGAGTTCAGGCTCCACATGAAATGCAGCGGGTCGACTTCGGCGCGGAATTCACCGTCGCGCTGTCCGCGAAAAATAAAATTCACCGCGGTGGAAAACAGCGGCGGCAGACGCCGCTTGAGCACTTGCCGGCCGACGCCGCTTTCGTCCGCCATCTCTTTCCACATGATTCGCACGAAATCGGGATGGCTCGCGATGAAATCGATCGCGTTGCCGACCGCCTGGCGCATCCGTTCCTGCCGGCTCTCGCGCCCCCAGGCGATCGCGTTGGCGGCATCCTCGAGACTCTCGAACATCTTGTCGAGCACGGCGAGGTAGAGCTGTTGCTTCGACGGAAAATGATGCAACAGCGAAGGCGCCTTGATTCCGATTCGCTTCGCGATATCGCGCAGGCTGGTCCCGCGATAACCGCGCTCCGCAAACAGCACCTGCGCCACCTGCAAGACTCGTTCGCGGGTATCCGCAGGCCGCCGCAGGTCAACGACTTTGGCGCTCGCGCGCCCGCCCGAATTTTTAGAAACACTCCGCACTGGTCAGAATATCTATCTAACGTGTGTTAGGGAGTCAAACCGCGGAAGGTCCGCCCGAGCAATTTTCATTGAGCGAGACCTGATTGGCTACAGTTTCAACAATCGCGCTTGGACGCAGGGAGTCCGGATGTACGTTCGAAACGGGAACGACATTCAGTGTTTGACTACTCGTACGAGAACGGTTTGCCGTTCCTCAAATGATCTAACAAACCGATCCATATCTCTGATGAAGCCGAGATCATATATGACGAATAGTAAATTGCCGTACTTAGTGCCGTAGGCAAGTATATCGTCGTTGATTTCGGCGATGATTTCCTTCTCTCGACCTTCGCGGTTGGAGAACTTGATTTCCGTAGCGAGATCGAGCTTGGACATCGTGAAGTCAGGCGTATAAGTCTTTGACGAATATTCGATTCTCTCTGTTTCTCGCGAGAAAGGTATTTCGGCACCGACTAGCAAACTCTCAAAAGCGTCCTGGATTTCTCTTTCACTCTCCGGTCGTCTGCGAATTACATTCCTTAGCTTCGCTTCTGCAAGGTTGAGCACTCTGACGATCGCACTCGATTCGGGCCCTGTGTCTTTTCCCTCGTAAACCGCGTCGATACCAGCTCGCTTTAAGTGATCAGCAGCATCCAAAAATAGACCACGGGCAGTATCCAGTTGTCGCTTATAGGCCTCGCGATCAAGGCGCCCTTTGACAATGTTGGGATCGCCGTAGGCGATAAACGTGCCGGTATGCGCCCAAGTCAATGCTGACATCGAACGATAGTACTTCGAGTTTTCTCCGAATACTTCTTGCAGAAAACGCCCGCCGCGAAACAGCCAGCGCGTGTGTTCTTCGGAATACGCCGACCGCTGCCCCAAGCCCTTCGTTGCCTCTGCCAACGCTCGGGCCTCAGCTATTGCCGACTCCTTCGACCATAAGGGGGATCTCATCTGGTTGATCTCACGAGGTATTCAGCTTGTCGAATCAACATGGGGACCGAACCCACCAACGCCAACAATTAGTGATACTCACCGATCCCAACCGTCGCAATCTAGACGGCTTTATTAGGTGGGAGCCAGGGCTTGTTCATCACGCGATGGACCATTGGGGCGAACGTGCTTATTGGCTCGTTGGGATAGGAAGGGTCGAAGGAGATCTCGTCGTACTTGGCGCAGAAATCCACCGTCATGTGGTACCACGATTCGTTTTTGAATTGGTCGCGCGCGTTCGGATCGAGGCCGAGGTGGCGCGCGTAGAAGTAGGTCTGAAAGAGGCCGTGGTACTTGAGCAGCTTGTAATGGTCGTCCGATATGAACGGGCGCAGAATTGACGCCGCGATCTCGCCGTGATTCATCGGGCCAAGCGCCTCGCCGACGTCGTGGAACAGCGCGACGACGATCAACTCTTCGCTCGCGCCGTCACGCAGCGCGCGCGTTGCCGCCTGGATACTGTGACCGCGGCGATTGAGGTTGTACGCCTGGTCCGCGGAGAGGTCGTTGACCATCGCCATCAGTCGGTCCGGCAATTCGGTGAGAGTCTGTTCATGGACGTGCTTGAGGATTTGAAAATCCTCGTCGCTGCCCTGGTCCATCCGCGTGAAATGCATCTTTTCCACGAACGCAATCCTCCTTTCGCGACGGCGAGCATTGCACAATCGCGCGCATGAGCGGAGCGCCGGAGGAAGCAAGGAAGCCCGCAACGTGCGATCCAAAACCGGAACCGGCTTCGCGTCGCGCGAAGCTGTCCGAGATCCATTCCTCAACTCGCATTCGCTCGCATCGTCAGGATGACAAAATTGGACGCATGCCCCGCCTCTCGACCATCTGTCCTGCCAGCGTCGTCCACAATGTGCTATCATGCTCGGCATGGTTTCCACACTTTGTGAACACTCCCGCCGCTCGACCCGGCCTGAAATAATGTCCGCACCTGATTCGCTGCAACCGTGACGGTGGCGCCGTGCGCTCTTCGATTTCGAAATTCAACATCTGACGGAACGAAGCTACCGATAGCGGTACCTATTCCTCGGACCACTATAAGTGGTATGAAATCTCCTCTGCGGACGCCCTCCTGTTCCGCAAATTACCGTCTGCTCGGTCGAATCGAACGCGAACCGCAGCTCCCCGACGCTCCTTTGTCGCTTTCTAACTTCGGGTGCATCGAGTAGGTTTCCTCGGAAGGAATAAGGCTGAAATCCACGGAGGCGCGGTCTTCACCATAAACCTTTTCGCGAAGGCCGCGCTGCGCGGACTTTGCGTCTTTCACTGGGTGCAGGGGTTACCCCTGCCGCCCACCGCGCAGGTGGTTGCCCTTCGGAGGTGTTCGCGATGAACGAACTGTACTGGAAGCCAGCGCATGAACTTGCTGCGATGATTCGCCAGCGGGAGATCAAGCCCAGCGAATTGATGGACGTGACGATCCGGCGGATCGAAGCGACCAACTCGAAGCTCAACGCGTTTGTTGCGCTGCGAGCCGACGAGGCGATGGCTGAGGCGCGCGCGCTTGACGAGAAGATCGCGCGCGGCGAGAAGGTCGGCACGCTCGCGGGACTGCCGCTCGGGGTTAAGGACCTCGAAGATACCGTCGGGCTGGTGACATCGCACGGATCGAAGCCATTCAAGGACAACATGGCGAAGAAGGATTCGATCCAAGTGGCACGGCTCAAAAGCGCCGGAGCCATAGTCATTGGAAAAACCAACGCGCCCGAGTTCGGCTACACCGCATTCACCAAGAACCTGCTGTTCGGCCCGACGCGCAATCCGTGGAATCTCGAGCGCACGCCGGGCGGTTCGTCAGGCGGCACGTCGGCGGCGATCGCGGGCGGCGTGGTGCCGATTTCGACCGGATCCGATGGCGGAGGATCGGTGCGAATCCCCGCGTGTTACACCGGATGCTACGGGTTGAAGCCGAACTACGGCAGGATTCCCAACGACCCGACGCTCGGGATGCAGCAATGGAACGACACTTCGGTGCACGGCCCGATCGTACGCACGGTGCGCGACGCCGCGATCTTCATGGACGCGGTGGTCGGCTATCATCCCGCCGATCCCGATTCGATTCCGCATCCGGGGATTTCCTACGCTGCTATCCTCGAGGGACTGCCGAAAAGGCTACGTATCGCTTTTCATCCCGACTTCGGCCATCTCGTGCAGACCGACGTGGCGCGCGAGATCGCAAAAGCCGCGGCGGTCTTCAAGGACCTCGGGCACAGCGTGACGACGATCGACGATCCCGTCCCCGACACCGGGCGCGCGTGGATGCAAGTAGGCGCGGGACAAGGCTACGCGATGTTGCACGAGTGGCTGGACAAATATCGCGGCGACTTCGGGCGCGCGTTCGCCACCGGCACCGAAGCCGCGGTTCGCGTCACGTGGAAGCATATGGGCGAGGCGTATCGGCGCAGGACCGAGTTCAACGACTGGTGCCAGCGCGTGTTCGAGCGCTTCGATTTGCAGCTATGCCCGGTGCTGCCGACCGAGGCGTTTCCCGCCAAGGGTCCGATGCCGACTGAGATCAACGGCCAGCCGCTCAAGCATGCGCTGGATGCTGTTGTCTTCACCTATCCGTTCAACATGAGCGGGCATCCGGCAGCGTCGGTGCGCGCGGGCCTGACGGATTCCGGTCTGCCATGCGGCTTGCAAATCGTCGCCGAGCGTTACCGCGAAGACCTGGTCCTGCAGGCGTCGTACGCGTACGAGCAGGCGCGCCCATGGAACAACAAGTGGCCCGAAATCTAGGAGCAGCAGAATCTTGATTCGCGCGCGGGATACGCGCGCTATATAAGGACCCTCACCTTCGATCCTCTCCCTTGCAGGGAGAGGGGAAGCGGAAAAGGAGAATGCAATGCCTGAGTTCAACGAAAAAGCGATGCAGCAATTCAACCAGAGCCTGATCAAAGAGTTTCGGGAGAACGGCGGCAAGGCTGTCAGCGGGCCGTTCGTGAACGCGCCTCTGCTTTTGCTGACGACTACCGGCGCGAAGAGCGGCAAGCCCTTTACCACGCCGCTGGTGTACACGAAGGACGGCGATCGAATCGTGATTATCGCGTCGAAGGGCGGCTATCCGACTAACCCGGCGTGGTTCCACAATCTGAAGGCGCATCCGACAACGACGATCGAGCTAGGCAAGGAAAAATTCCAGGCCAAGGCTACTATCACCAAGGATCCCGAACGCCAGCGCCTGTTCGACGCGCAGGCCAAGCTGATGCCGACCTTCAACGATTACCAGAAGGCAACGACGCGTCAGATCCCGGTGATAGTTCTGGAACGGATATGAGCGACTGAGGGATCGTGATGGCGGATGCGATCGATCCCGCGATCATAAGTTGCTATCACGCGCACATCTATTACGATGATGCGTCGCGGGACACTGCCGCGCGCATCCGCGAAGAAATCGAGCGCAACTTCAAGGTGGAAATGGGACGATGGCGTGAGGCGCCGGTCGGCCCGCATCCGCAATCGATGTACCAGGTGAAATTCGACCCCGAGGAATTCGTCAGGATCGTGCCGTGGCTGATGCTGAACCGCGACGGATTAAATATCCTGGTGCATCCGGAAACGACCGACGCTTACACCGATCATGCGGTCAACGCGCTATGGCTCGGCGAAAAGCTGAAGCTGCGCCTCGACATTCTGCGCAAGCACAAAAGCGGCTAGATGAAGACGTGCCGCATCCTGATCACTGGAGCTTCCGGCGCCGGCGTCACCAGTTTCGGCCGCGCGTTGGCCGATGCGCTCGCGATCTCGCATCACGACACCGACGATTACTTCTGGCGGCCGACCAATCCGCCTTATAGAGAAATGCGGGACGTTGGCGATCGTCTGCGGCTGATGCGCGAGGTTTTCCTGGATCGATCAGACTGGGTGCTGAGCGGTTCGCTCGACGGCTGGGGCGATCCAATCATTCCGCAGTTTGATTTGGTGGTATTTTTGTACGTCCCGACTCCGATTCGGTTGGAGCGCTTGCGCACGCGCGAGGCTCGACGCTTCGGCGCCGACGCCGTTGCTCCGGGCGGCTCGCGGCATCAGGCGGCGGTAGAATTTATCGAGTGGGCTTCGCACTACGATGACGGAACTCGCGAGGGCCGCAATCTCGCGCGGCACGAGGCATGGCTCGCGACGCTATCGTGCCGCGTCCTGCGTCTCGACGGTGACCGGCCGCTGGAAGATCTGGTGAAGGAAGTTTGTCGTACAATTCAGTAAACTTAGGTTCGACGTTTTCAGAGAAATGACCTTGCCGTCCAGCAAATACGCAGACCTTTCAGTCGCGAGTGCGCTTGAGCGCGGGGATACGCTGCCTGCGCGATGGTATGTCGATGCGGATGTCTTTCAGGCCGAGAAGGAGCGCATCTTTCATCGGACCTGGCAGTACGTCGGACATACGGGTCAGTTGAAGAGCGTCGGTGATTTTTTCACAACGCTTCTGGGTGACATCCCGGTCGTGGTCGTGCGGGATACTGAAAAAGCGATTCGCGCGTTCGCCAACGTATGCCGTCATCGCGGGAGCGAGGTCGTCCTCGAATGCGCGGGCAATCGTAAGACGCTTCAATGTCACTATCACGGATGGACCTACAACCTCGACGGCACGCTGCGGACTGCGCCGCGCGAGAATGAGCAGCACGAGTTCGCGAAGGAGACGCTCTCGCTCGCGCCGTTCGCGGTCGAGACCTGGGGACCGCTGATTTTCGTCAACCCGTCTGCTGCCGCCGGTCCGTTGCGCGACGTGCTTGGCGAATTGCCGGCTATCTTCGAGCGCGCGGGAATCGACTTCGCGCAGATGTGGATGCTGCGGCGCGACGTTTACGAAATTGCCTCGAACTGGAAAATCGTCGTCGAGAATTTCAACGAATGCTATCACTGCCCGATCGCGCATCCGAAATTCTCGGAGGTGATCGACACCAACACTTACCGGGTCGAGACCGATCACGAATATTTCTCGACCTACTACGGACCGATCGTCGGATCGCCCGGCAGTGGCGTCACCTACGCGACGCTGTGGCCCAACATATTGTTCTCGCTCTACGGCAATCCGCCGAATCTGCAGGCGACGTCGATCGTACCGGTCGATGCGGGCCACTCTCGCCAAGTCGTCGACTACTTTTTTCACGGCGATCCGACCGAAACGCAGATTCGCAACGACGTGGAGTTCAGCGACCTCGTGACGCGCGAGGACATCGTGCTCTGCGAATCAGTGCAGCGCGGCTTGCGCTCCGGCGCGATCAAACACGGCAAGCTGATGCTCTCGCGCGAACGCGGCATCCAGCACTTCCAGCAACTCGTCTATCGATTCCTGAGCAGCGAGTAGGGTGCGTCGGCCTTCTTGACCTAAGCGCGGATAAACACGATTGTCGCGTCAGACAAGGAGACATCTATGCCCCTGTACCTGATCGAGCGAAACTTTGCCGAGCAGCTGAACGTGGACCCCAAGGCGATTCCGGGGATTACCCAGGTAAACGCCGATGCCGGCGTCCAGTGGCTCTACTCTTTTCTGAGCGCCGACAAGAAGAAGACCTACTGCCTTTACGAGGCGCCCAATCCGGATGCTATCCGCGAAGCAGCAAAGAAGCTGAACCTGCCGGCCGACGTGATCGTCGAGCTGGGCGACCAGCGGCTTAACCCGAGTTCGCCGACCGCGATGTCGCCGACCCGCGGCTCGTGATCTCGTCAGTGTAAGTCGGACTTCATCCGCGCCATCGCAGCTGTGATGCGCTCCTCGAGTGCGCGCATCCCCAATTCGCGAGTCGTGGCGAGCGCCTCTTCGAGTAGCGCTGCGGCCTTATCGCGGTCACCCGAGCGGTGGCGTGCGAGCAGCATCGTGGCATACTGCTCTTGCGTGTGAGCCAGCCAGGTCCGCGCTTCCATGCGGGCGTTCATCGCCAGCGCGTCTTCAAAGTGGCGCGCCGCGTCATCCCAGCGCTCGAATGTGCCGGCTAACGCACCAAGGTAGCGCGAGAGGGCGCCACAGCAAGCAATGCCGCTCCCAACGACCACGTTGGCCCCATCGAAGGGCAACAGAATCTGGTACAACCTCTCGGCGCGGGCGCGGTCCGCAAGGAAAGTGCAGACGTCGACGAGATAGGTCATCGTACCCAGCCAGGCCACGTCGGAAGGCAAGTCGGCGAAGTCGTCCTGCGCGAGGTCTTCGAATTCCTTTCGCGCATCATCAGTTAACCCGAGCTCTGAGTAGATCACCGCCAGGCCGGGACGCCACGCGGCGGCAGCAGAATTCTGCTGGACAAACATCCGAACGACGGGCTCTACTTCCTTGAGGCGACCCTGCTGGCGCCGCAACGCAAACATTTGCTGCCCAAAGATTCCTGATGCGGCTTCAGTCTGCACCCGCTGCCCGACCGCCAGGGCCTGCTGGGCGAGGCGCTCACTCTCTTCGAAGCGGCCTGACATAGCGGCCCGAGCCGCCCGAAAAACGGCGACCAGGTAGATTGTGAATGGCCGGTTTTTTTCTTCTGACAATCGACTCAACTCGTCGTTATCCTGATCGGCCGCCGCCATATCTCCCGACTCGAACAGAGCGTATATGCGCGGCCAGAGTGCCTCGTGTCCCAGTTCTGCCGAGTGTGCTGCCCTGCTAGCTTCCAGCAACTGGTTTGAGACGATTAGCCGTTGCTGGGCTTGTTCCGGACGTGACAGAGCATAGAACATCCCTTGAAGGCTTTTTGCCAGCAAACCCGGGTCGTCAAATTGCCGGGCCATCGTGACCGCTTTTTCGGCGTACACCATCGCTTGCTGCTGCTGGCCCATCACTCCGAGCGCGAGCGCGAGGCTGCCAAGAACCTTAGTGGTCAGGGGACTGTCTCCCGACCCCAGCCTTTGTAGTCCGTCTTCGAGCAAGAGAACCACATTAGGCGTGGTCATGCCGCCAAAGTGCGCCGTTTGCGCGTACCCCAGAGCAGAGTTTACGAGATCGTCGGTTGATCCCAGCGACCTGGCTACTTCACTGGCGCGTAGGAACGCGTCGCAGGCTTCGCTGAATTCGCCGGCAGCCTGCCGCGCTTCGCCAAGTTTGTACAGGAGCGAATAACGCATGGTCTCGTCGTCCGCACGGTTTCGCTCAGCCGAATCCGGGATGGACCTGAGCAGCTCCAGTCCCTTCTTAAGGTGGCTGATGGCTTCAACGTTTGCCCAGCGCTGAAGTGCTCGCTTTCCCGCGCGATCCCAGTACGGAACAGCATTCGCTCCGAGCCCCGCTTCCGTGTAGTGATGTGCGATCAACTCCGGTTGCGTCTCGACGATCTCGGGAAATTGCGCTTCGAGCACGCGTGCCACGCGTTCGTGCAGAACTCTGCGCCGTTCCAACAGCGACGATCCCGACGCGACCTGCTGCGAGAGTGCATGCTTGAAGACGTACGCTACATCCGAGACCGCCGGCTGCTCGTAGATGAACTCCGCCATCTGCAGCTGGGAGAGCAGCCCTTGCAGCTCCTCGTCGGACTTTCCCGAGACCTCCCTTACGAGCCTGAACGGAAACTCCTTGCCTATCACCGCAAGCGTCTGCAGCAAGTCTTTCTGATCGGGCGTCAGCCGATCGATGCGTGAGGCGAGCACCGCCTGCACCGTCGATGGAATTTGAATGGTGCCCAGAGATTTGGCGAGCTTGATGGTCCCGTTGCGAAGAAGCGCGCCCTGCTCGAACAGCGCCTGGATGATCTCTTCCATGAAGAACGGGTTTCCTTCGGTCTTCTCGATGATCAAACGCTTCAGCGGCGCCAGCTCGTGGCCGTCGTCAAGCAGCGCCTGCAACATCTCCTCGCCGCTCTCGACACCGAGCGGGTCGAGCCGCAGTTGCGTATAGTAGGTCTTGTTGCCCCAGTTGTGGGTGAACTCCGGCCGGTAATTCAGCAGCATCAGGACTCGCGCAGTGCCAATTGAATCGGCGAGCAGGTTCAACAGCGTCCGCGATCCTTCGTCGAGCCAGTGCAGGTCTTCGAAGATCACGACGAGCGGCTGGTTGAGGCTCTCGCGCAGGAGCAGGCGCTTGATCGCGGCGAGGGTGTGGCGCCTTCTCATTTCTGCATCCATGCGCGCGACCGGATCGTCGCTCTCCGCGACCTCCAGCAGCGTGAAGAAATAGGGCAGCGTGTCTTCCAGCGCCCGATCGAGGATCAGGATCTTTCCGGCGATCTTCTCGCGGCGCTTGCGCGCGTCGTCATCTGAAGTGATCTCGAAGTAGTTCTTGAGCAGCTCAATCAGGGGCAGGTATGCCGATGACTTGCCGTGCGAGACGGACAATGTCTCCAGCACCAGGCAGCCCGGCGGCACGATTGCCTGGAACTCGAAGAACAGGCGCGATTTGCCGACTCCGGCCTCGCCCACGGCCGCAACTATCTGGCCGCGCCCGCCTTTGGCGAGTTCGACTGCGCGCCTCATCTGCTCGAGCTCGGCCTCGCGGCCCACGAACTTCGACAGCCCGCGCCGCGCTGACACCTGCAAACGCGTGCGCAGCGGGCCGAGCCCCGTCACCTCGTGGACGTTCACGGCTTCGCTCACTCCCTTGACGCGCGTCGGCCCGATCGAGCGGAACGTGAAGTAGCCCTCGCAGAGCTTGCGCGTATCGTCGGTGGCGGCGATGGTCCCGGTTGCGGCGATAGTCTGCATCCGCGACGCCAGGTTGTTGGTATGCCCTATCGGCGTGTACTCGGCATGGCCAGCCGCGGTCTGTATCGCGCGCACCACCACTTCGCCGGTGTTCACGCCGATGCGGATCTCGATTGGGGCGCGGCCCCGCTCGCGGAGCGTTGCCGCATAGCGGCGGAGGTCTTCCTGCATCCGAATCGCCGCATACAGCGCGCGTTGGGGATGGTCCTCGTGCGCGAGCGGAGCGCCGAACATCGCGAAGATTCCGTCGCCGGTCGACTGCACCACGTAGCCGTCGTAGCGATTCACGGCCGCGATCATCAGCTTGAGGGCCGGATCGATAATAGCGCGCGCCTCCTCAGGATCGAGGTCTTGCTCGAGCTCGGTCGATCCCTTGATGTCGGCGAACAGCGCCGTCACCATTTTGCGCTCTCCGTCTGCCGGCGCCGCGGTATCTGCGCGCTCGGGCCTGACTCGAATTTTGGGAGTTGTCGAGTGAGGCTGAGATGCAGCGGCGGCGGGTTGCGCATTACCCGCGAGAGCGGTGCCGCAATCTCCGCAATATCTCGAGGCCGGCGCGTTCTCAGTGCCGCATTTCGGGCATCGAATCGCCAGCCCGCTACCGCATTGGGAGCAGAATCTTTTGCCGGCGGCGTTCTCGGCACCGCAATTCGTGCATTTCATCGCTGTGCCGGTCCGGAGAGCGTCGGGATCAATGGCTCTCTGCGGCTACGCGCCGAATTGGTTGCGCACTTGGGCGAATGCCTGCTCGGTGACGTTCAGGGTCTGCTCGATGTCGCGGTCGGTGTGCGCGGCCGAGATGAACCAGTTGTGACGCGGCGCGAAGTAGACGCCTGCGCGCGAGCATGCGCCGGCGAAAACTTTGGCGCGATCGAAACGGCCGGCGTCGGCCTTGAAGGTCATGTACGGAATCGCCGGCGGCCCCGAGTACGTAACCTCGATGCCGGCGCTGCGTGCCTGTGCGAGCAATCCCGCGCGCAGCTTCTCGCCGATCACCCGCATCCTCTCGACGCCTCCACTTGCCTGCAACTCCTTCAGATTCGCCAGGCTCGCCGCCATCGGCACAGCGCTGGTGAAATACGATCCCGTGAAGAACACTTCCTGCGCCGCCTGCTTCAAGCTGTCGCGTCCGAGGCACGCTGCGAGCGGATAACCGTTGGCGATGGCCTTGCAGTAGGTCGTCAGGTCCGGGCGCACTCCAAACAACTCGCCCGATCCACCCATGTGCAGCCGGAAGCCGGCGCGAACGTCGTCGAGGATTAGCACGACGCCGTTGTCGTCGCAGATCTTGCGCACGCCCGATAGAAATCCTTCGACCGGCAGCTCCGAGTCGTGACCGGCGTCGTGCTTGAACGGCGACACGATCACGCCCGCTATTTTGCCGCTGTTTTCTTCGACCGTGCGGCGCAGGCTCTCGAGATCGTTGTATCGAAAATAAACTACGTTCGCGCGATCTTCCGGTGTCACTCCGTTCGGCATCGGCGTGCACCACGCGTGAGTGCCGTGGTATGCGCCCGAGCACATCGCGAGCTTCGGCCGCCCGGTCGCGTGACGCGCGACTTCAGTCGCCCAGGTGCAAACGTCGGAGCCGTTTTTCGCAAACACCGTCCAGTCGGCGAACGGCGTGATCGACACCAGATGCTCCGCTAGCTCGACCCACACCGGCCCCGGCGCGTTGAAACAGTTGCCGAGATCCATTTGGCGGCGAGCCGCTTCCTCGACCTTCGGATGCCGATGGCCGAGTACGATCGGGCCGTACGAGCACATGTAGTCGATGTACTCGTTGCCATCGACGTCCCAGATATGCGAGCCTTCACCACGCGCAAAAAACGACGGGTACGCGCCCTTGGTGAGCACCAGCGGCGTCTGATGCCCATAGATTCCGCCGGGAACAACTTTTTTCGCGCGCTCCATCAGCGCGTCACTCTTCTCGAATGTGTAGGGTTTCACGAGAGCTCCTATGCGATGATCTCCGTCGCCAGACGAGTGCGTCTGCTTGTCAGGCAGACCGTCAGCGAGAATCCTATTTGCAGCCGCGACGGTCAAGCCTGCAAAAGAAAAAGGGCCGCGAGTCATTACAACTCACAGCCCGCCCCCACCCCAATATGAGATTGATTTTGCCTAGTGGCGATAGGCCGGATCGCTCGGCCGCTGCGACTCCGGCAATGCACCGACGCGCACCAACTCGTCGCGCAGCTTGGCGCGCGAGAGCGGCTTGCATAGGACGGCGGATGCGCCGAGCTGATAGCTCTCGGCAATGTCGCGGTCGTAGAGCGAACTGGTTATCACGAACATCGGAACCGCGGTGAGCGCCTCGTTGGAGCGCGCGGCCTGCAATACGGAGAAGCCGCCGTTATCGGGCAAGCGCAGATCGACCAGGAATAGATCCGGACGATCCTGCTCTGTGAACTGCGCGATCATGAGCAGCGCCTCGTCGGCATTCTGCGCATGCACCAGTTCGATATCGTCGCCGAGCACCTGCCTGACCACGGTAAGCGCGATAAAGACGTGGTCGGGGTTATCTTCGACCAGAAAAATCCTGACAGCAGGACTCAACGTATTGAGATCTTTTTCTTGCTCTTTTTCCCTATCTTGTTCGCTCATAGTCCCCCGCGAATGTCGAAATCCGGGCTCGACGGATTTCGGTATAGCTGTCTGCTAAAACGTCCCCTACGAAGCCCCGTCGGTTTTGATCCAATTGCTGTGCCATTTACACGGGGCTCTCTCTGGAATCATGGCATGACGAGGGACAATACGCCTAGTCGAGGTATGATGTTCCGAGGGCAATTGAAGCCCTCGATAACCCGCTAATCCCGTATTTGGACGTTGCACGTCGGTTGCATTCTGCCGAGATTGGCGAATCCGCGTTTCAGCCAATGTCTCTCTCAGATTGGCTTGTGGCAGGCCTGCTACATGCGTTGCTGCTACTGTGCCACGTCGATACATAGTGTTAAGCATTAGACGGGGCAAGATAGCTAGCCGACCCGGTTCCGGGAAGGGAAAGGATCGCTTCATTGGGAATTTTCGCGAACGTCCTTGACTCCAAATTCCTTAAGCACCCCGTACTTCGAAAGTACACCGCCCTCGTCAATGAAGACCTGACGGCGACGTACTCGCGCGACATTCAGAAATGGCTCCTCGTCGCGCCCATCATCGGCATCATGGCCGGCCTCATCATCACTGGGATCGCCGTGCTGGTTCTCGACGTCATCTGGAGGGCTCTACTTCCCTACTACCTCAGCCATCATTGGGCAATCGTGGTCGGTCTCGTCGCAGGCTTCTTTGTGACGGGCTTGATAATGCAGTTTTGCACGCCCGATCCTGACGAACACTCGACCGAGGAGATCGTTCGCTCCTATCACGAGCATCAGGGTGACATCGACATCGGTCCGTTCTGGTGGAAGCTGCTCGCCGCAGTGACGACTGTCGGATCGGGCGGCAGTGCGGCGCTCGAGGGCCCGAGCATCTATAGCGGCGGCGCGATCGGATCGTGGCTATGGACCAAGCTGCGGCGCTTCGGCCTCGAGACGCGCGACCGACGCATCATGTTGATCAGCGGAGCCGCCGCGGGCATGTCTGCCGTGTTCCGCGCGCCGCTCACCGGTATCGTGTTCGCGCTCGAGATGCCGTACAAGGACGACCTCGCGCACGAGGCGCTGCTGCCGTCGCTGATCGCGTCGGTGGTCGCATACGCGACGCTGGTGTCGATAGTCGGCGCGCAGCCGTTGTTCGGGTTCGCGGGCAGCACGAGTTTCAGGACGGTTGACGTCGCATGGTCGGCGCTACTCGGCGCGGGAATCGGGCTAATCGCAATCGTGTTCGACATCACGTTTCGCCGCGTGCGGGTTTTTTTCGTCACCAGCCGGATACCGCACTGGCTGAAGCTTACGATCGGCGGACTCGGCACCGCGCTATGCGGCCTCGCGTTCGTGACGATTTACGACGGACCGCTGATTCCGATCGGTCCCAATTACGAGGCCGTGCGCTACGTCCTCAAGCATCCGCTACCGACCGAAGTGTTGCTGGTATTCGTCGTGCTGAAACTGCTCGCGACGATTTTCACGCTGGGCACGGGAGGAGTCAGCGCGATGTTCGTGCCGCTGCTGCTGGTTGGCGGTGCTCTCGGCAACGCGTACGCGCAATCTGTGGTCCACTCGCCGACGCACGATCTGTATGCGGCCGTTGGAATGGCCGCGTTCATCGCAGCCGGCTACAAAACTCCGCTCACCGCGGTGGTCTTCGTCGCGGAAACCACCGGCGGCCATTCGTACATCATCCCGAGCCTGATCGGCGCCGCGGTTGCGTATGCTATTTCGGGCGAGGCGTCGGTGTCCGGCGATCAGCATTTGCATGAGACGGCGAAGCTCGCTGACCTGTCAGGGATGTACGTGCGCGACGTAATGCAGCATCAGGTTATCTTCGTGAAATCCATCTCGAAGATTCGTCAATTCGTCGAAAGCGTCGCGGCGCATCACCGACACACGATCTTCCCGGTGTACGAAGACGATAGGGTGATTGGCACGATCGCCGTATCCGATCTCAGCCAGGTCGAGCCGAGCGAATGGGACAAAGTAACCGTCGGCGAATATGCGGATCGAAATGCGATTCGGGTCAGCGGCGACTGCGAGCTCAGCGAGGCGCTGCGGCTGCTGGTGCGCGAGGGCGGCCCGCAAATGCTGCTAGTAACGGACGATTCCGGCGCTCTGAGCGGAGTCGTCACCAAGACCGACATCCTGCGCGCGGTGCGAATGTCGGACAGCCGCTGAATGCGCGCAGAGTCACTCGCCCTATCACGCTTGAGGTTGATGGCAGCGATTCGCCGTCCTGACGGCTCTACTGAAACTTGGGCATCACGCGGTCGGCGAACAAGCGCATCGCGGCGAGTACGTTTTGGTGGCCGCTGATTCCGCCGATTTCGAACCAGCATACGAGACGCGAGAAGCCGAATTGCTCTTTCAGTTGCGCGATTCGGTCGACGCAGTATTCCGGATCGCCGAAAATCCCCATGATCGAATCGACCATCGAGTAGTCTATCGTGCGGAGGCGGTTGCGGACCTTCTGGAATTCCGCCTGATGTCCGGCGGCGAGGCTTTCGGGCTCGATGATATCGCTGACCGCGTTGAAGTAGTTGCGCAGGCTGGGCTCGATGATCGCACGCACGTGAGCGCGATCGCGTCCGACGAACACCATCAGCGCCGCGGCCAGCCAATCGTCGGGACGATCGTGTCCCGCGTTCTTCAGCGCGGTTTCATAGATCTTGAGCCGCTCGGCGAGCACCGGAATTGGATTCACCGGTCCGCCGGCGAAGATTGGATAACGATTTGCTCCTGCGAAGGTGAAAGTGTCGGCGCTGTTGGCGGCGAGCCGAATCGGCGGATGAGGCCGCTGGATCGGTTTCGGAACCACTTCGATTCCGTCCACGCGCTTTTGCGTCCATGCAGTCTTGATTGATTCGAGTCCGTCTTCGAACAGTTTGCGGCTGTCGGCCATTTCCACGTTGTAGCCGCGATAGTTTAGCGGGAACGCGCCGCGACCAGCGCCGAACTCCACGCGGCCACCGCTCAGCACGTCGAGCGTCGCGACCTCCTCGGCCAGGCGAATCGGATGATGCAGCGGCATCAGGTTGACCGCCATGCCGAGGCGGATGTTGGTCGTGCGCTCCGCAATCGCCGCAAGGAGCAACAGCGGCGTGGGCATCACAGAGAAGCGCGGCACGAAATGCAGTTCGGCAAGCCACACGGTGTTGAAGCCGAGCCTGTCCGCCTCGGCCGCTTCCGCGATCAGCTCGCGATAGCGCTCGCTGGTGATTTGATTCGCGGCTTCAGGGAGCTGGTAGAAGATATCGAACTTCACGTTTTTCAGTTTTTCACTGACTCTCAATACGCGCCAAGCGTCGCGACGCGCTCGCGATGGAACGACGGCGAGCCGAAGTAGGACTCGTTGAAGCGGGCGCGCTTGAACCACAGATGCATGTCGTGCTCCCAGGTGAAGCCGATTCCGCCGTGCATCAGGACCGCGCGATCGGTGCCACGACTGTAGATATCGCACAGGCGCGCCTTCGCCATCGCCGCGGTGCGCGACGCGTCGGCGGCGTCGGTGTCCAAACCGTAGGCAGCGTACCAGAGCATCGCGCGCGCGGGTTCGACGTCCGCGACAATTTCGGCGGCGGCATGCTTGAGCGCCTGGAACGATCCGATCGGTTTGCCGAACTGCTCGCGCACTTTCGAGTAGTCGACCGCCATCTCGAGCGCGCGCTCGGTACCACCGAGCGAGTCGGCAGCGACGGCCACGGCGGCGACGTCGATCAGCTTTCCGAAGAGATCCGATCCACCGCCGTGAAGCCGCTCGGCGGGAACATTTCTAAGCTCGACGCTCGTAACACGTCGCGTGAGGTCGAGATTCTTCAGCGATCGAATCGTCAGGCCCGGCGATTTTGTATCGACCACGAACAGACGAATATCAGAATCGCGTTTGGCGGCGACCACAATGAAGTCGGCGACGTTGGCATACGGCACGAACATCTTGGTGCCGTCGAGATGCCATCCTCCGTCGCCCTTTATGGCTATTGCGTTGATATCGCGAGCATCGATCGAGCCCGCGCTCTCGACGACCGCGACGGTGCCTATAGCCTTGCCCTCGGCAAGCGGCGTCAGCCACTTTGCCTTGAGCTCCTCGGAACTGCTGAGTTTGAGCGCGCTGGCCGCGAGCGCGGAAGAGAACAGGAACGGCCCCGGCATCGCAGCGTAGCCGCCTTCTTCGAGGAGCATCGCCATGTCGAGCATCCCGAGTCCGGCGCCACCGAATTTTTCGGGAACGATTAGCCCGGTCCATCCGAGCTTCGCGATATGGTCGTAGAGTTCGCGCGGATAGCCGTCCTCCGTCGCCATCACTTTGCGCACGAATGTGGTCGGGCATTCGCCGCTCAGGAATGCGCGCGCGCTTTCCTTGAGTTGCTGTTGTTCTTCGCTTAGTCCGAAATCCATTGTTGTCCTTGCGCCCTCCGTTTTTCCCAGCAACCTAACCCCTAACCCCTTCCCGAGCGGGAAGGGGAACGAGAAGATTGGGTTAGCGGGACTTGGGCATCTTGAGGCCGCGCTCTGCGATTATATTTTTCTGGATGTGCGAGGTGCCGCCGCCTATAACCAGCCCGAGCGAGAACATCCACTCGTACGGCCAGTAGGCGTGATCGAGTGCGGCTTCGTCGTCGCGCGAGAGCATCGAGTAGTCGCCCATCGCCTCCATCGCCGCGGTGGCCAGGTCGTGATTCAGTTCGGTGCCGACGAGCTTGTTGATCATCGCCTCGACGCCGGGGTTCTTGCCGCGAATGTGATCGGTGAGCTGTCGCAGCGAGTGAAATCGCATCGCCTCGACCCGGATCTCCAACTCGACGAGCCGCTGGCGGAAGACCGGATCCTCGGTGAGCGGACGGCCGCCGCGGGTGATCGATTTGGCCAGCGCCAGCAGGCGATTGAAGCGCTGTTCGCTGCCGCTGGCGGATCCCAGCATGTTGCGCTCGTGAAAGAGCGTCGCATTCGCGACGATCCATCCTTCGTTGAGCTTGGCGACCAGGTTTTTGCGCGGCACACGGACGTTGTCGAAAAAAACTTCGTTGAAGCCGCGATCGCCAGTCATCTGAACCAGAGGGCGCACGGTGATTCCTGGCGTATGCATGTCGATGAGGATGTACGAAATGCCGCGATGCTTGGGGGCTTCGGGGTCGGTGCGCACCAGGCAGAACATCATGTCGGCGTATTGCGCGCCCGAGGTCCAGACTTTCTGGCCGTTGACGACGAACTCGTCGCCGACAATTTCCGCGCGCGTTTTCAGTGAAGCGAGATCCGAGCCGGCGCCCGGCTCCGAATAACCCTGGCACCAGATTTCTTCGGCGGTCAAAATTTTCGGCAGGTAGCGCTGCTTCTGCTCCTCGTTGCCCCACGAGATGAGCGTCGGCCCGAGCATCCCAAGTCCTGACGCGCCGACATTGTACGGCGTCTTGGCGCGAACCATCTCGTCGTTGACGATTGATTGGCGCACTGGATCCATCGCCTGTCCGCCGTATTCTTTCGGCCATGCGAGCGCGATGTAACCGGCTTCGTACAAGCGGCGCTGCCACGCCTTGGCGCGCGCGAGCCAGGTCTTGTCTTCGCGGCCCTCGCGACTATCGGAGAGACCGCTGGTCGGCATATTCTCGGCGAGCCAACTGCGGACCTTGAGCCGAAATGCTTCTTCTTCGGGCGTGAATTGCAGATCCATAGGAACTCCTGCGGTCGTGATCGATTTGCGCGCGTACCGCGGCTTCGCGCCCAGCATAGTCAAAACCGCGTCGCCGCGAAAACCGCGCTTCGCACACGGATCGCAGTTGCGCTACTGATTGTCGATGGTATTTACGAGACGACTTCGCGAGCCGGTCATGCGCGGCGAAGTCACGTGCAGCGTACGCATCTGGCAGAGCCCGCACGTCAAGGTCGGCGGCCACTACCGATTGGGCGACGGATTCATCGAAGTGACATCGGTGAGGCGCATCACACTCGCGGACATCACTCCGGAGCTGGCGCGACGCTCCGGCTTCGCAGGTGTCGTCGATCTCCTGAAGGTGGCGAAACACGGTCCGGGCGAGAACGTCTACCTGATAGACTTCGAATATCACGCAGACTCTAGCCGCACTCGGAGACCGATTGCCCGCTGAAATCAGCGTTGTTAGAGTTTGAAGTTGATCACGATCAAGTTTCGGCGATAGACCGGGGTTCACCAGATGGCGACGACGATCACGAGCGAATGTATCAACTGCGGAGCGTGCGAGCCGGAGTGTCCGAACACTGCGATCTACGCGGGCGGAGTGCCGTGGGAACTGAACGGCACGCCGGGTGCCGCGATTGCGCAGGACATCTATTACATCGTGCCGTCGAAGTGTACGGAGTGCGTCGGCTTCCACGACCATGAAGCATGCGCTGCAGTATGTCCCGTCGATTGCTGTATCCCAGATCCCGCAAATCTCGAGACCGAAGGCGTGCTGCTCCAGCGCGCGAGAGAACTACATCCCGAGACGACTTTCGCCGACGATGCGCCATCGCGGTTCCGCAAAGAAGGCGGTGCCCAAGCACCTGCGGCAAATGGGGCGGCAGCGGAAGCGCCTAAGCCCGCACTCGCTCCTGCGCCAAAGCCAGCGGCGGCAGCTCCAGCCCCGGTGGCTCCCGCAGCGGCCAGAGCAACTTCAGCGTCGAGCGCGGAGTTCAATCCGCTCGGATGGGAAGTTCCCGTCATCTGCAAGGACTGCAACGAGCCGTGGACGATCCCGTACCGGCTTTTCGAGAAGGGAGTCGTGTTCCATTGCCCGTTCTGCTCAGGATCGTACGTGCCGAAGACCGCGATGTACCGCGCGGTGAAAGAGACCTTCGAGGGCTTCTACAACAAGCGGCGCGCCGATCGCGAGGCGTTCGAGCGCAAACGCGCGCGCGAAGCAGCGGCGTTCGAAGCGAAGCAGGCGGCCGAGATGGAAGCGTTCAAGCAGAAGCTCGAAGCGCTCGCGCATTCGATGAAGCCGGCGGGCAAGCTGGTGAGGCCGACCGGCATCGCGTCGATGTTCACGTAGAGAATCGAAGAACGAAATCTAAATGAAACCCACCGTGGGTTTCAAACTTCCTTCGGCAGGGGTGACCCCTGCACCCATCGTTAGAAGAAAGATGCGGGACTTCGTCCCTGTTAGAACTTTTTGTCATCCTCTCCCAAGTAAGCGACCGGCGACAAAGTCGCCCGTCGCGTGACAGTCCCCCAACTAGTTCGAACAGGGACGAAGTCCCGCATCTTTTCTTAATTCTAAGGTGCAGGGTTTAACCCTGCCCAAGGAAGCGTGAAACCCACGGAGGGGTTTCACTACAATAAAGTTCCTCTTCACCCCAGCGCGGGAACTTCGAACGCGTAGCCGCGGCGCTTTAGCTGATCGCGAATTGCTTCGATGTGCGTGGGGCCGCGGGTTTCCAGTTCCAGCATCACGCGAGCGCCGCCGATAGCGATGTCGCGGCGAGTGCGATCGTGGTCAATCGCGCGAACGTTTGCGCCGGTCGCCGCTATCATTGAGACCAGTTTGCCGAGCTCGCCGGGGCGGTCGCGCAAATCGACGGCGACCCGAAACAGCCGCCCGACTTTTACCAGGCCGTGGCCGATAATCCGATCGAGCACATTGGTGTCGATATTTCCGCCGCTCACCACAAGGACTACGGTTTTGCCTTTCAGATCGTCTTTGAGTTTGAGCGCGCCTGCGAGCGCTGCGGCGCCGGCGCCTTCTGCGAGAAGTTTCAGGCGCTCGAGCATCAGAAGAACCGCCTCGCTGATTTCGAAATCGTCGACGGTGACGGCGCGCTTGACGCGCCTGCGCATCACTTCGAACGGAATAGCGCCGATTCGTCCGGTGGCGAGACCGTCGGCAATAGTATCGACCGGACGGCCGATCGACGCAGCCGCGTCGGCAGCGAGACTCGCGGATAGTTGAGGTGAGCCTGCCGCTTCGACGCCGATTACTTCGGCGTTGGGCGCCCGCGTCGCGAGCGCAGCCGCGATTCCTGCGATTAGTCCGCCGCCGCCAACTGGAACGATCACGAAGTCCGGGGTAACTTCGTCGGCGATTTCCAATCCTACTGTGCCCTGCCCCGCGATCACTTCGAGATCGTCGTATGCGTCGATGAAGCATGCGCCGCGCTCGGTGCACATCTTAATCGCAGCCGCGCGGGCCTCCTGGTAATCGACGCCTTCGAGCACCACCGACTGGCCGTAGCTGCGGGTCGCGTCGATTTTGGCAATCGCGGCCGTGGTCGGCATCACGATCGTCGCGCTCACGCCCGCGCGAGTGGCGGCGTAGGCAAGCGCCTGGCCGTGATTTCCGGCGCTCGCGGCAACGACACCGCGCGACTTTTGATCGTCGGCGAGGGTGGCGAGCCGGTTGTAGGCACCGCGAATTTTGAACGATCCCGTCTTCTGCAGATTTTCGGGCTTGATGAGCACGTGCGCGTCGAGCATTCGATCGAGGGTCGCACTGCGAATCAGCGGCGTCGCCTTGATGATACCGGCGAGGCGTCGGCGCGCCTCTTCGATATGTTCGGGCAGGATAGAGCGCTCGGATGGCATCGGAAGATCTAGCGATGAGCGGGCGGAGTGAATTGTCGCGGCGATGCAGTGCCAAATGACTGGCCGTCGAAGTCGATCTGTGTGCACGCCCCGGTCTTGTAGTCGAGATCGAGCAGGACGTTGCGGATGGCGCGCCGCTTGATCGAGGCAATCAGTGCGCCGACGGCCTCCGGATCAGTGGTCGAGATCGCGGCGACTTCGGCGGCGTCGAGATTGCTCGTGCGGCAGAACTCGCGCGCTTTGTCCTCGCTCGAAAACGCGAGCGCTCCGGCCCAAGATGCGCCCTTCTCCTGGAAAACGATCAGCGCGCCTGCGGAATCGAGCAGCAGATGGAGTTCTTTGGGAATCGACGCGCTCACGTGCCTTCGACCGTGAGCTTGCCGGTGCGAACGGCCGCCGCGCGCTCGCGCACCAACGCGGGATAGGTGTAGTAGTGCTCGCCGCTCAGATGCAGGAACGAATCGATGTCGACGTCGTCGAGTTCGAGTTCTGCAATCGCGTGCTCGGCGGACTTGCGGTCGGCAGCTTTGACGATCGAATCGTAGAGCGCGCGGCCTTGCGGGGACTGGAAGTCTTCGCGCGGCGGAAGTCCTTCGGCGCCAAGTTTACCCGAGTGAAAATTGTCCAGGATGAAGCGCAACGCTTTGAGTTCGTGGCGCAGGATGTCGATTGGTTTCAGTGAATCGCGCGGCATACCGCGAGCTTATCGCTGCGTATTGCGGTGATTCAATCAGTCGCCTTTGATTAAGCGATGGATCGCGCTCAGGTGGCGCTGCGAGTCGCGCTTGCGGCCCGCCGCTTCATACATCTCGGCGGCGTTGCGATGCGCCTCGACGTTGGCGGGATCGCATTCGAGCGTGCGCAGGAAACTTCGTAGCGCGTTCTGCTGCTCATCCTTCCTGCGATAGAGCAGGCCGAGCTTCAGGTGGACGTCGGCGCTGGCAGGGACGATCGTCGCCGCGCCGAGCAGATGGCGCAGCGCACCGGCGAGATCGCCTTCGCGTTCGAGCAGCGTGGCGAGCCGCATATGCGCCTCGAAGTTGCCGGGCTCGCGGCCGACCAGCTCGCTGTAGATGTTAAGTGCGCGGAGTGGATCCTCGTCGGCGACGCGACGCGCCTCCTCGAAACGCTCGCGCACTCGCGCTGGGCCGAAGCCGTCTTCGACCTTGCCGGGCTGATAACTACGCTCGAAGTCGAAGATCAGCTGTCCCGTCTCAGCTTCGATCAGCGAAGGACCGTCGCGCACGACGATGCGTCCTTCGTCGTTGACGAGTTTCAGCGAGGTGACGGATCGCTCCGGATCGACCAGCGTGCGCACCCGCTCGAGAGTTCGCTGGATCGGATCGATATGCTGGCGCGTGCCGAGCAGTTCCTTGGCCAGACGCATCTCGAGCAGGTCGTTGAACGCAAACCGATAATTGCGGCCGCCAAGATTCAGCGGGCGCACCAGGTTGCGCTTGACCCAGTAGCGAATACGCTCGGGCGTGACCGCGAGAATCCTCGCAGCCGTACGCGTGGAAAAAGTCTCACCCCCGCCGCCCGCCTCTGCCATCATCTTCAACACCGACGTCGAGGAGTATAAGGAGTCGCGCGCATGGTCTCAACGAGGCGCCGCGCGATTCTCAACAACTGTGGAGCGATGGCGAACTCAGCCGCGAATTTCCTTGAGCGCGCGCGCCACACTGACGACGGCGTTGACCCCGTTCTTCGCGTTCTCGATTCGCGCAACGGCCTGCTCGTCGGTCATCGCGGGTCCGATGATTGACAGGCCGACGGGCTTGTCGAACTCGAGCGCAAGCTCGATGCCGGCGCGGGCGATCGCGTGCGCGATTACTTCGTCGTGGTTGGTCTCGCCCTTGATGACCGCGCCAATCATCACGACGCCTTCGATTTCCTTGCGCTGGAGGAGAGCTTTCACGACCGGCGCCATGTCGTACACTCCTGGGACGCGGACCACGCGCGCGACCTCGACGCCAAGCGACTCGGCGTGACGACGCGCCCGATCTTCCATCGGCGTGGTCACCTCGGAGTTGAATTCCGAAACTACAAACGCGATTTTCATCGTGCTGTCATCAGGTCAATTGTCACGGCGTCGCGAATCTCGACGCCGCTGCCTTTGAGATACGACTTCAACGCGGGAATCGGATGCTCGCCGTAATGAACGATGGACGCGACGATGGCGGCGTCAGCCATTCCTGTCGTAAACGCGTCGCGCAGATGAGAAGGTTCGCCGGCGCCGCCGGATGCGATCACGGGAATCGAAACCGCTTCGCTGATGCGGCGCGTGATTTCGAGATCGTAGCCGAGCTTGGTGCCGTCGCGATCGATCGAGTTGATGCACAGCTCGCCGGCGCCGAGACGCTCGCCCTCGAGCGACCATGCCAGCGCGTCGCTGCCGGTGGGCTGGCGTCCGCCGTCGATCACGACTTCGTAACCGGTCGGCACTTCGGGACGCACCCCGGTTTTCTTCACTTGCATCGAGAGCACGATGCACTGGCTGCCGAATGCGCGCGCGCCCTCCGAGATGATTGCGGGATTGCGCACCGCGCCGGAGTCGATCGAGACTTTCTCAGCGCCCGCGAGCAAAACGGAGCGCATGTCTTCAAGGGTGCGCAGTCCGCCGCCGACGCTGAAAGGAATGAAAATTTCGCGCGCCACTGCGCGCACGACATCGAGCATGATGCCGCGGCGCTCATTGGAAGCGGTGATGTCGTAGAAAACGATCTCGTCGGCGCCTTCGGTGTAGTAGTAGCGCGCCATCGCGACCGGATCGCCGACGTCGACGTTCTTGAGGAACTGCACGCCCTTGGTGACTTTGCCGTCGCGGACGTCGAGGCACGGGATAATTCGTTTCGCGAGCATCGTCAGCAATTGATCCGGCAGAAGTTGTCGAGCAGCTTGAGGCCGGCGGCGCCGCTCTTTTCGAGATGGAATTGAGTCGCGATCACATTGTCGCGCGCGACTGCCGCGGTGAATGGAACGCCGTAGTCGCACGTGCCAATCGCGATCGAAGGGTCGTCGGGAATCGGATAGAACGAATTTACGAAATAAAAGTGGGTGTTGTCGGGCACACCAGCGAAGACGCGATGCGCCCGCGCCTGGCGCACGCGGTTCCATCCGATCTGCGGAACCTTGAGCGGGCGGCCGTCAATTGAGCGCGGGTAGCGTGCGACGCGGCCCGTGACGATGCCGAGGCATTCGGCGCTGTCCTCTTCGCTGCGATCGAACAGGACCTGGATACCGATGCAGATGCCGAGGAACGGCTTGCCCGCGCGGGCGACGTCGTTGCGCAGAACCTCAACGAGTCCGAGCGCGCGCAGATTTTCCATCGTGGCGCCGGCCGCTCCGACGCCGGGGAGTATCACGCGATCGGCGGCGACGATGCGCTTGGCGCGATCGGTGATTTCCGACTTATGGCCGAGAAATTCGAGCGCGCGCTGAACGCTGGTCAGGTTGCCGGCCTTGTAATCGACGATTGCAATCATGGGTGAAATCCAGCGAAAGCGATCATAGCTGGAGTCGCATCGCCACCCAACCCAAGTCTTTCTTTTGAGAAGAGGGAGCAGTCGCGAAATGGAGCGCGTTGCAAGATATACCACCTGTAGTAGTTTCGGGATCGCTGAGGTACCAAGGGTAGCTTCGTTCCGTCAAAAATGATTTTTTGCTTCGCTGATGGCATCCAGCGACCTAACGCTAATCCTTCCCATTGTGGGAAGGCGAACCAGATGGGGGATGAGGAAGGCCTGACGCATCGCTACAAAGTAACACAGAATATCCAGTGACGGTCAGGGTGAACTAGTTCATCCTCAACCGTTCGACGCTGTATTAATTTCAGGTCGAGTGTCCTGGTTTGAAATCGCGCGTGTCCTACTGCTTGTACGGCACGGCTTTCTCAGTGGTTGGATCCCAAGTCGGGTCCCACTGCGAACTTGTGGGATCCGTGTTTTCCCAGCAGTGCACTGTCGGCGCGATGACCACCACATCGCCGTTTTTGTCTGCGTCTACGTACGAATCGTGCACGTACTTAGCCGCGCCTAATTCACATTGGGCTTGCGTCTTAAATTCCTTCTCACAACTGTGAGCCTCGCCCTCCAAAGTGACGCAGTTTGGAGAATCTTTGGAGCAGTCGCTTCCTTCGGCAACGCTTAGACACCAGACCAAGACAGGAATCTCTCTCACAAGGACGAGGACGCCATCCAATCGCGGCGGTACTTTACCATAGACCTCGCGCACGTTTTCTGATTTGTCCACGAAGACCCCAATCCACGTCTCGACGACCGCTTTCGGGCGGGCGTTCTTATCAAGGATGAGATCTGGCGTCATATATTTGACGTGCGGCACCTTTAGCACCCAAGCATTCGCGGCGATGGCGGCTTCCGCCCGGTGCCGTGCTGTGTTTTCTACGCATTCCGCTCTCGGCGCGAGGACCACCACATCGCCTTTTTTGTCTGCGTCTGCGTACCAATCCTGCCTGTACTTCGCCGCGTCTAATTCACATTGAGCCTCTGTCTTAAATTTTGTCAGACAACTGTATGCTTCATTCTCCGTAGTAACTGCGCAGTCGGAACAGTCTTTGGCGACGTCCTTCCCTAATCTAACACTTAGACACAAGACCGCGACAGGAATCGCTCTCACAAGGACGCGGACGCCATTCAATTGCGGCGGTACTTTACCTGCGACCTCGCGCACGTTTTCTGATTTGTCCACGAAGACCCCAATCCCCGCCTCGCCGACCCCTTTCTGGCGGGCATTCTCATCAATGATGAAATCTGGCGCCATATATTTGACGTGCGGCACCGTTACCACCCAAGCATTCGCGGCGATGGCGGCTTCCGCCCGGTGCTCTGCTTTCCACAGTTGCGGATAATCGCCCTCCGCCTGAGCCTGAGAGACGGTAGGCCAGACATCCGCTGCTTTCCTTGGCGGTGTGGGGGTGGGAGATGGTTGAGCATTGGTCGTTGTAGGAACGACCATGAGATACCAGCCCACAAGCGTGAGAGCGGCTGCGTGGCGGACATTCATCAACCTTGAGTTAGCAGACCACCGCGCGCCCGACAAAGGGCGGCCCTTCGAGAGATGGTCGCGCGAAAGAAGAATCACAGGCTAAAGCCTGTGCCACTTCAGGAGGACCCTCACCCTTCGGCAAGCTCAGGGCAGGCTCTTCGATCCTTTCCCTTTCAGGGAGAGGGGAAATGAAAAATGGAATCGCGAATCAGATTTCGGCGCGGATGTCCTGGTCGTCGGAGAGCACGCGGACGTTTACGTGACGCTCGTCCGAGTCGCCGAGCGATCCCCAATGCATCGCGAAGTTCTCGAGCTGGACGTCGGGATTAAAGCGCGCCGACACGCCCATCACGACTTCGTCGACGCTGAGCAGGAACGCCATGCGCGCGATCGCGTAGACCTGATCGTTGGAGACGACCACCAGCGGGGTGACGGCGCGCCCGTGATCCTCGCAAACCTTGACCACCTTGCTGAAAAGTTTTTCCTCGGCGTCGCTGAAAATCTGACCGCCGTCGCTTGATGCAAGACCCTTTTCGGTTCTCACCGTCAGCGCGATCAGCTCGGCGTCGTCGCGCTCCGACAGGTAGCGATGCAGATGCGCGAGATTACCGGGATCGCGAATCGCTATCAGCTTCTTGTGCGGGGCGAACAGGCCCAAGCCGATCGAATCGACCTGGCTTTCCTCGATCAGCTGCAGATTGAACTTCTCAGGCTCCTCGCCGTATTCGTGCGCGACTTGCCCGTTGATCTTTTCCGAGATCTCGAAAATCACGAATAGCGCGAGCGTGAAGCTTATGCCGGAGATCGTCGCCACCTGCTTGGTGAAGAGGTTAATGACCGCGGTCGCGAACAGAACAGTAAACGTCAAGGCGAGACCGAGCGGGAAATCCTTACCGCCGGGGCGAAACCATTTCAGGTTGAGCGGCATCCGCCACAAGCGATGATACTTGTCCTTGTAGCGCAGAATCAGCACGGAGAGAGTCTTGAAGACGAAGCTCCAGATCACGCCGAAGGCGTAGGCCTCGCCCAGCACGAACATGTCGCCGCGCGAGAGCACGATGGTGGCGATTTGGAGCATCGCGACCATGTTCACGATGCGGTAGTTGGTGCCGTACTTCCTATGCGGATGACGGAACCAGTCGAGCAGTACGCCGTCTTCCGCGACGCGCGTGAGCACGCCGGTCGAACCGACGATCGCGGTGTTAACAGCGCCGGCCAGAATAAGGAATCCGACGAAGACGACGAACGCGCGCAGCGCGATTCGCGCCCATAGCGGCCCAATCATGAACATCGCGAGGCCGCCGATCAGGTCGTCGCCGTAGTTGGACATGCGGACGCTGTCAGGGATGATCATGACTGCGAAGAAGGAGACCAGCGAGGTCAGCAGCAGGCTGTAGATGAAAATGACCATGCCGGCGCGAAGCAGATTCTTGAGCTTGGGCGCCTCGATCTCGCGGTTGATTTGTGCGAGAGATTCTTCACCCGACATCGCGAGGATCGAATGGCCGAATGCGATCAGAATTCCCAAGGTGCCGATGGTGCGCGCACCCGGAAAGTGCTTGAGCCATCCGAGCGAGTCGTTGGTGAATTTCAACTCGAACGGCGGCAGATGAGCACCGCGCGTATAAATCGTCAGCCCGCACCACACGATCATGATCACGGCCATCACGGTCGTGATCTGCATGATGCGCATCGCCTTGCCGCTGGATTCCTCGATGCCGAGAATATTCTGGCGCCAGAAATATACGGTCACGGCAATGGCGAAGAAGGCGGCGGTGAAGTCGGGCGGCAGTATAATGGAGGAATGCCCGAGCTTGAGCAGCTCGTTAATCAGACCGACCAGGTATTGGCCGGCCGAAACGCCGCTGATGGGGCCGGTCAGGATGTAGTCGAACATAAGGGCCGACACCGAAATTTTCGCGAGCGTCGAGCCCATCGCCTCTTTGACGACGCGATAAACGCCGCCGCGGGTGAACATCGAGCACGATTCCACGTACACTGCCCGCACCGCGTACGAGAACAGCATGACGGCGAGGATGAAGTACGGCGCGGAGCGGCCGCATGCGGTCTCGACAATGCCGCCGATGTAGTAGGCTGAGGACGCGAGGTCGCATAGCACGACCGCGGAGGCTCGCCAGAAAGAGATGAAGGCGAGCATCCCGGTGGTTACTACGATTGCTTTAGTTTGTTTGCCGAAGGTCGCCTGCGGCTGAGCCCGCTCGGCGCCGAGAACTTTTGGAGTGGCTGCCAAGTATCAAATCTCCCCGAGCAAACGCCGGAAAAGCCGGGCTTGCCAAGGGTTTCAAAGTGCAAGATGCAGACCGCAATGATTCACCATGATCTAGTTGCTTTTTGGAAAGTTCGATGTGCGGAACGCAATGGCTTTAGCGACTATGGTCATGCAATTTGCAATTATCCGCCGCGGTTGACTCTTGATGCTGCCAGCCAATCGAGCATTAGAATGGGACCTGAACAGCTAATCGAGGACGCGCTTGGCTAACATTCTTGTCGTCGATGACGACCGCAATATCCGTCGAGTACTGGCGGCGAGTCTTGAGTCGGCGAGTCATCAGGTGACCGTCGCTGAGAATGCGGAACGCGCACTGGAACTTTTAGGGCCGTCGGTGCCAGCGATAGTCATAACGGATGTCCGCATGGAGGGGATGGGCGGGCTGAAGCTGCTCGAGTCGATCAAACGGCTCAACCCCACGATGCCGGTCGTGATGATGACGGCATTCGGATCGATTCCCGACGCGGTCGAGGCGATGCGCCTGGGGGCATACGACTACGTCACCAAGCCGTTCACGGCGGACCATATAGTGCATGTCGTCGCGCGGGCGCTCGAGGTGCATGAACTTCGATCCGAGAACAAGGAGTTGCGCGATCGAATCGAGAGCCTGACCGAGCCCGAGCCGTTTCTCACCTACAGTCCGCATTCGCGAAAGCTCGCGGAGATTGCGGCGCAAGTGGCCGACAGCGACGCGACCGCGTTGATCACCGGCGAAAGCGGCACCGGCAAGAGCATGCTGGCCTCGTACATTCATCGCTTGAGTCCGCGCGAGGACGGGCCGTTCGTCCAGGTCGCCTGCACGACGCTCAGCGAGCATCTGCTCGAGAGCGAGCTGTTCGGCCATGTGCGTGGATCGTTCACCGGCGCGATCAAAGACAAGCCCGGGCGCCTCGAAGCGGCCGAGGGTGGCACGGTGTTACTCGACGAGATAGGCGACCTTACGCCGGTGGTTCAATCGAAGCTTTTACGTTTTCTGCAGGAGCGGACGTTCGAGCGCGTCGGCGGCGCGCAGACGATTAAGGTGGACGCGCGCATAATCGCCGCAACCAATCAGCATCTCGAGCAATTGGTCAAGGAGAAGCGGTTCCGCGAGGATCTCTACTACCGGCTCAACGTGATCGAATTGCAGGTGCCGGCGCTGCGCGACCGGCCGGGAGAAATCCTGAAGCTGGCGGAGCACTTCGCGGCTCAAGCTGCACAGACGCATCATAAACCGGCGCATTCTATCGCGGCCGAGGCGCGCGAAGCGCTGCTGTCGTACTCGTGGCCGGGCAATATCCGCGAGCTGCGCAACGTGATGGAGCGCGCGGTGATACTGAGCCGTGGCGAGACGATCAATTTGAGCGATCTGCCGGACAAGATTCTCGCATCACCGGACAAACTCGATCACAGCAACACGCTGGAGCAGATGGAACGAAAGCATATCGAGATCGTGCTCGAACAGGCGATGACGCTGGAAGAAGCGGCCGAGATGCTGGGAATCAACGTCGCGACATTATGGCGAAAGCGCCGGCGATACGGCCTGGACTGACCGGTTTCGGAGGAGGCTGCTGACGCGTCGAGAGGATCGCGGCTGTGAAGGCTGGATCCGCGAACAGTCGCTTGAATGCGTCCTCGAGGGCGCCCTGAAGCTCAGGAGTGGCGCACTTCTTCATCCATAGGAAAGCGTAAGCGGGGATGGCCTCCCCTCCGACTACTCGAGAGTATTGAACTTTCCCGGTTTGCGACTGAACCTCAACGCGCATCGAAAGGGAACCGCGCGAGGTGACGTCCGTCGAAAAGTTATCGACATCACACGTCGCGCCGAATGCGCTGAGCTGGATTGAGACAACTCCGCCACCATCAGCGATTCTGAACCCGCGCGCCTTTAGTTCACTCTCGGCCGCACCTTGTAGAGTCTCAGGAGCGTCTTTGACTTGGTAATGCAGGTTGCCCATGAAATAGTTGAACGTCTCTGGCTCCACGTCTTCCACCTTCACTTGTACCGAAACCGCGTCGGCTCCCTTGACCGGCTGCACCGTTTGTTGCGGTAGGTAGGAGATCGGCAGCCTTGGCGCTTGCATTGCGCATCCACTGAAGAAGAACGCAGATGCAGCGTAGACGAACAGTCTAGTTGCCAGACGAGCGCCCGCGCAGAATCGACAGCGGCGGCAATCGGACATCATGACGAACTAAACTATCAGTTGCGCGCAGCATGGAAAGTCGGGTAGTGGGTCAGTTTGAACGCTGAAAATAAAAGTAGAAAACCTGTAAGATCAGGACGGCCAGTCCAGTCATTCGAAGCGTCGTGATGCTGTAATTCTCCCTCATCCTGGGATTAACGCGAAAGACGCCTTCAGGCCAAATCAAAAACCATGCGGCCAACGAACCAAACACGATCGCCGCGGCTAGTGTTAGCCAGTACATTTTACTCAGTCTGTTCCTTCTGACTCGCTTCCCATTCGTCCACGATCCGCACCATATCATCAAGCGACCACAGAGTATCGGTGACGCCTGCAGCCATTGCTGGCGTCACTCTGGTCGTCTGGTGGATGCTATGTCGCCGATCATTTTCGCTAATGATAATGGATCACGCGGACGTTTCTTGCGCCTCTCTGCCATGCAAGTATTATCGCACACGTTCAGCGCGAACGCACCGCCGACCGATTTCAAACTGACCCACTACCGAAAGTCGCGTGAGCAGCGGAACCTAAGATTGCGCCGGCATTCGAAGCGAGAGATCTGCGCTAGGGTTTTTTGCTGATGGCGCCCTCGAGACGGCCGTGACTCTTTACGCACTGGCCCAGGCCGGTGAACGGATCCGGCCAGTCGTGAGTGATGCAATAGGGCAACGCACCGAGCTCGTCCTCTGTATATCCGCGCGACGTGAGCTCCTTTTTGAGGCATTCGGCGTGCGGCTGATTGGCGCCCGCGACACCGGCGGCATCGTCGGCAGCTTCGGTGATCAGAGCGTTGCGAAGAGCGATCTTCACCTGCGGATCGTTACTCTTGCCGAGTGAGCCCGCGATGTTGCTCGACGGGCCGCATACTCCGACCGCGTCGACGAAGGCCTCCTCGGCCCCGGTCGGACTCAAATCTTTTGCGAGTCCCGCACCGACCGCGGTCATCAGCATACTTGTCGCGATCAATGCCACAGCAAATCGTTTCATCACTGGTCCTCCGGTTTGAGATGTGACCCATGAAAACGGCCGCATCGTTGGCAATCCAGATTTATGTTTACGATGCGTCGACCAAAAAAGTCCAGCGTGCGGGGTTCTTAGCGCCACACGCTTGACGGAAACTGCCGCATGATGAAAGTGTCGCGTGAAGTCAGTCGAAAGGAATTTTCATCATGGCCAAAATTGCGATTGCTTGCACGATTCTTCCGGACAGCCCGCCGGCGCGCCTGATCGAATGGTCGCGCGCAGCTGAGGACGCGGGCTTTTCCGGCGTCTTCATGACCGAGGCGAACAACGATTCGCTGGCGTGCTCGCTCGCGCTCGGCCTGCATACCAAGCGCATCAAGCTCGGCACCGCCATCACGAACATTTATCTGCGCCATCCGAATCTGCTCGCCAATGAAGCCGCGGCGGTCCAGGAATTTACCGGCGGACGATTTATTCTCGGCCTCGGCACGGGGCATCGCGAAGGCAATTCGGCGCTCGGAATCGAGATGGGAGTTCCGCTGACCAGGATGCGCGAAACGGTGAAGACCTTGCGCGCGATGCTCGACGGCGGCAAGACCGGACCGCGCGTCGGCGCGAAGCTGCCGCTTTACCTGGCGGGCGTGTCGCGCCCGATGGTCAAGCTGGCCGGCGAAATCGGCGACGGCGTCATCTTCAATTTCTTTCCGCCGGCGCGGGTCAAGGAAGCCATTGGCGAGCTGGCCGAAGGCGCAAAGATCGCGGGCCGCGACGTCAAACAGATCGAGCCGACGCTGTTCGCGACCGCATTTATTTCAGATGACCTCGAAGCCGCCCGACGTCCGGCGCGCAAGCTGCTGTCACGCTACGGAGCGTTGAAGTTCTACGGCAACATGATGGCGCATTCGGGCTTCGAGCGGGAAATCTCGGCGATTCGCGCGGCGGGCCGCGATGCCGACGCGGCAATCAATGCGGTCAGCAATGAACTGATCGATGCGACCCTGCTGGTTGGATCGGAGTCGCGCGTCCGCGAACGTCTGCAGGAGCTATGCGCGCCAGGAATCGGCACCGCGATCGTGTTCACAAATCCGGTCAACGAAGATCGCAACGCCGCCGCAATGCGGACGATTCGCGCACTCAAGCAATAGCCACTACGGCTGGTCTTCGTCAGTGGTGGGATTCTGATCGCTCGGGCTGCGAGCGAGCGCGACGCGATCGAAGAAATGCCGGATACGCCGGGCATTGACGCCGAAATCGCCGATGCCGTCGCGCGATTTCGATCTCATCTCGATCAAGCTAGTGCCGTCGGGGGCCGGCCGGACCTGGATCACGACGTCATCGTTGAAATGCCACAGCTTTGATGTCGCGACGACCTCGATCGTCTTCGTAGCCGGATCGTTATAGGTAATCGTCCAGCTCGGGGAGGCCTTGGCGACCTCGGTTACGCGCGCAAATGCCGCCGTCGGATCGAGGTGCTCCTTAATCGGACCGATTGGGCCGTAACCCTGCACCTGTCGGTCGGCATATTTCGTCTTGTTGTATTTCATGTCGCGATTCGGTTCATGCTGCAGCTGCTCCGCGTACGTGAACTCGGGGGGATTGTCAAAATCGGTCGTGATGTCGTTGATAGGCGGGTACTTGCGACTGCTTATCAAGGTGAGGAATATCGGCACTGCGATCAGCACGCATACCACCGTAGCGAGCACGGCGCGCTTGCGCCCGGCTTGTGCCTGGGGCGTACGCGTCAGGAAAATCGCGAGGAGCCCGACCAGCGTACCGATAACGCTCAGCAGGAATCCCAGCGCGAATAGCTGGAACCCCATGAACGGCGCGATCAGGCGGAAGTGCGCGCCGACCATTCCTGCGCCGATCATCGCTATCGCCAGGATGGCGTCGAAAAATGCGAGCCATGCAAAAGTCATTCGTCTTTCCCCCGAAAGAGATTTGCGTTCACACTACCGGCCTGCCTGGTTCCTGATCCCCCGCACCACAAATTGCGGCAATACGAACAGAAACGATCCGCTCGCGACGGCGCGATCGATGTCGGCGAACCAACCCTCGACCTCGGCTGCCGCGATCTTGCCGGAGTCGCGAGCGTATCGCGCGAAGCTGGCTTTCAGCATCGGCAACGAGCGTCCGGCGGTGTCCGCGCCCGCGTGAATCTCGACTTTCACGTCATCGAGACCGGCCGCGCGAAACAGCCGATATAGCTGGCGGCCAATCTGTGGCTCCTTGATCGCAATCGCTTTCGACGCCGCGATGATTCGATCGCTGCGCTCGCGCCCGTCCCGTCCGATGTCGAGCGCTAGCATGTCCCAGTCGCTGTCGACCGCGACTACGATTCCGCCTGGTGCCGTCACCCGCGCCATCTCCGCGACAGTATCGGCGGCGGAATCAACATACTCAAGAACATTTTTGCACCACACGCGATCGAACGAAGCGTCGGGAAACGGCAGCGGCGGAAAAGCATTGTGCACGAACTCCGCAGCGAGCTTGGCCTCGCGTGCGCGAGCGCCGGAACGCTCGACGAACTCGCCATTGATATCGATACCGGTGACCTTGCCGCCGGGAGCCACGCGCCGCGCCAGTTCGAAGGTGGTGTGACCGGGGCCGGAACCCACGTCGAGCACGCGCAGCCCTGGTTTGAGATCGAGCGGGCGCAGGAGCGGTTCCATCGCCGGATGGTAGGCAAGGATCTTGTCGTAAGCACTGTGTCGGTCGGAATCGATATCGACCCAGTGCTGCTTGTAGTAGGGCTCTGCCATGGCAGATACGCGATCAGACGAGGCGGAGTTCCTTCATCGCGACGCGCAATTTGTCGGCCGGACCGGCGGTCATCGGCACCAAGGGCATCCGCAACTCGTTGGCGCATTTGCCCATGAACGCGAGCGCCTGCTTGATCGGAATCGGATTGGTCTCGACGAACAGCGAGCGGATCAGCGGCAGCAGCCGGAAATGGATCTCGCGCGCCTTCGCGAAATCTCCCGCCAGCGCGGCTGCCGCGAGATCGTGCATCTCGCGCGGCACAACGTTGCTGCAGGTCGAGATCACGCCCTTCGCGCCGAGCGCGATCAGCGGCAGCGTGAGCGAGTCGTCGCCGGACAAAATCGTTATCCGATCGCCACACATTTTCAGAATGTCGGACGACTGATCCATCGAGCCCGTCGCTTCCTTGATGCCGACGATGTTCTTGATTTCGGCGAGCCGCGCCATCGTTTCCGGCAGGATGTTCGAAGCCGTGCGACCGGGGATGTTGTACACGAACAACGGAAGATCGACGCTCGCCGCAATCGTTTTGTAGTGCCGGTAGATGCCGTCCTGCGTGGGCTTGTTGTAATAGGGTGAGAGCAGCAGCGCGCCGTCCGCACCCATCTCGCGCGCGGCGGCAGTGAGCCGAATCGCCTCGGCAGTCGAGTTCGATCCAGTACCAGCGACAACAGGGACGCGCTTTCGCACCTGCTCGATCGTCAGCTTGATCACGCTGTCGTGCTCGGCATGCGTGAGCGTGGCGGATTCACCGGTCGAGCCGCACGGAACCAGCCCGTCGATCCCGCTCTGAATTTGCCATTCGATATGGTCGCGCAACGCGGGCGCGTCCACCACGCCGTCGCGAAACGGCGTGACGAGAGCAGTCAATGCGCCATGGAACATCGTTCGTAGCCTCCAGCCGTCTTCATTTCACTGTTTCACTTTTTCACTATTTCACTGGGACCATTTCGTCCGCGCCCAGCTCGACCGCGCCGCTGAAAACCTCGACGGCGTTGCCAGTCATGAAAACGTGATTCGCATCGGCGCCGTCGGCGCGCCATTCGATTTCGAGATTACCGCCGCGAAGCTCAACTGTCGCGGTGCGATCGGAATGATTTGTCAGCACAGCCGCGACCAACGCCGCGCACGCGCCGGTGCCGCACGCCCAGGTCTCGCCCGAGCCGCGCTCCCATACGCGCATCTTAAGATTGCTGCGCGACGTTGCGAGAATGAATTCAGTGTTCACACGGCGGGGAAAGAACGGGTGATGCTCGAACTCGCGGCCCAGCGCGGCGAAATCGCGATCCTGTAGTTTGAAAACACCGTCGTCGGCAACGAATAAGACGCAATGCGGATTGCCCATCGAGACTGCGGTGATCGACTCGCGCCGGCCCGCGACCTCGAGCGGGTAGTCTATGATTCTGCCGTCGGCCTTCACCGGGATGTCGCGGCCCTCGAGAATCGGCTCGCCCATATCGACCGTCGCGCTAACGACGCGGCGACCTTCGAGCCGCAGCGCGACCGTCTTGCGACCCGCGTCGGTCTCGACGACCATCGGATTGCGGCGCACGAGGCCACGCTCGAAGGCGAGTCGCGCGAGGCATCGAATTCCGTTGCCGCACATGTCGCCGCGGCTGCCGTCCGCGTTGTACATCTCCATTCGGATGTCGGCGCTGCTCGACGGCGCCAGCATGATCAAGCCGTCGGCGCCGACGCCGAAGTGGCGATCAGAAAGTTTGACCGAGAGCGCCGACGGATCGGCGGGACGCGCACGCATCGCGACAATATAAATGTAGTCGTTGCCGCATCCGTGCATCTTGGTGAATTCGAGCGTTGCCATGGTTTTCGTTGTTCGCGCGCTTACGCAGACTTCAGGCTGACGATATGTTCGCCGCGGATCTGATCTTCGAAGCTATCGCGGTCGCGAATCACATGCACGTCTGCGCCGTCGATCAGCAGTTCGGGCGCGCGCGGGCGGCTGTTGTAGTTCGACGACATCACGAATCCATAAGCACCGGCGCTCATGACAGCAAGCAGATCGCCCTCGGCCGGCTCGGCCATCTCACGCTCGCGCGCGAAAAAATCGCCGCTCTCACAAACCGGCCCCACGATATCCGCAGTCACGGTCTTGCCCGGCTTGCTGCGATCTACCGGAACGATCTCGTGATACGCCTCGTAAAGTACCGGCCGAATCAAATCGTTCATCGCGCCGTCGATAACGACGAAGCGCTTCACGTCGGTCTCCTTGTTATAAAGGACCTTCGTCACCAGAACGCCCGCGTTGCCGACCATCACGCGTCCTGGCTCGGTGATTATCTTGAGCCCGAGACCGGCGATCGGCTTCAGCAGCGCATGCGCATATTCCGATGGAGGCGGCGGCTGCTCCTGGTAAGGGATTCCGAGACCGCCTCCGAGATCGAGATACTTGAGCTCGATTCCCGCGCTACGCAGGCGCCCGACGATCGCGGCAACCTTCTGTCCCGCTTCGGCAAACGGCGCCATCTCGGTTATCTGCGATCCGATGTGCGTGCTCAGTCCGACGATCTCGAGCTGCGCCAGCGCGCTCGCTTCCGCGTAATATTCGTCGACTTGCGAAAGCGGCACGCCAAACTTGCTGTCGCGATGGCCGGTGGAAATGTGCGGATGCGTGCCCGGATCGAGATCAGGATTCACGCGCAGACTGACCGGCGCGCGATGCTTCATGCGGCCGGCGACCTCCGCGATACGATGCAGTTCCGGACGCGACTCGACGTTGATCATCAGGATGCCGGCTTTCAGCGCAGCTGCGATCTCCTCATCGGTCTTGCCGACGCCCGAGAAGACAATCTTGCGCGGGTCGGCTCCGACCCGAAGGCATCGCATCAGCTCGCCGACCGACACGATGTCGAAACCCGCGCCCATCGAGTCGAACAACTTCAGGATGCTCAGATTCGAGAGCGCCTTCATCGCGTAACAGATCAGATGGTCGGTGCCGGCGAAGGCCTCGTCGAAAACCCGGAAATGCCGCCGGAGCGTGCGCGCGCTATAAACGAAAAAGGGAGTTTTGATTTGGCGTGCTAAGTCGGCGATCGGCACGTCTTCTGCGAAAAGTTGATCGTTGCGATATTCGAAGTAGTTCATTGCGTTGTAGCGATTGGGTGAAGTTTCGTTTTTATCATAGCGCAGCCCAACGAATAAACGTCATTTGAGCGGCACGGGGGTCGGCACCACGAAGGTGTCGGGATTCGGCTCAGCGGAGGCGGAGACTTTCTTGCGCACGATCGCCACGTCGTTGGACGGCTCGCTCACGTAACCGTCGGTGGTGCTGGACGTGACCTGGTAGTGATAGGTCTTGCCCATCACGGTCGAGCCGTCGATGAACTCAAATGTATTTTGCACCTGGAATCGGCCTTCGTCATGCACCTGGATGTCGCCGATCTTCTCGGCGGGCTTGCCCTCCTCGGTGCGCGAAATCGAGAAGCTGCCGAGGTCCTTGAGCTTCGCGCCGCCGGCGTAGCTTTCGGGACGATCCCAGCTCAAGCGAATTCCCTCTTTCGCGTTAGCCGCCTCGAGCGACACGATTTTCTCGGGACGCGCGGCTTCGGGCGGTATCGGCGTTGACTTTACGCCGCATCCGAGGACGATCGCGCTGGCAAGTGTGGCGATCGCAAAGGTGATCGCCGGCAGGTTCGCGCGACTGGTTTTCATATTCATCAACGTCCGAGCTCCTTCAGGCGGCGCTTGACTGTTGACGGCGCCGGACCGCCTTCGATCGTGCGCCGGGCGACCGAGTTCTCGGCTCGAAGCATCGCGATTGCGTCGGCGCCAAACGCGCTCGAGTGCCGTCGCAAATCGTCGATACTCAAATCTTCGAGCGTCTTTCCGGCTTCGGCCGTTTCGCGCACGATCGCACCGACGATTTCATGCGCCTCACGAAATGCCATGCCGCGGCCGACCAGGTATTCCGCGAGATCCGTGGCAAGCGCAAATCCGCCAGCCGCCGCGCGCATGCGCATCGCATCGAATCGCAGCATTGGCCAAAACTTCGCAAGCAGATCGAGCGCCGGTTTCAGCGCGTCGAGCGCGTCGAATACGCGCTCCTTGTCTTCCTGCAAATCCGAATTGTAAGCGAGCGGAAGGCCCTTCAAAACGGTCAACATCGCCACCAGGTCGCCGATGACGCGGCCGGTCTTGCCGCGAATCAGTTCGAGCAGGTCGGGATTCTTTTTCTGCGGCATCATCGAGCTGCCGGTCGAAAATTCATCGGGCAGCGCGGCGAACCCGAACTCGGCGCTCGTCCACAGAATAATTTCCTCGCTCATCCGCGACAGATGCACCTGCGTGAGCGCCGCCGCCGAAAGAAAATCCACCACGAAGTCGCGATCCGACACGGCGTCCATGCTGTTGGTAGTGATCGCCTTGAAGCCCAACGCCCGCGCGACCATCCGGCGATCCAGAGGCAGCGTCGAACCCGCCAAAGCGCCGGCGCCTAGCGGCATGACAGCAGTGCGTGCGGCGGCCTGCTCGAAGCGCTCGCGGTCACGCCCGAGCATCTCGACGTATGCGAGCAGATGATGCGCGAGCGTCACAGGCTGCGCGCGCTGCAGATGCGTATAGCCGGGCATAATCGTAGAGATGTGGCGCCGCGCGAGTCGAATGAGTGTCGCGCGCAGTTCGCCGACCAGCCCAATCACGCTTGAAAGCTCGTCGCGGAGATACAGCCGCATGTCGAGTGCGACCTGATCGTTGCGTGAGCGCCCGGTATGCAGCTTGCGCCCGGGTTCGCCAATCAACGCGATCAGCCGGCGCTCGATTGCGAGGTGGATGTCTTCGTCGGCGATATCGAACTTGAAGCGCCCGTTCGCAATCTCACTTTCGATGCGCTCGAGTCCGCCAACGATCGCGCGCAACTCGCTCGCTTTGAGCAATCCGACCTTCGCGAGCATCTGCGCATGCGCGATCGACCCGCGAATATCGTGCCGAAAAAGGCGCCGGTCGAATGGCAACGACGCCGTGAATGCTTCGACCTCGGGCAGGCGGCCGCGCGCAAATCTTCCTCGGATGAGATTTTTCTGGCTGCGACGCACTTTCACGATCGGACGAGCTGGGCAGTCCGCGACGGCGGAATCAATTGATCGGCCGCAACTGGCAGGAGCATCCGCGCGCCGCACAACTCATCGAACCGTCGGGATGCGTGATGTGGACGTCCATCTTGTGATGGCAGTGATCGCAATCGCCGGTGCGGGGCGGACGGGGCACGAGCTTGGGCTGTGTGCGCGGCGGTTTGAACTGGATGACTTTGCCCAAATCTATCCGTCCTTCTTGCTCGCATGCGCGAGCGCTCGAAGCCTCAGGCCCGCGAGCCGGATGAGTCCGTCGGCGTCGGCCTGGTTGTAACCGCCGGCTTCCTCGAAGCTCGCGATCTTCGGATCGTACAGCGAGTTCGGCGATTTGCGGCCAGCGATCCACACGCCGCCCTTGAAGAGCTTCAGCCGCGCGACACCATTCACGTTTTTCTGCGTATCGTCCACCAACGCTTGCAGCGCCTCACGCTCGGGCGCAAACCAATATCCGTAATACACCATTTCCGCGTAGCGTGGGATAAGCCCGTCGCGCAGATGCATCACCTCGCGATCGAGGGTGAGCTGCTCGACTGCGCGATGCCCATGGAAGAGGATCGTTACGCCGGGAGTCTCGTAAACTCCGCGCGACTTGATTCCGACGTAGCGATTCTCGACTAGATCGACGCGGCCGATGCCATGGCGCCCCGCGATTTCGTTGGCGCGCTCGATAATCTTCGCGGACCCGAGCTTCTCTCCATTGATCGCAACCGGATTGCCACCTGCGTATTCGATCTCGACGTACTCCGGCTTGTCGGGCGCATCTTCAGGCGAGACGGTCATGCGGAACATGTCGTTGTACGGCTCGCGCCAAGGGTCTTCGAGGATACCGCCCTCGTAGCTGATGTGGACGAGGTTGCGATCCATCGAGTACGGCTTCTCGGCTGTCACCTGCACCGGAATTTTCTTTTCGTTGGCGTATGCGAGCATGTCGGCGCGACCTACGAACGGCCAATCAGTACGCCGCCACGGTGCAATAACTTTCAAGTCCGGCGCGAGCCGCGCAAACGTCAGCTCGAAGCGCACCTGGTCGTTGCCCTTACCGGTGGCACCGTGCGCCACTGCGTCGGCTCCTTCGTTGAGCGCAATCTCGACCAGCTTCTTTGCGATGACCGGCCGCGCGATCGAAGTGCCGAGCAGGTAGTAGCCCTCGTATACGGCGTTCGCGCGCAACATCGGGAAGACGAAGTCCCGCGCAAATTCCTCGCGCAGGTCGACGATATAAAGTTTGCTCGCTCCCGTCTTGAGCGCCTTCTCCTCGAGGCCGTCAGTCTCGTCGCCCTGCCCCACGTCGGCGCAGTATGCGATCACTTCGCATCCGAAATGATCTTTGATCCAGCGCAGCATCACCGACGTGTCGAGTCCGCCCGAATACGAGAGCACCAGTTTTTTTATCTTTTCAGTGGCCACAATTTTTAAGCCCGTCACTCCGGCGACGGCGAAGTAGTCTGCAAAATTTCGGGACGTATCAACCAGACCATCACGGCCTTCTGCGCGTGGAGGCGGTTCTCGGCCTGATCGAGCACGACTGAGCGCGGGCCGTCGAGCACCTCGTCGGTGATTTCCTCGCCGCGATGCGCCGGCAGGCAATGCATCACGATCGCGCCCTTGCGCGCGTTCTTCAGCAGCGCGTCATTGACCTGGAAGCCCTTGAAGTCGCGGCGGCGCTGCACCGCTTCCTTCTCGCGGCCCATCGAGGTCCAGGTGTCGGTGTAGACGACGTCCGCATCCTTCACCGCCTCGACAGGATCGTCGGTGATCGTGCCGATTTCTTCGTTGCGCAGGCGTTTGAGAAAATCTTTTTCAGGCTCGTAGCCTTTTGGACTCGCAAGCCGCAGCTCGAAACCGGCGAGCGACGCCGCTTCGATCCAACTCTGCGCAAGATTGAATCCATCGCCGACGAATGCCACGCGGACCTTCCGGAGGTCGCGGCCGAAGCGCTCCTGCAACGTCATCAGGTCGGCGAGCACCTGGCATGGATGCAGCAAGTCGGTAAGCCCGTTGATCACCGGCACGCTTGCCTCGCGGGCCAGTTCGACCGCGGTCTCGTGCGAAAATGTGCGAATCATGATCAAATCCACGGCGCGGGAAATGTTTCGCGCGACGTCTTTGACCGATTCGCGCTCGCCAATACCGATATCATTCGGCGCGAGATAAATCGCATGCCCCCCAAGCTGCGCCATGCCGGTCTCGAACGTAACGCGCGTCCGCAGCGACGGCTTTTGAAATACCATCGCGAGCGTGCGGCCGCGCAGGTACGGATGCTCGAGTCCAATCTTGAGCTCGGCCTTGAGCCGCGCGCCGAGCGCGAGCAGTCCGTTGAGTTCCGCTGACGAGAGCGAACTGAGATCGAGAAAGTCGCGTTTCATTTCGGGACTGGCACGTTCTTGAGTGCGTTCTCGATAATCGCGAGGCCGGCGTCCGCTTCCTCGCGCGTGAGGTTCAGCGGAGGCAATAGCCGCAGCACGTTGCCCGCGGTGCCGTTGACGATCAGGCGATTCTTGAGGCAGTCCTCGACGATCGGACGCGGATCGTGCTTGAGCACGACGCCGATGATCATGCCCAGGCCGCGAACCTCGATGATTCGATCGCACGACCGGGCAAATTCTTTCAGCCGCTCGAGGATATAGCCGCCGACGCTCGACGCATTCTCGAGCACACCGTCCTGCTCGAGCGCGTCGATCACGGCGACCGCCGCGGCGCATGCAACCGGATTGCCGCCGAAGGTGCTGCCGTGGCTGCCGGGCGTGAAGCTGGACGCAATCTCGGGCTTCGCGATCATCGCGCCGATCGGAAGGCCGCCGGCGAGCGCCTTGGCGAGAGTCACGATGTCGGGCTTGATGCCGACGTGTTCGAACGCGAAGAATTTTCCCGTGCGCCCCATTCCGGTTTGTATTTCGTCGAGGATTAAAAGCAGCTTGTTGCGATCGCACCAGTCGCGCAGTCGCTTCAGGTAGTCCGCGCGCGGCACGACCACGCCGCCCTCGCCCTGGATCGGTTCGACCATCACGGCGACGGTTTCGTCGCGCCGCGCACGATCGAAGGCTGGGAGGTCGTCGAAGGGAACGAATCTGAAGCCGGGCATCATTGGCTGAAAGCCCTGATGGTAGCGCTCCTGGCCGGTCGCGCTGACGGTGGCGAGCGTGCGTCCGTGGAACGAACCGAGCGTCGTCAAAATCTCGAAGCGTCCGCCACCTGCGTTACTGCCCCATCGCCGCGCGAGCTTTATTGCAGCTTCATTCGCCTCGGCGCCCGAATTTCCTAAAAAAACTTTTCCGTCGCCGAAATGATTCGCCAGCCGCTCGACCAGTCGCGCGGTCGGCTCGGTATGAAAAATATTAGAGACGTGCGTAAGCTTTTCCGCCTGCTCCTTGATCGCGCGCACGACGCGCGGATTTCCATGACCGAGGCTGGTGACGGCGAGCCCGCAGAAAAAATCGAGATAGCGGTTACCGTCGGCGTCATAAAGATACGCGCCGTGGCCGCGGGCGAACGCGAGCGGAAGGCATCCGTAGACATCGACCTGGTGACGATGGGTCAGTTCTATTATTTCGGCGTTGTTCATCGCGATTTACCGCCCTGCGCGCTGCGAGCGGTGTCGCTCAGGGCGGACACCTTGGCGCGGTGCTGGACCACTTCGGTGCCTATTCCCGAGCGGGTAAAGATTTCGAGGAGGACCGCGTGCTTGTTGCGGCCGTCGATTATATGGGTCTTCGCGACGCCCTTGTTGAGCGCCTCGATACAGCATTCGACCTTCGGAATCATGCCTTCGTGAATCACGCCGCGCGCGATCAGTCGACGCGCTTCGGCGGCGTCGAGGGTCGAAAGCAGCTTGCCGTCCTTGTCCTTCACGCCTTCGACGTCGCTCAGCAGAATCAATTTTTCCGCCTTGAGCGCAGCCGCGATCTCGCCCGCCGCGGTGTCGGCATTGATGTTGTAAGTCTGGCCGTCGCAGCCGAACCCGGTCGGCGCGATCACCGGGATGAAGTTGTTCACCTCGAGCGTGCGCAGCAACTCCGGATTGACGCGATCGACTTCGCCGACCAGCCCGATATCGACGCGCGAGCGCTTGCCGTTATCGTCGGTGACAACCATCCGCATCTTGCGCGAGCGAATGAGGTCGCCGTCTTTGCCGGACAGGCCGACTGCGCGGCCGCCCATGCGCGAAATGGTCGCGACGAGATCCTTGTTGATTCTCTGCAGGACCATCTCGGCAGCTTCCATCGTCGCCGGATCGGTCACGCGCATCCCGCGCACGAAGCGCGACTTGAGGCCGAGCTTGCCGATTAGTTCGGTAATCTGCGGCCCGCCGCCGTGGACGATTACCGGGTTGATGCCGACCAGATCGAGCAGCACGACTTCCTGCGCGAAGCTCTCGCGCAGCTCCTCAGTCTGCATCGCGTGCCCGCCGTACTTGATGACGAAGGTTTTGCCGCGAAACCGCCGAATGTACGGCAGCGCCTCGATCAGCACGTCGGCTCGATTGTGAGTAGCCTCTTTCACGCCTCAAAGAACCTCGCTGAAAACCCAAAAAGGAAATGAAAACAGTATTGCAGGCTCGGCGCAATGCATTCATTGCGGGACGGTTAATTCGTCCGTAACCAGCGAGCGGGAGCTACAAGATATAGCGGGAGAGATCCTCGTCTTTGACGATTTCGTCGAGGCGGCCGTGGACGTAGGTGGCGTCTATGGTTAGCTCGCGGTCAGGGAGTTCGGGGGCGTTGAAGGATAGTTCTTCGAGCAGGCGCTCGAGGACGGTGTGCAGGCGGCGCGCGCCGATATTTTCCGAGCGCGCGTTTACCTTTGCCGCGATCTCAGCGAGCGCGGCGACGCCGTCTTCGCTGAAGCGCATGTGCACGCCCTCGGTCTCCATCAGGGCGACGTATTGGCGGGTCAGCGCGTTCTCGGGCTCGGTGAGGATGCGGATGAAGTCTTCGCGGGTCAGAGCCTTGAGCTCGACGCGGATCGGAAAGCGTCCCTGGAATTCGGGAATCAGGTCCGACGGCTTCGAGGTGTGAAACGCGCCTGACGCGACGAACAAAATGTGATCGGTCCTGACCGCGCCGTATTTGGTGTTGACGGTCGAGCCTTCGACGATTGGCAGCAGGTCGCGCTGCACGCCCTCGCGCGAGACGTCGGGGCCGTGCGACTCGCGGCCGGCGATTTTGTCGATTTCGTCGATAAAGACGATGCCCGACTGCTCCGCGCGCGTGATCGCCTCGTGCGCCACCGCTTCCATATCCACCAGCCGGGCAGCTTCTTCGACGGTCAGCAGCTCGAGCGCCTCGGGGATTTTCACTTTGCGCGTGCGCGTCTTCTTGGGCATGAGCTGATTCATCAGATCCTTCATGTTGAGGCCCATCTCTTCCATGCCCTGGGGGGTGAAGACCTCGATGTTCGGGACGGCGTTGGCGCTGACTTCGAGCTCGACTTCGCGATCGTCGAGATGGCCGCCGTTGAGCAGCTTGCGCAACTTCTCGCGCGTGTCTTTGTGCGAGTTGTTGTCGACCGCCTCGATATTGCCCTCGGGCGTGATACCCGCGGGACGGCGAACTTTGGTCGGCGCCGGGAACAGGATATCGAGCAGGCGCTCCTCGGCGTTCTCGCGCGCCTTGACCGCGACGCGATCGCGCGCTTCGTCGCGCACCATCTTGACCGCACATTCGGCGAGGTCGCGAATCATCGACTCGACGTCGCGGCCGACGTAACCGACCTCGGTGTAACGCGAGGCCTCGACCTTGACGAACGGGGCCTGCGCCAGGCGCGCGAGACGCCGCGCGATTTCGGTCTTGCCGACGCCGGTGGGACCGATCATCAGGATATTCTTAGGCGCGATTTCGTCGCGCAAGTCGGGCGCGACATTCTGCCGCCGCCATCGATTGCGCAACGCGATCGCAACTGCCCGCTTGGCGTCATGCTGCCCGACGATGTAGCGGTCGAGCTCGGAGACGATCTCGCGCGGTGTCATCACTTGTGGAACTGCCATCGGATGAAAACTTCCCGCAGGTGTTGTGGCTACAATTCCTCGAAGACGAATTCGTCGTTGGTGTAAACGCAGACTTCCGACGCGATTTTCATCGCGCCCTCGGCGATTTGGCGCGCCGTCATCCCGGAGCCGTGACGAATCAACGCGCGCGCGGCTGAGAGCGCATAGTTGCCGCCGGATCCAATCGCCAGGATTCCATCGTCGGGCTCTAGCACGTCGCCGACGCCCGAAATAAGCAGTGAGCTTTCCTTGTCCGCGACTACGAGCATCGCCTCAAGCCGGCGGAGGATTCGATCGGTGCGCCAATCTTTGGCCAGCTCGACGGCGGCGCGCCGCAGCACTCCATTATATTCCTGCAGCTTGGATTCGAACTTGTCGAACAGAGTCAGCGCGTCGGCGGTCGATCCCGCGAAGCCAGCCAGGACGCGATCCTGATGCAGCCGGCGCACTTTCTTGGCCTTGCTCTTCATGATCGTTTGACCAACGCTCACCTGCCCATCACCCGCGATTACAACGTGCCCTCCGTGGCGCACGCTCAGAATCGTGGTGTGACGAAACTCGGCACCCGGCTCGATACCCCGGTCAGACTCGTGGGAAGGCACGTCGATAAACCTCTTTCAAATGATTCACGCTGACATGAGTATACCGCTGCGTCGTGGCGAGGCTCGCATGCCCGAGCATCTCCTGTATCGAGCGCAGGTCGGCACCATTACCAAGCATATGCGTTGCGAAGGAGTGACGCAGCCCATGGGGAGTGAGGCCGGCGGTGAGGCCGGCCGCCTCGATTCGGCGCTGAAGGAGCATCTCGACGCTGCGGGTGGTGAGGCGTCCGCCGCGAAGATTGGTGATCACGGGACCGTCGTGCTCCCACGCAATCGGCATCGCGGTCTTCCACTTTTTCAAGGCGTCGAGGGCGGGCTCGCCGAGGGGTACGAGGCGATCCTTGTTGCCCTTGCCCGCGCGGATCATGACCATGCCGAGCTCTTCATCGATATCGCGCCAGTTGAGACCGACCAGCTCGCCGACGCGGAGACCGGAGGAATACAGGGTCTCGAAGATTGCTCGATCGCGCAGCGCAGCAGGCGTGGTCGAGTCGTCGGGTGTCGAAGAGAATTCGAGCAGGCGGCGAACTTCGTCCTCTTGCAGGATTGACGGCAGGCGCCGCTCATTCTTGGGAGAGCGAATCGTGCGCGCGGGACTCGCGGCACCAATGGTAGTCTCGCGATATCGAAAGAAGGCCTTGATCGCGCTGAGGCGGCGCTGAACGGTGGCGCGAGCGGCTTTGTTTTTCATCAATTCAGCCAGGTAGCTGCGGATGTGATCCGCAGTGATGCTCGTGACGTCGATCTCGTCGACGCGCTTGCCGAGAACGGCAGCGCGATCGAGCAGGAAACTTCGGAACGCGAGCAGGTCGCGGCGATAGTTCGTCACCGTATTGTCTGCGGCGCGCGAGGCTTTTTTCAGTGCGTCGGTAAACGCCTCGACCGCGGCTCCCATCATCTCGCGCGCGTCCATTCGAGCGGCTATGCTAGCAGCGGCGATTCGGCCGAAAAAGCGTGCATTTCCAAGCCCCTTGCATTCCAGTCCCGCGGAGCACCATGCCGCACGAAGAACTCGCCGCCGCGCTATGAACTGTTGGCATTGCGCAACGAAGATAGAAGTCGTCACGGGAGAGCGCGTCGGTTTTCGCGACGAGTGTCCGGGATGCGGGCGCGCGATCCACTCGTGTCGGAATTGCGGATTCTACGATCCGGCGTACAACAACAGTTGTCGCGAGCCGATGGCGGAGCGGGTGGTGGATAAGGAACGATTCAACTTCTGCGAATATTTCATCCCGAGTGACACTGCGGCCAAGCCGGCAGCGAAAAGGACCGGCGCGCAGGACAAGCTGGAGGCTCTGTTCAAGAAAAAATCATGACATCGCGGATGTTCATCTTTCGTGATCGATGCGCGCAGCTTGTTTTCGTTGCGACGTTCGCCTCTATCGTCGCCACGGGATGCCATCCCGCCAACAGCGCGCGCGGCGTCGTCGATCGCTTCATCGACCAATACTATGTAGCGATCGATCTCAAGGCGGCGGAGCCGTTCTGCACCGGGCTCGCGCTCGACAAGCTTCATCATGAGATGACGCTGATCGGCAATCAGAAAATCGACGCGAACACGCGCAAGCCGGTGGTGCACTACAAACTCACCGCCGAGCGCGATGCCACCGACCATATCGAGTTCCTGTTTCGCGCGACTATCGATGTGCCCGAAGGCGGCACCTTCAATCGCAACTGGCTGATCACGGCGCGCAAGGACGCCGACACGTGGAAAGTCTCGAACTTCGATGACTACGAGTAACGTCGCCGCGATCATCCTCGCCGCCGGCAAGGGGACCCGGATGCGATCGAAGCGCGCCAAAGTCCTGCACGAGCTTGGCGGCGAGCCGATGATCGCTCGCGCAGTTCGCGCCGTCGCTGCACTACATCCCGATCCAATCGTGATCGTCGTCGGGCACCAGGCTCGCGAAGTCGAAGCGGCGATAACCTCGCCCCGAGCGCGATTCGCGCTCCAGGAGCCACAGCGCGGCACCGGAGACGCAGCACGATGCGCGCTAGATCAGCTTCCTGCGAACTTTAGCGGTGATGTGCTGATTACTTATGGCGACATGCCGGCCATCAAGTCGTCGACGCTGCGCGCGTTTCTGGACGCGCATCGAAAGCGCGGCACGAAGCTCTCGTTCATCAGCATCATTCTCGAGGATCCATCCGCCTACGGGCGCGTGATTCGCGATGCGGCCGGTAGCCTCGAGAAAATCGTCGAGTTCCGCGACGCGTCTCCCGTCGAGCGCGCCATCAAGGAAATCAACACCGGCTTTTACCTTGTCGATAGCGCCCTGCTTCGTTCTGCGCTCGCGGAATTGAAGCCGGCCAACGCCCAGGATGAGTACTACCTGACCGATATCGTCGCGATTGCGCGCGCACGTCGCGAAAAAGTCGAAGCGTGGGTTGCTGACGACCCGGCGGAGTTTGCCGGGATCAACTCGCGCGAGGAGCTGGCAAATATGGAAGCGGAAATTCGTGCCGCCGTTAACCGAAAGTTAATGCAGGCAGGCGTGACGATTGTCGATCCGGCGACCGCCTACATCTCCGAGCAAGCGGAAATCGCGCCTGACTGCGTCATCGGTCCCAATGTTCAGATTCTCGGCGCGTGCAAGCTCGGCGAGGGCGTGCGAATCGACGGCACCGCGTGGCTCAGCAACGTCACGATTGGCCCGCGATGCCATCTGAAGCTGGGAGTGCGCGCCGAAGATTGTGTCATTGGAGAGGAATCGGAGATCGGGCCGTTCGCCAACCTGCGCGCGGGTACCGAACTTCTAGGACACAATCGCATCGGCAACTTTGTCGAGACCAAGAAGGCCCGCCTCGGCCGCGGCACCAAGGCCAGCCATCTGAGCTACCTCGGCGACGCTACCATCGGCGCCGACACCAACGTCGGATGCGGCGTTATCACCGTGAACTACGACGGCTACGACAAGCATCACACGGAAATCGGCGACCGCTGCATGGTCGGATGCGACACGCAGCTGGTCGCGCCGGTGAAGGTCGGCAGCGATGTGTACGTCGCGTCGGGCACGACGATTATTCGCGAGGTGCCGGACGGCTCACTCGTGATGTCGCATCACCCGCAGCGCGAAAAAGTCGGCTGGATGGCGTCATGGCGCAAGCGCCACAACGACAGCCCCGACGGCAGCTTAAGGCGCAAGAAAGAGCATTAAGATTAGATGGTCGTGAGTCAGTTTTGAATTCTGACGCCGATGAAACGCAGCACCAACGTGATGTTGATGCTGCTCAGATCCTCTAGGTCGCTTTATCTCATAACTAAACGTGAACCTATGAAAAAAATACTTAATGTTACGTGGGTGAACGTAGCCTCGGTAGGGTCGCGCACTTTTGTTTGCGCATATTGCGGAAATCAAGTTGCGAGCGAGAAGGGATGGGATGGCAACACAAGAGCGGCAGGCATGCCGCATGGCGCTCTGCGCGTATGCCCGGAATGCAGCGGACCAACTCTCTTAGCCGGAGGCGACCAAGTTCCCGGAGTAAGTTATGGGAATACCGTCAAGCATCTGCCCCCTGACATTGAAAAGCTATACGAGGAATCTCGGACAGCAGTAGGTGCAGGAGCACCCACGGCCGCAGTTATGTCGTGTCGCAAGTTGCTGATGCACGTCGCGGTAGAGAAAGGGGCGAAAGCGGGAGACACATTCCAGAATTACGTGAAATTTCTGGGTGACAATCACTTCGTCCCCGCGGGCGCAAGCGATTGGGTAGACAAACTCAGGACCGAAGGCAATGAAGCAAACCACGAGATCGTTATCAAAACCAGTCCGGAGGCGCGAGAAATAATCGACTTCGCGGAAATGTTGCTGAAGGTTGTTTACGAGTATCCGATGAGAGGAAAGGCCGCAGTCACCCGGGCTCCTTGAGCTGTAGTTGTGGAGAAAAGCGGATGCGCGTTCGCGCGCGCGACTGTATTACCTGTTGTCGCCGTTCCGCGCGAGGCGCTTGCTGCGAGCGCATCTTAACTCTTTGAACGCACCTATCCCAAGTGGGCAGGCCTACCGACCAAAGGCGTCGCTTGAACTCGTTCGGATGAGCGAGAATAATCAACCGAATGAGTTGAGGGGCGAGGCGATTGAAAATATAGAATGAGAGTAGCGCCAGGACTCATGTTCATCGCATGAGTTGACGAGGTGGAAGCAGTATCGAAAGATTCGGCGGATGGCTTCCCGGTTCCACAGTCGATAGAGGTGAAAAGGTTAAACCGCGCGGGTGACCGCGCGACAAAGCCCGCCTCGAGTGGCAGAGCATCCGGCTCTGACGTGATTTTCTAAACTCTCCTGACAGATTATTTCCCTATCGGTTCGCTCCGTCAGTGCGTTCGGAAAACTTTGTAACCGTCCCTGCAATCGCGGGGAAAGGAGCGAACGAGTATGTGCGGAATAATCGGATACGTTGGGCCGAGCGAGGCCTACCCGATCCTGCTCGGGGGGCTGGGACGGTTGGAGTATCGCGGCTACGATTCGGCCGGGGTCGCGACTATCGTCGAGAGCGGCAAGCTCGAAATTCGGCGCGCCAAGGGCAAGCTCGAGAACCTGCGGATGCTGTTGGCTGACTCGCCTCTGCAAGGCCACATAGGAATCGGGCACACGCGATGGGCCACGCACGGCCGCCCGTCTGAGGAAAATGCGCATCCGCACAAAGCCGGCCCGGTCGCGGTCATTCATAACGGCATCGTCGAGAACTTCATCGAGCTGCGCGCCGAGCTGCTTGCGCGCGGCCACAAGCTCAGCTCCGAGACCGACACCGAACTGATCTCGCATCTGATTGAAGAGAAGCTCAAGGGCGGTCGTGGCCTGATCGAGGCTGTGCGCGAGGCTGTCCAGCGGCTGCGCGGATCGTTCTCGATCGTCGTGCTGTCGGAAACCGAGCCGGGGACGCTGGTCGCGGCCAAGACTGCGACGCCGCTGGTGCTGGGACTGGGCGTCGGCGAGAATTTTATCGCGTCGGATATTCCCGCGATTCTCGAACACACGCGCCGCGCGATGGTGCTCGAGGACGGCGAGCTGGCCGAGGTCACCGCCACCGCAATTCGGCTGATGAAGTTCGACGGCACCGAGGTGACTCGCGCGCCGCGTCAAGTCGAATGGGACGCTGTCGCCGCGACCAAGGGCGGCTTTCGGCATTACCTGCGCAAGGAAATCAACGACCAGCCGCAGGCGTGGATCGACACGATGGCAGGACGCGCTGACGGCGCCTCGTCGACAGTGCGGTTCGAGGGCGAGCTGCTGCCGGCGGGCGGTCCTGCGGCGATCGGGCGAATCGTGATGCTGGGTGCGGGCGCGTCGTGGATCACAGCGCTGGTGGGCAAGTTCATGATCGAGGACCTCGCGGGAATTCCGGTCGAGGTCGATTACTCGTCCGAGTTCCGCTATCGGCGGCCGCCGATCGATGACCGCACGATGATCATCGCGGTGTCGCAGTCGGGCGAGACTGCGGACACTATCGCGGCGATGGAAGAAGGGCGCGCGCGCGGCGCGCACCTGCTCGCGATCACCAATACGGTGGATTCGTCGATCGCGCGCAAGGCGGACGCGCAGTTGTACACGCGATGCGGTCCGGAGACGAGCGTCACTACCACCAAATGCTTTCTCACGCAGCTCGAGGCCTACTATCTGTTCGCGATTCATCTGGCGGCACGGATGGGACGTTTGTCGGAGTCCGTTGCCGCACAACTGCTACAGCCGGCGCTCGCGATTCCCGGGCAAATCAAAACTATCTTCGAGAGTGAGCCGAATATTCAGCAGATCGCGCGCAAGTACGCACAGGCGAAGGACTTCCTTTTCCTTGGCCGAGGGATCAATTACCCGATTGCGCTCGAGGGCGCGCTGAAGCTGAAGGAAATTTCCTATATCCACGCCGAGGGTTACTCGGCGGGCGAGATGAAGCATGGGCCGATCGCGCTTATCGACGACAAGATGCCGGTGGTGGTGATAATTCCCAACGACGACCTGTTCGAAAAGTCGATGTCGAATCTGAAGGAGGTCGAATCGCGCAATGGCCGGATAATCGCGGTGACCAATCACGCGACCGCGGAGCTGAAAAGCGGCGCCGCGGAAATTATCGAAGTGCCGGAGACTAACAGGATGCTGACGCCGGTACTGATGACGGTGCCGCTGCAGTTGCTCGCCTACCATATAGCGTCAGAGCGAGGGACCGATGTCGATCAGCCGCGCAACCTCGCGAAGTCAGTGACGGTGGAATAGGAGAGTAGCGCTAGCTCGTAAGGCTAGTCAGGATGAACTGATACTCGATCGCTGTTTCGCGTAGCCGCTCGAAGCGGCCGGATTTACCGCCGTGGCCGGCTTGCATGTTGATCTTGAACAGCAGTGGGTGCCTATCGGTCTTCACGGCGCGCAGCTTTGCTACCCACTTGGCGGCCTCCCAGTATGGCACCTGGGAGTCCCATAGGCCGCTGGTTACGAGCATCGCCGGATAGGACTTGGCTATGACGTTGTCATAGGGTGAGTAGGACATCATGTAGTCGTAGAAGACCTTGTCCTTTGGATTGCCCCATTCGTCGAACTCGTTGGTGGTTAGCGGGATCGATTCATCCAGCATTGTAGTCACGATATCCACGAATGGCACGTTGGCTACGACGCCGCGATAATCACTCGGCGCCAGGTTCGCGATCGCGCCCATCAGCAGACCGCCCGCACTCCCGCCCTGCGCGAACACTTTGTCTCGTGCGGCATATTTCTCGCGTACCAGGTGACGGGTTACTGCGATGAAATCGGTGAACGTGTTTTTCTTGTTAAGCAGTCTGCCCTCGTCATACCAGGCGCGGCCCATCTCCTGTCCGCCGCGGACGTGGGCGATTGCAACGACGAATCCACGATCCATAAGGCTTACCCAGTTCGGGATGAATGCCGGATCGGTAGATAAGCCGTAGGAGCCGTAAGCGTACTGGTAAAGAGGCGCGGTTCCATCGCGCTTCGTTCCTACGCGGTACGCAATGGAGATAGGAATCAAGGCACCGTCGCTCGCGGTCGCATGCAGATACTCGGTCCGGTAATTGGCGGAACCGAATCCCCCGAGAACCGGCTCCGTCTTAAGCACAGTCTTTCGATCGGAGGTCATGTCGTACTCATAGGTCGTTCTTTGTGTGGTCAGCGACGTATAGATGTAGCGGACTTTGGCCGACTCGATCCCGGGGGTCGGCATCAACTGGGTGGTGTACGAAGGCTCCGCGGAAGCTATGACGTAGTCTCTCTTTCCGTTCCAGGATCGCACGTGCAGCTTCATCAGGCCGCCGGAGCGCTCGTTCACTGCGACGTAGTTCCTGAACACCTCAAAGGATTGCAAGAAGGCATCGTCGCGCGCCGGTATAACGTCTTTCCAGGTTCGCTTGTCGGCGACCTTGGCGATGGGCGCCCGAACCAGGCGATAATTCGGGGCCTCCCAGTTGGTGCGCAGGACAAAATCGCGACCTATATGAGCCACCTGGTACTCATGATTCGGCTCACGCGGAATCACGGTTCTGAATTTCAGCTTAGGATCGTCAGCATTGGCGTAGTGCCATTCACTTTGCAAAGTGCTTCTAAGCACGATGAACAAGTACTTCTCGGACTTACTCCGCGTGAGACGCAGGTAATAGCTGTGATCGCGTTCCTCATACACAAGTTTATCTTTCACAGGATCAGCGCCGACTACGTGCTTGCGGACTCTCACGCTCAGCAAGGTTACGGGATCTTTCTCGACGTACAGCAGAGTCTTATTGTCGTTAGCCCAAACCAGGTTAGGTTCGATGTTGGACACGGTATCTGCCAGCACCTTGCCGGTGTCGAGATTCTTCACCCTAAGTTTGTACTGGCGACGACCTACATCATCTTCGGCATAGGCGAGCATGCGTCCGTTCGGGCTCACCGACCACGCGCCGATTTGATAGAAGGTTTTTCCCGCCGCTAACGTATTGCCGTCGAGCATCACATGCTCGGGCGCGCTCATCGTGCGACGCCTTCGAGCATAGATTGGATACTCGCGGCCGGTCTCATAGCGGGTGTAGTACCACCATCCGCGGCGCAGGACCGGCACAGAAGCATCGTCCTGCTTGATACGCCCGACGAGCTCTTCGAATAGCTCATCCTGAAGCGCCTGCGTAGGAGCTAGAAAGGAGTTAGCGTAGGCATTTTCGTCATTGAGGTAGTTCAAGACCTCTTTCGACTTTCGAGTGTCGTCTCGCAGCCAGTAGTAGCTATCGTCGCGGGGCCCATTAGGCGATAGGACCTGGTGTGGTTTCCTGGCAGCGATTGGTGGCGATGGAAGAGAGGGCCTTGCCACTTTTCGAGATGTGGCATTCTTATTCATTGTGATCGCAACATCCTTACGCCGAACAGGAGCCGCTGTGCGCCGGTGACTATCTCGAGCGCTGCCATCGCATAGCAGAGCATCGGGGCTATCGCGCGGGTTATCGACGTCGTTTCCAGCAGGCCTAAGACTATGAAGAAGATTATTGCTTCGGTGCGTTCGAGGATTCCGGGTGGGTACTCGATTAGTTTTGCGCCAGGACCTTCAAGTGCGGCGCCTACCGCCAGAAATATCGTGATGTTCACGTACCACGTTGCTACCAGGACTAGCGCTGGAAAATAGAGGGCGGGATCGCGCCAGGCGATGCCGACGATTACGCAGGCCTCGACGATGCGGTCGGCGGACAGGTCGAGCACGCCGCCAAGCGGGCTGGGCGCGGCGCATTCGCGGGCGATGGTGCCGTCGAGGGCGTCGAAGGCGGCGCTGATTGCGAGTGCGGCGATCGCGAACGTCCCGCGCGCGCTCGCGAACGCGAGGCCAGATGCGATGCCGGCCACGGCGGCGAGAATCGTCGCGGCGTTGGCGCTGATGCCGGCACGGAACAGAGCGCGGGCGCATCGCGACTGCACGCGCTTGAGGTCGGGGTTCGCGCCGAAGATCGTATCAAGCATCGGCGGGGTTGTTTTGCTCCATCGTCGTAAAGACAATTGAACTACAGTGGCTCAGGTCGCGACCAAGGTCCCAGACAGCGGGCGCATTGGCAAGAGCCCTATTTGAGGAGAAGGTATCGCGGGTGCGACGGGACGATTGGAAGACAGGATGAATCGAGGCAGTGGTTTGAGATGGCTGGTCGCGACGATCGGGATAGTGATGACAGCGGCGTGGGCGCGGCCCGCGTTTTCGGCGGAGGCGCTCAGATTTCCGACGACCAGTTTTTCGATTGTCACTCCCGGCACCGGCGTCGCGATCGGGCAGGCGCGTTACCGCGTCGAAAGTACCCGCGACGGCGCGGTGCTGCGCGGCGAGAATGGATACTTTGACGGTCAGACCGACGTCGAGATCGCGCATATCGAGGTGGCGTCGGGCGGGCAGCCGAAGCTGACGGAATTCGATCACACGTTCTACAATGTCGACAAATCGATTCTGAGACGCGCGCACCTGGACGTGAAGTCAGGCGCCGGGACCTGCGTCGACAACTCAGCCGGTCAAAAGAGTGAGCAGTCCGAAGTGTTGAGCGTCCCGGAAGACACCTGGGCGGGCGCGAGCATTGTGATTCCGATTCGGAATTTCCTGCGGGCGGGCGACCGAGGCGTTAGTCGTCCGCTGCACGTCTTCAGCTGCGCGCCGGGGCCGAAGATATTTGCGATCAGCGTGAATATCGATCCGGGAAATGCGGTCTGGACCAGCTATGGCGCGGAGGCGATGCGGGTCGAAGTGCGGCCGGACTTTGGATTGCTAAATATGATCGTCGCGGCCTTCGTGCCCAGGCTGCATGCGTGGTTCGATCCGAATGACGGGATGACTTTCGTCGGTGACGAAGCGGCACGCTTCTACAAAGGTCCGCCGATCATGCTGGTGAAAAAGCATGGCGCCGAGCAGGACGGCACCCCTCGCGCGAAATAGCGGAATCGATTCTCAAAAAGGATCTAAAAGTGGACGATGCCCTCACCGTCGACGTGGCGAGCGGTCTTCGAAGCTTTGGGCTTTCGATACAGAAACGAAGTCTTGCACAGCGGGCAGGTGCCTTCTGGTTGCTGGCCGCTGCGGCGCACCAGTTTGACGTAACGCACGGTTCTGTCGTCGCACAAGTGAGCGGCGACGGGGAAATCGTACACGGTACGGACCGTGATTTTGTCGCTCATGATTCGGTGGCGCTCCCGGAGTCAGTGTTCACTGGTTTCGCTCGTCAATAGTTACGCACGATGATTTTTTTCGTTTCAATTCCCCGACTGCACGACCGAATTCAAAACTCGGATTAAACACCATATTCGAATCGCGCCGTCGATCAATCTTTATGACGATCTATTTGGAAAAAATCTTCAGCGTCATCGAGCCCGCGGGCGCACTTCGAAGGTGACGAGCTCGAACGGCTTGAGCTCGAGCGTGATCGCACCATCGCGCGAGCGCTTAAGGCCGGCGCGCTTCACGGGACGTCCTGCCAGATCGACCAGACGCGCGCGCCCACTGGCGCAGAAGGCGAAACGAGCGATCTCGGGCGTCGGCGACGCGCTGTAGGCGCGCACTTTGTAACAATTCGTACGAGCGAGCGGGCGGGCGGTGGAAAAAATTACGTGGGAATTGTTGCAGCTCAGCAACATCGCGGCGGCGTCGCGGTCGTCGCGACGGCCGGAAAAAATGCGCGGTGGCGAAGTGTACGCCTCGACGCGTTGCAGCAAGTCGCTGTCGAGATAGCTGCCGCGAAAGGTCGCGACTGCGAATTCGAAGCGATGCGCACCCAATTCCTGCGCGTCTGGCGTCTCCAGCTCCGGCCCGGCGCCACCGCGGCGGGTCGCGAGGTCGGAGCGCGACAGCCATCCAACGCATCGGAGCAGAGTCAGGAGAATCGTTGTCTCGCCCGCAGGCTCGGGACGCGCCTCGACCTCGAGGATGCCGCGGCTCGCGAGCGCGGCAGAGAACTCGGCGCCCTCGACCGCGGTGAACGTACGATGAGGCACGGTGGGATAGATGTCCTCGGTGCCGCGCGGTTCCGATGGCGCGAGCGGCCGGCGGATCACGCCGAAACTGGTGTCGTAGACGGCGTCGGCGGCGGTGACCGGCGTGCGCAGAGCGGCACGCAGGCGATGGTCGCTCGAGCGATTCGTGATGTCGGCTATAAAGTCGATTCGATCGAGACCCTGATAGAGCGTCGCGGTGAGAACGACGTCGAGATTCGCGTGTTCCGACGATCGCGCGCGTCGATCTGCCGTCAAAGAAGCGGGCACCTCGAACGTCATCGCGAGCTTGATGCGACTGCGTACCGGGCCGTTGTCGATAACGCTCGCGGAGATCGAGGCGGGCGTTACGATTGGCGCGCCGTCTCCGACGGGATCGTAGTTGTACTCGTCGCCGCGATCGCCGTCGTCTTCGAAATACAGTTCCATCGCCGCATTGCGCTTCAAATCGCTAATCCCCAGGCCGCGCGGCGTCGGCGTCAGGCGGAAAAACTCGTTCTCAATCGACGTGACGACCTCGGGACTCGCCGGCACGACAAAAGAATCGTCGCGAACGAGGCGATAGAAGCTGAATCCGGTTTGCGCGAGATCGTCGACGACGAAACTGATGGCGCATCGCGCGGCGCTGGTCGCATGGATGCGGATCGAACCCGAATCGGAGATGCGGGTGCGAATCGCGTGCTGGAATTCCGCGAGATCGAGATCGCTGAACGCGGCGCGGCTCATAAAAAGGTTCACCTGCGGGCGGCCGTCGGGCGTGGTCGCGATCTCGTAACGATTTACCGTGCGGCCGAACACCGACGGCTGGCTCAAGCTGCCAATGATCGATTTGAACTCGGCCGCCGGCATCTCGGAATCGACCGCGCGCTGCTCGCGAGCATTGTCGACGGCGACCGGGATGCGTCGGCCATCTGCTGTCTCGACGCCGTAGCGCGCGCCCGGGTCGGCGGCTTCCCTCTCGCCGGTGACGAGCGCGCCGCGAACGAGCGACGGATTGAAGACCGCGAGTTCGGACGCGTCGAGGTTGCGAACGTTGAGGCATGCGGCGGAGGCGCGCCGCACCGCGGTTTCGGCGAGCATCGCAGCCTGATCGAATCGATAGCGCATGTCGACGTGCACCTGGTCGACCGAGCATCCGCAAATCGAATCGTGAGGATGGTTCTGAATTTCAGTGCGCCACGCCATCTCGAGGAATGCGTCGAGCCCCGCGCCGCGTCCGAGCGCGTTGGCAAGGGCGGCGAGCGGATCGGCGTAGCGCTCGAGCTCGCGGCAATTCTCGAAGTCGCGATGCTTGATCCAGGTGCGCGCGGAGGTTACGCCGGGCAGCAGATGCGATCGCAAGGGCGAGCGCAGTTCGCCACGATGCTGCGGGGTGCCGTCGAGCGGAAGCTCCGCGAGTCGGTGCACGTAAGTCTCGAGCGAGCCGATCTCGAAGGTCATCGCGGAAATCTCTCGCGCCTGGTTGATTCGCTCCGAGAGTCGCGCGTCGGGCGGGGCGTGATCGGTACCGTTCATCACCAGGATCGGGGTGCCCGCGGCGAAGTCGCGCTCGCGGCGCGCGATCTGCTCGGCGCGCGCGACGAAGCTGTCGACTGATTCGAGCGGCAGATTCGCGCCGTTGGAATAGCCGTTGGGCAGATAGACCGTCAGCACCGAACTGCCGTCGAGCGCCTCCCAGGTAAAGCGATTGCGATTCACGTCCGCGCCGACTCCGCGCCACAGCACCGCGGTCGTGAACCCGAAGCCGGCGAGGATTTGCGGCATCTGCGCGATATGCCCGAACTGATCGGGAAGATAGCCGACGTCGAGCGGGCGGCCGAAGCGTCGCGCGATCGCCATCCCAATTTCGAGATTGCGAATCAGCGACTCGCCGCTCACCAGGAAGCTGTCGGCGAGCACGTACCACGGCCCGACCTGGATTTTGCTGGCGCGAATCAGATTGCGCAGCCGCGACTCGGCGCGCGGGCGCATCTCGAGGTAGTCGTCGAGCACTATTGTCTGTCCGTCGAAGTGAAACGACGGGATGGTGCCGCGCTCGACCAGCGGAATCATGCGATCGGCCATCGCGACCAGCCGCGCGCGCATCTGCTGAAACGGCTGATACCATTCGCGATCCCAATGCGTGTGAACGACGAAGTAGAGCTGATCCATAACGCTACGGCTCAAGCGGGACGGCGCGGTACAAGAATTTTGCGGCGCAGGATCATTATCTCCTCGCCGCGTTGATTGAGGCCGCGAGTCTCGACATAAATTACGCCGCGGTCGCTTTTCGATTTCGACGCGGTCGTCTCGAGCACTTTCGTTTCCGCGTAAAGCGTGTCGCCGGCGAAGGTCGGGCCGGTGTGACGCACTGATTCGTATTCGAGATTCGCAATCGCATTCTCGCTCACGTCCTTCACGCTCATCCCGACCACCGTCGCCATCACGAGCAGCCCGTTGACTAGAGGGCGGCCGTGCTGCGTGGTCGCGGCGTAAGCGGCGTCGAAGTGAAGCGGGTTGGTGTTCATCGTCATGAGCGTGAACCAGGTGTTGTCGAAGTCGGTGATCGTGCGGCCGGGCCAATGCTTGAAAGTCTGGCCGGCGGTGAAATCCTCGAAATAGCGGTTCATGCGATGCGATGCGCGGGCGCGTCATCGGGAATTATACGACGGGCGCGCCGGTTGCAATTGATTGTGCTAACTTCGTCGAGTCGATGGCGCCCCTCACGAAATTACTCGTCGCAAATCGCGGCGAGATTGCGCTTCGGATAATCCGCAGCGCGCGCGTGTTCGGCCTCAAGACGGTCGCGGTCTATTCGGTGGCGGACGCGAAAAGTGCACACGTCGTCGCGGCTGACGAGGCTATTCTCATCGGACCAGCAGAGGCGGCGAAGAGCTATCTCAACATCGCGGCGATTGTCGCTGCGGCAAAACAATCGGACGCCGACGCGATTCACCCGGGTTACGGATTTCTGTCCGAGCGTCCCGAGTTCGCGCAAGCTGCCGTCGATGCTCAGATCGTTTTTGTCGGGCCGCGGCCGGATGTTATGGCTGCCCTCGGCAACAAAGTCGCGGCACGGCGAATCGCAGTCGCGGCTGGCGTTCCGGTGGTGCCGGGAATCGAGACCGCGGAAATATCCGCAGCGCGCGATTTTGCCGCGCAGGTCAGCTATCCAATCTTGATCAAAGCTGCCGCCGGTGGAGGTGGACGCGGGATGCGCGTCGTTGCCGACGCGTCGCAGCTCGAGACCGCTCTGGAAGCGGCTGCGCGTGAAGCGGCTGCGGCATTCGGCGACGGCCGAATATTCATCGAGAAGTATCTCGCGCATCCGCGACATATCGAAATACAAATTCTTGGCGACGAACACGGGAGTGTGGTCGCACTTGGCGAACGCGACTGCTCAATCCAGCGGCGGCATCAGAAGATCGTCGAGGAATCGCCCGCGCCCGGACTCTCCCGCGAGATGCGCACGAAGATGATCGACGCCGCGCTGAAACTCGCGCGTGCGGCTCACTACACCAACGCCGGCACCGTCGAATTCCTGGTCGAGGGCAACAATTTTTACTTCCTCGAAGTGAATGCGCGCCTGCAGGTCGAGCATCCGGTAACCGAAATGCGTTTCGGATGCGATCTGGTATGCGAGCAATTGCGAATTGCCTCGGGCGGTAAGGTATCGGAGCCTGCGGCGCCACGCGGCGTTGCGATCGAATGCCGAATTAACGCCGAGGATCCCGAGCATGACTTCCGTCCCGCGACCGGAACCGTGCTTCATCTGAGCGTCCCGGGCGGGCCGGGCGTGCGTTTCGATTCGCATCTGACCCCCGGCGCCGAAGTAACGCCATGGTACGACGGCCTGCTCGGCAAGCTGATCTGTTACGGCGCGAATCGCGAGGAGGCGCGCGCCCGCCTCGTCAACGCGCTCGACGACTTCGCCTTGCTGGGCGTGACGAACAACGCGGCGTACCTGCGCGACATCGTTGCGAGCGATCAATTTCGCGACGTGCAACTGTCGACACACTTCATCGACTCATTCTTTTCAGGTTGGGAGATCGGCCGGTCTGAAATCGATGCGGCGATTGTCGCTTCGGTGATTACCGCCGGCGATTCGCAAATCGGAAACGCTGCGATGCCGCCAAACAGTAACGAGCGGCGTTCGCCGTGGGACGCGCTTAACAACTTCGAGCTGTGGGGATCGCGGCGATGAAGCTCATCCGTGCCGGTGGCCCCCCGCACGAAATCGACGCCGAGGTGATCTCGCGCGACGGCAGCGCGATTCGTGTGCGTATCGGTGACAGGGAAATTGTCGCGGAGTTCACGCCGAATACGGATGGAGGCGGGATTCTTGCGATCAATGGGCGCCGCTACCCGATTTTCGGCGCGCGGCGAATGGATTCGATTCTCGTTTCAGTTGGGCCGGCGTCATTCGAGTTCAAACCGGCGGAAGCGGCTGCGCGGCGCCGAGTGCGCGGACTTGCCGCGGCGGAAATCACCGCGCCGATGCCGGGCAAAGTGCTCAAGGTGATGGTCCGCGACGGCGACATCGTCGAGGCGGGGCAGCCGCTGGTCGTGATCGAAGCGATGAAAATGGAAACGACGCTAGCGGCTGAGACTGCGGCGATGGTGAAACATGTTCGTGTCGAGGAGGGGCAGTCTGTAGATCACGGTGCAGTCCTGATCGAGCTTAGTCCTCCTCCGGCTTCATCAGGTCGCGAATCTGCGCCTCGAGACCCGTGATCCAATCCTCGAAGTCGCCGTCGCGCTCGACAACTATCTCGAGTTTTCCGTTTTTCAAAATCGAAACGCGTCCCGGATGCTCGGTGCGCAGCGGAATCTCGACCGCTTCCCGCGAGATTCCCATCGGATCGATCACCGCGAAGATTCTTTCAATTTCCTTGAGCGTGACGGCCTTGAGCATGACTGCGCCTCGTATGAGTTCGCTCTTTACTTAAATTGTCAGCGTCGTAAGCTCAAGGCGCGACGCAACATCGTTCGGCGGAGGATCGCGTGTTCGGAACAATCAAGAAGGTAGTCAAGGACAAGGGCTTCGGCTTCATCATCGCGGACGACGGCGGCGACGAGGTTTTTTTCCATCGATCGGCGCTGTCCCCCAAGGTCTATTTCGACGACCTGCGCGAGGGCAACGAAGTTCAGTTCGACGTGCGCGCGGGCGAGAAGGGGCGGCAGGCATTCAACCTGCGGCTGCGCTAGCTCCGCAGCTGATTTTCGTTCATCGCGTGAACGCGAACCATCGCTTCATCAGGCCCGCGACGAACGGCGTCAGCCGCGTGCGAGTATACAGGCCGGCGGCGCGGCGAATCGCGTCAGCCTGCGTCGGGTATGGATGAATCACGTCGCCGAGAGTGCCCAGTCCTACCCCAGCTTTGATAGCGGTCGTCAGCTCGGAGATAATCTCGCCGGCGTGGCTCGCAACGATCGTCGCGCCGACAATTTTGTCGCTGCCATCTTTCACCAGCACCTTCACGAAGCCCTCGGTTTCTCCGTCCAGCACCGCGCGATCGACCTCTTTCAGTTCCTGGGTATAGGTCGCGACCGAGATTCCGCGCTGCTTCGCCTCGGCTTCGTATAGTCCGACGTGCGCGATTTCGGGATCGGTATAAGTACACCACGGAATAATCAGTTGGCTCGCGCGCTGGCGCCCGAAAAATAGTGCGTTGCGGATGATGATGCGCGCGTGCGCGTCCGACAGGTGAGTAAATTTGTATGGCGACGCGACGTCGCCGCCGGCGTACACCAGCGGATTTGTGGTGCGCAGGTGGTCGTCAACCTTCACGCCGTTTTGCTTGTCGTATTCGATCATCGCGGCTTCGAGATTCAACCCTTCGACCGTGGGCACTCGGCCGACGCCGATCAGTATTAGGTCAACGTCAATCTCGCGGCGGACGCCGTCGCGCTCGATCGCGAGTGTTTTTTCATTGCCGCGCAACCCGACGCCGTGAATTTTGCATCCCGTGATGATCTCGACACCATCGCGGACGATTGCGCGCTCGACTCGTTCGGCCGCGTCGCGATCCTCGCGAATCAGGATCTGCGGCGCGACTTCCAATAAAAAAACCTGCGCGCCGAATCGTGCAAACGTCTGCGCCAGTTCGCATCCGATCGGTCCGGCGCCGATCACGGCGATTCGACTTGGCAATTCAGTCAGCGAGAAAACCGTTTCGTTGGTCAGGTAACCGGCCTCGGCAAGTCCCGGGATCGGCAATGAGGCGGCGCGCGCTCCAGTTGTGATTGCGGCCTTCTTGAATTTGAGCCGCTTGCCATCGACCTCGACCACGTCAGGCGCGACGAAGCGTCCATCGCCGATGAATACGTCGACGCCTAACCCGCGGAAACGATTGGCCGAGTCGGTCGGGCTGAGCTCGGCCCGCAACTTGCGCATCCGCTCCATCACGGCGGCGAAATTCACGCGCATCCCTGGCGGGACCTCGACGCCGAAACGGCCCGCGTCGCGAACCGCGGCCGCGGCGCGCGCCGATCGGATCAGCGCCTTCGACGGGACGCATCCGAAGTTCAGGCAATCGCCGCCCATGTAATCGCGCTCGACGAGCGCTACCTTCGCACCCAGAATCGCAGCGCCTGCGGCAGTCACGAGGCCCGCCGTGCCGGCGCCAATCACCACCATGTTGTAGCGGTCGGCAGGCGTGGGATTGACCCATCCGGTCGGATGCAAATTTTCCGTAAGCGCGAGGTTGTATGCGTCGAGCGGCTCATGCTTCAGCGCGTGCGATGGCATCGAGGTGTCCTTTTATGTCTGCTAAGTCTTTTCGCGCAGCGCGCGTGCGCCGATTCGCGTTGCGTACACTGCGACCGTGACTGTCGCGACGAAGCCGACTGCCGTGAGCGCCCATCCCGCCGGCGTGCGATGAGCGCTGCCGCCGGCCGCGCGCGCGAGGTCGCCGCTGAGCGATCCGATATAGACGTAGAGAATCGTGCCGGGAATCATCCCGGCCCACGACGCGAAAAAGTAGTCGCGCAGCGTCACCCGCGTCAGCCCGTACGCGTAGTTGAGCAGGTTGAATGGGAACACGGGAGACAGCCGCGTGAGGATGACTATTTTCCATCCCTCCTTGCCGACCGCTTCGTCGATCGCTTTGAACTTCGCGTTGCCTTCGAGTTTTTCGCTGACCCATCCGCGCGCGAGGTAGCGGCCCACCAGGAACGCCGCGGTGGCGCCGAGCGTTGCCGCGATCGAGACGTAGATCGATCCGCGCACCACTCCGAAAATCACGCCGGCGCCGATCGTGAGGATCGATCCGGGAAGAAACGCGACGCACGCAGCGATGTAAATTGCGATGAATGCGACTGGCGCCAGTGCGCCCAGTCCGCGAATCCAGTCGAGTGCGTTGGTCAACCACGGCCCGGCGCCGATACGATGCCCTACATACAGAATCGCGATGACCGCGAAGACGATCAATAGAATTTTCGGACTGAAGAAACCCCCAGTTCGGCTGGTCGCGGTAGTCATCTTGAGGTTCCGGTGATGGCGAGCATCGCGGATGCGGACTGCTTATAATGCCACCGAGGATTGTGTAATTCTAATCCGTATGTCAGTCCACGAGCACGAAAAACACGCGCGAGAGAATCTCAAGGTCGGCGTGATCACCGCCAGCGATACGCGCACTCCCGAGACCGACGAGAGCGGCAAGGTCATCCGTACTTTACTGCAGGACGCCGGTCACCTGGTGGCTTATTACGAAATCCAGCCCGACGATTCCGAGAAGATTTCTGCCGCGATCGTCACTAACCTGGAAAATCTCGACGCGATTATCGTCAACGGCGGTACCGGCATCACCGCGCGCGACGGCACTACCGAAGTCGTGAAATCGCTGCTCGACAAGGAGCTCGAAGGATTCGGCGAATTGTTCCGGATGCTGTCGTTCAATGAAATCGGCGCGGCGGCGATGATGAGCCGTGCGATTGCCGGCGTCCGTCACGGCAAGTTTATCGCTGCGCTTCCCGGCTCTCCCGCCGCGTGCCGGCTCGCGATGGAGAAGCTGCTCATCCCCCAGCTCGGGCACATCACTTATCTGCTGAGCAAATGAACCAATGAACAAGTTCACGATCAAACTGTTCGCGACGCTGCGTGAGCGCGCGCATACAGCCGAGTTGACGCGCGACTTTCCCGACGGCACCACCGTCGGCGACATCTGGCGGCAGCTGGTCGTCGAGTTTCCCGAACTCGGCGGTCATCGCGATTCTGTAGGCTTCGCCGTCAACCAGGAATATGTCGAGGGCAACTTCAAACCACGCAAGGGCGACGAGATAGCGTTTATTCCGCCGGTCAGCGGAGGCGCCGGGACTCCTGCTTACGTCGGCAAAATTACAATCGGCCGCAACCGAATCGACGTCCCGGCGCTGGAGCGCGAGGTCGCCGATCCTGCCGCCGGTGCGATCGTATCGTTCACCGGCACGACTCGCCGCGACAACGCCGGACGCGTCGTGATTCGCCTCGAGTACGAGGCCTACGAGCCGATGGCGCTATCCGAAATGCGCAAGCTCGCTGTCGAGGCAGGAGTGCGATGGAAGATCACGCGCATCGCGATCGCGCATCGCATCGGCGTCGTCGAAATCGGCGAGACGTCGGTCGCGATTGCAGTCTCAGCGCCGCATCGCGCCGAGGCCTTTGAAGCATGCCGCTTCGCGATCGATCGTCTCAAGGAAATCGTCCCCATCTGGAAAAAAGAGCATTTCGAAGGCGGCGAAGTCTGGATCGGCTGCCAAACCTCGCATCCGCCCGAGCTCGACACTTAGTATGTTTTTGTTGTCATCCTGACGAAGCGAGCAACGCGAGCGGCAGGAACTGGCTTATGGCCTCCGGACAGCGGGGCGTAAGCACCGCCGGTTCCGGTTTTGCGATGCTGCATCCAATGAGAATCGACTCTTGTGCTGGCGACATCAAGCAAAAGGACCGCTACGCGATTTTTAGAACCGGTGCCGGCTTCGCTGCCGCGAAGCTGTCCGAGATCCTTCGCTGCGCTCGCGTCGCTCGCTTCACTCAGGATGACAACTGATTCCGGGCTTGTAGATAACCCTTCCAAGGAATTCTCTGGCATTGAGGGGTTCCCGAAACCCCTCGTTGACCGACCGGACAGTTAACAGTTACAAATGGAGCATGGCGTTGAGCGTTACTTCTGTCGAAAAAATTATCCTGGCTGAGCCACGCGGGTTCTGCGCCGGAGTCGATCGTGCCGTCGAGGCTGTCCGCAGCGCGCTCCGCTCCTACGGACGTCCGCTCTACGTGCGTCATCAGATCGTGCACAACCGCTTCGTGCTCGAGGCACTGGAGCGCGAGGGCGCGATTTTTGTCGAGAGTCTCGACGAGGTGCCCACCGGCCAGCGCGTCATCTTCAGCGCTCATGGGGTTGCGCCCAGCGAATGGGACCGCGCCAAGGATCGCGAACTGCGGGTTATCGACGCCACCTGCCCGCTCGTCACCAAGGTTCATCTCGAAGTCAAAAAGTACGACGACGAGGGCCGCACGGTTATCCTGATTGGCCACGCCGGCCACGAGGAAGTGAAGGGCACCCTAGGAGTTGCGCCCGGCAAAGTAGTGCTGGTGGGCAGCGTCGCGGAGGCGCGCACGGTCGCGGTCGAGAATGGCGACCGTATCGCGGCAGTCACGCAGACTACGCTCAGCGTCGACGACACGCGCGAGATCATGGAGACGCTCAAGGAGCGTTTCCCCACGATGCAGGCGCCGAAGACGGACGACATCTGCTACGCGACCCAGAACCGCCAGAACGCGGTCAAGGAACTGGTGCAGGTCAGCGACGCGGTGCTGGTCGTCGGCTCCAAGCAAAGCTCGAATGCGAACCGGCTGGTCGAGGTTGCGCGGATGCGCGGTGCGCGCGCGTTCCTGGTCGATTCGATCGCAGACGTCGAGCCCTCGATGCTCGAAGGGGTGCGCGCGCTCGGCCTGACCGCAAGCGCGTCGTCGCCGGAATGGCTGGTCGAGGAAATCATCGGCGCATTTGCCCGTTCCGGCGCCGAGGTCGAGCTGCTGAGCGTCGCCAAGGAGCGCGTGCATTTCCCCCTCCCAATGCCCGCCGACTGATCTGTGACGTTTCCCCCTTTCCATTCTGTAAAGGGGGCTAGGGGGATAGGACGCGACGATCTCCATGGTTTTGTGGTTCCCCTTCCCACCATGGGAAGGGGTTAGGGGTTAGGTTGTGCGCATCATCCACGACTCCGGTTCGCTCGTCCCGCCTTGACAATTCCGCGCCATTGCTTGCAGACTCATCCGGATTTCGACGAACCCTGAGAGGAACTTTCCGATGCGAACAGCTATCGCGCGCGCGCTGATACTGCCGGTCCTGCTGGCAATCCCCTTCGTCAGCGGATGTCAGTCGGAGTCCAAGAAACATCTCTACGCAGCTGAAGATCTGTTCGAAAAGCGCGATCTCGACGGCGCCAAAAAAGAACTCGAGCTCTCAATAAAAGCCGACCCCAACAATCTCGACGCGCACAAGTCGCTCGCGCATATAGATCAGGCACTCGGCGATGAGGAAGGCGCCGCCAAGGAATACATGGCCGCCTCGGCGCTCGATCCCACCGATCAGAAACTCCTCGACCAGGCCCGGCTCTACAAACAACTCCAAGACATGGCGAATTCGTCGGGCCAGGCGCTCGACAAGATCAAGGCGGGCCAGGTCACCGAGGGCGTCGCTCAGCTTAAGGACATCATCACGACCAGCAGGATTGCCACAGCGCAGCAGAAAGCGTTGAGCGCGCTCTCCGATTCTGTCCCGATTATCGAAAAAGTCGGCGATCAGCAAATGACGGATAAGAAGTACCCCGATGCGATTACCACCTACGAACAGGGCATCCGCGTCGAGATGCTGCTGGCGAGAGCGCACAAAATGGACACGCTCGGCCCCGACGCCGACCCGATGATGAATAAGATCACTGAGGCCGCCAAGGACGCGGGCACGCCTGACGCAAACTTCAAGCTGTTCAATGACGTGATCGGCGACTATCCCGACAACAAGGTCGCCAACCTCCAATTGGCGCAGATCTATCTCAGCAGGACTCCGCCTGACTACGATACGGCCGCTGACCTGGAAGAGCGCGGCGGTGCGCCCGACGACCAGGTCCGCAAGCTCCGCGACATGGCCAAGAAGCATCATCGTAAGTGAGAGGCGTGGGTAGTGAAACAGTGAAAAAGTGAAAATCCACGTTCGCGACTGCGATGAGCTAGTGCGACAATCGCCCCCGATGCGCCGGCGCGGCTATATCGCAGTCGAAGGCCCAATCGGGGTTGGCAAAACTAGTCTCGCGCAGGCGCTCGCGCGCGAACTCGGCGCGCGCCTGATGCTCGAGGACGCCGACAACAATCCGTTCCTGCCGCGCTTCTACCAGGACCCCGACAAGTACGCGTTTCCTGCACAGCTTTATTTCCTGCTGACCCGCCACAATCAGCAGCGCGAACTGAAGCAGCAGGATCTCTTCACTCAGGCCACGGTCGCCGACTACCTGTTCGCCAAGGATAAAATTTTCGCCGCGATGAACCTCGCGCCCGACGAACTCAAGCTCTACGACAACGTCTACAAGCTGCTTGACGCCCAAATGGCCAAGCCCGACCTGGTCGTCTATGTGCGCGCGACTATCGAGGTGCTGGCCGAGCGCCTGCGCAAGCGCAACCGCGATTTCGAGAGGCACATCAGCTTCGACTACCTCGAGCGAGTGTCATCGGCCTACCGCGATTTCTTTTTCTACTACGACGAAGCGCCGCTGCTGGTGGTCGACACGACGGAGATCGACTTCGTCGCCAACCCCGAAGACCTGGGCCAACTAATCCGCGAAATCGATCGCGCCGGCACGGGCACCCAATACTTCGTCCCACGGAAGAATTGAAGGCTTGACTTAAGCGAAGAAATAGCGAAAATAGGTCGCTTCAAGGAGGACAAATCCCCATGGCGACCTGGAATGAGTTCGAGGCCGATGCGCCTGATATTGCGGCGGCTGGGCGGCAGATGCTGTATCAGTTCGGGGTTGGGCTTGCGTTTCTTGCGACGCTGCGCAAGGACGGGGCGCCTCGGCTGCATCCGATTTGCCCCACTATTGTCGACGGGCATCTTTATGCGCTCATCGGGCCTAGTCCCAAGCGCGGCGATTTGAAGCGCGACGGCCGTTACGCGCTACACACCTTTCCGCCGGTCGATGTTGATGACGAGTTCCTCGTGATGGGCCGCGCGGCATTTATCGACGACAAGGCTATCGAGGAAAAAGTTCGCAACGATTGCGTCAGCCGCGGTATGACCTCGACCGGCGACGACCTCCCGTTCGAGTTCCGCATCGAAAGCGTGATGCATGCGAAGTACCCGGGCGGTCACGGCACCTGGCCGCCGAAATATTCGATTTGGAAATCGAGCTGATGCTATGACACGGCGATGGCATCGAAGGACAAATCACCGCGGCTCGCGATCCCGCCGTGACCATCCTTCCGGGAACCGCGCGGGCTTCGATGCTGTTTTCTATTATGCAATGATCAAGACAACGGATCCGAAGTTGGCGGAAAACAATAGTCATTCGAACAGTCAGAACGCGCATATCATCGGGCGGCGTGCGTTCGTTGCCGCGATTGCCGCGATTCCTGCGATCATCGCATTCGGTTACGCTGAGAGAGGCCTCAGCGCGAATGAGTCCGGGGATTCGCCGGATTCGGGCGCGTCGGGTATAGTCAAAGTATCGATCGTTGAGTTCACCGATGCCGGCCAGAGAAAGGGACTCGTGATGGTAGATAAACTCGTTAAGACGGACGAGGAATGGCGCAAAGAGCTGACCCCGGAGCAGTACGAGGTCACGCGCAAAAAGGGTACCGAGCGCCCGTTCCAGAACCTGTACGCCGAGAATCACGACAAGGGTCTCTATCGATGCATCTGCTGCGGCAACGCGCTGTTCAGCTCCGATACGAAATTCGAATCGGGCACGGGATGGCCGAGCTTCTATCAGCCGATCGCGCCCGAGAACATCGAGACCAAAACCGACCGCTCATTTTTCATGAAGCGCACCGAGGTGATGTGCGCGCAATGCGACGCGCATCTCGGCCACGTCTTCGACGACGGCCCGCGCCCAACGGGTTTGCGATATTGCATGAATTCCGCGTCGCTTAAGTTCGTTAAGTCCGACGAACCGGACAAGACGTAAGTTACACCGCCGCGTCCGTTCAGATCGATCGCCGACTGACGCGCCCACATTGCATAATCATCGCGATGTCGGCTTTGAAGACTGGCGGTTCGTCCGATCCAGCATTTCTGATCGCAGACTTTATTCGCTGGATTCCTGCCGCGTATTGCACGTCGGTTAGCAACGCCATCTGCGAACATCCTCTGCGCTGTAGCTCCGGATCGTCGAAAACCGCTTGACCCACACGGCTTGCGGCGAAACGACCGCTCACCCGACATTCGACGCTATCGAATCCGGCCCGCAGCATCGCGTCCGCGATTTTTCCCGACGAGGGATAGCGAGCAAGATCGATCGTCCTCGTCTCGGGGAAAAAGTCGTAAACACACCACGAATCGCCTCCGTGATGCGGATCCATTCCAAAAATGGCCAGCGATCCACCCGGACGGAGGAGCCTCCGCGCTCCCGCGACGAACTCGTCAACGCGTTCGAAGTGATGAATAGCGTTGATGCAAAAGATCACGTCGAACGTGCGATCGCGAAATGGCGCCAGCTCGGCCGTTGCTCTGAGCAGGCAGCCGTGTGGATCCTTAGCACGCGCTTTGTTCAGCATCTCGAGCGAGTAGTCGAGTCCGAAGATGTTCGGTACCAGATCGCGAAGCACATCGAGCCAATGGCCAGTGCCGCAACCCACTTCGAGTACGCGCTCCGGGTTCTCCGGCATGATGAAAGCGCGCAATGCCTCTTGCATGTCGTCATATGCGCCGGGCGCATAGCGCGCGTCGTAGCTGGGGGCGATGTGATCGTAGTTGACTCGCGGCGGCATTGATTTCCGATCCACCACATCGAGCGAACGATGTCCAGTCAGCAATTCGCTAGCTTCCACTGAATCAGGGTGAAGCCTTCGGGGTGATCCTCGAAGACTGCCTCGACTGCGGCGTCGAAGGGGACGTCAATCTTTGGGTCGCCTAGCAGGTTGCCCACCATGCGGACGTTGCCGGCGTCGGGGAGTTCTACCACTACCACCAGATAGGGGCAGGCGGATTTTAGGGCGGGATGCGCTGGGTGCCAGACGCGCTCCCAGCTGTAGACGCGGCCGCGGCCGGAGACGCGATGCCATCCGAGGTCAAACGTGTGGCACTTGTGGCAGATCCACTCGGGGCCGAACTGGAACGTGCCGCATGAATTGCATTTCTGCACGACCAGCTCGTGACGCTTCGCCGCTTCCCAGAATTCTCGATCCAATCCGTCGCGCGTCGCTTCGGGCGCCGGCATCCCCGAGGGCAAGTAGGTTTTTGATTCAGTTGCCATCGCACTCACCTGCGCAGGATCAGATCGCTCACCGGCGCGACCATCGGGCCCGACACGACCATCGAGATTTCAGCGTCTTTGACCTGGCAGGTGGACGTGCCGCGGATCTGGCGCGCTGCTTCGATGATCAGTTCGAGGCCGTGCATGTAGCATTCGGCGAGGTTTCCTCCGCTGGTGTTGATTGGCAGCTTGCCGTTGGTCGCTGTCAGATTCTCGAAGGTGCAGAAGTCCATCACTTCGTCGGGATGGCAGAAGCCGTGCTCGACGATGCTGGTCATCACGGCGCCGGTGAAATTTTCGTAGACCTGCGCGACGTCGACGTCCTTGGGCTCGATGCCCGCCATCGCGTACAGGTGCGGCGCGAGCGTCTTGAAGTTCGAGGTCGCATAGTCGGGACCGTTTTCGGCTGCGGCACCCTGGCGGAAGTCGGAGCCCTGTGCCGACGCCATCACGTACGCGGGCTTCTGCTTGAGGTCGCGCGCGCGCTCGGCGCTGGTGAGGATCACTGCGGCGGCGCCGTCGTTCTCGAGGCAGCAGTCGTAAAGATGAAACGGCTCGACGATCCATCGCGATTCGTCGTAGGCCTGGCGCGTGAGCGGCCGGCCGTACATGATCGCGCGCGGATTCGATTGGGCGTGGTGATAGCAGGCCATAGCGATCGCGGCGAGCGGGTCCTGCGTGATGTGGTGATCGTGCATGAAGCGGCGCGTGCGCAGCGCGATCCATTGCGCCGGCGTCGACATCCCGTACGGCCAGGTGTACGCGATGGGGCCGGAAATCGTGCGCATTGGCGGTGTCGCGCCGAAGCGGCCGAACTGGCCCTGCGCCAGCGCTCGATACACGACGACTGTAGTCGCGAAGCCGGCGACGATTGCGGCCGCGGCGTTGCCTATCGCGCCGGAGCCTCCACCGCCGCCTCCTCCCCAGAACATGTTGGTGAAGCGCAACTCTGGCAGTCCGAGCGCGGTCGCGACGCGGACCGAATCGTTGCGGTCGTTGCTGTACGACGCGATGCCGTCGATCGCGGTCACCGGAATGCCGGCGTCGTCGGCCGCGCGCTGTATCGCTTCGAGCGCTAGCCGGAATTCGCTGACCGGAGCAGCGCCGCGTTTGTAGTATTGCGTCTCGCCGAGCCCGGCAATCGCAGTCTTGTCCTTGATTGTGAATTCGCTCATCGTTGCGCCGCTGCTGTTCGGATTAGCGAAACTCGCGCAAGATTCCAAGCGGAATCGCGCGGCGGGCACGGCGGCCCGCCCCACTGGTAGATGGAATCGCGGTATACTCGAAGGCCGATATGGATGATCGCAACATGCTCAGCGACGCGCGCAAATATTGCGTCGATGCAGAGATGCTGGACGGCACCGCGATCCGAATTCGCGCGATTCGGCCCGACGATCAGGAGCGCCTGCATGATCATTTCAAAGGACTCAGCGAAAAGTCTGTCTATTTTCGATTCATGGGGATCAGGCGCGACTTGTCGCCGCAGGATCTGAAGCGCCTCACCGAGCTCGATTTCAGGAATCATGTCGGTCTCGCGGCGACGCTGATTGAGAATGGACGCGAGCGCTTCATCGGCGTCGGTCGTTACATTTGCGGCGCTGATCCAACTCGCGCAGAGGTTGCGTTCGCGATTCTCGACGGGTTCCAGGGCCGCGGCATCGGCACGCTGCTGCTCGAGCATCTTAGTCTCATCGCGGATGCGAACGGGGTCACGGAATTCGAGGCCGATGTGCTCGGCGAGAACCGTCAGATGCTGGAGGTGTTCGCGCACAGCGGTTTCGAGAGCCATCGCACTTTGGATTCCGGCGTTGTGCGTCTCCGTTCCTCGACGCGCAAGATTTTGAAAAAGGTTTTTTAGAGATCGCAGTTCAGCGGCGGAGGTCATTCGATGAGCCTGGTCGAGTTCGCAATCGAAAACGAAATCGCAATCGTCACTATCAACCGGCCAGAGGCGCGCAACGCTGTCGATCAACCAACCGCGGCAGCGCTCGCCGAGGCGTTTCGCCGCTTCGACGCTGACGTTGCGCTCTCTGTGGCGATTCTCACGGGCGCGGGCGGAACGTTTTGCGCCGGCGCGGATCTGAAAGCGGTCGCGACAAGTCGCGGCAATCGCGTGACCGAAAATGGCGACGGTCCGCTCGGATGCACGCGGATGCTGCTGAGCAAGCCAGTGATCGCGGCGGTCGAAGGCTTCGCCGTAGCGGGCGGAATCGAGCTCGCGCTGTGGTGCGATCTGCGGGTCGCCGCGCGCGATGCGACCTTCGGCGTGTATTGCAGGCGCTTCGGAGTGCCGCTCTGCGATGGAGGCACGATTCGACTGCCGCGGCTGATAGGAATGAGCCGCGCGATGGATATGATCCTCACGGGCCGCGGCGTCTCCGGCGAAGAGGCGTTCACGATGGGCCTGGCGAATCGCGTGGTCGATCCGGGTTCTGCGCTGGCAGTTGCACGCGAACTCGCCAAGCAGATCGCCAGCTTCCCGCAAAGATGCATGCGCGGAGATCGGATGTCCGCGTACGAGGCGTGGACATTGCCGCTCGACGACGCGCTTAAGAATGAGTACCGCTATGGAATTGCGACGATAGAATCGGGCGAGACGCGCGCAGGGGCGGAGAGATTTGCGTCGGGAGTTGGGAGGCATGGGAAGTTCTAGAGAAGGAACTTTATTTAAGTGAAACCCTCCTGGGTTTCACGCTTCCCTGGGCAGGGTTAAACCCTGCACCGTGGTGTTAGGAAGGAAGGATGCGAGACGGAGTTTACCCTGAGTACTCGTAGGGTCCCTGTTCGAACTTGGTGGGCGGTGCTTTCCCGCGACTGGCGACTCTGTCGCCAGTCGCTGACGTTGGAGAGAAAGATAAGAGCGCGGATCCCCCGCTTCGCTCTGAACGACACGAAGGAGAGTTCTAACAGGGACGAAGTCCCGCATCCTAGTATGGATACTGGGTGCAGGGGTCACCCCTGCCCAGGGAAGCGTGAAACCCAGGAGGGGTTTCACATACAATCAAGTTCCTCGCGCTGGCCGTGAGGGCCATTGTGTCGCTTCACTGATTCCTGTACCCTCTTGCCAAGTCAATCGTGACTTTATGCGCGCGTCGGATTCCGTGACGCCACCCTCTCAACTCATCAGACCCATAAGTTCGGTTTTTTTCTGAACTGGAATCCGGGGGACTGAACCATAGGATACTGTTTGTCGTTTTCTGAATTTTCCGTATCGCCCGAGATCCATCGTTCAATTAAAGACCGCGGTCATCATACAGCGACCCCGGTCCAGGCCGGAGCTATCCCGGTTGCGCTTACCGGGCGCGACGTGGTTGCCACGGCTGAAACCGGCAGCGGCAAGACCGCGGCCTTTCTGATCCCGACCATAGACAGGCTGCATCGCAAGCACACGAAGCATCTCGCCGCGCTGGTGATCATGCCGACGCGAGAGCTCGCTGCGCAGGCTGCGCGCGAGTTCGATTTGATCGCTCGTCATACTCACATGCGCTGCGCGACTGTCGTTGGTGGCGAGTCCGAGCGTCATCAAATCGACGCGATTCGCAAGGGCGCGCAGGTGCTGGTCGCGTGTCCCGGACGGCTTATCGATTTTATCGAGCGCGGCATCGTCAAGCTCGACAAAATTGAAGTCGTGATAATCGACGAGGCCGACCGCCTGCTCGACATGGGCTTCCTGCCGCAGTTGCGCCGGGTCATGAAGATGGTGCCGAAGAATCGCCAGACCATGATGTTCTCGGCGACGATGGCGTCTGGTCCCGAGATGATCGCGCGCGAATTTCTGACCAACCCGGAGCGCGTCACGGTCGGCGGCACCAAAGCCGCGCCGCCGTCACAGATTCGCCAGTCGATTTATCCGGTAACGCTCGAGAACAAGGGGCCGGTGCTGCTCGAGATTCTAAAGCGTCCCGAGGTCGAGAGCGCGATCGTTTTCACGCGCACCAAGAGCCGCGCGGACCGGGTCGCCAAGCTGCTGATACGCGCCAATATCAAGGCGGTGCAGATTCATGGCGACCGCTCACAGAGCCAGCGCAACGCGGCGCTGGCGGGATTCCGATCACACAAGTTTCGCGTGATGGTCGCGACCGACGTGGCCGCGCGCGGACTCGACATCCCTGACGTTTCGCACGTGATTAACTTCGACCTGCCCGACGAGACCGAGGGCTATATCCATCGCATCGGTCGCACGGCGCGGATGGGCAAGGCGGGTGAAGCGATCAGCCTGGTCACGCAGGAGGAGCGCGTCAACCTGGCGCGGCTGGAACGGACGCTGGGCAACGCGCTCGATCGCGAGCACGTCGAGGGTTTCGAGAAAATCGAAATTCACGCACCCAAGCCGGTGACGGTGTTCCGTTCGTCGGGCGCACGCAATCGCTCGACCCGCAACCGCCCGCGCTCCCGCTGGGCGTAATCGCCGCAATTTCCCGGACGTGAATAAGACTGCCGAGCCGATCGCAAAAGCGATTGGCTCGGTGGAAACGTCGCACGGCGTACGCCTCGCTCCGCGAAATTCCTTTCCCGGATCGACGGGGCGCTTTTTCGCGCGGCAGTACGAAAAATACGTGCACTGATTCGACTCCCGCCGCAAGCCTTACGCCGGTCAGGTTTTTCCTTTTTCCGACTGAAGTGCTGAGTTAGAGTTTCAGAATCAAAATGATGCGCCACAAACCTGTCTCAAACCTCATCCGCTGCGCACTGATTTCGACCTGCGTCGCAATGCTCACCCTGGCTTCCTGCAGTACGGTCAAATTTCTGATGAGCGGCGGCGAAAAGCAAGTCAAACACCATCTTCGGCCGGTCGAGCCGGGGCCGTACGTCCTGGTCTTCGCTTTTGACGGGGTCGGCATCAATCAGTTGATGGAAGCGATTAACTCTGGCCAGGCACCTGCCATGGCCGCGATGCTTGGCAAGCCCGAGGGAAGCGGCGGATTGTACGAGCACGCTTACTCGGTGCCGAACACTGTGACCATCCTGCCTTCGACCACGATTGCCGCCTGGTCGGCGATTTTCACCGGCGCGCCGACGGCCTGGAATTCGGTGTCTGGCAACGAATGGTTCGCGCGCGAGGAGATGAAATTTTACGCGCCGGCGCCCGTGTCTGTCTCAGAAATGGACGACAACAAGGCCATGATCATGGACGGGTTGGTCGGCAAGCAGCTCAAGAGCCCGACACTGTTCCAACAGGCTGGAGTTAAATCCGCAGTCTCGCTGAACGCGGTCTATCGAGGGGCAGATTATTTCACGGTCATCGATCCGGTCTCGATGGTCGAGCTGTACACGGAATTCATCGCGAAGGGTGGCGGTGAGAATGCGCCCGGCAAAGCCGACATCTACGAGAAGATGGACCAGGATTCGGTGCCCAAGCTGCTCGATTCGATGGAGAAGCACGGCGTTCCGAAAATTCAAGTTGTATATTTTCCGGGAATCGATTTGTCCACGCATGTTGCCGCCGATCCGTTGCCGATGGAAGTCAGCTACCTCGAACGGGTAACCGATCCTCTCGTCGCTCAAGTTCTCGCGGCCTACAAAGACTACGGCATTCTCGATCAGACTTACGTCATGATCATTGCCGATCACGGTCATACTCCCGTCTTGAGGGATCCGCAGCACGCGCTGGGAGCCGATCCGGACGTGGGACCGGCCGCAGTTGTCAAGGCCGCGGGATTCCGACCGCGAAAATTCGTGCTGAATCCGGGCGCCAACGAACAGGACTACCAGGCCGCATTCGCGTATCAGGGCGCGATCGGCTACGTCTACCTGGCCGACCGCTCGACCTGTCCCAATGCCGGCACGACTTGCGATTGGAAGCGTCCGCCCAGATACAAGCAGGACGTGCTGCCGGTCGCGCGCGCGTTCTACAACTCGAACAAAATCGGCAGGCCTAATGCATATATGAAAGGCAAGCTGGATTTGATCTTTGCGCGGGTTCCGACTCCGCCGGGGAAAGATACCAACGAGTTCGAAATCTTCGACGGCCATGGGCTGGTGCCGATTTGGGAATACCTTCTGTTCCATCCGCGGCCCGACTTGATCCAGCTCGACCGGCGGATGCGATGGCTAAGCGTGGGACCCTGGGGCGATCGGAGCGGCGACATCCTGCTGCTCACAAAATCTGGACTGAACCGTCCGATCCAGGATCGCTATTACTTCTCAGGGCCGTATCATTCATGGCACGGGAGCGCGTCGCCGCAGGACAGTTACGTCCCGCTGATTGTCGCGCGTGAAAACTATTCAGGCGGGAAGCTCAAGAAGATCGTTGACAAGGCCATCGGTCCCGTGCCGCCGTCGCATCTGTCGCTGGTGCCGGTGGTTCTCGGGCTGCTGGTATCGGAACCGCCGATCGCACCCGCAGTGCCGGGCACCGATCAGGGAGGAGCCCCGTCAGCCGGACCTTTCGCGGCCCCGTCTCCTGCTACTGCGGGATCGGCCCCGTCAACGACGCCCGCTGCGAAATCTCAATGAAGTTGCCGTCGGGGTCGCGGATGAATGAGATCCGCGCGACTGCGCCGAGCGAAACCGGCGCCGCGCCTTCCCACACGCCCATCGACATGAAGCGTCGATGCTCCGCGTCTACGTCGCGCACCTGTACCGTAATGTAACGCATCCCGACTGCGCGCATCGATGCGACCACGTCGGTCGCGCTAGCTGACTGCGCTTTAGGCGCGCGTATGGCCGCGGGATCGCGATTTAAGCTGATCACAGTTTCGCCGAGCTTGAAACGGCCGGCGCTAAGTCGATCGGCCTGCAATGCCTCTGCATAAAACTTTTCGAAAGCAGCTTCGTCGGTTACGCCGATTTGGATTTCGATCTGATTGATGCCGCGCTGGCCGGTGGGTACCAGCTCGATGTCGTTGCCGTCGGGGTCCTGCATCGGGAGCGGCATGGGAGTGCGCGGATCGGAGATCGAAAGCATTCGGTAGCCGCCCGCGATTCGCGCGGGAAGAAGATCGCGCGAGTGATTTATCT
>NZ_JBAUYR010000030.1:0-151250 GCF_049584895.1 Binatus sp. (SeqCode)
ATGCCGGAGCTGACGCGCGAGTCGCTGAAGATCCTCGAGCGGCTGTACGAAAACCGCGAGATGATCACCGGCGTGCCGAGCGGCTTCATCGATCTCGATCGAATCACGGCGGGCTTTCAGCCGTCGGACCTGGTGATCATCGCGGCCCGTCCCAGCATGGGCAAAACCGCACTCGCGCTGAATATTGCAGCCTACGCCGCGATGGACGCGGACCCTCCGATGGGCGTCGCGTTTTTTTCGCTGGAAATGTCGAAGGAGCAGCTGGTGCTGCGCATGCTATGCGCGGAGGCGCGGGTGGACAGCGCTCGCGCGCGGCAAGGATTTTTGGGTGAGCGCGATTTTCCCAAGCTGGCGCAGGCGGCGGCGCGGCTCTCGGAGTCGAATATCTACATAGATGACTCGTCGGACACCACGTCGATCACGCTCAAAGCGAAATGCCGGCGGCTCAAGCGCGAGCGCGCCAAGAACTTGGGACTGATCGTGGTCGACTACCTGCAATTGATGAGATCGGCGCGGCCGGGCGAGTCGCGCGAAAAAGAAATCGCGGAAATCTCGCGATCGCTCAAGGCGCTGGCGAAAGAACTCAAGGTTCCGGTGATCGCGCTGTCACAGCTTAATCGTCAGGTCGAGTCGCGCGAGAATCGGCGCCCGATGCTGGCGGACCTGCGCGAGTCGGGCGCGATCGAGCAGGACGCCGACGTGATCGCGTTCATCTACCGCGAGGAAATGTACAAGGGCAAAGAGAGTAAGGAGCCCGGCGTCGCCGAGATAATCGTCGCCAAGCAGCGTAACGGCCCGACCGACACCGCGAAGCTGACCTACATCAGCAACTACACCCGCTTCGAGAACTACACCCCGGAGACCGGAGTGTTCGAGGATACCGGCGTCTAGAATGATTGTTCGGTAATGTCTCAGTTTTGAAATCCCGCATCATTGGCGACGGATGATTTCAGTAGTGGCTTTGTTGCGTTCTTTATCTACCCAATCCCAGACCTGATCTTCTTCCACGTCGAAGCACTTCGCTACGTTTCGAACGAGATCGCTCACTAACAGAGCATAGCCCCGATAGTCCCCACACGTTTCGCTAGGGTGCAGGTGACAAAGCACATTACCCGTACCTTCTTCTTCGAACATGATTACCAGAGGCGTTTTGATTTTCATTGGCGATCCCTCGCTTCCGCAGTCTTGGCGTTTCGGTGCCGACTCGTTCGGACTATTTGGCCGGCGGCAGCGCGTCGAGCAGAGCCTTGGTTCGTGCCTTGATATATTTCTCCATCACGCGGTCGGTGTGGACATAGAGCCGGTTCTCCTTCACTGCCGCCAGCACCATCTCGCCCACCTTGTCGGGAGCAACACCGCGCGCCAGTACAGCTGTGACTTGCTCGGTTATCGCTTCCCAAGTCTTAGCCTCTTCCGCGTTCCTCGCGGCTGGCTGCGTGATGCGGCTGTTCCCGACGATGTTGGTCCCGACAGGGCCCGGGCATAAGACGGTTACGCCTATCTGCTTAGGCTCGAGGTCTCGGCGCAACGATTCAGACATGCCGACCACCGCGAATTTCGACGTGTTGTACATAAGGCCGCTGCCTTCCGCGGCGAGTCCCGCGCCCGACGCCGTGTTGACGATGTGCCCGCCGCCTCCTCGCTCGAGCATCCGCGGCAGGAACGTCTGTATCCCGTTGATCACGCCGTTCAGATTGATTCCCAGCATCCAATCCCAGAATTCGTAGGTGAGACGGGTCGCAGCGGCGACTCCGGCGTTGTTGCACAGGATTGAGACGGGCCCCAGGCGCGCCTCGGCCTCGTCGGCGACGCGCGCGTAGGCCTCGCGGTCTCGCACGTCGAGGTTAAACGTCTCGACCGCGGTGAGCTTCGCGAGTTCGGACTTCGCCGCCGCCAGCGAATCAGGATCGATATCCGCAATCGCGAGTTTCATCCCTGCGCGAGCAAATGCGCGGCCGATTCCCAGACCAATCCCGCGCGCTCCTCCGGTTATGAAGGCGGTCCTGCCTTTGACGTCTTCCATCGTCACCTCCTCAAGTCTGTCGATGATTTCGACTAGAACGAGTCGAGCTCGTCTTCCATCGGCTCCTGTTTCGTCATCGGATGCGATGACTTGACCGTCAGCGCCGGCGTCGATGATTTGTCGATCTTGTAATCATCGTAGGTGTACTGATCGATCGCAAACGGCAGGCCCTCCGAGGCCGGGAACGACGGCGCGTCGCAGACCTGGAAGTGCAAGTGCGGCTCCGATGAATTGCCGGTATTGCCGAGATGCGCCAGCACGTCGCCCGCGTGAACGGTGTCGCCCACCTTCACTTTGATCGAGCCTGGCCGCAGATGCGCGTATGCTGCGTAGTGACCTTCGCTCAGCTCCTGAATGATGTGATTGCCGGCGAGTGTGTCGTAGGTCATCTGCACGGCGAGCTTGCCGCTGTTCGGGATATTCTCAGGGATGCCGTCCTTCACCTCGACGATCTTGCCGTCGGCGACCGCATGAATTTCCTGATCCCATGCGTGATAGCTCTTGTTGTCGTGCTCGTCAGCGCTAAACGACTTGCCATCGTCGCCGAGCTGAATCCAGTCGATCGCGTAGCGCTGGCCGATATGCGGCTGACCGTTAATCGGCAGCATCGCTCGGCGATGCGCCGACGTGTTCGATGGAGCGTTAGCCGCGAGCCAATTTTTGCCGCTCAGCGGTGAGCGAATCACAATCGGATCGTCCTGATTTACATCGAGAGCGGCGGTATGAATTGTCCCCGAGCCGCTGCGCTCGCCGTGTTGCTCGATCGTAATCGCGGTATCGAACGTGTCGGGATCGTCCTGGCCGGGAAGCCAATCGACAAAAATAAAGAAGACTCCGGTCTCTCCCGGCTTCAGCGCAGGATCGTTAGGCTTGGCGCCGTCGCCGGTAGCAGGCACGAACATCGCGGCCAGTTGCTTGCCGCTGGCGGACACGGTCGCGACAATTTTCTCGTCGTCCTTTCCGTTCACGTCGAGCTTGGTGATCTTCAGCGGCGTCTTGCCCCAATTCGTGACGTATAATTCGTAGGCCGAATGGCGATGACCGGCGCCGTCGAGGATTTGCGCTTCGGGCGGATACGGCGTTGCGACGACCCGCATGTAAAGGGGGTCATTCTCCGGCGCGGTTGACGGCTGAGCGAACGACGGTACCGCGAACGCAAACGAAGTCAGCGCGACAAAAATCAGCAGTCGATATCGGCGCATCAGTCTCTTTCTCCAAATGTCGAGAGCGGACGAAGGTCAGTGCGAGTTTTCGTTTTCGTTGTCGTCAGGTGTCACAGGCCCGGATTCGGCTGGCGCCTCTGACGCGTCAGGCTCGTGCGGTGACGGCTCCGCCGTCACGGCGGAATCTTCGGGATGTGTTTCGATGCCTTCGACCGGCCCTGTGTTCGCCTGCTCGACGGCGCGCTCGATTTCGCGGAACTCGGAGAGGTCGGGCAGGCTTTCGATATCCTTGAGTCCGAACAACTCGAGGAACTCAGGCGTGGTTTCGTAGACCATCGGACGTCCCGGCGCTTCCTTGCGGCCGGCAATTTTGACCAGTCGTTTTTCCAGCAGCGTTTCGAGCACGCCGCCCGTGTCGACCCCGCGCAACTGTTCTATCTCCGGGCGCGTGATCGGCTGCCGATACGCGATTATCGCGACCGTCTCCATCAGCGGACGGCTGAGACGCGGCGGCCGTGCCGCGAGCAGCTTGCGAACGTAACCGGCGTGATCCTTGGGCGTGCGCATCTGGTAGCCGCCAGCGACTTCGTCGATTACGATGCCGCGGTTTTCGGCGGCATACTGCGAGGCCATTTCGGCGAGCGCCTTTTGAACGGTGGCGCGGGGCATGTCGTCGAAGACGGCGGCGAGGCGCGCAATCGAGACGGGCTCGCCGGCCGCGAACAACAAACTCGCGAGAATTGATTTCAATCGCTCTTCTTCCACTCAGCCTCCGTCATGCCGCGGCGCCGCGATCGAGAAAAATCGGACCGAAGCGCTCTTCCTGGAACGCGCGAACGTCGCGCCGGCGTATTAGTTCGAGCAGCGCCATGAAGGTCGCGATCACAAGCGATCGATCGCTCGCATCGTCGAACAGCGCGGTGAACGGGATTCGTCCCGCGCCTTCCAGCGCCCGCAGAATTCGCGGGATACATTCCGCAACCGGTATATCGCGCAGCTCGATTTTGCGCGGCGTCTTGTCCGCGACGCGCTTGAGCACGGCGCCGATCGCCTCGACCAAATCGAAAATCGAAACAGTATACTGCTTGGCATTGGCATCTTCGGGCGCGCTCTCGCCGGGGGTGGTGAAAACGTCGCGGCCAAGTAGAGCGCGCTCGGAGAGCTTCTCGGCAGCCTCGCGATAACGCTGATATTCGAGCAGCCGCTCGACCAGGTCGCGCTTCAGCTCCTCGGCTTCTTCGGTGTCGGCCAGCTCCGGATGCGGCAGCATCGCGAACGACTTGATCAGCAGCAGCGTCGCCGCCATCACCAGGTACTCACCGGCGACGTCGAGGTTCAACTGGTCGAGCAGCTCGAGCCACGCCAGGTACTGCTCGGTGATAACGCTGGCCGTGACTTCATGCGGGTCGAGCTCGGCGCGCTTGAGCAGATGCAGCAGCAGGTCAAGCGGGCCCTCGTAAATCGGGAGCCGGAAGCGGACGCCGCCGTCGGCCCCGAGGTTGGGCGGCGTGCCGGCTTCGTTTTGGTTGCTCACAGTTGCACCACCCACGTAATCGCATTGAACGCCAGGTTCATCACCGGGTAAATCGCGAGATCCAGCCAATGCATATACAGCAGCACCATCAGTATGAGGAAGCCGTAACGCTCGGTCTGTGCGTAGGCGCGCGCGGCGGCGATCGGCAGCAGACTGAACAACACGCGCCCGCCGTCCAGCGGTAGCACCGGAAATAGATTGAAGACACCCAGCTCGACGTTGACGATCATCGACGCTTGCAGCATGCGGGCCAGCGGTACGACGACGGTGGTGCCAAGCGATCCGTGCAGGAACGCGGGCAACACGCGCAGCGCGAGTCCGCTCAGGATCGCGAGCACGAAGTTCGTCAGCGGTCCGGCGGCCGCGACTTTCAGCATCCCGCTGCGGCCACCGCGCAGCACGCGAAAATCGACGGGGACCGGCTTCGCGTAGCCGAGCACGGGCAGGCCGAAGAGATACAATCCGAGCGGCAGGATAATCGTCCCGAAGAGATCGATGTGTGAAATCGGATTCAGCGTGAGACGTCCCGCGCGCAGTGCGGTATCGTCGCCAAGACGCAGCGCGACCACGCCGTGCATCACCTCATGCGCGATGATCGCGAACATGACTGCAGGCGCGACGATACAGATGGTCGCAACGGTTCCGCTGAGATCGTCCAAGTCAGTCCGTACCTTCCGCCGCGCTCGCACGAGTCGCGCGCGGATGAAACGTGCGATGCACCTTGCGCAGGTGGCTCTTTGAGAGATGAGTGTAAATCTGCGTGGTCGAGATGTCGCTGTGCCCGAGCATCTCCTGCACGGCGCGCAAGTCGGCGCCGCCCTCGAGCAGATGCGTCGCGAAGCAGTGCCGCAACGTATGCGGGCTTACCCATGCGAGCCGCGGATCGTTGGCGGCCCATCCTTTGAGGGCCTTGAAAAAGCCCTGACGGGTCATCGCGCGCCCGAGCCTGGTGATGAACACTGCGGAAACCCGGCGCGTAACTTTCTTATTGGCGCGCTTGGCGTCGTTCGGCGGATTCAGAATCTCGTCGCGCCGTTCCAGGTAGGCCTTAAGCGCGCGAATCGCAGCGCCGCCCATCGGCACCATCCGCTCTTTGCTGCCCTTGCCGAAAACTACGACGGCGCCAGCCGCGAGATTCACCTGATGCAATTGCAAACCGACCAGCTCCGAGACTCGCAGACCGCATCCGTAGGCCATCTCGAGCATCGCGCGATCGCGGAGCCCGCGCGCATCGCGAGCGTCGATGGCGCCGATAAGATTTTCGATATCGCTGGGCGACAACGTTCGCGGCAGTTTGCGCGGATGCGGTCTGAGTTTCACGGCGGGCGCGGGATCGCGCTCGATGATTTTCTCATCCACCAACTCGCGCGCGAGTCCGCGCAGGCTCGCGAGATGCCGACGCTGCGAACTGACGGCGAAACCCTGGTCCGCCAGCGCTTCGAGGTACGCTGTCAGCGCGGCGGCGTCGAGCTGCGCGGGTTCGAGGCCGGAATCGCGGCACCATGATTGGAAAAGGCTCAAGTCGTGTGCGTACGCTTCCATCGAATGTCGGCTGAGGCCGCGCTCGACCGCCTGGCGCGACAAGTGCCGATCGATCAGATCGTCCCAGCCGGCTGCACTCACGACGCTGCTCCTGCGCGCGGATTCTGTTCGACCTTTTCGAGCAAGGCGGCGCGCAGCTCACGCATCCGATCGAGATCCTCGATTTTTCCGCCCGCGCTATCGCTCACGTAGAAAACGTCGAGCGCCTGATCGGCGTTGGTCGAAATGCGCGCGAGGTGAATCCGCAGGCCGAGGCAGAAGAGCGTGTGCGTGATCGCGAACAGAAGGCCGACGCGGTCCTGAGTGAAAACGTCGATAACCGTGAACTGCTCGGAGGTGCGATTGTCGACCGTCACCTCGGTCGGCACGTGGCGGACGAATTTGCGGCCGGCACTCTGCACGTGATGCGCGTCGGCGACGAGCGCCGCGATATCCTGCTGGCCGGTGATGACGCGTTCAAGATCATGCTCGACCCGCAGCCAGCGGTCCTCCTCGAGCGCCATCGAGGCCTCGCCCATCTGATGCGACACGCGAAACACGTCCATCGCGAGACCGTTCGAGCGCGTCGTGATTCGAGCCGACAGGATGTTGAGATTGTTGGCGGTCAGAACGCCCGCGATCATCGCGAAGAGTCCTGGCTGGTCGCGCGTCACGACGATGAACTCGCTGAACTCGAGCTCGGGAAAATGCCGGATGCGGCAGACCAGCGGGCGGTCGTCGAGCGATCGCATCAGATCGAAGTGCAGCGGGATGTCGTCCTCCGGCACGGTGAAAAAGTAGCGATCAGGCATCTCGGCGAGGAAAGCGGTGACGTCAGCTTCTGGAGCCTCCGTGGCGAGAAGGTACTGCCGGATTCCGGCCTTGACGGTTGCCAGACGACGCGCAGGATCGGCGGCCTCGCGATCGCCTTGCTCGAGCACCTTGAGTGCGCGCAGGTAGAGATCGCTCAGCAACATGTCGCGCCAGTTGTTGTAGACCTTCGGCGCGACCGCGCGCATGTCGGCATAAGTCAGCAGGTAAAGTGCCTTCAAGCGATCGATCGATCCGACGGTATGCGCAAATTCTTCGACGGTGGTGTGATCGTCGAGGTCACCCTTCTGCGCGACCTGCGACATCATCAAGTGATTGCGCACGAGGAAAACGACCAGATCGATTTCCTCGCTGTTCAGTCCAAGGCGCTGCGACACTTCCGCGGTCAGGCGGGCGCCGCGCTCATGATGGTCATGGCCGTGGCCCTTGCCGATGTCGTGCAGCAGCAGCGCGAGGAAGACCAGCGGCAAATGAGGTAGCTCGCGCGCAACTTCGGTTAGCAGCGGAGTGGAATCCTTGAATTCTCCCGTGCGCAGGCGTTCGAGCTCGCGCACGGCGACCAGCGAATGACGATCGACGGTGTAGATATGGTAGAGGTCGTGCAGAACGCGCGCGTAGAGATTGCCGAACTCGGGGATGATCATGCCGAGCACGCCCGAGAGATGCATCGCCTCGAGCGTTTCGGCGACGCGTTGTCGTGCGGACAGAATCGTCATCAGGGCTTCAGCAACACGCGGGTCTTGGCGCATCGCGTCATCGATCAAGCCAAGATGGTCGCGCACCAACTGATACGTGCCGCCCGAAAGGCTCACGTTCTGCGCCTGGCAATCCGCGTAGATCGTGATCAGGTTGAGCGGATCGCGTTCGAAAAAATCGGACTGTACAACGCTCAGCAGAGTGCCCTGGACGATCACGCCGGGGCGAATCTTGCGGGTTGGTGTACGGCGAAAAAATCTTCCGCCGACGCTGTTCTCGGTAACGCGCGCGATTAGACCTTCTGCGAAGCGATGGATCGTCGATGCGTGCTGGTAGTACGCGCGCATCAAGGCGGAGCCCGCCGCCTGTCCTTCCTCGGGCTTGAGGCCGAAGATCGGCTCGATCCGCTCCTGCATCTCGAAGGTGATCTGATCGAAATGGCGCCCGGTCAGAAAGTGGAGCGAGTTACGCACGCGCCAGAGAAAATCGCGCGCCTCGATCACCTCGGCCGCTTCGGGTTCGGTGATGACGGCCCTTTGCACCAGCTCTTCGAGCGAATGAACTTTGTATTTGACCTTGGCGAGCCACATCGCGGTGTGAAGATCTCGCAGCCCGCCTTCGCCTTCCTTGATCTGCGGCTCGAGCAGGTAGATCGAATCGCCATACTGGGCGTGGCGTTTGCGGCTTTCTTCGAGCTTGGTGGCGAAGAACTTGTCCTGGTTGCGATTGAGGACCTCGGCGATCAGCAGCTTATCCAGATCGGCGTAGAGTTTTTCGTCGCCGCACAAAAAGCGCGCGTCGAGGAGCGCGGTTTTTTCCTTCAGGTCCTCGTTCGCAAGCCGCACGCTTTCCTTGGCCGTGCGGGCGGCATGGCCGACGATCAGGCCCGCGTCCCACAGCGCGTGCAGAATTATTTCGGTGACGATTTCCGCGTATGGGCCGCGCTTGTAGTCGTGCAGAAACAGCAGGTCGATGTCGGATTGCGGATTCAACTCGCCCCGCCCGTAGCCGCCGCGCGCGACCACCGCGAGTTTCTGATTGAGCTTGGGAGCGCGCTTCGCATGCTCTGCATCCGCATAGCGGAACAGCGCGCGCAGTAGATCGTCCATCGCCGCAGTCATCGCGGTCGTGATCTCGCTGCCGCTCGCACCCGCGAAATGACGCTCGGCCAGCTCGGCGCGGACCGATTGAAGATATGCGCGGGCAATGACGCCCGGAGTTTTGCTCGCGACGAATTGCGCAAGCAGAGCGTCCGCGCCGCGTGGCGAAGACATCGCGGAGGCGGCGGGCTCGACGCGATTCGCGCCGGTGACGAGGCTCACAAATCTCCCGCCGCGAGATCGCCGTTGAAGTAATGCACCACCGCCGTCGCGGTCGCGCCCGCCACCACGTCCTGGTATTGCGGCGACGCAAGCCGCGCGGCTTCGGCGGCGTTCGACATGAAGCCGCACTCGACCAGCACGGCCGGCATGTGTGCGCCGACCAGCACGTAAAATGGTCCCATCTTCGCTCCGAGCGCGTTCACGTTCAGCCCAAGTCCGCTGTCGAGATCGGCGACCGCCTGCGCATCGATCATCCTCGCCAGAGAGGACGCTTCAATCGCCTTATAGTTCTGACGCAGGTCGGTCAGGATGTAGTTTAAGTTGGAGTCATTCGAGGTGCCATAGCCATCCGCACCGCCGTTCTCCATCCGCGCCAGCCGAATCGTCGCGCGGTCAGTAGTGTTGTTCAGGTAGTAGACCTCGATTCCCGTGGCGTCGGTGTTCGGACTCGAGTTGAGGTGGATCGAGACGAACAGATCGGCACCGGCGCTATTCGCGATTCGGGTGCGCTCGGCGAGACTGATGAAAACGTCAGTCGAGCGCGTGAGTTCGGCGCGGATGCCGCGGGTTTCCAGAGCGCCTTTCAAGCGCATCGCGATTTGGAGCGCCAAGTCTTTCTCCATTACGCCGGCGGACGACTCGGTACCAGGATCGTAGCCACCATGACCGGGATCGATCATCACAAAATGACCCGCCTGACCGCTGTCCTCGTTCACGGCGATGGATGTGGGCGCGACCGGCTGCGCGAGAGAAACAGGACGTGTATTTTCCGCCGCCGCGAACGCAACAGGACGCGCGACCGGTGGGGCAGGGCGCCGCGGCGAGTTGTGAACGATAATCGGTGCGGCGATATTCGGATCGGCGCCGGTGGTTGCGACGCGCAGAACTATTTCGTTTCGGTCTCGCAGCCGCGCGACCGCATAGTCGGATTTGCCAATCACCTCGACCACGATTCGCGAATTGGTGTCAGACTGAATGGCGCGGACGCTCGAAATTGGCGCGGTTTCGGAGCCGAACAACGGGCGCGGCGGAATCGCAATGCGAGTGCGCCCGAGCGCGATCCAGATTTCGTTGCCATGCGTACTGAGATCGAGTCGAGGAACGGGCCCGCTGAATCCGAAATGGAGTTCGAGAGTCAGCCCGCGATGCTCGATGCGCGCGGAGGTCAGTATCGACGCGGGAACACTGGCGCGCACCGGAACGACCATCGCACCAATCGTGGCAATGGCGACTGCCAAGGCCGTCAGTTTCCGCGTCACCCGCAACCTACCCACAGCAATCAAGAATAGCTGCCGGTTTGGGCGATTGCGACGGACCTAGTCCGGCTCTTGCTTCACCCTAGACCAGCTCGATTGAGACCTTGCGACCAACCATCGCCGCAGCCCGTTGCAGGCTGGAAAGTGTGATGTCGCTTTTCGGATCAAGCAGGCGGTCAACCTGGCTGCGACTTGTCTTGAGCCGCGCGGCCATCTTGTTCTTGGAGATCTTCCGTTTTTTCATGGCCTCGGCGAGCTGCCATGCGACAACCTCCTTGACCGCTTGAGTTTGTGCCTCTTCAAAGATTCCCTCTTCCTTGAGGAAGTCATCGATACTGGAACCCATATGCTTCTTACTCATCGTTCCAACTCCTTCTGACGCTTTCGAGCCAAGGCCAAATCATCATCCGGTGTTGCGCGCGTTTTCTTAATGAACCCATGGAGCGCGACCAGATGGTAACGGTAAAGGCAGAGCAGTACGCGCGCCGTATGTTTCGTCGGCAAGTCCGTGCGGACCTCCCATAGTCCTTTTCCCAGCGGGCGACATAGCGGCATCCCTACCGGCCACCGCCATTGCGCCCGCAATAGGTCTTTCCCGATCGCATGGCGCTCGATTTCCGGCAGATCCTTCAACCACTCTCGGACAGGGTCTTGTCCTTGTCGCAAGCAGAAAAAAATCAGCGGTATTTTTCGGCGCCGTGGATCTTCTCCCATCCTGTACCTCTTATAGTACAATGTACTTTAAAATATACAAGAACGCGTGGGGCGCGTTCTGTCTTTCTACCTCTCTTGCTTGAGGCGGGCGGCCAGGCGGGCGAGGGCGTTCAGCGCGTCCATCGGGGTCATTCGCTCGATGTCGAGTGCGCGCAGTTCATCGACGATGCGTTCCTCGCGGGGCGAGAAAAGGCCGAGCTGGGGCGCGGGGGTTTTGGCGCGGCGGTCGCGGGCGATTCGCGGCATCCCAGCTTCGTCCAGCTCGCCCTGCTCGAGGTTGGCGAGAATTTCGCGCGCGCGGGTGATTATCGAATCGGGCAATCCTGCCAGGCGCGCCACCTCGATGCCATAACTTCGCGACGCCGGCTGCTCGATCACGCGGCGCAGGAAAATCACCTCGTCGCCCCATTCGCGGACCGCCATGCTCAGGTTCTTGACCCGCGGACGCTCGCGCGCGAGGTCGGTCAGCTCGTGGAAATGCGTCGCGAACAGCACCTTCGCGCGCGTCTGATCGTGCAGGTACTCGGCAACGGCCCACGCAATCGCGAGCCCGTCAAACGTGCTGGTGCCGCGTCCGACCTCGTCCAGTAATAACAGGCTGCGCTCCGACAATCCTTTGAGCAGGCGCGCCGTCTCGCTCATCTCGACCATGAAGGTGGACTCGCCGCGACGAAGTTCGTCGCGCGCGCCGATTCGCGTCAGCACGCGATCGATGAGTCCGATACTCGCCTCGGCGGCAGGAACGAAGCTGCCGATTTGCGCCATGATCGCAATCAGCGCGACCTGGCGGAGATAGGTTGATTTGCCGGCCATGTTGGGGCCGGTGATCAGCAGGATCTGACGCGCGTAGGGCTCGGCGTCGAGGTCGTTGGGCACGAACTCGCCCGCGCGCATCCCGGCTTCGAGCACCGGATGACGTCCGTCGCGCACCCGAATCCTCAGGCTCGTGTTAATAGTCGGGCGCACGTAGCCGCGATGCCGCGCGACTTTCGCCAGCGACATCACCGCGTCGAATTCGCCAACGGCGCGAGCGGTTTCGAGTATCGCCGCGGCGTGCGATTGCAAGTCGCGCAGCAGCTTGGTGAAAATCTGAAGTTCGAGTTCCTTGAGCGCCGATTCCGCCGTCAGGATTTTCCGCTCGAGTTCCTTGAGGGCGGGCGTAGTGAAGCGCTCGGCGCTGACCAGCGTTTGCTTGCGCTCGTAGTCGGCGGGCACGCGCTCGAGATTCGTTTTCGTGATCTCAATGTAGTAGCCGAAGATATTGTTGTAGCGGACCTTGAGCGACGGGATGCTGGTGCGCTCGCGCTCCGTCGCTTCCAATTTTGCGATCACGCCACGCGCGCCGGACGCCAAACTGCGCAACTCGTCGACCTCGGCGCTCAGGCCTGCGCGAATCACGTTGCCGTCGCGCGGATTGATAGGAGGCTCGTCGGACAGAGTCGATGCGATCTGCGCGACCAGCGCCGGAATCGGCGAGATTCGCGCGGCCTGCTCGCGGATGAGGGGGGTCTTCAGTGCGCTCATCCCCTGTTTGAGCGAGTCCGCGGCGCCGAGCGCATCGCCCAGTCGTAGACAGTCGCGCGGCGACGCACGCATCGCGCCGATTCGTCCCGCCAGCCGCTCGAGGTCGCCGATTCGCTTCAACGACTCCGCCAGCGGGCCGCCAAGGTCAGCGTCGAAAAGTTCTTCGAGTGCGTCGTGCCGCGCATGGATCGCGTCGAGCGCCATCAGCGGATAGATGATCCAGTTGCACAGCGTGCGCGCGCCGACCGCGGTCAGGGTTTCGTCGAGAATCGACAGCAACGATCCTTTGCGGGCGCCGTCGGTCGACGCGATCAGCTCGAGATGCCGCCGGGTGGTCTCGTCCACCACCATGTACTCAGCGATACGGTAGAGACGCGGCGCCGCGATGTGCGCGAGGTCGTGGCCGAAGGTGTCCTCGACATAAAGCAGCGCGATCCCCGCCGTGTGCGCGATCGATTCGTGCAGGTCCGCGGCGGCCGTCGCGAAACGTTTCGAGAACGCCGCCGTCGCCCTCTCGGCGCCGAACGATTCGTGGTCGAGTGTCGTCAGCGAGCAGTTCAGGTCTTTCAGCATCGCGCTCAACTCGCCGTCTTTGGCGGCGATTACTATTTCGCGCGGCGCGATCCGCGCGATCTCCTCGCACAGCGTCGAAGCCTCGCGCACCTGCGTCGCCAGGAACTCTCCCGTTGAGACGTCGAGCGCCGCCAGCGTAAATCCGATCCCCTCGGCGCCGGTGACCGCAACCAGGTAACTCTTCTCGGCCGCCGTCAGCACCATTTCCTCGCCGACAGTGCCCGGCGTGATCACGCGCACGATTTGCCGCGGCATCAGCTTCGGGGTCTTTGGATCTGGAGTGCCTTGCTCGCAGATCGCGACCTTGTGGCCCGCCTTCAGCAGCTTGGCAATGTAGGGTTCCGCGGAATGGTAGGGCACGCCGCACAGCGGCACCCCGTCCTTGTTGCGCGACGTAAGCTGGATATCGAGCACGCGCGCGCCGACTTCGGCGTCCTCGAAAAACATCTCGTAGAAATCGCCGAGGCGGAAAAACAGGATCGCGTCGGGGACGCGCTGCTTGACGCTGAGATATTGCGCGATGAGGGGTGTTTGCTTGACTGCCACTGAAAAACGGTTGCGGCACAGAATAGCAATAGCAAGGGCTGCGCGCCCACATTTCGCTTTACCGATTACATCTCGATTTACTATGGTGCGAGTGTTAATCAGGCCTTAGTTCGCCGACACATCAACGACAGGAGATTAGGAAATATGGCAGCAGCATCAGCGTCATTGGAATCAGCGACTCGCGGCGCCAAGTCGAGTGCAGCGCTTGAGTTCCTCAAGAGCTCACCCAAAAAACTTCTTATCAACGGCAAATGGGTACCGTCGAAGTCAGGCAAAACTTTCGAGACCCTCAATCCGGCCAACGAGCAGGTGCTCGCTCTCGTCGCCGAGGGCGACAAGGCCGACGTCGACGAGGCCGTCAAGCACGCGCGCAAGGCCTACGAGGAAGGCAAGTGGTCCAAGATGAGTCCGCATCAGCGCACCCACGTGCTGCTCAAGATTGCGGAACTGATCGACAAGCATGCGGAGGAGCTGGCCGAGCTCGAGACGCTCGACAATGGAAAGCCGCTGTTCGAGTCCAAGAATATCGACATCCCCGGCGCCGCCGAGACCTTCCGCTACTACGCCGGCTTCGCGACCAAGATTTACGGAGAGACCAATCCGTCGGATCCCTCGATGTTCAACTACACGCTGCGCGAGCCGGTCGGCGTATGCGGACAGATCATCCCGTGGAATTTCCCGCTGCTGATGGCGTCGTGGAAGATTGCACCCGCGCTCGCATGTGGCAACGTCGTCATTCTCAAGCCGGCCGAGCAGACTCCGCTGACGGCGCTTCGCCTCGGCGAACTTATCGTGGAGTCGGGGCTTCCCGAGGGCGTCGTCCAGATCATCACGGGATTCGGCCCCGGCGCCGGGAGCGCAATCGCCGAGCATCCCGATATCGACAAGGTCGCGTTCACCGGATCGACCGAAGTCGGCAAGCTGATCCTGCAGGCGTCGACCGGCAACCTGAAGCGCGTCTCGCTCGAGCTCGGAGGGAAGTCGCCGAACATCATATTCCCCGACGCTGACATGCCGTCCGCGGTTTTCGGCTCCGCGCTCGGTATCTTCATGAATCAGGGGCAGGTCTGCTGCGCCGGCTCGCGAGTGTTCGTGCAGGAGGCCGTCTACGATCAGTTCACTGACGAGCTGTCGAAGATGGCGAGCGGGCTCACCCTCGGCAATCCGCTGGACCCGAACACCCGCATGGGTCCGCTCGTTTCCAAGGAGCAGCACGACCGCGTCAAGGGATACCTGAAGACCGGCAAGGCGGAAGGCGCGACCGCAAAGACAGGCGGCGAGCCGGGCAAGCAGGAAGCCGGCTACTTCATCCAGCCGACGGTTTTCACCGGCGTGAACAACCAGATGAAGATCGCGCGCGAAGAAATCTTTGGGCCGGTCGCCTCGGCGATCAAGTTCAAGGACGAGAACGACGTCGTCATGCAGGGCAACGACACCACCTACGGCCTCGCCGCCGCGGTATGGACCAAGGACATCAACCGCGCCCTCGGAGTGGCCCGCAAACTGAAGGCCGGGACGGTCTGGATCAACACCTACGGTCAGATCGATCCGATGTCGCCATTCGGCGGCTACAAGCAGTCCGGCTTCGGCCGCGAACTGGGCAAGTACGCGATCGATCTGTACACGCAGATCAAGTCGGTGTACGCAAAGATCGGCTAGTACGAGAACGATTCGAATGTCGAGAAGGGGCGTCCAGCAGGGCGCTCCTTCTTTTTTTCGCGACGTAAAGAAATCACGAATTTGATACATAACAGTGTTTCGTTTTGTCCTTCGATTGCTTATTATTGAACAGTAGTGAGCCAGTGGTGGTTGGCGTCGTGCCGTGTTGAACCGATCGCGGCCGGCGCACGTCTCACGACGTGTGGATGAGCTGTCCCGCGGGACGGCATTAAGTTGGGTGGTGGTGAAATCGCGTCGCAGCAAGTGCCGCGGCGCGGCGGGGTTCACTGATGGCGGTCGAGAAAACCGACGATCCGATCGAGGCGATGCTCTCGGCGCAGGCGTCCGATCGCGGTGATCAAGCAGACCCTCCCGCAAATCCCGACGATCCGGCGGCCGAACATCCTCCGGCGGAAGAAAAGCCTTCACCTGAAACGCCCAAGCGTGCGGCGCGCGAGCCTCGATCTCCCCCGCTGCGGCCTCCGACGCACTCTTCCCTCGAAGCGCGCCTCGAAGTTCGTCCGATAGGCACTCCTCTCGGTTTGCGCGAGCTGGCCGCGCTGCACAAGCGGACGTGGAAGATGCTCAACGTCCAGGAAAAGCGCGTGCACGTGCTGCTATGGCCGCTCGCGATTCATTTTGGCCTCTACAATGTGGGGGCAGGCAGCGAGCGTCGCCGTCCCCCGCTGATTGGCGCGTTCTGGGCGCGATGCCTTGCGGACGCGCCACTGACGCTCGGTCATCTGTATCCCGCGCAGTTGTTCAAGGGGATGCTTGCGTCGGAAGTGTTCGAGTTTGGCGGGATGGTCATCGACCCGACCTACCAGGGCAAGGGCCTGGTCAAGATGATGTCGGACACGGCGCGCCTGTTCGTTTTTTCGCGACGCCCCAAGCTGCTGATCACGAATCCGGTCGAGCCGCTCTACGAGATGTACAAACAGCTCGGACTCAAGACCGTCGGCCGCGAACCGGTCGAGCATCCGCACGCCTTCAACGTCAAGGTCTGGCTGATGTACGGCAGATTCGACGAAATGTCGAAGCCGTATTTTATGTAGTCGGCTGGTTTTCACTTAAGCCATCCCGCCTACTACGATAGCGGTCGCGCACTCGCGCCGCAGGTAACCGCAAATGGCATCAAGCGATCAGTTCCGGCCCCCGCCAACCACGCGTCGCGAGGACTTTCGTGAAATTCTGCATGGCGTCGAAGTGCCGGATCCTTATCGATGGCTCGAAGATGGATCCGCGCCCGATACCCGCGCATGGCTCGCCGCGCAGCACGAGTACGCCCGCCCATTTCTGGACACGCCCATCCGCGAACGCATCCGCGCACGATTGGCAGGCATGATGAAGGTCGATGCGATGGGCTTTCCGTTCGAGCGAAGGGGTTACTACTTCTATTCGCGAAGACGCGCTGACGAGCAGCACGCTTCGATCTGCCGGCGAAATGGACTGCACGGGGAAGAAGAAGTTCTGGTCGATGCAAATAGCCTGAGCGCGGATCAGATGACCGGCGTTCACATCGTCGGGATTTCGCGCGATGGTTCGGTTCTCGCCTACGGCGTGCGTCGCGGCGGTGAAGACCAGTTTTCGATCAATCTGATGGATGTCGCATCTCGCCGTGATTTAGCCGACCGGCTTCCGAGAGCGAGGTACAACAACGCGTCATGGAAGATTGACGGCAGTGGCTTCTACTATTCGGTCAGAACCGACCAGGGTCCGCGCATCAGGTTCCATCGCGTCGGCACGGCGGTATCCGAAGACCGCGAAATACTCGGATCAAACTGGGGACCCGAACGATGGGCCGGCGCGTTCGTGTCTGACAACGGAAAATACCTGATGATCGGCAGCGGCTACCGGACCGCGAGCACCAACAGCGGTGATCGCAACGACCCGTATTTTCAGCGGCTCGATCCCGAGGGCGAGATCATTCCGATCGCCGACGATCTCGACGCTTTCTCGACTGGTTCCGACGCAGGCGATGCGTTCATCATGCTCACCAACTGGCAGGCGCCCCGGCGCCGCGTCATTCGGGTCGAGTTCGCCAATCCGTCACGCGAAAATTGGCGCGAGATCATCCCCGAGGGTCCTTCGATGATCGAGGGCGTGGCGACCGTAGGCGGTAAATTGGTCGCGACCTATCTCGAGGACGTGCACTCGCGCGTCCGAGTGTTCGAACCGGACGGAACCTTTGTGCGCGAGGTGGATTTGCCGGGCCGCGGCATCGCCGCGGGATTCACCGGGCGATGGGAACGCAGCGAATCGTTTTTCTACTTCAGCTCGTTCAATCATGCGCCGACGATCTACCGCTACGACTTGAGCACCGGTGAGCGTGAAATCTGGTGGCGTCAGCAAGGTGTTCCCGACCTCGACCGATTCGAATTGCGGCAAGTCTGGTATCCGTCGAAGGACGGAACCAGGATTCCGATGTACCTCTTCCACAAGCGCGGGCTTGCTCTCGACTCCGAGCGGCCGACATTGCTGACCGGCTATGGCGGATACAACCTCAGCCCTTTCCCGGTTTACTCGACGATGGCAGTTGTTTGGGCCGAGACGGGCGGTGTTTTCGCCTCAGCCAACCTACGGGGCGGCGGCGAATTCGGCGAGGAGTGGCATCAGGCGGGGCGGCGCGAGCGCAAGCAGAACGTATTCGACGACTTCATCGCAGCCGCGGAATGGCTGGTGGTCAATCGCTACACGCAACCGTCGAAGCTCGCGATTTCCGGTGCAAGTAACGGCGGTCTGCTGGTCGGCGCCGCTCTGACGCAGCGCCCCGATCTGTTTCGCGCCGTCATTTGCCATCGGCCGGTGCTCGACATGATGCGTCATCACAAGGACCCAATGGGTCATTACTGGATCGGCGAATACGGATGCGCTGACGATCCGAATGACTTCCCGTACCTGCTCGCCTACTCGCCGTATCACAACGTGCGCGCCGGAACGCCGTACCCGGCGGTGATGTTCGTCACCGGAGATTCGGACACGCGATGCGATCCGATGCACGCACGAAAAATGGCGGCGCAGCTTCAATGGGCGTCGGGGTCAAAGCATCCGATCGTACTTCACTACCGGGCAGAAGCGGGGCACATGGCGACCCTACCGATGGACGCAACGATCGATGAACTCGCGGATCAACTGGCGTTCCTGTCCCGCGAACTGGACGTGCCTTCTAGGACTTGGTCTTCTGCTCTGCCTTGGCGTTGCCTCCCATGAACGTTGCGGCGCCCTGCATGACCCTGGTGCCGACGCTCAGCAGGGCGTCGGTGACGCCGGGGAACAGCGACGCGAGTTTTTCGGCGACCGCGGCGCCGGGAGGGACGTCTACTTCGGTGAGTCCGAACGCGGCTGCCGCCAGCACCGCCCACGTCACCCATCGCGCCGGCATCGCCATCATCGCGGAGACGCCCTTGAGCGTGTCGTGCTTGAGCGCATTGCGCGCCATGGGTGTGTCGATCACGCCCGGCATCACCAGTGAGACTTTTATTCCGGTGTTGAACAGCTCGACGCGCAGCGCCTCTGTCATTCCGACCAGCGCAAACTTGGTCGAGCTGTAACCGCCGAGCGGACTGACGCCGCGACGTCCCGCCAGTGACGAGATATTCACGATGTTCCCCGATTTCGCCTTGCGCATCACGGGAAGCACGGCCTGCATCGCGTTGAGCGCGCCGAAGACGTTCACCGCCATCATTTTTTCGAGATCTTCGGGACGCATCTGCTCGACTGTTTCCGCAATCAGCAAGCCCGCCGAGTTGATCAGGATGTCGACTTTGCCGAATGCCTCCTTGACCTGATCCACCGCCCAGAACACGCGCGCGCGATCAGTGACGTCGCAATCGAGCGCGAGCGCCTTTCCGCCCGCCTTGTTGATTTTGTGCGCGAGTTCTTCGAGCTGAACGCGCCGGCGTGCGAGCAGCGCTACCTGCGCGCCTTGTTCGCCGAACGCCAGCGCGACGTCGTGGCCGATGCCGCTCGACGCGCCGGTCACGACCACTGATTTGTCGAAGAAGTATCCGCGCACCGGACCTTTGGATTCCCGCTTGGCTTCGCTCATCGCCGTCACCTCGCTTGGGCGCCGTTGCACCTAACTGATGGTAGGGCGTCGCGATTGGAATTGTGCGCCCGTCTCCCGCCATGCGCAAACCCTCATCGACCGCGGTTGCTGTACCGGCGGGAGGTGGTTAGCTTTTCATGGCGGAGCGTTTAAGCAGTGAAATCGAGAACCGTCATTACAGAAATCGCCGCGGCGGGCGCGTTGCTCAGCTCGTACCCGATGGACTGGCTGGTGCGACGAGGCGAGCCGTACTTCTGCGAGCCGTCGAGCGAACCCGTCATCTTGCTGCATGGCTTCGGCGGCAGCCGCTCCAATCTGCTGGCGCTTGCGGCGTATCTGCGGCTGGTGGGATTCGACAACGTTTCTTATTTCGAGTACCCGCGGTGGCAGTCGCTTGCCGATTCTGCCGCCCAACTCGGCCGCGTCGCAGATGAAAAATCCGGCGGCAACGGCGTCCATCTGATCGGTCACAGCTTCGGCGGTACCGTCGCGCGGCGCTATACCACCAGTGCGCCGAAAAGCGCGGTGCGCTCGCTAATCACGCTGGGCTCGCCGTATTCATATGGACAATGGAGTCCGACCGAGGTCGGGATTTTCGGCGACGACGACCCTATAGTGCCGGCGCCGATCGAACCGATGGTGAATAGCGCCGCGTTCCGACAGATCGTCACGCTGTACGACGTCGGGCATCTCGCGCTGATTTTTCACCCCGAAGCGCTGCGAATCATCGGCACCGAGTTGCGCGCAAACCGCGCACCCGAAAGCCGAGCCGCCGCGTAAGCGCTGGCGCGTCAATCGCGCGCCCTCTAGACTCATCGCGTGCCATCAGCGAAAGAAGCGGGAGCGATCGTGCTGGTCGGTGGGCGCAGCTCGCGGATGGGCCAGTCCAAGGCGGCGCTGGATTTCGGCGGGATGCCGCTGCTCACGCGGATTGTCATCGAGCTCAAATGGTGGTTCGACGAAATTGTGATCGTCGCGGCGCCGAAGTCGGAAGCGTTGCCTCGGATCGAAATTCCCGGATTGAAAATCGTTCACGACGAGACCGCATTCGCCGGCCCGCTGGACGCGCTCCGTCGCGGCCTGAATGCGCTCGATCACGGCATCGCGTTTGCCTGCTCATGCGATCTGCCGATGTTGAATTCCGACGTTGCAGCCGACCTGGTCGCGATGATCGACGATTTTGACGCAGTGATTCCCGAAGTAGGGGGCAAGCTGCAGCCGCTGCACGCGGTCTATCGCAAGCGATGTGCAAACGCGATTGAGTCCCTCACGGCCGGCGGCGAACAGCGCCTGACTGCCAGCGCCAGCGCAATCAATGCAAGAAAAGTCGGCGAAGAAGAAGTGAGAAAGCTCGATCCGCAGCTCACCAGCTTCTTCAACGTAAACACCCCCGAGGACTACCGTCGCGCCCTCGAACTAGCGGGGCTCTCGAAATAAATCCGGATTTCTTCCCCCCTCCAGAAGGGAGAGGGGCTAGGGGAGAGGTTTCTCCCACCTCAATATCGGGCGGCGCGCGGCTAACGCTTCATCCACGCGCGAGACCGGCAAGGTCTGCGGCGCATTCTTGACCCGCTCGGGATCGTTCAACGCTTCGTCGTAAATCCGCTCCATCGTATCGACGAAGCTGTCCAGGATTTGCTTGCTCTCGGTCTCGGTCGGCTCGATCATCAGCGCGCCCGGCACCACCAGCGGGAAATAGATCGTCGGCGGATGAATTCCGAAATCGAGGAGACGCTTAGCGATCTCGAGCGTGCTCACGTGGGCGCGCTTTTCAAGGTCATGCGACAGCACGCATTCATGCATCGAGGGCTCGCCGGTCGCACTCGGAAAGTGCGGTTCAAGCCGTTTGCGCACGTAGTTCGCACCAAGGATCGCGAGCCGGCTCGCCATCCCGAGGCCGTCGCCGCCGAGCGCGAGGATATACGCATACGCGCGCACGATCATTCCGAAATTGTTGTGATACGAGCGCATCCGTCCGATCGAGTCGGGGCGATCGGCGTCGATTTCGTATCCTGCGTCGGAATGCTTCAAGCGCGGGAGCGGGAGGAACGGCTCGAGATGCTTTCTCACTGCGACCGGACCCGCGCCCGGACCGCCACCGCCGTGCGGAGTCGAGAAACTCTTGTGCAAATTAAGTTGCACGATGTCGGCGCCCATGTGCCCCGGCTTGGCAACGCCGAGTAGCGCGTTCATGTTCGCGCCGTCGAGATAGAGCATCGCGCCGCGCTCATGCAGCGCAGCCGCGATCTCCTGAATTTCCGGCTCGAAAATTCCGAGCGTGTTCGGATTGGTGACCATCATCGCGGCCACGTCGTCGCTCATCAGACGACGAACCTCCGACGCTTCCAGGTAGCCGCGGCGGTTCGATTTCGCGACGATCACCTCGAAGCCCGCGAGCGTGCAGCTGGCAGGATTGGTGCCGTGCGCGGTATCCGGGATGATCACCTTGTGCCGCACCTCGCCCTGCTTGCGATGATACGCGCGGACCATCAACAGTCCCGTCAACTCGCCCTGAGCGCCGGCCGCCGGATGCAGCGACACCGCGTCCATGCCGGTGATTTCGGCGAGCGCAGCTTCCATCCGCGCGATCAATTCGAGCGCGCCCTGCGCCAGATGCGCGGGTGTCGCGGGATGCAGTCCCGCCAACCCGGTGAGCGCCGCAAGCTCGTCGTTCACGACCGGGTTGTATTTCATCGTGCACGATCCGAGCGGATAGAACTCGAGCGCCTGCGCGAAGTTGAGCTGCGACAGCCGCAGAAAGTGCCGCAGCACCTGCGGCTCGCTGAGTTCGGGAAAGCCGGGGAGATCCGCGCGGCAGAGCTCCGCGCCCAGGAGTTCAGCGCCGCTCCGATCACCGGCAGCACGAGGCGACAGATCAGTTCCGCGCCGACCCTCGGACGAAAGTTCGAAAATAAGCGGCACGCCCGCTGTGGGTTCGATCCGGTCGACGCTTGTAGGACTCTCAGGTAACGCGATTGGTCCGATTCTGCCCGCGCTCGCCATCACCGTTGGCCTCCCGCAATTGCCGCCGCCAGCCGAGTGAACTCATCGCCGCGATTCATTTCGGTAACCGAAACCAGGAGCGCATCAGAGAGTTCAGGATAGTCATCGCCGAGCGGTACGCCCGCAAGTATCTGCTTGCGCTCAGCAGCTTCCAGAGCGGTCGCCGGGTTCGCAAGCTTCAGCGCGAATTCATTGAAGAACGGTCCCGAGAAGCGTCGCTGGATGCCCGCAGCTGCGAGCACTTCCGCCGCTCGATGCGACAGCTCGACGTTTCTCTCCGCCAGATCGCGCAATCCGCTGCGGCCCATCAGCGAGAGATAGACCGTCGCGGCCAGCGCGCACAGCGAATGATTGGTGCAGATATTGGAGGTTGCACGTTCGCGGCGGATATGTTGCTCGCGAGTATTGAGCGTCAGGCAAAACGCGCGGCGCCCGTCGCGATCGCGAGTCTGCCCAACCAGCCGTCCCGGCATCTGCCGGAGATGAGCCGTTCTTGCCGCCATGAAGCCGACGCCCGGTCCGCCGTATTGAAGCGGCAGTCCGAAACTCTGACCCTCGCCGACCGCGATATCGACGCCAAGCTCGCCCGGCGCGCGGATCAGACCCAGCGCGATTCCCTCGGCAGTGGCGGAGATCGCGAGCGCTCCCGCGCGATGGGTTCTTTCAGTGATCGCGCCAAGCGGCTCGATCACGCCAAACGCGTTGGGATAGCCGGTGACCGTGCACAGCAATCGATCGTTGGCGACACGATCGAGCGCGGCAGCGTCGGTCGCGCCGGTCACGTCGTCGAACGGAACTTCGACGATTTCGATTCCCTTGAGCGCGCTCAGATACGTGCGGATGGTTGCGCGATAATCGGGCCACAGCGCGCGCGAGAGTGCGACGACCGCGCGCTTCGGCATCAGCCGTCGCGCCATCAGCACCGCCTCCGCCGCAGCAGACGCGCCGTCATACATGCTGGCGTTGGCGACTTCCATCGCGGTGAGCTGCGTGATCAGCGTCTGAAATTCGAAAATCGCCTGCGTAGTCCCCTGGCTCGCCTCGGCCTGATACGGCGTGTAGCTGGTCGCGAATTCCGCGCGCGCGATAACGGCGCGCACCGCTGCGGGCACGTAATGCCGGTAATAGCCGGCGCCGAGGAAGCTCGCGAAGCCCGACGCGCCGGTGTTGCGATCGGCGAGTGCGGAAATCTCATGTACTACATCAGCTTCGCTGCGCCCGCGCTCGAGATTGATCGTCGCGCTCGCGCGCAGGTTCGCCGGCACGTGCGCGATCAGGTCGTCCAGATGCCTCGCGCCGATCGTCTCGAGCATCGACGCGACATCGCTGTCGGTATGTGGCATGAATCTCATGGAATCAGCTTGTCCTTCACCCCCACCCAGCCTCCACTTCGCCTACAATTCAATCACACGCTCGCAGTTGATGCCGCATGGCCTTCGTCGCGCCGATAGAACGGCCGCCGCACGATTGTTGCCCGTGCTTTCCGCTCGCGAATCTCCACTTCGAGCGACTCGCCGACGGTTGGCGAATTCTTCGCACCTTCGACATTTAGATACGCCATCGCGATCGGCCGCTGAATCGACGGCGCGAACGTCCCGCTGGTCACGACTCCCGCCTCTTCGCCGTTTCGAAGTACGCGGTAGCCCTGCCGCGCGACCATCCTGCCGTCGTCGGTCTGCAAACCGACTAACGTCTTCTTCATTCCGTGATCGCGTTGCGCCGCAAGCGCCTTCTCGCCGACGAACGGACGCCCGAGCTTCACGAAGACTCCCAGACCGGCCTCCAGCGGCGACGAGTTGCGATCGAGTTCATGACCATAGAGCGGCAGTCCCGCTTCGAGCCGCAAAGTATCACGCGCGCCGAGCCCCACTGGCTTGGCGTTGGCGGCAGCGCCGACCTCGAGGATTGCCTCGAACAATTGGCGCGCGCCATTGTTGTCCACGAACAGCTCGAAGCCGTCTTCGCCGGTGTATCCGGTGCGCGCCGCGAGGCACGTGATTCCGGCGACAGTTCCTTCGGCGACGCCGAAGCGCGGGACATCGGCAATCGGAAATTCCGCGAGCGTCGCCAGTATCGCGACGGCTACCGGACCCTGCACTGCGATCAGCGCAGTCGCATCGCTCACATCTTCGAACTTCGCGCGTCCGCCGTTCAGCTCGACGATCCATTCGCGATCCACCTCGATGTTCGAGGCGTTGACGCAGAGCATGTAGCGCTCCGGTCCAAGGCGATACACGATCAGGTCGTCGATCGTGCCGCCGTCCTCCGCGCACATAATCGTGTATTGCGCCTGGCCCTGCTTGAGCCGCGCCGCGGAATTGGTGAACGCGCGCTCGAGCGTCTCGACCGCATGCGGTCCGCTGATTTCGAACTCTCCCATGTGACTGAGATCAAAAATCCCCGCCGAATTTCGGACCGCAAGATGCTCCTCGATAATCCCGCGGTAACTCACGGGCATCTCGAAACCACCGAAAACCGTCATCCGTGCGCCGAGTTTCTGGTGAAGGTCAAATAGAACAGTGCGCTTGGGCGCATTCATCAGCGCAAAAATTGTAACAGACCGTTTTCAGGCGAACGAGAGACGACGCGTGATTTGCCAACAGCCGCCGACTTTCTGTCCACAGCGCCTTGCTCGCCGCAATCCAGTGCTATAATCGACTGATACTCCGATGGCTGCGATCATCATGGATGGCCGGGCGCTGAGTGCGCATCTGATGCCCGAATTGCGCGCCCACGTTGACGAGCTCAAGAGCCGCTTCGGATGCAAGCCCACGCTGGCGGCAATCCTGGTCGGCGACGATCCAGCGTCGCGCCAATACGTTAAGAACAAGCAGCGCGTCGCCGCCGAACTCGGATGCGAGAGCCGCATGGTGCGGATGACCTCGGCTGAGGCGACCACCGGTTCGTTGCTCAACGTTATCGGCGATCTCAACGCCGACAAGAGCGTCAACGCGATCCTGCTCCAGTTACCGATTCCCGATTCGGTCGACCGTTTCCGCCTGTTCGACGCCATCGCGCCCGAAAAAGATCTCGACGCCGTCAGCTCGGCGAGCGTCGGCGGCTTCTACCGCGGTGAATGGGGACGCTTCATTCCATGCACTCCGCGGGGCGTGCTCACTTTGCTCGACTACTACAAGGTGCCGGTGGACGGCGCGCGAGCGACTATCATTGGACGCAGCGATATTGCGGGCAAACCGACCGCGCTGATTCTCGGCGGACGTCTGCGCAACGCTACGATTACGTGGTGCCATCGCCACACCCGCGACCTTGCCGCAATTTGCCGCGAGGCCGACATCCTCATTCCATGCGTCGGCGCGCATACCGGCCAGCCCTACCTGATTACGGCCGAGATGGTGAAGCCGGGTGCATGCGTGATTGACGTTGGCTTTCGCAGGGTCGGTCCCGGCAAGTTCGTGGGCGATGTCGATTTCGAAGCCGTCAAAGAAGTCGCCGGGTGGATTACGCTCAACCCCGGCGGCACCGGCCCGATGACCGTGGCATCACTGATGCAGAACCTGATCGACGCAACGCGCTATCAGCTAGGATTGCCGCGCGCGGCATATTCCGTCTGAGGGGCCATATCGAGGCACATTGCTTTGCGCAACGTTCGCGTTTCCCGTACATTTGCAAATTGCAGTAGGGGAACGTCCGCACAAATCGAATGGCATCACCGACCACCGGCTCGAAGACCACCAGCTCAACCGGCGAGCGCTCGGGTAAACGCACCCTGAGCGACGTCCTGATAGGACCGCCGCGCGATGTCCGCGATCCGGAAATTTTCCACAGCCTCTCACTGGTCGCATTTCTCGCGTGGGTCGGCTTGGGCTCCGACGGCCTGAGCTCCTCCTGCTACGGTCCCGAGGAAGCCTTCCTCGCGCTCGGACACCATCAATACTTAGCGGTGTTCCTCGCGATGCTGATGGCGCTGACCGTCTTCATCATCTCGGCGTCGTATTCTCAAACCATCGACCTCTTTCCGACCGGCGGCGGCGGTTACCTGGTCGCGACCAAATTGCTCGGCAAGTATTTCGGCTTGGTCTCCGGATCGGCGCTAGTAGTCGACTACGTGCTGACTATCGCGATTTCGATCGCGAGCGGCGCCGACGCGATCTTCAGCTTCCTGCCGGTCTCGTGGCTGCCGTTCAAGTTCTGGTTGTGCATTCTCGTCGTAGCGCTGATGGTCTTGATGAATCTCCGCGGTGTCAAAGAATCGGTGCTGTCGCTTCTGCCGATTTTCATCGCCTTCATCATCATGCATGCCTGGTTGGTCGGCTACGCGATCTTCAGCCGCGCGCCCGAGCTGCCGTCAATCGTCGGCCACGCCGTGCGCGAGGTCCACGCCAGCGCCAATAGTATGGGGATGTTCGCGCTCGCGGTGATTTTCTTCCGCGCCTACAGCCTCGGCGGCGGCACCTACACCGGAATCGAGGCCGTCAGCAACGGCCTGCCGATTTTGCGCGAGCCGCGCGCCGAGACCGGCAAGCGCACCATGATGTACATGGCGATTTCGCTCGCGTTCCTCGCCGGCGGAATTTTACTCGGCTACCTGCTGCTCAACGTGGAAGCCGAGGTCGGCAAGACCCTCAACGCCGTCATGTTCGAACGGCTCGCTTCCAACTGGCAGATATTCGGCGTGCACGTTGGGACCCCAATTATCACCTTCACGCTGCTGACCGAGGGCGCGCTGCTATTCGTTGCCGCGCAGACCGGCTTCGTCGACGGTCCGCGAGTGCTCGCGACTATGGCGTCCGACCGATGGCTCCCGCGACGTTTCGCAAACCTGAGCGCACGCCTGGTGACGCAGGACGGCGTCATCACCATCGGACTCGCCGCCATGCTGCTGCTCGTCGGCACTGAGGCGAAAGTCGATATGCTGGTCGTCCTCTACGCAATCAACGTCTTCGTGACTTTCACTCTTTCGCAGCTCGGCATGACGACGCATTGGTGGCTCGAGCGCAAGAACGAAAAGCACTGGCTTCGCAAGCTGCTCATCAACGGCGTCGGGACCTTCTTCACCGCGACCATCCTCGTCATCACGCTGACGCTCAAATTTTTTCAAGGCGGATGGGTAACTGTGGTAATCACCGGCGGGTTGATCGCGGTGTGTTACACTGTGCGCCGTCATTACGAGAAGGTCTCGAAGGCAATCGAACAGCTCGAGGCCGACATCCTGCCGAAACTGTACGCGGTCAAAAAGCAAAAGCCCGCCGATCGCGATCCCAACGCGCCGACCGCCGCTATCCTGGTCAGCGGTTACAACGGCCTGGGGCTCGCGACGCTGATCCAGGTCCATCAATTGTTCCCGGGTGAGTTCCGCAATGTGGTCTTCATCGGAGTCGGCGAAGTGGATGCGGCGTTGTTGAAGGGTCCCGAGGAAGTGCACGAGCTCGAGCAGCGAATGACCGACGACTTGAATGAGTATTGCCAGTTCGCCGCCGACCTCGGTTATCATCCCGAACTGCGGGCCGGCCTCGCGCCCGATGTCGTCGTCGAGTTGCGCCGGCTATGCCTGGAAGTTGCGCACGAATTCCCGCACGTCGTGTTCTTCGCCGGCAAACTCATTTTCTCCGACGAGATCGAAGGTTTCATCGGTCGCTTCCTGCACAATCACACCTCGCTTGAACTCCAGAACTGGCTGCAACTCTACGGCTACAGCCTCGTAATCCTCCCAATCCGCGTCGGCGCCGGCTCAATGTCGATCCCGCAAACCTCCCAAGCCGCGTAATCGCCCCAACTCGCCCAGCAGTCGAAGCGCTTTTATAGCGCTCTTATGTAGTGGGGCGGGCCGCCATGCTCGCCTTCTTTATGTCGCCGCGATCACTTTCCAACCGGCGTGATCCGGTAAAACGCCAGATGCTCACCGCGATATTTCTCGACCGCTCTGAACCGCTTCGGATCAGGAAGTTCAGAATCTACCGCGTCACCATCCTTCCAACTGACGAGCCATCCTCCACCCGCCGATAACACCCGCTCCTCAACGGTCATTCGCGCAGACGGCGAATCAAATCCCGGAATAGCTATTCGCGGATTGCTCCCATGGAAGTAGTAATCGAACGGAACTGAGTAATAGCCGAATGGAAACCCGTCATTGGCGACGCTCGGCGCGTTCCCGGTCGAGACGAACCCGGATTCAAAGAAGACCGGATCGGATGAACCGCCTTGCGATACTTGCCTGGCGAAATCTCGCCACGGCTGCGGGTCGGGCCGGTCGAACGGCAGCATGATCAAGCATGCCAGCGCGAAGCCTGCCAGCAGCAGATTGCGCCATTTCACGCTGACCCGCGCCAATCCCGCCGCCGCCAACAATGCAAGCGTCGCGGTTGACGGCGCGACGTAACGCAGGTTGAACATCGGGCGAATCACGACCGAGCCCGCGCCCAACATGAGTCCCGGAAGGATCGTCCACGCACCGAGCCACACGAGCTGGCCGTCTGTATCCGATACGCCCGTCTGGCTCACAACAAACCGTAGCGCTACGGCGGCTGCTGCGAGCGCTACAAGTATTTTGAGGGGCAGCGGATACTCATATCCGGTTCCGATCCAGTCGAGCCAATGGCCTGCGATCAGCGTCTCGCTCTGCGCGCGCGCTACCGGCACGTACGGCATGAACAGCGCCATCGTGATGGCAATGGCCAGCCACGCCATCGGATTTCGTTTCCCGCCGATGTAATCGCGCACGAGCATCGCCACGCCCACTCCGATAAACAGGATGCCGCCGAGGTGCGTGTAGAGCAGGGCGGCTCCCGCGATGCCACATGCCACCGCGCCGCTTGCGCTCGGACGCTTGCGCACCCGCCACAGCGTCCACAGTTGCGCGAGCGCGATCGCTATCAGCATCGAATACATTCGTGCCGTATGCGCGAACACCACCGCCAGCGGATTGAATGCCCACATCGCAGCCGCCGCCAGCGCGGTGTTGTCGTCGAACATTTCGCAGCCGATCGCGAACACCAACACCAGCGTCGCCAGCGAAAAGATCACCGACAGCGATCGCAGTGAGGCTTCGCTCATCCCGAATATTCGCGTGTAGTAATGGAGGATGACGTAATAGAAAACCTGCTTGCCCGGATCGTGCAGCACAGGCGTGCGAACGATCGCGCCGACTCCCTGTTTCCCCGCCGCCCACGCGCTGTATGCCTCGCTCGCGCCGAGTGCGTCAGTGCCGAGATGAAGCGAATAGATAAATCCTGCAGCGACGAAAATCGCTGCGAAGATCTCGATCGGCCGCCGCGACGCTCTAGCGCCCATCGCGATTCTGTTGTCCGCCCACCGCGCGGGATAGTAGCGGATTTCGCGCACGCAATCTTCTTCGGTTCGCTTTGATAGTGGGGCGGGCCGCCGTGCACGCCAGACGCAAAGTCCATTGACTATCACGCCTCGGGCTGGCGTAACTGATCAGAATCATGTCCGAGTTCCTCGAAGAGGTCCCCGAAGTCGGTGCGGAGGGCGGAGGCGGGGTCGCGATCACCCTGCCACCGATCGAGCGGATCCGCTTCGAGGTATGGGCGCTCGCCTGGCCCGTGATCCTGTCTTTCGGTCTCGATTCGATCCTCGGACTCTCTTCGATGCTGATGGTGGGACGGCTCGGCGCGGACGCCGTCGGCGCTGTCGGCCTCGCGACGCAGATTCTCGGCGCAGTGCGCGCCGGCATCGCCGCGGTCGGAACCGGCACTATCGCACTGGTCGCGCGTTACATGGGCGCGAACGATCGCGACAGCGCCGAGGAGGTGCTGAAGCAGTCGGTCGTCTTCGGCGTGCTGGTTTCGACCATCATCGCGATTCCAGTAATCATTTTCGCGCATCCGCTGATGGGCGTGTTCCAGGTACATGGCCGGATGGCCGATATGGGCGCGCGATACCTGCAAGTTGTGATGCTCTCGGAGCCGTTCCAGGGAATCTTCCTGATGTGCGCGTCGGCACTGCGCGGCGCCGGCGACACGCGCACGCCATTGTGGATCGGCGGCATCATCGACGTGCTCGCAATCTTCCTCAACTACGTTCTCATCTTCGGCAAGTGCGGATTTCCGGCACTCGGCGTCGACGGCTCGGCGGTCGCGACCTTGCTCGCGATCGCGTTCGGCGGAATTTTATTTTTCTGGGCATTGTCGATCCCCGGGATGGTGCTGAACTTCCGATGGCGCGGTCTGTGGCCCGACTTCAGCCTCGGTCGCCGAATCCTCGGCGTCGGCAATCCCGCCGCCATCGAACAATTGTTGATCCAATTCGGCTTCGTTGCCTACGTCGGATTCATCACGCGCTACGGCGCCAAGGAGATCGCCGCGTATTTCATCGGCGTGCGAATCCTCGCGCTCTCATTCCTGCCCGGCTTCGGATTTTCCGCCGCCTCCGCGACGCTCGTCGGCCAGGGCCTCGGGGCGGGTGACCCGAAGTTCGCGCGCAAGGCCGGATGGGAAGCGACCCGGATGTCGATAGTCCTGATGACCGCGATGGGTCTGCTGTTTATCGTCTTCGCCCACTGGATCGCCGCGCTCTTCATCGACGACAAACAGGTCATCGCGTACACCGTGCAGTTCATGTACGCACTCGCCGCCGCACAACCGCTGATGGCGATCGACTGGACCATTACCGGCGCACTCCGCGGTGCAGGCGATTCCCAATTTCCGCTCTACGGCTCCCTCGCCGGCTTCTACGGCATGCGACTCTTCCTGACGATTTTAATTTGGTATCACGGCGGCAGCATCAACTACATCTGGTGGTCGCTGCTCGCCGACTACATCGTCCGCTCAATCGTAAAAGTCTGGCGCTTCCAAACCGGAAAGTGGGAAACCATCGAAGTCTGACCCGGCTGCGCACAGCCGCCGTCGGTTCGGTCGGAGTTCCGGCCTCTTCGTCCAAGATGACGTCCAGGTGAATAAGTTTGCGGCTGGCAGCCTTATCTTGGTTGAGTGGATTTCGCGGGTTAATGCCTTCCTTAAACTGAATTTGCGAGGCCTGCGAAGATTGGTACGTCGAAAGCGATATCTTCGTAATCTATTGTTGTATGCGCGCCAGCCTTGTCTGCCGACTGCATGACCAGACGGGTCGGAATGACCTTGCCGCTTTTTGTCTTGTATTCAGAAAACGTGAGCTCCCGCGCAAGCTTCCCGTCCTCGCTATAGTAACCCTGCCAGGTCGAAACCGAGTCGGCCTGGCGAAACTGCAGAACGATCTTCCCCCACACGACCGCCGCATCCGGCTTTGGGGTCAAGGTGTATTCATATACCGCCACCCCGCCACGCTGACCTTCGAAGGAGGTGGCAATAGTGTAATCGCGTGCAAGGAAAGGTTCTTTGACGAGATCATCGATAGTGAAGTCGCTTCCCATCCACGAAGTCATCGCCATAGAAGCCGGGATTTTGACCGTTCAGTTCGATTTAGGCAGGTAGTACCTGATGTCGCAGCCTTCTTTCAGAATGGCGGTGCCTGCTTCATCCTGAGGACTGACAATACGTACAAGGACCTTGTCGCCTAGCGACCAGATCTTCATCGATAGATCGCGCTGTCCGTCTTCGTTGGAAATCTGCATCTTCACGGTACCGATGCTCGACTTGCTGCTGAAAAGACTCGCTACCCGATCGACGGTAGCTTGCTCTTGTTGATCGCTCGCAGCGCGAGATATGCGCGCGACGCTCAACCATACCAGGCCTGGAATCATGGCTACGCTTATATTTCGACGATACGTGTAACTCATAGCTAGTACCAAACCCTATATGAAGTTGCGAATTCGCTTTCGATCTCGACCGCTTCTTGCACGAGCGGCGCTCGCATAGCCAGTCCCATAGGTATCCGAACCAGGAAATTAAAAGCAGTTCTCAATGAGTTCTTCACGATGACATCTCCGTTAGTTTTTGTGATGACAGCTCCACACCAGAGTAAGGGCCGCATGTCTGCGGCGATCGAGTGGGTCTTTGCTGGGTCATTCGAGCCGCTCATCGGTCACTTCGCAGGCACATTCTTGAGGTTCTTTCCGGAAGACTAGTTTTGTCCCGCAGGTAACATCAGTTTCTCTTGTGCCCGCCAAAAGCGTATACTGGTGAACTCACACGAGTCGTGCAGCTTTGAATGAACTCAAGAGCCATGGTTCTACCGACCTCGACCACCTGAGCCGCCTCAAGGCCCTTTGCTGGCTTTCGCCCGCAGAGCTCAACTTGCTGGTGAATGTGCTCACGCTGGCCAACTTCAAACGGCGGTCCGTTATTCTGCAGGAGACCGCGCTCGCCGCCCAAGTGCATATATTGTTAACCGGCATCGTGCGGATCACCTGCATGAACGCGCGCAGTGAGCGCGTGACTGTCGCCTTGATCGCACCCGGCCTGATTCCTGAGCTTCCGGCGTTGCCCATCAGCCGGTCCAATTTCCAGTGCGAAGCTTACAACGATTGCAGAGTTGGTACCCTTAGCTTCGACGAATTCGAAAGCATCACCGAGAAATCTGCAGAGTCCGCGTTCAGGCATCTCCACGAAAACGATTTGACGCAGTGGTACCGGCTATTGCTACGCAGCAGCAGTTTTTTGAATCTCGGACTTCATGAGCGAATCGCGATTACGCTGCTCGAACTATGTGCCGACTTCGGAATCGAGGAATCGCGCGGCACACTGCTGAGAGTATCTTTCAGCCAGAAGGACATCGCCAACCTGGTTGGAGCCTCGCGGCCCAGAGTGACTGAACACCTGGCGCGGCTCGAGCGCGAAGCTTTCGTTGTTCGTCAGGGACGGCAACTCATTGTGCGCGTCGCCCAACTCCAGCAATCGATTGGCTCGCATGCCAAATTGGTCGGTCTGACCTCCTGACCAGGGCGTCGTCCGCAGCAAAAAAGCCAATAGAAAAAAAGGCATCCGTTGACTTCACCATGAGGGCATTTGGCCAGGCGTGCCTTCGGCTTTCAAGGAAGTGATAGCCGACGATCACTGTTTAGTAGTTACGAGCGGTTAAATGATACCGCCGGCACGTTACGTGTGGAACTTATTTTAAGGTTGGCTCGCGGTGAATTAAGAAACTATTTGTGGGCGTAACTTTTCTTTCTAAGTTGAATAGACTTGATTCATGGGAGTAGCGTATCAGGATACGGTACTTTTGGTTCTCCACATAGCCAAATGAAGCAGCGTGGCGATAGCCTTCCGCATGGCGCCCAATGTAGTGTCAGCCAGCCGGGATCGACATAGGAATCGAGCCCGACTTTGATCCAGCCTGATCAGTGGTCCTTCTGCACGCCTTTGACCACGCTCCGCTAGACCAACATCTAAATGATGACGTCAGAAATTGTACAGTTCGACCTCGAGGATCCACGCAAAGCACGCGTCGCGTCGGATATCATCGACCTGTTGTACTTTTACAAAATTGGAGTGGGCAGGCCGAGAGAGATAGTCACGAAAATGCGATTCATAGTCGAGACCTATTGCACCTGGACCTATCCCGGTTTCTTCGGCTCGGATGACACGTTAGCGAGCATTGTCGAAAAAATCCGCAAGACCGGCGAGCAGCACCCCGCGTGCGCACTGCTCGATGAGCTCGATGAGATCCACGATTATTCGAGGGACTATCTAGGCGGTGCTGATACCGGAGGCGACGTCAGCGAGGTGCTCGACATCAAAGAACTGATCGGCTTCGTCCGGCGTACCTTGAAGATCGTTAATGCGATACCCAACCTGCCGTGAATCGAGTTCGCACACTGATCGGTGGGAGGAAGCGTCCCAGGCTCGGACGGCGTCAGTTCGAGCCGGGTCCGCCCGCTCCACTTATTCGCGGTTCTTCAACTGCTGACCTTCGCCGAGCCCGTATACCATTGCGGTCTTTGTAGTTCCAAGCTTAATCCATTCCGCGCAATCGAGCTGCACTCTTTTGTAATACTCTTCGGAGAGATCAAGGGACTCCTTGCTGACCTCGTCGATCCGATCGAATTTGCACTGAAACGCGAACTCGCCTGATAGCGATTTTTCCAGCGCTCGGCTCCGCCATATCGCGATAGTGGTCTTACCCTTGAAGTGGTGCCCGAAGTGAATCACGCCCATGGTGTTCTGGACTTCTTCGACGGCTACGTTGTTGACCAGCATCATTTTGGTTCGGGGCCTTATGTCGATGTGCTTGAGAGTCGGAAAGGCGCGGGCGATATCCTCGATGCCACGATCGAGCTCAATCTTAGGGGAAGTGAGCACGCATCCATGCGAATAGACACTGCGCATCCCGCCGAGGCGGTCGCGCTCAAGCAACAACTCTTCTTTAAACTTAATTTCGTCGTGCCCGCCCAACTGCGGACGCACGTCGACGGAAGCGGCGTCCTTGAGTTCCGGTGCGCGATACTTGAAGGTCAGTTCGTGGCCGGGTCGAGGCCATCCCTGGTCGTAAAAAGTGCGCTTTCGCAGAATAAAGTGATTGTTGTAGAGGTCAAACTGGGGAGTGTCATAAAACAGCACTTCACGGACCTGACTATCGAATGCGTGCTTGTCGACATCCACCTTGAGGTGGAGTTTTTTAAGGGTCTTGGACGCCTGTTCCCAAAATTCGAGAAAGCCGTGTTTGCTCGTAAACCGATCGGGCTGCAGCAGAATTTTGTACTCGCGGTAGTGAATTACGTCGCTGGCGATATGCTGCGTTTCGGGATGCTTGCTTATGTGCTTGTCCATTGATGACCCCATTCTACGAGTTTAGCAAAAGCATAGCAGGTAAAATCGTAGTTGGCAGCGTCGACTGACGCAATTGCAACTTGAATCTAGAATTTCCAGATGATGTTGAGCGCGACAAAGTTGAGATAGTTCGTCGAGTAATGCCCTTGCAGAGTCCCTGCGAGCGGCCCGCGGCGGGCAGCGTACGGAGCAGGCCCAGCATCCATGAACTCCCACGCGGCGCCGGCCGTTATGTCACTGTTGATCTGATATTGGATACCGGTACCGTATCGCAGTTGGCGATCGATAGGCAGGGTCGGAAGGCGGTTGCTTTTCGAGACCGTTGAACTGTCATACGCGAAACCCGCCGACGACAGCCATTTTTCACCGATCCGCAATTGCTGCCCGATCGCGATCTGACACGTGTCTGAGAAATGCAGGTTGGCCTCGACCGTTCTCTGCTTGGCGGTCGAAATTCCGACTGGAAACTCGCCGAACGCCGACCAGTTCTGCCATCCGACGTTGCCCATCAGGCTCCAGTAGGGGGTGACTTCGTAGAGTCCGCTGAGCATGACCTGCTGCGGCACTTCCATCGGGATATTGATCTTGGATCCGCCGATTCGATTGCGAATACGGTTGAGAATGGGACCGAGGTTCGTGAGATGCGGCCTAAAGCCGAACTTGTAGTCCTCAGGCGATTGATAAGTCAGTCCGATGCGAAGTTTGGCGATGGGCTTTAGCAGTATGCCAGCGTTGCCACCGAAGGCTTCATCCCACGATTCGAACGCCAGTCCGCCGTCTTGCGCACGCAGAAGAGCGTTGTTAACCTTCGATTGAAACTTCAGTCGCGCGACCGAAAAGCTGACACCTGCTCCTACCGAGAGCCAGTCGTTCACCTCGTAGGCGACCGAAGGATTGACTGTACCGGAAAGAATTGATTCGTAGGTCACGTAATAGCGTCCGACCCAGGTTTTACCGTAGTTGCCGGTAAAAGCGAAATTTGAGTCGAGCGCCACGCCGAGTCGCAACTTCTCCGAAAGTCTGTAGACGTAGAAGAACCCTCCGATGGGTGAGAACACGCCAGCATTGCCGCCGCCACCGCCCGACGTTGTCGTCTGTGAGGCTACGTCGAAGTTGGTGAAGGGCAGCAGAGCGCCAGACGCAGTCAATAGCTGCGAACGGTCGAGTTGAGTCATCCCTGCCGGATTAGCAGCAGCAGTTGAGGCGTCGCCAGCCATCGCCGCTCGTCCGGCGCTGGCGGTACCCAAGTCGGGTGCGCCGGTCTCATACAGCAATAAGCCGGCGGCGCGCGCAGACGTGACTAAGGCCAGCAGGATCACGGTCGCAAGACATAGGGTCCTACGAATGCGGCTGAATACTCGCAGGTCATTCATTTTGACATCAACACCTTGCCGGTAGTGCTATCGATATTAAACAGCCAGAAGGCGGTTACGTCCTCCTCCAGGATCATCGCGACCATGCCGACGCCGGGTGCGAAAAGATTGTAGCCGGTGTTTTGCGTATGAGCTGGACCTACTTTTCCTTCGCAGTTGACTCTGAACAGGACCGCCGGGAATGTGCCTGCCGGTACAGTTACCTGATAGGTGCCGACGTAGGTGTAGGTACCGTTGATCGAGCCTGAGTACCTCTGGTCGCTCGGGTCGTCGAGATAGTTTACCGAGACTTGCTGCGTGTAGCTCCGCGATTCACCTGGCTGCATGCCCTTGGGCACGAATGGATTGGCGGGGGTAGTGACAACTACGACGCCTTCGCCCGAGTCGGTAAGGGCGGCCATTATAATGTCGCCCTGGTCCGTCTCGCGCATGAAGCCCGCCAACGATGGCGTCATCTGAAACCGCCAGGCCTTCCTTCCTCCCGGGCGCCGTGCCTGCCAGAGCCCAAGCGTCTGCACGGTACCAGCGTGCGGCCCCGCAACAACCTGGAACTGTTGTGATTTTTGTTGGAGCGGAAAGTAGAGGGACGGGTCGTTGATAGGGCTACTCGGCAACGCGGCGCCGACTACACCCGGCCCAAGCTGGGCAGTTATATTTTGCTGATCCGCGGCCGGCAAAGGCAGCACGACTCCCTGGGCCCGCGCCGATCCTGAAGCCAACAGCAACACACCGAGCGTTGCGGTTACAAGCTTTCGCATTTGGTTCCTTCCTTTCTCTCTCTAGCGACTGCGCCCTTGAGTCCTCCAGAACCATCGGCGCAAGTAACAGCCGTCGCCGTCCCCGCTAGTTGCTCGACGGGCTTTGTATGAAGATGCCACCCTTAGGTCCGATCCGGACGCATTCGACCGAGCCATTGTAGTCGGGATTGCAAATGGGTTTGTCCGAAGCAGGACACTTATACAATCCAGCTCCCATATCCTGGCACTTATTGACATCGAAATGTAACTCAGTCTTTGACAGCGCCGCCTGCTGTGATGCGGATGGATCAGGCGACGACGAGCATCCGCCAAGTGTCAGCAGCCCCGTTACTGCGATCACTAAAAGCATCCGTTTTGGCATTGTTCCTCTCCTCACTCTTGAGTTTCGATTCGTCATTGAACTACCTCCATTCAGTATTGATACCTTAAGTGCGACGAAGGTCTTGCGAGTTACTCCCCAGTGCCTTTGCTTGCTGTCTGAGCTTCCGCCATCTTTTTCGCCATCTCAGCTTTCACCGCGTCAAGATTAAAGCTCGCACCCCGTTGCATCGGCGGATACTCGATGAAGGTTTGCAGTTCCTTGGCCATCAACTGCTGCACGAATACGAAGCGCCAGAATTCGTACTTGAACCAGTCGAAGTATTGCTGGGCACCTTCTTTCGTTCCATCGTTGGGCCAGCCCGTGCGCTCGAAGGGATCCAGTCTCAGGTTGGTGATATAAGGCACGTCCGGATGGGTCTTCTGACCCAGCCAACCCTCGGGTTGGTCGATGAAACGATACTTATAGTCATCAATCCGCACAGCACCGACAGTGCTTTCGCCGAGGTAGAAGATCTCGTGACGCGTTGACGGCCCTTTGCCAGTGATGGCTGCCATCTGGTCGTAACCATCCAGATGGTTCCTGTAAGTCCGGTCGCCGATCGTTTTGCCCTTCAGTAGCTCTTGAGTGATGTTCGGATTGCCGGCTGCGTCCACGAAGGTAGGAAGCCAATCCATCCCCGAGAAGATGCCGTTCTGCACGGAGTCCGCCGGCGTATGTCCCGGCCAGCGAAGTAGGCATGGCACACGGAAACCACCTTCGAGGACTGTTCCCTTGGACTGTGCAAATGGCGTCTGACCGCCGTCAGGCCAGGTAAAGACTTCGGTGCCGTTGTCAGTGGTGAAGACTACGATAGTGTTGTCGTCGACGCCCATGTCCTTGATTTTCTTCATTACCAGGCCGACATCGTCATCGAGTTGGGCCATGCCGGCTTCCTCTTCCGACCAACCATTTTCCGAGTTACGCATCGCTTCGTACTTGGGCGAAAGATGGGTGACGATGTGCATGCGCGTCGGGTTGAGCCAGACGAAGAATGGCTTGCCGTCTTTTTGTGCCTTGTCCATGAAATTGATGGCGAGGTCGCGAATTTCGTTGTCCACCGTTTCCATCCGTTTCGGATAGAGCGGGCCAGCGTCCTCGATTCTCTGTTTGCCGATCGCGCCCCAACGCGGCATTACCGTCGGATCATCAGTGTCGGTGGCCCAGCTATGAACCATGTTGCGCGGGCCGACGACATTCAAGAGGTTTTGCGGATAGTCGGGATGGGCAGGGTCTTCCATCGCGTCGAGGTGATACAAGTAGCCGAAGAATTCGTCGAAGCCGTGAACCGTGGGCAAGAACTCATTGAGGTCGCCAAGGTGGTTCTTGCCGAATTGACCTGTGGCATAGCCCACGGACTTAAGGATCGTGGCGATGGTCACCGCTTCGGCAGGTATGCCTATCTTGGCACCGGCTTGGCCGACAGTGGTCATACCGGTGCGGATAGGCAGCTCGCCAGTGATAAAGTTCGCCCGACCTGCCGTGCAGCTTGCCTCGGCGTAATAGTCGGTGAACAACATACCTTCTTTCGCGAGCTTGTCGAGGTTAGGCGTCCTACCCGCCATCATGCCGCGATGATAGGCACCGATGTTCCACATGCCGATGTCGTCACCCATGATGACAACGATGTTAGGCTGTTTCTCTTGCGCCCAAACTGAGCGCGCGTTGGACAATCCTATGATTGCGCCGACCAGGATCGCGATCGCAAAATAACTATTCTTCCAGACATACATAAGAAAATTCCCTCCTGGAATTTAACCTAACCCTTACTGCTATTGGCCTTCGTGCACATTCCAGCCGTTGGCCGTCAGTTGCTGATGCGCGAGCGGCGTCATTTTGCCGGTGATCCACAAGACGCGATTGTGCTGTGCCATCAACTGGGGATCAGTCGCAAATCCCGCTATGCGTGGTGTCCATGACAGGTAATCGACCGGCGCGGGAAGTATCGTATTGCGATTCTGATCGTGCGCGATTAGCACTCCGGGGGCATAGATCCTGGTGATAGGGCTCGACTGCTGGCCCCATTGAGCGAGCATATGTAGCGAGGTGACCAGGAAGCGCGCCTGGTATTCAGTCATCATGTTGCCGATATCGACCGCTGCCGCCCGACGACCGGGAATGTTGCCGAGCGCCTCGAGATTTTTGACTGCATCAACTTGCAGACTCAAAGGAATCGCGGTGTTGGTGGTAAAGGCTACGATCTCCTCCTGCGACAGGCCGAAGCTCTTCAGCTTCTTTTGAACGAGGATAATGAGGTCGGCTCTCGGTGTCTGATAAACGAGATCGTTTGTCACCGTGACTGCAGTGATGATCATCGAGCCCGGCACCGCCATCATGGCTGCGGAGACAGTCATGCGGGCCGAGAACATGACCCAGGCGACATGGTTCAGCTTCTTGGTGAGAATAGGATCAGAGCTATAAGGATCGACGTGTAGCTCGTGTGCGAGCTGTCGGCGGACCTGGTCATAGCCCAACGCAGTGAGCGTAGCGTTGCCGGCCTGACCGGCAGCCTTTCCACTGCCGAAGGAATTCGTAGCCGACGATGCTATCTCTCCCGCGCCCATACTGACGCGTCCAAATAGATCTCCGACTCCGCTCGGCAGCCCGGTAACGGTATCCATCGGATGCATGACCATATTGGCGGCGGCGCCCACTGGACGCACTGCGCTCGTGACCAGCGATTTGGCAAATACACTGCTGTTGCTCATGCTATCGAGCTGAGCGATCGCTGGAATTTCGGAAAGCCGAATCTTCAGCATGTCGAGGCTTTCGACGTAGTAGGTGCCTGCGTCATCATGAAACACGCTCGGGTCCGCGACGATGGTGTATTGGCCCATCGCGCCGTTAGTCGGCGCTTGCGGTAGAACTGTATATCCCTGTCCCGAGAGCGGAGTCGCGGGCAGCAGGTCGGCCACGTTGACGACCGGCGGTTCCTCGTACTGTCCTCCCGCCGCGCCGGGTTGGGAGGGTTGCATACTGGTCATAGGTGGCGGCGGCGCCTGTGCTGCAGGCGCTTGCGCAGCCTGGCTCGGTGCGGGTGAGGATGTTTGAGAGCATCCCACCAGCAACAATCCTGCGAGCAGTACTGACATCAAGCCCGTCGCGCGCTTAATACTTCTGGAGTTCAAATTCATTTCTCCTGACCGTTTTCTTTTTTACTGCAGCGTTCGGAATCGATGCGCTTTCAGCTCTGGGCCGGCTGCTTTCGCTTCCGGCCAGTTTGTAACTCGACTGCCGCGAATGACGTATGAGATTCATGGCTCACTTGCCGGCCAAGATTCGTCCATTTTTCAGGAGAGCGGTATTGTACTTTGGTACAATGGCCGACTGGGCGCCGCGCGATGCATAGTTACGTCGCAAGGAAGCTTGCGGATGACGGGCGGCCGTCCTCCCACGACAGCCGGTATCGTCAGTTGCCGAACAAATCGACGGCCACAGTTATTGTGGTAGATGACGACGCGTCCATCCGCCGGGCGCTACGACGACAACTACAAATCCTGGGATTCAATGTTCTCGACTTCGGAAGCGCCGAAGAATTCCTGACGAACGACTTTCCAGATGGCGACGCGTGCCTGCTGCTCGACGTTTACATGCCGGCGATGACCGGTATCGAACTCTGCAAAAAAATGACTGAGGCCGGCCGGCATCTGCCGACAATCCTGATCAGCGGCCGCGACGATGCGCAGACCAAAAAACTGATACGCGAGGCAAAGCCGATCGCCAGTCTGCTCAAGCCGTTCGACGAAAAAAGCCTGCTGCGCGCCATCAGGAAGGCGTTGCCCAATCAGTCGAATCTGCCGCACTAAGCACCGCCAACTGCTCAACAGCGAACAAACCGTTCGTTAAATCCTCGTGACCCTGAATTTTCGGGGCAACGACTGGCAATACGCGCTCGCTTTATCGCGGAAACATATTGTAAAGTTTGCCAAACGAAAGGATCGTGCTCCGTCGCCTCCCTCTCCCACTTCCGGCTCGGATCCAAACGACTGAACCTCAGCGAACGGTTTTATTCTTCACTGATGCAACCACGACCGACCAAGAAAACTCTCGAGCCGAAACGTGACCGGCGTGCGCTTGTCGATCGCGATCAGCATGAGATTTCGCGCTTCGAATCATTGGTAGGCGAGCTGTCCGCCGCGATGGCGCGCGCGCCGGCTGACGAAGTCGACCGCGAAATCGAGTCGTGGCTGGGCAAAATCTGCCGGGCGCTGGATCTCGACCGGAGCGCCGTATACGAGCGCGATTCACCGGACCAACCGGTACGTGCAACGCATACCTGGGTTCGACCGAATTTCCCCGCTTTCCCGAAGAATTACGAACCAGAGAAGCTCATTCAAAGAAGCACCCAGTTAGTCATGTCGGGGGAAACACTCGTCTTCGCGGATCCGAGCGAGATTCCGGCCGATAACCCGGATACACGGCGGATGGTTGCGAAATACGGACCTAAAGCTTCTGCGGCCATTCCGATGTGGGCCGGTGGCCGAGTTATCGGCGCAGCGAGCTTCGGTAAGTTCCGATCGCCCCGAAAGTGGCCGCCTGAATTGCTCGATCAACTGGCCATGGCGGTACGGCTCTTTGGCAGCGCGATCGAGCGCAAGCAAGCCGAGATAGCAATCAGGGCGGTCCGCACCGAACTCAGGGTCGCTTCGCGTCGCAACGTGATGAGCGAACTCGTCGCCTCGCTCTCGCATGAAATCAACCAGCCGCTTGGAGCGATATTGAGCAACCTTGGCGGCGTCGCGCGCTTGCTGACCCAGGGAAATCCGCAACCCGCCATGGCTTTGGAAGCGGTCAACAGCGCGATCGAGGACACCAAGCGGACTGCTGATATCGTTCGGCGAATCCGCTCGATGTTCAAGAACCAGGTCGAACACAAAGCCCCGATCGGCATCGGACCACTGATCGGCGAGGTGGTAAAACTCACTGCCGGCGAGGCCTCCGTCCGGAAGATCGCCGTACGGATCGAGGTCTCGCCCCCAGGCCAACGGGTTATCGGCGACTCGATCCAGCTGCAGCAGTGCGTGCTGAACCTGGTGATGAACGCATTCGACGCGATCACGGAAGCGAGGTCTCCTCGACGCGACGTTGTAATCAAGGTCGCTCCAGAAAAGATCGGATGGGCGGCAGTTTGCGTATGCGATAGCGGCGGGGGCATTGACCCTGCCGTCGCGAAACGCCTGTTCGAGCCATTCGTTACGACCAAGATCGACGGGATGGGACTGGGCCTGCTCGTGACCCGCTCTATCGTCGAGAGTCACGGCGGAAGAATCTGGGCGTCGCCGAATCCAGACCAGGGCAGCACGTTCACGTTCACGCTCCCGATGGCTGAAAGGAAACGATCAAGCGCATCGAGACGCATGGGTTGAAGGTTTTCGGATGGGTCGTTGACCCTCTCGCGGTTCCTTCAACCGCTCAGCTCGAGTGAATCTGCAGGACTCCAGCCATTCGCACCAGATCGGCCAATGACCCAGCATCCATCTTGACCATTACGCTTGCGCGATGCGCCTTAACGGTACGTTCTGTAGTCCCCAACTCCGCGGCGACTTGCTTGTTCAGCAAGCCAGAGGTTATCAGCGTGAAGACTTCCCGTTCGCGAGAGGTCAGTGAGCGATGCAGCTGTTCAAGTCCGACCAGCTGCGATCTCTCGGCGCGACGCCGGCGGGAAATATCGGCGCCGCGAGCTATCGAGCTCAACAGCGCACGCTCGTCAACCGGCTTTTCGAGGAAGTCCACAGCACCCTTTCTCATCGCGTGCATACCGAGTGACAGATCGCCGTGACCCGTGATGAACACGATCGACGCGTAGGGAATAGTGCGGTTGAGTTCCTCCTGAAGTTGGAGCCCGTTCATTTTCGGCAGGTAAATATCCGCCACCACACAATCGAATTCCTTCGCGTCGGAAGCCTCGAGAAGTTCTTCTGCGGAAGAGTAGGCTGCCACCTCGAAGCCTGCCGTGCGGAGCTGGAACGAGAGGGCTTGGCGCACGCTATCGTCGTCCTCGATAACTGCGACTCTGACGCGTTTGGAAATCGGCTGAGATTTCATGTTTTGAACGCCGTTGGCCGCGACACTCTGCAGTCCAGTGCAAGGTTTTGTGCTTGCCACGAATTTCCCTCCCCGGGTGATCAGTAGCCAGAGCTGTCGAGATATTACAGCTCGTTGACGGCATCGAGCAATTGGACTTTTGTCACATATCAAATTCTGAAGAGCGATCGCGGCGCCAGGAATCATCCTCAAGAGTGAACGTTGAGTAAGAAAAAAAAGCCGCGAAACAGCAAGTCGAACACCGCTGCTATCGGAAAGGTAACGACCCCGACGCGAGCGCCGTCGTCGATGGAGTCGTCGAAGTCTCGGCTCCGTCTCGTTTGGCTGCTGCCTATACTTGCGCTGCTGGTGGCGATCACACTTCTGGTTCGGCGGACGAAGGAATCTGTGAGTCTGGTGGCAGCAACACCGCCGGTGCTCGACGCGAAATTCGTCGGAGCGGCGGAGTGCGCGACCTGTCACGAGCAGGAGAATTCTCTCTGGCGCGGATCGCATCATCAACTGGCGATGCAGCCGGCGACGGATTCCACGGTCCTTGGCGATTTCAATCACGCCAGCTTCGATAACAATGGCGTAACGACGATCTTCTCCCGCAATGGCTCGAAGTTCATGGTGCGTACCGACGGCCCCGACGGCGCGCTGCATGATTACGAAATCGGATACACGTTCGGCGTTTACCCACTTCAGCAATATCTAATCGCGATGCCGGGCGGGCGCTTGCAGGCGTTGGGGATAGCTTGGGACACCAGGACCCGCGAGCGCGGCGGCCAACGTTGGTTCTTTCTGTATCCCGGACAGAAGATCACGGCGCCGGACACGCAGCACTGGACGGGTATCGATCAGAACTGGAACTACATGTGCGCCGATTGCCATTCGACCAACCTGCGCAAGAACTACGATTCTCGAACGCGCACGTTTTCGACTGCCTACGCGGAGATCGATGTCTCGTGCGAGGCCTGTCATGGTCCCGGATCGAATCACCTGTCGTGGGCGAAGAAGCAGGGCGATTGGCAGAGACTCGACGCGACTGAGGGCCTGACGATCGCACTCGATGAGCGCAAAGGCGTTGCGTGGCCGATCGATCCAGTCACCGGCAATGCGCGTCGAAGCTCGCCGCGTCAATCAGAGCGGGAAATCGAGACGTGTGCGCGATGCCATGCGCGGCGCGGCGAGATTCACGAAGACTATGTGCACGGCCAGCCGGTGGGCGATGATTACCATGTCGCGCTGCTCGATGAAGATCACTATTTCCCGGACGGCCAGATAAAGGAGGAAGACTACGAGTATGGCTCCTTCATCCAGAGCCGGATGTTTCATGCAGGCGTGACCTGCAGCGATTGCCACGAGCCGCACAGTTCGCGGCTCCGCGCCGAGGGCAACAACGTTTGCATGCAGTGTCATTCGGCGCGGAAGTACGATTCGCCGACGCATCATTTTCACAAAATGGGATCGGCCGGAGCGCGATGCGTCGAATGCCATATGCCGACGCGCACGTACATGGTCGTCGATGCGCGCCGCGATCACAGCATCAGGATTCCGCGCCCTGACCTATCGGTGAAGCTTGGCACTCCCAACGCGTGCACCAATTGCCACACCGACAAATCGACGCAGTGGGCATTGGATTCAGTCAATAAGTGGTACAGGCATGCGCCTGAAGGCTTCCAGCGTTTTGCTGAGACCCTGAATGCCGGCGAGGCGGGAGCACCAGGCGCACAACAATCACTCGAGAGATTGGTCGCGAACCGCGAGCAGCCTGCGATTGCGCGCGCGACTGCGCTTGCTTTGCTCGCCAACTTCGCGCCGCTTCCGACCGACGATGCCGTTCACGCTGGCGTTGTCGACGATTGGGCTCTCGTGCGCCGCGCCACCGCTCACGCACTGTCGAACACCGATCCAGCAACCAGCGTGAATACATTGGCGCCGCTACTCAGCGATCCCGTCCGCGCAGTGCGGACCGAAGCGGCGGAAGTCCTTGCTGGGTTGCCCGCGGGGAACCTTCCCGCAGAGGTTTCCGTTGCTTTCAATCGTGCCACTGACGAGTACATCAGTTCGCAGCAATTGAACGCGGATCGCCCCGAGGCGCACATGAATCTGGGTTTGTTGTATGCAAGACAGAATCACTTCGACCAGGCGGAGCAGGAACTCAAGACCGCGTTGTCGCTCGACCCGAGCTTTGCGCCGGGCGCCGTCAATCTTGCAGACCTTTATCGCGCACAGAACCGCGATGATGAGGGTGAACGCGTCCTCAAGAATGCTCTCAGCCGCTCGCCGGACGACGCATCGCTCGAGCACGCGCTAGGTCTGCTAATGGTGCGCCAGAAGCGCAACGCGCAAGCACTGGAGTTTCTCGGAGCAGCCACGCGCGACGAACCAGGCAATGCGCGTTATGCCTACGTTTACGCGATCGCGTTAAACGATGCAGGAAAGACCGCCGCAGCAATCGAGACGTTGGAGAGTTCCATCAAGGCGCATCCTTATGATCTCGATTCACTCATCGCGCTGGTAAATTTCCTGGAACAGTCTGGCGATCCCGCGAAAGCATTGACCTATGCGAATCGTCTTGCTGAGCTGGAGCCGGATAATCAACAGGTCCAGCAGATGCTGAAAGAGCTACACGGGCACTTGCAGGATTCAAAACCGAAATCCTGATAACGCTGCTTGAAGGTCACAGTTATCGTGCATGCCTTACCAGCCCCTGGAGTCGCGGCGCAGGTGCCACCGGTTATCGAGAAGTCGGTGCCATTGGTTCCGCTGAAGCTTTCCCTGAGAGTTGACCAGGGCGTCGGTATACACCGACTGCTCCGTTTGCGCGCGCGCGACGGTGGGCAGAGCGAGGCAGCAAAGAAACGGCATCAGAAACGTGAGCGCGATAGCGTGTGGCGCAATCTCACAGGTCGAAACATATTACTACAAAATGTATAGTCAAATGACGTGGGCGAGCAAAGACAAAATCGAGCGCCTGCGTAGCGCCGTTGTCTAAACGGCCAAAACACCTGTCGTCGCTCGCCCGGGCAAACTTCGGGGGGTTGTGCCGTTTCTTCCTTGAAGTTTTGAGTCAATGTCACCTCGCCGTATTTCCGGCTGAGGTATTGTACTTTGGTACAATAGCAGGAAACTTCTGCGCGTCGCAGAATGTGCTCCTCGAAACTCAAGTTCAACTCTCTCTCGATTCCAGTGAATCGGAGAGAACAGAAGTGGGATCAAGGAGAACACTCATGTGGAACGCAAAGGCGATCCTCCGTCGAATTGTGGTGCCGGTCCTCGGCGTCCTTCCCATGCTCTTGTTTGCTGGAATATCCGGCGCCCAGTACGGCCAATACCCGGTACTGGACAGGGTTTCCAACAAGGTAGTCCAGAAATACCAGAACTCGTCTTGCGAGCAATTGTGGCAAGAGCGACAGCAGCCAAAATCGCAGAGGGAACAGGAAGCCGTGAACTTTCTGCACAACGATCCGCAGATGCGCCGGATGTTCATCGACAGAGTAGCGGCGCCTGTCGCGAACAAGATGTTCGAATGCGGGATGATCCCATGATCGCCGCGAAGGAAGCACTTCAATCCTGGCCATCAACATTCGTCGCGAGGTCAACTGCGCGCGTTCTCGTAGTAGCGTTGGCTGTACTTCTAACGATACCCGCCAATGCCCAGACGGCGCACAAGGCATCGAAGTCTGCGAAGGCGTCGGTGCCGACGCTGCCCGCGCCCGCGCCGGTGCTCGAGCCCAAGGCGATCGAAATTCTCAAAGCAGCATGCGCCAAGCTAGCCGCAGCGCACTCGATGTCGTTCACAGCGGTTATCAGCTACGAGAACCCGAGCCGGCTCGGTCCGCCACTCATCTATACGGTACGCGATGATGTAACCCTGGAGCGGCCTGACAAACTCAAGGTGATAACACCGGGTGATGGTCCTGTGAACGAGTTTTACTATGACGGCAAGACGATGTCCGCCTATGCGCCGGCCGAGAACCTAGTCGCGGTGGCCAGCGCTCCACCCACGATCGACGCTATGTTGGAGGCAGCGCACCGGGACGCCGCCATCTACTACCCGTTCACCGACGTGATCGTCGCAGATCCGTATGAAGGAATCGCCGACGGAATGACGACCGCGTTCTACATCGGTCAATCGCACGTCATGGGAGGGGTCACTACGGACATGGTCGCGGTTAACAACAACTGGGTGTTTGAACAGCTCTGGATCGGTGCCGACGACAAGCTGCCCCGGATGGCACGCGCGGTGTTCCACGCCGACCCGGTCGGATTGCGTCATCAGATCGAATTCTCTAACTGGCAAATCGACCAGGCAGTCGCCCCAAACGCCTTCACGTCACCTGGCCTGGCTTCGGCCAAGCGAATCTCGTTCAGCCGGCCTGACCCTCAGCTTCCGCCAGGTATTAAGCCTCCAAAGAGAACAGCCTCATCAAAGGCAAATTGAGGAGTCGCATCATGAAAAGAGTATTGATCGGCTTACTAGGTCTCTCGATCGCGGCGCTTATGCCCGGCCTCGCCGGTGCCTGGTCTCATGCTGGAAGGTACGGTGGCTCTGAATCTGGCGGGGGCGGTTCATGGAACGCCAACGGTGCGCACGGAGCCTCGGCATCGGGCGGAGGTGGCTCCTGGAGCGGCAAGGGCGCCTTTGGCGGCAGCGCATCAGGCGGGGGAGGTTCCTGGAACGCACGAGGTGGCAACGGCGGCTCGGCATCGGGTGGAGGCGGTTCGTGGAGCGGCAAAGGCGGCAACGGCGGCTCCGCGTCAGGTGGGGACGGTTCATGGAGCGGTCATACTGAAAATGGCGGCACCGCGTCGGGCGGAGAAGGATCGTGGAATGCGCATGGTGCCAACGGAGGCGCCGCGTCGGGCGGCGAAGGTTCATGGAGCGGCCACACTGAAAATGGCGGTACCGCATCCGGCGGTGGTGGGTCGTGGAGTGGCCAAGGCGCCAACGGCAGCACCTATAATCACAATACTTACGGCAGCTACGGGAGTACTTCCGCCTACAACAGTAATACCTATCACGCGAGCAATAGCTACGCGACCACTACGTACAGCAACAACGGGACTTACTATGGCGGTAGCTATAGCACCTACCATCCACCTACCACAGTGAATTACTACGGCAGCAGTTGTTCCAATTGCGGGGGCTGGAGCACCGCTGGCGCCGCTGCTGCGGGCGTCGCGGTCGGTGCGGTTGTCGGTGCGACCGTCGCCACCGCGAACTCGAACGCAAACGCGGCGAACGCTTACAATTCTGGCTACGCCGCCGGCAGCTACAACACTGCGTACGCTATGGGTGCGATCTACCCGACGACGCCTGCTGGATGTATCCAACAATACGTCAGCGGCTCGACCTACTACTTTTGCAACAACACCAACACGTGGTTCCTGCCATCCTACGGCGCGAATGGAGTCTACTATCGCGTGGTGCCTCCTCCAGGTTGATTCGTTTCCCAACTCGCGAGCTCGATTCCTGGAGTCCTGTAGGAACGGAAAGTGGATTGGGATGTTTTCGACGACTACGGAGTGTTGAAAGAGTACACATAGGGATATGAAGCGATGAACGTTATACGCCAAAAAACTGTTCTTACACTGACGGTCGTCGCCCTATTCATCATGGTCGGCTTTTGCACAGCGCCGGCTCGAGCGCAGCAGATCAACGGCGTGCCGGGGTCGCCCAGCGCCACGGTGATTCTCGATGGCAAGCAACTTCCGCCGCCGCCGATGCCGTTCGGCGGCGTGATCAAGGAAAGCGCCAAGGATTCCACACCGTGGTGGCCGCCGCGCGTAGTGCCTCCCAAGGGCGCGCCAAACATCCTCCTTATCATGACCGACGACCAGGGCTATGGCGTTTCGGGCACCTTCGGCGGAGTCATCCCGACGCCTGCGATGGATCGCATAGCCAACGCCGGATTGCGCTACACGGAGTTCCACTCAACCGCACTTTGTTCGCCCACACGCGCCGCGCTGATTACAGGTCGCAACCATCATTCAGTCGGATACGGTGTGATCGGCGAATTGTCCACCGGTTATCCGGGCTACGATTCGGTGATCGGTCCGGATAGCGCGACCATCGGTACCATGTTGCGGGACAACGGCTATTCCACCTCATGGTTCGGGAAGGACCACAATATCCCCGCTTTTCAGTACAGCGCAGCTGGGCCTTTCGACCAATGGCCAGTAGGCGAGGGCTTCCAGTACTTTTACGGGTTCCTGGGTGGCGAGACCGACCAGTGGACGCCCTATCTCTATCGCAATACGACGCCGGTGTTTCCGTGGGTCGGCAAGTCTGGCTACAACCTTACTACCGACCTGGCTGACGATGCCATCAAATACATAAGCGGTCTAAACGCGGCCGCGCCGGATAAGCCATTCTTCGTCTACTACGTACCGGGCGGCACGCACTCGCCGCACCAGCCGACCAAGGAATGGATCGATAAGTTCAAAGGCAAGTTCGACACGGGCTATGAAAAGTTGCGCGAACAAATATTCGCCAACCAGAAACGGCTCGGTGTGATTCCAGCAGAAACCCAGCTCACTCCGTGGCCGGACGGACAGGCTGCCTATGGCGGCGCAAAGCTGCCGAGGTGGGACTCGCTCTCGCTGCTTCAGAAGAAGCTTTACGCGCGCGAGGCGGAGGTCTTCGCCGCGTACGCTGCTTACACCGATCGTGAGATTGGCCGCGTTATCCAGGAAGTTCAGGACGAAGGCAAGCTTGATAACACGCTTATCATCTATATCAGTGGCGACAACGGCACCAGCGCCGAAGGGACGCTTGAGGGTACCTATAACCAGATGACCGCCTACAACGGCATCTTGACCCTTCCCTTGCCTCTGCAGTTACTGCATTACGCGGACTGGGGCTCGGACAAGACTTATCCGCATATGTCGGTGGCATGGTCGTGGGCATTCGATACCCCTTTCAAGTGGACCAAGCAGGTGGCGTCGCATTTTGGCGGCACTAGACAAGGGATGGCGATAAGTTGGCCCGGTCACATCACTGATGTTGGCGGCATCCGCCCGCAGTTCCATCATGTCATTGATATCGTGCCGACGATCCTCGAAGCGACGGGTATCAAGGCGCCTGAGATAGTCAATGGCATTAAGCAGAAACCGATTGAAGGAGTGAGCATGGCCTATACGTTCGACAAGGCCAACGCCAATGCTCCATCGAAGCACGAAACACAGTACTTCGAGATGGTCGGTAACCGTGCTATCTACCACGACGGTTGGATTGCCTCGACGACGCCGCCTGCCGCTCCGTGGCTTCTTGCAACCGGCAAGCTGACCGACGTCAACGACTATAACTGGGAACTATACCACATCACCGAGGATTACTCGCAAAACAACGACCTAGCCTCGAAAATGCCGGACAAGCTGAAGGAAATGCAGGCATTGTTCCTGACTGAAGCCGCAAAATATCAGGTACTGCCTTTGGACAACACTGGCTTCTCGCGTCTTCTAACGCCGCGACCGAGCGCGGTCGCAGGGCGAACTGTTTTCACCTATAAGGGTGAGAACACCAACATCCCGGTGGGAAACGCTCCCAGCATTCTGGACAAGGACTATACCATCACTGCCGAAGTGACAATCCCGCAGGGTGGCGCTGAAGGAATGATCGTGACCCTGGGCGGCCGCTTCGGCGGCTATGGCCTATATTTGCTCAAAGGCAAGCCGGTCTTTGACTACAACATGCTCGACCTCACCCATTACCGTTGGGAGGGGGGAGTGTTAGGCCACGGCTTGACAGCTGAGGCGCTCAAGCCGGGCAAGCATACTATAGTGTTCGACTTCAAATACGACGGACCTGGACCCGGCAAAGGTGGCACAGGAGTGTTCACTGTCGATGGCAATGAGATCGCCCGCAAGAAGATCCCGCATACGATTCCGCTCCTTATGTCGATAGACGAGACATTCGATGTTGGGAGCGACACTCGCACGGCAGTGAACGATGACTACAAGCTGCCATTCCGCTTCACCGGCACGATCGACAAGCTGACTTTCAACCTCGGCCCTGAGCAATTGACGGACTCGGATCGAAAAGCCATCGCGGAGAAAATGGCGAGAGCCAGGGACTAGACCGTTGGAATTACGATCATGGAAGCTGCGGACGTCTTGCTGAACAGTTCTCCGTCAGTGTACGCTCTGCAATCTGCGACCGCGGTGATTGAAGCAGGTGCTGGCTTCGCGCTACTGATTTTTCCCTCCAAAGCGGCGAGACTCCTGCTCGGCGCGCCATTGGACGCGGCCGATGCCTTGACCGTGGCGCGTATTGGCGGCATGGCCTTGATTACGTTGGGTGCAGCATTCTGGCTTGCTCGAGGCGACTCGCAAAGCCGCGCCTCGAAAGGGATGATCGCCGCGATGGTGCTGTACAATCTCGGCGCGGCATTTGTCCTTGGAGCGTTCGGTATCGGGTCGCAGCGCGTCGGCGTGGCGTTATGGCCGGCGGTCGTACTGCATACTGCCATGACTGCCTGGTGCATCATGAGCGTTCGATCATTAGGACTCGTTGAAGGGACCCCGAATCTCCATCAGTCGTAGTGCGCAATGAGTTATAACCAACCGGTCGGAGATACATCACTTATTGCATGTCTGCATTGCGACTTGCTGCAGCGGATTCCGGATCTTGAACCCGGCGCGTCGGCGCGCTGCCCGCGATGTAACAAAGAACTATGGCGCCATCGGGTGGACTCACTCAACCGGACACTGGCGCTCACCGTCGGCGCAGTTTTGCTTTACGTGATTGCGAACTCGGTTCCTATGCTTGGTCTTACGATCGTTGGACGAGACGCCTCGACCACTGTGATCGGCGGCGCACAGCACCTTTGGGACAACGGGCAGAAGATAGTCGGGGTGCTAGTCCTATTCACGGCAGTTATCGCGCCCGCACTGCAAATCGGTCTGATGCTGGCTATCGTGCTCGGCGGGATGCTCGCGCGACCGCCTAGATGGGTGGGAACGCTGCTTCGCTATCACCCGACCACACGCATCTGGAGCATGATCGAAGTCATGATGGTTGGCGTGCTGGTCGCCTTGGTCAAAATTGCGGACTACGCAACTGTGATTCCGGGAATGGCGCTGTTCGTGCTCTGGGTGCTCGTCTTCGTTCTGGCGGGGATGTCGGCCGCCTTCGATTCTCGAGATGTGTGGGAGAGGATCCAATGGGCGGACGAAGCGCAACACGACGCGGTGGGTGAGAGCCTGCTGGAGGGAAGGTCGTGAGCGCGCCCGGTATTACCGCGATGCAGCGAGGTCTCCAAAGCTGCGAAGGTTGTGGCTTACTCTCGCGTCCCGAGCCGGGCGAGCATGAAGGACGCTGCCCGCGCTGCGATGAGAAACTTGAATTTCGAAAGGCTGCCAGCTTCCAGCGCACATGGGCGTACCTTATTGCCGCTGCAATCTGTTACATCCCGGCGAACGTGCTCCCCGTGCTGACGACCACCACCGCGGCAGGCGCCGATTCCGACACTATTCTGCAAGGTGTCGTACTGCTGTGGTCGCCGACGGGATGGCCGCTATCGATCATCGTGCTCGTCGCGAGCATCATGATACCCAGCGCTAAGATTCTCGCGCTTGGGTACCTCCTGATCACGACTCAGCGCGGCTCAATCGCAAACAACGAGCAGCGGATTCGTATGTACAGGATGGTCGAGTTCATCGGCCGCTGGTCGATGGTCGACGTTTTCGTCGATACCTTCACCGCTGCTCTGATTCAGCTCCAACCCCTCATGTCGGTGGAACCCGGGCCGGGGCTGATCTTCTTCGCCGCGGTGGTGGTGTTTACGATGCTCGCGGTCGAATCATTCGATCCGCGGCTCATCTGGGATTCCATAAGCTCGCAAGAGGCAGATTCGAGAGAGGTTACGTATGCCTGACCACGATCCACCACGCTCGTCAGTCCCCGAATCCAGGAACGTGCCCAAGAAGCGCACGCGGCTTTCGCTCGTTTGGTTCATTCCGATTCTGGCAGCGGTTGTCGGAGCTTGGGTGGCAGTTACACGAGTATTGGCTGAAGGCCCCACGATAACGATTACCATGAAATCGGCGGAAGGACTGGAGGCTGGCAAAACAAAGATCCATTACAACGGCGTTGATATCGGAACCGTTTCAAAGATTGAGCTGTCGCCCGATCACCAGCGTGTGATTCTGACCGCCCAGATGGCGCCTAAGACGGAGGAATTTCTGGTTGCGGACACTAAATTCTGGGTCGTTCGGCCCCGAATATCGGGCGCTAATGTTTCCGGCTTAGGCACTCTTATCTCGGGCGCCTATATAGGCGTGGAAATCGGTTCTTCGCAGGAAGAGAAGCGCGTATTTGCGGCGCTAGAAACCCCACCCGTCATAACCGGCGACATTCCCGGCCGCTTTTTCACTTTGAAGACTGCTGACTTAGGCTCGCTCGACACCGGCACTCCAATTTACTTCCGGCGTGTACAGGTCGGGCAGGTCGCATCCTATGCGCTCGACAAGGACGGCAAGGATCTGACCGTAAGGGTTTTCGTGCAGGCGCCGTACGACCAATACGTCAACCCTAACACTCGTTTCTGGCATGCAAGCGGGATCGACGTCTCACTCTCGGCGAGCGGTCTAACTGTGCAGACCCAGTCGGTGTTGTCGATTCTTATAGGTGGTGTCGCTTTCGAAACAGCGGCGAGCGAGCCGGTTTTGCCGCCGGCCGAAGCGAACGCAGTCTTTACTCTTTACGCCAATAGGACTGAAGCCTTTAATCCGCCGCCGCGCAATCCGCAGACCTATGTGCTCAACTTCAAGGAATCGGTGCGAGGGTTGACAGTAGGAGCGCCCGTCGAGTTCCACGGCATTCCCATCGGCGCGGTTACGGATGTCCGGGCGCAGATTGACCTGAAGACATTCGAGTTTTCGGTGCCTGTAACTATCAGCCTGGACCCGACTCGGCTTGGAGTAAGAGTCGTTGATGCCTCAGCCGGCATTGATCTCGAGTCGATGCGCCGAAGGTTGATCGATAGCCTGATAGCTCATGGGGCCCGTGCGCAGTTGGCAACGGGTAACCTGCTTACTGGGTCCGCGTATGTTTCGATCGACTTTTTCCCGGGTGCGCCACCGGCGACGGTGGACTGGTCGCAGAAGCCACCGCAGATTCCGACCACACCGGGACAGTTCCAGTCGACCGAGGCGACGGTCGAGAACATTATCAAGAAACTCGACAAGGTGCCGTTCCAGGAGATCGGCGAAGATTTGCAAAAAGCTATCGCCCAGCTGAATACAACACTGGTTAGCGCACAAGGTACGTTGACGAGCGCACGCGGTACTCTTGACAATACGAGCGCGCTTACCGAGCCGAATTCCTCGCAGGTCCAGCAAATAGGCAACACGCTGCAGGAAGTGAGTCGCGCCGCGCGATCGTTGCGGGTGCTAGCAGACTATCTCGAGCGCCACCCCGAGGCGCTCCTTCGAGGCAAGGCCGGGGAGGCGAAGTAATGGCACGACGTATCGCGCAACTGATCTCGATCGCATTGATCGCTGCGGCAGCAGCGGGATGCAGTACTTCCCCGTCGCGCTTCTACGCACTGTCCTCGACGGCGACGGCAGATGGTACACCGGCTACGGCCGCCGCAGTGATGGTAGGTCCGGTTACGATACCTGCGTCCGTCGATCAGCCTGAATTCGTGGTGCAGGTAGCTCCGAACCGCGTCCAGGTTGATGAGTTCAATCGATGGGTCTCGCCGCTGAACGATTCGATCGCGCGCGCTGTTGCCGGCGATCTCGTCGTGCTGCTGGGTACCCCCGAGGTAGCCAATTCGCAGCTGGCTAACTTTGTCCCGGACTACAGAGTCACGATCGACGTGCAGCGCTTCGAGTCGATACAAGGACAGGCGGCAGTTGTCGAGGCGGTCTGGACAGTTCGGAAGACTGCGAGTGGAGCAATCCGGTCGGGCCGCACGGTTGCGCGCGAACCCGTGCAGGGTCAGAGCTACGACGCACTCGCGGCGGCCCACAGCCAGGCGATAGCAAAGATGAGCGGCGACATCGCGGCAGCGATTCGCGCTGAAGCAGAGCAGAAATCGTAACGCTACCCCGGTAGCCGATTCATCCGAGGTGAAGGAAAAACTGATCTCATGAGCAGAATGAAACTACTATCTCGTCCCAGGGGTCGATCTTTGCCGTTGATACTTGCCGCGGCAGTCCTGATGTCGACCTCGCCGGTGATCACCGGTTGTTCGCGAGGCGATGAGCAACCTGCCGCTGCGCCTTCGACTCAAGCGCAGCCGAGCATCGCTCCGACCGCCGCGCCCGCTCCGCCTCCTCCTGCTGCGGCTGCTGAACCCGGTCCTCCCCCAGGAGCAGCGACAGCGCAGGACTTGCAGGAGTTGGTCTCCCCGATCGCGCTATACCCTGACGTTCTGGTTGCGCAGATCCTTGCCGGCTCAACCTATCCGACTCAGGTGGTGGAAGCCGATCGTTGGATGAAGCAGAACCCTAACCTGACTGGCGATCAGTTGGCGAACCAGGTTAATCAGCAAGCATGGGATCCCAGCATAAAGTCGCTGACTCAGTTTCCTACCGTGCTGCAAACCATGAACGACAACCTGGCGTGGACCTCAGACCTCGGCGAGGCATACTACAATCAGCCCGCCGACGTAATGAATGCGATCCAGACCCTCCGCAACATGGCGATGGCCGCGGGAACGCTTAAGTCCACTGACCAACAGAAAGTTGAAGTCCAGCCTGCTCCTGCAGCCGCACAAGGTAGCGCACAACCCTCAGTGCAGCAGACCGTGATCATTCAGCCGGCCCAGCCGAATACGGTCTATGTCCCTCAGTACAATCCAACGACAGCCTACGGAGCACCAGTCCCGGCGCCTGCGGGATATACGGGGAGTGATTTGCTTCTCACTGGTGCCTTGTCCTTTGGAGCGGGAATTTTGCTCGGTTCGCTGATCAACAACGGTAACAATAACTGGGGCTGCAATTGGTATGGGGGCGGCAGCGGCTACCACAGCTCGGTCAAGTACAACAATAATGTCTATGTGACCAACAACAACGTGTACCCCGGACGATATCCTGCTGGAGGCGGAGGTTACCGGCCGCCCGCGTATCGTCCGCCCAATGGAAACTATCCTCGTCCAGGATACCCGGCACGACCGGCGCCTTATCCGGCGACCAGGCCTGCTTACAATGGTGGCGGCGGAATCAACAATCCTAACAATCCGGGAATTCCCGCGACCCGGCCGTACGACAAGAAAACCGCGAGACCGGCGAACCCGGAGATCGCGAAACCTAACTTTCCTAAAGCGAGCACGCTTCCCAACAATCCAGGTGGATCTAATCTGAAAAATAAGGAACTCGCGAAGAATCGTCCTAATCAGCCTGCAAATCCCGCCGCTGGAAATCGGCCCGCAAATCCTGCCGTTGGAAATCGGCCGGCCAATCTCACTGCTGCTAATCTGCCTGCTACCAGACCCGCCAATCGCGCGGCAGATCCAGCCCGAGGCTTTGCGAAGGACAACGGCAGCACGGGCGGCCGCAATAGCGCCCTAGGCGGATATGAGCCCGGCGGAAATGCACGAGCATCCAGTGACCGCGGGCAATCCAGCTTCAAGGGGAACCAGAAACCCGCAGGCGGAGGCGGAAAAGGCGGCGGCAATGCCAATCGCGGAGGCGGCGGCAATGCTAATCGTGGAGGTGGCGGCGGAAACGGCGGCGGGAATCGCGGCGGCGGGAAAAAGGGGAAATGAGGAATTCCAATGACGAATAAAATTATTACGATGAGATTCAGATTCCTCGCTGTATCCGTTCTTCTTTTGGGGTGCTTGTTACTGACGCCATTCGCGTCAGCAGATGAGACCTCCACGCAGAAAGTCTTTCCGTCACCGGATGCTGCGGCCAGCGCTCTGGTCGCCGCTGACAAAGCGGACGACACGAAAACATTGAGCTCCATATTGGGTCCCGACGCGGATCAGATCCTATCTTCGGGAGATCCAGTCGCCGACAAGAATGCGCGTGAGGAATTTGCGCGCCGCTACCAGGAAATGCACCGGCTCGAATACGACGATCAAGGACGCGTCATCCTTTATGTCGGCGCCGGGAACTGGCCGGTTCCAATCCCACTGGTAAAGAAGGATAGCGGTTGGATTTTCGACACGGCCGCAGGCAAGGAGGAGCTACTCTTCCGACGGATAGGTCGAAACGAGCTGTTCACTATAAAAGTGCTCGAAGACCTCGCTAAGGCACAATCGGAATATGCCAGCCAAGAGCACGATGGCAGCGAAGGTCAGTTCGCGCAGAAAATCCTGAGCGATCCCGGGAAGCAGAATGGCTTGTATTGGGAAGCTGCCGAGGGTCAGCCCGAAAGTCCTATAGGACCACTCGTCGCGACCGCATCAGCAGAGGGTTACAAGAAAGACAGTGGCGGAAATCCTGTCCCGTTCCACGGCTACTACTACAAAGTATTGGAAGGGCAGGGCAGGAATGCTCCGGGCGGCGCAAAGAAGTATCTAGTCGACGGTAAGATGACCAATGGATTTGCGTTCATCGCCTATCCCGCCGAGTATCGCGCATCAGGTGTGATGACATTCATGATCAACCAGGACGGTGTCATTGTTCAAAAAGACCTTGGGCCGGACACCGCCACGTTGGCTGGTAAAACGACTCAATACAATCCAGACAAGACCTGGCAGGAAGTGGACGAATAGGCCAGTAGCGATGGCGCGCCAAAGACACAAGCCGATCGAGGCCAGCCTTTTTGCTCAGCTTCGAGAGGAAGTCCATCGTCGATTCGCGCCGCACCGACATAGCGCCCTGCTATATGCACTCATCACTGCGTTTGTAGCGCGCCCTTTGATCGGCGACACAGGTGCGGGTTTTTTACTGTTTAGCATCGCGCTCGTAGTTCTCCTGCTGGTGGCCCTTTATAACATCAACGTCGATGAGCTGGTCGGTGAAAGAGGTCTTCTGCTGACTCAAGCCAAACATCGGCGACTATTGGGTTGGATGCTCGCGATAGCAGCCGGATTGGAACGTATAGCGACAATATTTGTGCACAATCCCATGCTGGACATGGCGGGTACTATTATCTGGTTTCTATTCGTCGTGTTCATCGCGGCCAGTCAGTTGCGCAGCGTTCTGAGGCAAAGAGCGGTGACCGGAGAAACCATTTGCATGGCGGTTTCAGTCTATTTGTTATTCGGCTTTGCCTGGGCGCTTCTGTACGCATTCATATACCAGAGGCATCCGGAAGCCTTTTCAGGCATCGTGACCGGAGCCCAAGTCAGGACGACTGAGTTCCAGCATCTTTTCCCGATTTTCGGTTACTTCAGCCTGACGACCTTGTCCACTGTCGGCTTTGGCGATATCACTCCAGTGACTATTCAAGCCCGCTACGCGGCAGTCGCGGAAGGAATCGCCGGACAGTTCTACCTGGCGATTTTGGTCGCACGGCTGGTGGGAATGCAGATGACTCAGTCGCCAAGTCAGGGCGCCACACAAAAGGCCATCGACTCCGGCACAGAAGGGCGATGAGGGCCCGCGCAGTTGTACGGATCCTGGCCTGCCTGCTGGCCATAGCTATAGAAGTGCGTGTCGTGCGAGCTGACGGTGGAAGTGCGCCGGCTCTTAGCCAGTCGGAGCTGGTGAATCAGGCGAACGCTCCGATTTCGAGTCTCTTCCAGATTCGGCTGCAGGACGCATATGCGCCGGCTTTTCAGGGCGCACTGCGGGGTCAAGGCAATTTCTTTTCGATCGCCATCGGCATGCCACTGCCGCAATATCGGTTCCTGCCATTTCCACAATTGTCGCTGTTAACGATTCCCGCGGCAGTCACCCTTCCGCTTCCCCTGGGCTCGTCGACCGGTTTCGGCGACATCCGCTTTGTCGATCTCGCAATCCTTGATGCAGGCCACAGCCTGCTCTTTGGAATCGGCCCCACCTTTGTCTTCCCCACCGCCAACGAACTTAGCTCCGGTCAAGGCAAATGGCAGATTGGACCCGCGGCGGCTGCGGCGTACGCACCGCGCAATTGGCTTTTTGGAGTGCTCGCACAAAATCCGATCGCATTCGCGGGAGATCCGAAGTTTCCAGACGCGAACGCATTGTTCCTTCAACCTTTTATTACCTACCAGTTAGGTCATGGCTGGTTTCTCCGATCCGAGCCGCAAATGATTTTCGACTGGGTGACCAACAAGCAGCAGTTGCCGATCGACGCGGGTATTGGTTGGGTCTTCAAAATTGGCCGACAGTACGTGAACGCCTTCGTCGAACCAGCTTGGAACGTATCAGGGGACGGCCCTGCTCCGAGGTACGCAATCACATTTGGATTCGCGCTGCTGTATCCTAATTTCTGGAGTTCGCTGGTGCGCTAGCATGGGCGTTGAAGCTAGAAACAAATACTCGTGAACCCAATAGACGTCGGTTGCATCGTGCTGGTGTGCGTCTTTGGAGGCGCGATGCTCGGGATGACTATCCACACCCTTCTGCCTGAGCATCATCTGAACGCGGAATCCAAGGACGTAATCAAGCTAGGGATGGGACTGATTGCGACGATGTCCGCCCTGGTCCTGGCCCTACTGACTAACTCGGCCAAAGGTTCTTACGACACTCAGAGAAACGAAGTGACGCAAGTTGCCGCCAATGTCATCCTGCTCGATCGCGTGCTCGAGCACTACGGCCCAGAGACGAAAGAAGCTCGCGATCTTCTCAAGCTCTCCGTCGCCGGCATGATCGATCGAATGTGGCCCAACGACCCGGTCCAGACTGCGAAGTTAGGGCCTACCACTGCGAGCGGAGAATTATTTTTCGACAAGATCCAGGAACTGACTCCGCAAAACGAGGTACAGCACGCGCTCCAAGCCCAAGCCATTACTTTGAGCATAGGGATTGGGCAAGCGCGTTTGTTGCTCTTCGAGCAGGGCGGCCGCTCGATCCCGATGCCCTTTCTCGTGTTGCTGATTTTCTGGGTGACTGTTATTTTCCTGAGCTTCGGGCTTTTCGCGCCACGCAACGCGACCGTTGTGGTAACTCTATTCCTGTGTGCGCTGTCGGTTTCGGGCGCGATCTTCCTGATCATGGAGTTGGACCGGCCATTTGGCGGGGTGATTCAGATTTCCAGCGCTCCGCTGCGCAACGCCTTGGCCAGTATCGGCAAGTAGTATGAGCGCCGTACCACAAAGCATCGTGACAACCGGCAAATGGCTACATCGCGAGTTCGTCGCGGCCCGCCCGGTATTCATATTTTTTCTGGTCGCGTTTCTACTTCAGTTCTTGATCATCAAACTGGCGGTTGCGCAATTCTCCATCCCGATAACCGCATTTTCCAAGGCTGTAGTCGGTGCGCTGTTCGCCGCCAAGGCGGTCCTGATAATCGATGAAACGCACATCGGACACGTTCTTGAGCGCTATCGCAAGATTGTAGCGGTAGCCATTAAGACGCTCCTGTACGGATTCGGAACGCTATTGTTGGGGTACTTGGAGAGGTTTCTCGAGGCCCTTCACCGGTCACGCAGCTTCGACGGGGCGGTCCGGCAAATGATCGACCAGGCAAATATCTATCGGTTCTTCGCGTGGGTCTTGGGAGTAACTCTCATATTCGCGATTTATTTCGTGTGGTCTGAAATAAACGAGCGAATGGGCGAAGGCGCCGTCTGGTCCCTGTTTTTTGATAAGCCTTAAAATCGGCAAAGTAATCGAGTCGCTCAACTCCTGATTACGCAGGTAAAATCCCGCCCCGATACAAGCGCAATTCTTATCGCTCTACTGTATTGCGCAACTGTTCGTATTGGTTTGAATTTCCCTGTCTTGACGAAATTTTTGCATCTCCGATCACTTTTGGGGTGGCGTTCTGCATTTAACGATGGTACAAATCACTCCGATACATTATTTCGGGGGTTGTTCAAAAGATGGCATGGGTTTCGACCCGTTGGCTTAAATTGCGTCAACGCGGAATTGCTCAATTCGTTTCAGTTGCGATCGTCTCTTTTTTCGGCTTCATCTGTGCAGTTTCTGCCTCCGGAGCCTCCTTTTCGTCGAATCGCGCGTCGGTTCCCGAATGCCTCGCGTTTGCGAGTGACACCTCCCTTTCGTCCCATCGCGATCAGACATTCCAAACCGGAAGCGACGCGACATGCCCGGATCCCAACGGCGACCCACTCGGACCCGGCACCGCCAACGTCGACCTCGTGGTGCAGAATGGAACCTGCGTCGTCAACGCCGGTACGTACATGTACCACAACATCAACGTCCTCAAAGGCGGAATTCTGCAGTTCAGCGACGCGAATATCACCCTCAACGCCGCCAATATCATCATCGAGAACCAGGGCACGATGCGCGCAGGCAGCGTCGACAACGCCGGAAACATAACGCCAATCACCGGGCCGCTCACGATTCACCTTTACGGTGCAAATCAAGGGCCGGGCGGCGTTGGCGCAAGTTGCAAAACCGACGCGAGCTGCGGCGTACCCAGCGGCATATGGCAATCCAACATGTCCATGAAGATGTACCCGGGCAGTTGTACGAGCACAAAGAACATTGGAGACAGCGGTGTCGACGACTGCTTCTACCAATACGACCCGATGCCCTTCGACTACGGCAAGACTACCGGCGGCACTGGGATGTGTTCTGCCAAGGACGGAAACTGCGGCTACTACGGCTACAAGGTGCTGGGCGTCGGCTATGGCGCAACCCTTCAGCTCTACGGAAAAAAAGGCGCGACCTACGACACCACTGTTGACCCGACCAATACCGGCACCAGTTGGGTTCGCCTGAACAACTGCAATCCGAGCGTCAGTGATCCCACCAAGCAGTGCAACAAGGGTGTGCTGCAACCCGGCGCCAACACGCTGGTATTGTCGAAACCGGTTGATTGGCAGATGAACGACAACATCGTCATCGGCTCGACCGACTACTTGCCCGGCCATGCCGAGCAGGTGAAGCTCAGCTGCGTCAATGATCCCATGAAGTGTCCAGGAAAGATGACCTTTGCGCCGGCGCTGAATTTTCCTCACAACGCCTCAGTTTACAGTCTTAGCAAGGTCACTGGTGGACAGGCGCCAACTGGCTGGACCTCGGTCGACACTCGTGCGTCGGTAGCGCTGCTGACCCGCAGCATTCGTATCGTTTCAGATGACGACACCATAGGAACTCCTTTTCCTGCTGCGCCGACGCCGCCGATAACTCCCGCCACCCAGGGCTACTGGTTCGGCGGTCACATGGTAATCCGCCAGGGCTTCAAGGAGGTTCAGATCCAGGGAGTCGAGTTCTACCAGATGGGGCAGGGTGGAAAGATCGGTCACTACCCGGTCCATTTCCACATGGCGCGCAAGGTTCCCTCGACCGGAATAACCGCTACCTTTTTGAAGGACAACTCCGTTTGGGATTCGATGACTCGATGGTACGTCCTACACGCTACCCAGGGCGTGTTGATGGCGCGCAACGTTGGTTATGCCTCGATCGGTCACGGCTACTACCTGGAAGATGGCACCGAGACCGACAACAAGCTATATGCCAACATAGGGATTTTTGCGCGCGCCGCGGTCACCAACCCCCAGAATCCGCGTAACGTCCCGGGCATACTGGCCGCTCCCGACTATCCAATCATCCAGCGCCCTCCCGAGAACGGAGGCCCTCTGCAGACTGGTCCTTCGGACGACGTGGTCCCCTACCATACGGATTGGGACCATCCGACCGTGTTCTGGATCATGAACGGCTGGAACGACTTCGAGAACAACATGGCTGACGGCGCGGGCACCTGCGGTGTCTGCTACTGGCTGCTGCCGGGTATCAACAGCGGCGGATCGCGGAGCATGAACTGGACCTCCTACGCATCCGAGCAACAGTTGCCCGACAAGGACACAGACGGCGGTACCACGCCGCTGCAAATCTTTACCGGCAACAGTTGCGTCTCGGCCATGTCTTCATTTCTAACCGTAGCAAATACGACGGCTTGTAATGGAGTTCAAATCGGACCGAACAGAGACAATGCGGCGTTTCCGGTTTTGAACCAGTCAGCCGCGGTGCCTTCGTCGCCCGACTACAATCTGGCGCCATCCTCAAAGGACATGCCTCCTGACAAGAATGGATTCACCACCGACAACTACTATCCGCACGTCGGCGGTGGCGGACGTTTTCCAACCAGGTGTACTGGCACCGGAGATTGCAGTAAGCAAAAAATATGTAGCACCCAGGATGAGTCGAATTGCGTAATCACAAACATCGACCACTACACCAGCTCGTTCAATTGGCAGGCGACTAACTTCGCTGCAATCTGGCTGCGGCCATTGTGGTACTTGTTCATTAACAGCGCCCTTACCGATGTGCAGAACGGTGGAATTACCTTCGTGACCGGAGGCGGCTACACCAAATCCGATGCCATCAACGGACATTGGGCCCTCGCCCGCAAGGACGTCTTCATAGGCAATACCCAGGATCCCGCGGCTAACAAGTTTTCCTCGAACGTCGGGCCCTTCAATCCGGCGACCGGGCTCACCTGCGCGGAGGCAGTTGGAATCGGCAAGCCCGGCAACTATTGTCTCGATGCGAACGATGGCATTTCGTTCGCGCTAGCCACTTTCGCTAACAACCAACGCATGTTCAGCATCTATGACGGTCCCGCTTACGAAGATTCCAACGCCTATCTCGATATCACGCGCGCGAATCTTCCTAACGATCCAATCAAAGGATGCAACCCGCAACCCACCACAGACCCATCCCCCGACCACAATTGCGCCAATAGCCATTATTCGCAGGCCGGCAAGATGTTGGGGATGCCGTATGACCCAGTCAACAAGGTCTGCTATCTGCCCAACGCCGCGATCGCGTGGAAACAACCAAACGGGTTCTACTACCCGCCTGCTTTCCACTCGGACAACCTTTTTTTCAACAACGTCGATATTCGCCACTTCGTCATCGAGCCGTTATTCAAGCCAGGCAACCTGTTTGTAAGCGATCCTGTCCAATCCAGAGCGAGATATTGTACCTATGACCCATCGATGTTCACCGGTTTTACTGATATCGATCGGCAGACCGAGCTCAATGACGACGACGGCACTTTGACCGGTCTTATTGGTCCCGAAGCGCAGACCGGGCTCGTAGGATCGGTTTCAGTCAACCAGGACCCGTTTTTCAATGCGCCCCTTCAAACTCCGGAGTGCTTGTCTGACATAAACGTAACTCCTTCGAACTCTGTAACCAATCCAAAACTCTACGCGGGCACAGCGGTTACCAGTCCCTATGACTATGTGACCACCGTCGTGTTTCCAAACTGCGCTGCCTCGGGAGGAAAGTGCACCGCCGAGAACGTGGCAGGCTCTCTTTCACCTTGGAACGCAGATTGTACCAATCAAAATTGCTACGGAGTCCCTCTGTACAGGGAAAATTTAATTCCCGGCGAGATCGAGACTTCTCCCATGGGAGTTCCAATTCGGCTCATGGGCCAAGCCACCTTCCAGAGGAGCAGTCTTACGGTCAATAACGGAAAGTACTACATCGATACCAGCTCAAGCCTGGCGGCGCAGCAGGCCATCAATCCACCACAAAAGAATATTAAGTTGTACAGCGTCTTCCACAAGGGCGGCAAGTATTACGTGTTCCTGCTCTTTGCCAAGTCAACGACCAAGCAGACCTATGACATATACGTCGGAACGGGCTTCGATAAGACGAAGATGGATCAGCTCTGGCTGACGCGTGTACAGCTGCCCAGCTCTTATGAGTTTCAGCCGCCACAGGCCTTTCCGCAGGATCTAGCGAGCTACGACTCGACCACGGGTGTCCTGACGGTAACTATGGACATGAGTAAGTTTCCGAACTTCGCGACCCAATACTCCGCCGAGCAGAAAAACCAATGCCAACCGGCGACCTTCTGCCAATGGATCGACAAACCGGAGATGGATCAGGACAACTGTCAATGCGCCACCTCAATATTCTCGCCCCCGACTTCAACTTTTCAAGCCGCCGAATGCACCAAGACTAACGGCATTTGCCACTGGGGCACCGAGGATGTCGGCTGTCCCCAGGGCGGTTGCTACGGATTTGGAGTCAAGCTCTCGGATAATTTCGTGACCAGTGACAACCCTCCGAGCCCGGTACCGCAGAGTGTCGCGTGCTTGACCAAGCCAATGCTGCCGGCAAAGTCACCCTACGACGTCAACTGGACTCCGACGACCAATAGTTCAACTTGTAACTACTCCTCGACCAATGCATCAACCTTCTGCACTAGTCCGACTGGCGCTGGCCCCGATGATTCAAGTAGTAGTCCGGACACAACCGCTCCTGACGACACGAACTAAGGGCGGTAACGAATGGAAAATTGGGGAAGTCGCTTTTCGCGTTTGTGGTCGAGTGTCCTTGCGATGGCTGTAGCTCTCGCCCTCGCTCTTGGTGGATGCAACTCAAGTAGCAATAGCTCACCCAATCATGGTCCGAAGCCGACGCCCACAGTGGCGCCGACCATCGCACCGACGCCGACTCAGACTGAGACTGCTACTGCGACTATCGCACCAACCGCTACTCCCACTTCGACTCCTGCTAAAACTGATGGCTTGTGGGTACCGAATCTCTTCGGACCATCGGTGAACGAATTCGATCCGCCCGCGCGCGCCGTAAGCGGTAACCCATCTCCGCAATTCTCCAATGAAAGCGCGTTTCTGCTTCTGCCGGCCGGGTTGGCCTTCGACAGCTCGCAGAATCTCTGGGTCACTAATTGCTCCGATTTTACATTGGGTACTGGCGCCATCGCCGAGTTCACCGCCGCGCAGTTGGCGAACCTCGGCAGCAACAGCGCGCCGGACCCCAACACGACCCTGCTCGACGACGGCTCTTTCACGATTCTTAACTGCCCATGGGGCGCGCAATTCGATGCGGCCGGCAATTTGTGGATCACTAACCGGTTGATCCCTAACCTGGTGAGCTACAGTCCCGCGCAACTCGCCGTAGGTGGCGCTCTAACTCCAAACACCACAATAACTTCGACGTCCTTCAGCAGCCCCACGAGCATCGCCTTCGACGCCAGTGCGAATCTTTGGATCGTCGAGAACCAGAACCAGCAAGTTCTGGCCTACAAAGCAGCTACCCTCGCCACGGCCCTGGGTCATTCAGGCCAGGTTAATCCCGATATCATAATCTCGTCCTCGAGTTTCGGTGACCCCCGAGCCATTGTCTTCGACGGATCGGGCAATCTCTGGCTCTCCGATGCGACCGGTAAATTGCTCGAGTTTGCCGCCGCCGATTTGGCCATGAGCGGCACTCCGACTCCGAAGGTGACAATCACCGCGACCGCAGTGGTGACGCTGGACGGGATCGCCCTGAGTCTCGATTTTCCCGAAGGTCTTGCCTTCGATCCTGCTGGAAATCTGTGGGTTGCCAATCTCGAGAGCGACAACGCCGGCAGCCTCGCAGAGTTCACGCCAGCGCAATTGGCGAGCTCGGGCAACCCGTCGCCCGCGGTGTTCCTTGATTCCGACATCTTCGGGACTAACATCCATCAACCTGCACTGCTGACCTTCGGCCCGATTCCCTAGTACTAACTGGATACTCACTTTGTATACTCACTAGCTAATTAGCGCCGCTAATTTGACACCGTTCGAGCAAAGGGCGTAGCCTGTCCCTTGTCGGAATCGAAAAACGAATCGAGCCCGACTTTGATCCAGCCCGACCTGTGGCCCTTCTGCTCGCCTTTGACCACGCTCTGCTAGACCAACATCAACGATAAGACAGCAAGGCTTGAGGGAGACCCCAATGGGACGACCTCGTTTCCATCCAATCCGGAACACTCTTGCCGCGTTCACCATCGCTGGTGCGATGCTTCTGACATTCGCTGCACCCGCCGCAGCAACTTCATGGCAAAAGTCATGGGGCGACTATGACAACCAACAGCAATGGCACGACGCCAGTTGGTGGCTTCAGCACCGGCACGACTGGGTCACCTCGCATCATCCCGAGTGGACTGAAAACTACGCCAGGACTCGCGGTCAGATCGGTGATTCCGACCGATTCCACGGACGGCACTACGGCGACAGCGGATCAGATCGTCTGGGTGCCGTAGCAGTGCGGGCCGCTAAGAACGAAAAGGTAAAAGCTTCGATAAAATCTGAAGCGTCCGTCAAGAACACTCGCCAATCCTAAGGAAGAAAAATATGAAAACGACTAACTATCGAAAAATCGCATTGACGTTCGGTGGAATCCTGATCGCGACTGTCGCCGCAGGATGCTACGGCGGCGGCGGCTCCGGATATTCCAACAATCCCTACGGCTACAATAGCGGCTACAGTAGTTACGGAAGCGCCTATCCCTATCGTGGCTACAACAATGGCTACTCGTATCAACGAAGCTATGGAAATTCATATAACACTGGCTACCAAAACGGAGTACGAGCTGACGCGAATCGCGACCGTCGTGAAGATCACATCAGCGACCAGCACGCCGGAGTAGCCAATCGTGATAGCGCTGTGGCGCGTACTGAAACGTCGCATTCCAGAGCCGATCACACCGAGAAGAACTAGCCGTCTTTATGCTCGGGCTATGAACTCAGCGACGAGCGCTATAGCCGCGCGAACGTTGTCGGCCTCGGTGCGGCCGCTGCGTGCGCGCGGCTTGAAGGAGTGATCTCCGTCTTCGATCCACTCGATTCGGATCGCCTTCGATAGCTTGTAGCCGCGGACGTCTTCCCCGCTGCCAAAGCTGTCGCGCGTTCCCTGGAGGATTAAGGCGGGAGTCCGCAAACTTTCGAGATGGCTGGTTCGCGTCTTCTCAAGCCTGCCCGGCGGATGAAATGGATAGCCGAGGCAGACCAGTCCGAGCACGCCCGCGTCATCCGCAACCATGCTCGCGATCCTGCCGCCCATCGACTTTCCGCCGATCACGAGCTTGCCACTCCCGCCGGCTTCCTCGATCGCGTCGCGAAACGATTGCATCAGGACTCGCGGCTGATCTGGTGCTCCTCGCTTGCCAGTTTCCCGCCGACGCTGCATGTACGGAAATTCGAACCGAACCACCCGAACCCCTGACGCCGCCACTCCGTCCGCGACGAGTTGCATGAATCGCGAATCCATCGGCGCTCCGGCGCCATGCGCAAACAAAAATGTCTTCGCCGCCGCCTTTGGTCCATCTACCAGCTGAGCCGCCATGACGTTGAATCATCGAACGCTCGCAGCTGCCGCGCAAACCCAATCGGTCTGTTTTTTTGAGTATGTGCCGAGAACGGAGTGAGCGAGACTGCTGTTGGCTCCCGCTCGCTCACTCCTACTTTCTTCTATGCGATGCCCGTCGAACCGGTATCCGTGCGCGGACGCGGCCGGCGTCGATGCTCTCAGCGGTGCGGTCGCTTCGGAAAACTCTGCCAGGTAGCGCGCGACGCTCGGCCGCTTGCTCATTCGCGAGAACCAGCTCACCACATTGCTGAACTCCGGCGAAGGTGCGCCCTCCATCAACGACGCGATGTTGATTGGCGAGAAGCATGAAATGTCGGCGACGCTGAATTCGCCGCATAGGTATTCGAGCCTGCCCAGCTCGCGATCGAGTCGTTGATACTGACGCGCGAGCTCCGCCTTTGTCTGCGCGACTGCGTCGCGATCTCGCGTCGACGCATCCGGCTTCAACAGCACTTCGCGAACTAGCACGCCAAGGTTCGGCGCAATCAACGTATCGCCGAGATCCTCGAGTACCCGGCATCGCGCGCGCTCGACCGCACCACTGGGAAACAGCGCGGGCTTCGGAAAGCGCTCATCGAGGTATTCCAGAATGACCGTCGAATCGGGAACTACCGCGTCGCCGTCGACCAGCACCGGGATCTGTGCCTTGGGATTAAGCCGCGGCAGTTCCTCCGGCTTGATCCATCCCGTGCCCGGCGTCCAGTTCACCAGCCGGGTTTCATGCGCGATCGCCTTCTCGAACATCGCGATCCGCGATTTGGCGCTGTAGACGCTCAGAGGAGAATAGTAGAGCTTCATTGCCTTCCTCCATTCCATGCGAAATGTTTGAGATCACTTTTGAGGCTCGCCCGGTAGCACCATCTGCGTTTGCGTGACTACCGCGAGCAGCTTTCCGTTTTCCGAAGTCACCCGCGTCTGCCAGACCATTGTGCGCCGGCCGCGATGAATCGCGACGCACTCCGCCCGCACGGTCGTGCCAACCATCGCCGGACCGATAAAGTTGGTCTTCGATTCGATCGTGGTGGTCATCGCACCATCGCGCAGATTCAACGAGGTCGCGCAGCCGCCGAGCGTGTCTGCCAGCGCCATCATCGCGCCGCCATGCAGAATCGCGGGCCGCGTGCACATGTCCTCGCGAACCTTCATCTCACCCATCACGCATTCAGGCGTCGCCGTGACGAACCTGATTCCGAGCAGCTTCGCGAAGGGCAGCATGTCGCGATTGAGTTGTTCGATTGCATCCATGCGTCAATCATGCACTCGGAGTCGAATACGAGTGGACTATCGATGGTGCCACTTTAAGAAGTATCAAAGGATCCACTTTCGCCGTCAGCAGACGCGTAGTACGGTCACTTTCCGGAGGTGGTCGGATGTTTCTGAAGCTCGATGCGGACGGCGCTTTATATGATCAGGTCTACCGTGCCCTCAGAGGTCAGATTCTCGGCGGACGATTGGCCGCGGCAGCGCGTGTGCCTGCCACCCGTGACCTCGCCCGCGAACTCGGCGTCTCGCGCAACGTCGCGATAATGGCTTACCGCCAACTACTCGACGAAGGTTACCTGACAGCTCGCAAGGGCTCTGGTACTTTCGTCGCGCGCGAACTGCCGCGCCATCTCACGACCGTCGCCGCTCGACGCCGTCCCGTTGCCGCGCGAACTGCCGCACCCGTCCATCTGTCGGCATACGCGCGCCGCGTGCTCGAGGCCTCGCATGGCGTGCAGTTCACGTGGGCGCCGCGGCGCGACGTGCTGCCCTATGATTTCCGATACGGTCCGCCATCGTTCACCGATTTTCCGCATGAGACCTGGTGCCGCATCGTGGCGCGTCGAGCGCGCCGTGTGACGATTCGCGATCTCGACTACGGTACGCCCGAGGGATTGCCCGCGTTGCGCGAGGCGATCGCCGAATACGCCGGACGTGCCCGAGCGATCGCGTGCACTCCTGATCAGATCCTCGTCGTCAACGGCTCACAGCAGGCCCTCGACCTGGCCGCGCGCGTGCTCGTCGATCCAGGCGATGTCGTGCTGATGGAAGAACCGCACTATCGCGGCGCCCGCACGGTGATGAAAGCAGCCGGCGCGAAAATTGAAACCATGGCGGTGGACGATCACGGCCTGCGCACCGCGGAACTCGCTCAGCGCCGCACGCTCAGCCGTCTCGCCATCGTGACACCGTCGCATCAGTTTCCGACCGGCGCCGTGATGCCACTCGCGCGGCGGCTCGAGCTGCTCGCGTGGGCGCGGCGCGCCGGTGCTTGCATCTTCGAGGACGACTACGACAGCGAGTACCGCTATTCCGGCCGGCCGATCGAGGCGCTCGCCGCACTCGATGACAGCGGATGCGTGCTTTACGCCGCGACGTTTTCGAAAGTGATGTTTCCTTCCCTACGGCTGGGATACATGATTCTCCCCGAGCGCCTGGTCGAGCCGATCCGCTCAGTCAAAGCGCTGATGGACACAGGCGGACCGAGTCTCGCGCAAGCCGCGCTGGTCAATTTTATTCGCGAGGGGCATTTCGAACGGCATTTACATCGCACACGAACCCGCAATGCTAGTCGTCGCGCCGCGATGCTTGAAGCGATAGAGCGCCATCTCGGCAGCCGCGCACAAGTATCAGGAATCAATGCCGGCCTTCATCTGATGCTGTGGCTGCGCGACTTGCCGGCCTCGAGATCGCGCGAGTTGCGAATGCGTGCGGCACGCGCCGGCGTCGGCGTGTACTCCGTAGAGCCGTTCTATCTGAGCCCGCCAAAGCAGATAGGACTCCTGCTCGGCTATGCGTCAATGCCTGAAAAACAAATCGCCGAAGGCATCCGCCGCTTCGCTGCTATCGTCAACTCTCTCTAAGAGTGGCTACTCTTCTGAGCCATAGTCAGTCCTTAGGTTATCGTCGACTACCTATCCACGACGACCTTTAGGGCCTAGATCAGGGCACTCCCTAGGACGACCATCCTTGTCGATTGTAGTAATTCACCATCTGTTGAACGATCTGGTCGGTCGTCTTATTGACCAGGTAGCCAGTTGACGACGTAACGTTCTTCACGCCTCCCGCTGCTATGTTCACACCAAGCGAAGCCGCCGCTGCCGCTCCACCCGCCGCTGCGCCTGCCGGTCCAGTGATTCCAGCTCCGGGCATGTAACCGCTATCAGCGCTCGTGGCGAAGTCCAGCAACTCGCTCGAACCTTGTGGCGTCTTTTGAATAACCTGCACCACTGTGTCCACTTTGGAAGCTCCCGCGCCCAGCCCGATGACCATCCTGCGAAGCCGGTTTCCTTCACTTATGTCCGTGAACTGGCCATCCAGCACCAGCACGTTGCTGCCCGCAGGCGGCACTCCACGCTGCAAGCAAGTAGTAGTGATGCCCTTCTGAGTGAGGTTTGCCGCGACCTGAACACAGATATTCTGTGCCGTCTGGTGAGCCAGCTGGATTTGTTCGGCGCTCTCGTCTTCGCCGGACATGTTCCTGTAGGCCACCTGAAAAATGCTGGAGTTAAGCGATACATCGGATGAGTCTACGGCAAACGGATAAACAACTACCGCGGTTGGCGGTGTCGCAGTGATCGGGGCAGCGGAGCTTTGCTGGGTAACCTGAGCCCCCGCACAACCAATCGCCGCGAGGCTCAACAGCGCTAATGTTCCTTTAAGAATAGTAGATGGCATATTGTTTCCTCTCTTTTCGATTGACGTTGGATCCTTTCTAACTTTCTCTTCTCGATCAATTCCAATCACAGTTGCAATTGTGGCAATAGCAGGTTCATTTGAAATCTCAACGCGAATTGTTCGGTTTGAGTCGAAAACTGCCTATAGACCATCCACTCGGTGGAGAATGATGTGTCGATAGCGTAACCCGCGCCGAATTTCCAAACTTTCCCAAATCCCGCACTAAGCGGCATCTGCGTCGAGGTCTTATGACGCCAGTTGATTGTCCAGGTCGCATCACTCGACTTCACATACCATCCTCGCCCTAGCTGATAGGAGAGCATTGGTTGAATCTGGAGCGAACTGACAGGTACCGAGTGCGACGACGAATACGCAAACGATGTAGCCTGCTGGAATAACCCCGCGATATTCAATCCAGGAATTTTCCGGTAAGAGAAAGCCCAGGCGGGCCCAATCTGCCATGCCCCACGCCCGGTGTATTGACTGGTCGAGGTCGGAAATACGAAGTAGGGTCCGACGCCCCAACGGAAGCGGGTCTCTTGTTCGTTCGGCCAGGGCATCACGAACAGGTCCAGAAGTTGGAAGTCGTCGAGCGCTGTGGTTGTTGTCGCGCCTTTGTTGCGAGGAACCGTGACGATCTGGATCGACGGCCGTATCAGTTGTTCGAGCGGCGTAAACAATTGCGGCCGAACGGCCAGGAGTGGCCGAAGTTGCAGCGTGTTCGGCTGAGCATTAGTGCCGTATTCCGAAGGAGTATAGATGTCCTGGATTTTAAACTGCGTCAGACTGGCGGTTGGATCGTATTCCCTCTCAGCTAACGCTGCTTCATCATCCGCTGTACTCGCCGATGCGGTTTGCTGGGCTAAGCCGGGCGACGAGCTAAAGAAGAGGATTAGTAGCAACACACTGAAGGAAGCGATGATGCATCCTTTGCCCGGCTGGCTATAGCCTTCACGGCTGCAACCGGATTCGAGGATCCCTTTTTCCAGACAGCTCACAACATCTATCCAACTTAACTCTCGGTTGGAGTACCTGTAGCATCGATCCGATCCCTTGGCTGTTGTCCTTTAGATCAATAAAAACGCAACCTGCCGTCGACAGATTCCAACGGAAATCTATCGCTTGCCCTGTTTTGGACGAGTCCTATTGCTGTTTGCGAAGCGGTATAGCGTCAGGACGACCGGGCGATACGCTGGTAGAGCAGGGCGGCGCCTTCGTAGATCGTGGCGCCGTCATCGGGACTGCCGACGAACTCAGCGATCTGCCGCATCTCGTCAACAAATCGGGACGCCTTCGGACGCATCGCGGGAACGAAGCGATCAAGCTGCTTGAGGTAATTCGGCTGACTGCGCGCGAGTTCAGCCCGCAGCGCATCATTCAGTCCCTCGCGTTCTGCCGCGCCGAGCATCGTCGCGCATAGTGCGGTGAAGCCCTTGGTCAGCCCTGCGTAGGACAGCTTCAAGCCGGACGCGGCGCCAACGGGCCCGTCGAGAATCGCTACGTCGAGACCAAAGCTGGCGAGCCGCGTCATCAGATAAGCGTCGCGGCCTGATGCGTAAAAGCGAGGACCCTTTGCGGGATCTTGAGTGCCGGCGACGGGCGGTCCGCCGATGATGCCGGCATCGATGAAGTTTGTGGCATCGAACAGTTTGCAGATGCGACGGCAAGTCGCTGGCGAAATCGCGTTGCATTCGACAAAGACCGGGGGTGCTTTCGCGCGGCTGATTGGAGCGCGAAGACGTTCGGCGACTTCGACGGCGACGCCAGGCGGAACAATCGAAAGCACGAAGCTCGCATCGCGCACAAGCGAATCGTCGTCGTTGACCACCTCGAGGCCGGCACTACGAACGCGCGCGACGCTTTCCGCGCTGCGCCCGGCGATCGATGTCACCACGCGCGCACCGGATTCACGCAGCCTGCGGCCTACCGCGGCGCCCATCTCACCGGCGCCGACGATCGCAACCGTCACGGAGTCTCGATCGCTCATCGGAGCACCCCTTGCAAATTTTATTTGCGGAATTTCAGTAGCGGTTGATGCGCGCCAGGCGATCGGCGTGAAAGTTCGAATCGCCGAATAGTTCCTGGCATACGCGAACCCGTTTCATAAACAAGCCGATGTCGAATTCGTCGGTCATCCCGATCCCGCCATGCATCTGCACTGCTTCCTGCACCGCGAGCGTGGCGCTCAGGCCGGCACGCGCCTTTGCCACCGACACGATCGCGCCGGCGTGGTCGTAAGAATCGTCGAGGGTCTGCAGCGACTTGAGCACAGCCGCGCGCGTAACCTCGAGTTCGCAGTAGAGATGCGCCGCGCGATGCTGCAACGTCTGGAATTCGCCGATCGCTTTGCCGAATTGCTTGCGCTCTTTCAAGTAAGCGACCGTGCGGCTGAAGGCTTCCTCGCTGGCGCCGACCATCTCCGACGCCACCACGGCTCGGCCGACATTCAGCACGCCTTCGAGCACGTCCCAACCCGCGTCAACCTTGCCGAGCACGTTGTCGGCGCTGACGTTCACGTTCTCGAACGTGATCCGCGCGGCATTGTGGGTGTCCACGGTCGCAGTACGCTCGGCGCGAACTCCCGGCGCGTTCGCGTCAACCAGAAACAGCGTGATGCCGGCGGTATCGCCGGGGTTACCAGCAGTGCGAGCGGCCACTATCAGAAGGTTCGCGACGTGGCCATCGATCACGAAAGTCTTGGCGCCGCCAAGCTTGAAGCCATTGCCGGCGCGAGCCGCGGGCATCGCGGTTTTCTCAGGATGATGCTTTGCGGTTTCGTCGAACGCCAACGTGGCGATCAATTCGCCGGCCACAATTTTCGGCAGGTAATTTTCTTTCTGCTTGTCGGTGCCAGCTCGAGCGATCGCAGTCGCAGCGAGAACTGCCGTCGAGAGAAAAGGGGAGGGCGTGAGCGTACGGCCCAGCTCCTCTGCCACGACTCCCGCCTCGACATGACCGAGTCCCAGGCCGCCGTAGTCCTGCGGGACTAGAATCCCGGCCCAGCCCATCTCGACAAAGGTTTTCCAGAGCGCGCGTGAGAATCCGTCTGCGTCGCGATTGTCGCGGAGCGCGCGCAGATGAGCGATCGGCGCATTCCTGGCCAAAAAGCCGCGCGCGTTGTCGCGCAGCATCGTCTGTTCGTCGTTAAGAACTAGCGCCATCAGCGGCTACGCACCAGGCAGGCCCAGGATGCGCTTTGCAATGATGTTGAGCTGAACCTCGCTGGTCCCGCCTTCGATCGAGTTCGCCTTCGAGCGCAGCCATGCGCGCGCCGTGCGGCCTTCACGCGACCGCTCGCCTTCCCATTCCAGCGCGTCCGTGCCGCCGGCCGACATCACCAACTCCATCCGCCGCTTGTTGAGTTCGGTGCCGTAGTACTTCAGCAACGACGATACCGCGGGATGAGCCTGCCCGACTTTAGCCATGTCGCCCGCGCGATCCATCGTCAGTCGAAAAGCGAGCGCGTCGATCTCGAACGCGGCGATCTGCCCGCGCAGCACGGTGTCCGAGAGCACGCCGTTGTCGGTGCCGACCGTGTCGGTCGCAATCTGGCCGAGCGATCGGTTTTCCGACGTGCTGCCCATCCCGCCGATCATGTCGCGCTCATGCGTCAGCAGGTACTTCGCGATGTCCCATCCTTTGTTGAGCTTGCCGACGAGGTTCGCCTTGGGCACCAGCACGTCGTCGAAGAAAGTCTGGCAGAACGGCGACGCACCTGAGATCAAAGTGATCGGCTTGGTCGAGACGCCTGCGCTTTCCATGTCGAACAGGATAAAGCTGATGCCCTCGTGCTTCGGCGCGTTCGGATCGGTGCGCACCAGGCAAAAAATCCAGTCGGCCTTATCCGCGTATGAGGTCCAAATTTTCGATCCATTGACGAGGAACTGATCGCCCTTGTCTTCCGCGCGCGTTTGCAGCGACGCCAGGTCGGATCCCGATCCCGGTTCGGAGTATCCCTGGCACCATCGAATTTCACCGCGCGCAATTTTCGGCAGATGCTCGCGCTTCTGTTCTTCAGACCCGTACTTCAACAGCGCCGGCCCGAGCATCCAGATGCCGAAGCTGTCGAGCGGCGAGCGACAGTTGAGCGCGCGCATTTCCTGGCGCAGAATTTTCGCCTCGTCGCGCGAGAGTCCGCCGCCGCCATACTCACGCGGCCATTCCGGCACTGTCCAGCCCTTCTGGCCCATGCGCTCGAGCCATTGCCGCTGCGCGTCGGATTGAAATTTCCAATGCCGTCCGCCCCAGCAAGTGTCTTCCTCGGTCTGCGCCGGCCGCCGCATTTCTGGAGGACAATTCGCCTCCAGCCACGCACGCGTCTCTTTCCGAAAATTTTCAAGATTTTCCATAGCTACATCAGCTGTTAATCGGTCTGCCCGCGCGATTCAAGGTTCCTGGGATACGCTCACTTCTTCGGCCCGCCCATACCGAATGCGTCCGTTTGGAATTGATGCCCGTACATGTCGCCCGGATGGTATTCCGACTGGTAGGTGGCAGGTCGCGCGCCCCAACCATATTCGAACGACCATCCCGACGGATTCAGGAAGTAGAACGAAAACATGTGATCATTCGAGTGCTTGCCGGGCGTGATTGTCACCGGGACCTTGCTCTTGCACACCAGGTCGTACGTCATACCGACGTCGTCGAGGTTATCGACTTCGATCATCGTGTGGTTGATGCGGCGGTCGACGGGTATGCCGAAGGCGACGGTGTGATCGCGGTCGTTGCAATGCATGAAGACAATGCCCGTGGCTTGCTTGCCGCGCCCGAACTTGTACTCGACGCCGCCGCGCATCCCGAGCAGCTGATAGAAGCGCTGGGCCGCCTCGGCGTTGCGTTCCCGGATGATGGTGTGACCCAAACCACCGGTGCCAGTCTTGAAGCGGCCGTGCATCGCGCGCCCGGGATGAAACGGCTTGCCAAATTGCACCAACGGTCCGTGAAAGATCTCGATCGGGTTGCCGCCGGGATCGTCGAGCTTGAGGACCTCGAGCACGCGGCGTTCCTCGGCTTCTTCGGTGGAACCGAGACGGAACTTGATTCCGGCGTCAGAGAGCTGACGCTGCATCTCGGCGAATTCTTCGGCGCCGGCAACGCGGAAACCGAGGTATGCGAGATCGTCACTGCCGTCATTATGGATAACGATCCGATGATGCAGGTAGTCCATGCGTAGATAGCATCGATCGGGCTCGCCGTCGTCGGCCAGTTCGAAGCCGACGATGTTCGTGGCGAAATCCTTCCACGCTGCGAGGTCTTTAACGCCGATTCCCATGTACCCGAGCTCTGTCACATGAGCCATATAGATTTCCTCCGAGCGTTTATCGAGCTTCTGTGCGGACCCAATCGGAACCAAGAGCGACGCGCCGAACCGAATCCGTATCAGTCGGCTGATGACCAACTTTATGCACGGGTGCAGGGGCTTCGACAACCTTATTCGACAGGCGCCCAAGGCCGCTGACCTCGACTTCAACCAAATCGCCGGGGTTCATCGGGCGCGAATTCTTCGGCGTGCCCGATAATATGATGTCACCGGGCAGCAGCGTGATGAACCGCGACAGGTCGGCGAGTATATAGTCAATCGGGAATAGCATTTCCGAGATTGCGCCCTCCTGCACCATCTTACCGTTCATGTAAGTACGCAAAGTAGATTTGCGAATATCTACTCCACTGACTATTCCGGGACCGATCGGACAGAAGCCGTCCTGACCTTTCACGCGGAGCATCGAGCCGGCGTCGGTGTCGCGATAGTCCTGGCATCCGACGTCATTCGCAGGTGCAAATCCCGCGATATAGTCCCAACTCTCTTCGCGACTGACGTTGCGCATCGGCTTGCCGATAATCACCCCGACTTCGCCTTCGTAGTTGAGATACTTGTGCCCGGCCGGCCGGCACAGCATGCCGCGATGAGAATTCAGCGCTGTGACAGGCTTCTGGAAGTAGGTCGGCGTCTCTAGCATCGGCGCTTTGAACTCGACCCGCCTCGAATCGTAGTTCAAATGGATGCACAGAATCTTGGTCGGGTCGCATGGCGGTAAGTACGTCGCCTCTGAATCAGCGAGGTGCCGTCCGTCGCCGAGCAGAAGACGATCGCCCTCGGGACGGACCCACTTCGGTTGTCCCTCATGCAGGACTCGCCGCCATTCCTGTCTCGGAACGTCTAGTACACTCATTGGCTATTCTCCGATTAGTCAGTTTAACCTCTTCCAGTTCCCCTTCCCGAGCGGGAAGGGGTTAGAGGTTAGGTTTCTAGGCAAACGATCCTTTCAATGCTGCGATGTTCTTGACGTCGCAGTAGAAGTCGAAGCTCCAGTTGCCGCCTTCGCGTCCGATGCCCGAATCGCGGCTGCCGCCGAACGGAGCGGCGAGCTCGCGCACGAAAAAGCAGTTCACCCACACCGTGCCCGCCGTGACGCGACTCGCGATGCGCATCGCGCGTTCCTGATTCTTGCTGAAGACCATCGCGGCGAGTCCGTAATGCGTGCCGTTGGCGTGCGCAATCAGCTCATCCTCGTCGCGAAAAGTCTGCCAGGTCAGCACCGGACCGAACACTTCGCGCTGGACGATCTCCATGTCCTGCCGCGCCCCCTCGAGGAGCGTTGGCTCGAAGTACAATTCGCCGACGCTGGAACGCTTGCCTCCCCACGACGGTTTGACGCCCGATTTCAACGCACGGTCGACGAATCCCTCGACGCGTATGAAATGTTCCGGCGTAATGAGCGGGCCGACGCGCGTGCTCTTCTCGCGCGGATCACCGACGGTCATGTGCGCCGCAGCCATGCGAAACTTGCTCTGGAATTCATCGGCCACCGACGCGTCAACCAGCAGCCGAGTGCCCGCAAGACACACCTGGCCTGCATTGATGTACTGGCCCGCGGCAGTCTGCGCGGCCGCGTCGAGGTCGGCATCGGCGCACACTATATAAGGAGACTTGCCGCCCAGCTCGAAGCTGACTGGCGTGAGCGATCGCGCAGTCGACTGTCCGATCAATTTCGCGGTGTCGGTCGATCCGGTGAAACTCAACCTGTCTATATCCAAATGCGCCGCGAGCGCCGCGCCTGCCTCTTCGCCGATTCCTTGCACGACGTTGAGCACGCCCGCGGGGATTCCGGCCTCGGTTGCGATATCCGCCATCATCGAGCACGTCAGCGGCGCCCACTCAGGCGGTTTGACTACCACCGTGTCGCCCGCCGCGAGCGCGGGCCCGACCTTCCACGTCGTCAGCATGAAGGGAGCGTTCCACGGCGTGATCAGCGCAGCCACTCCCGCAGGATCGAAGCGCACGTGATTCACAACCTCGGGCGAATCGATTTGCTCGTGACCCAATTTCAACGCGCGGTCTGCGAAGAACTCTATATTTTGAGCGGCGCGCGGAATCACTCGCGCCAGGTTGCCCATCAGCAGCGATCCGTTGTCTGCCGTCTCGACCGCCGAGAGTTCCTTCGCATGATCGAGGATCCCTTGGGCCAACTTTTTCAGCACGCGATGACGTCCGTCAGGCCCGAGCGCCGCCCATTTCGGAAACGCACGACGCGCGGCCGCCACGGCCGCATCGATCTCCTCTGCGCCACCCGCGCTTACATCGGCAAGATGCTTGCCGTCGATCGGCGAGCAATTCGCAAACGTCCGCTTCGACGCGACGCGCTTGCCGTCGATGAAATGCGCGGTTGAGACTTCCACTCCCGCTATTTTGGCGTTTTCCATTTGGTAACCTCCACGAGTCTCGTATTACGACGGCCCGTTCTTATTTCCGCCGGCGATTCGAGTAATCCGAGAAATTGCAGTTCGAGCATCTGGCGCATCGAGGGCTTGGATGGATCCGGCGTCCGCAAGCCGGTACCGAGCCAAACGACCAAGAATGAAAAGTGAAGCGCAAATAGATTGTAGGCAAGCAGCGCGGGATCGACCGAGGCCCTGATTTCTCCGCGCCCCTGCGCCTGCTCGATCAGCACACTCATACGACTGAAGAACGCTTCCATAACTGCATCGATACCGTGATGATCGCCCTTCACGAACGCGAGTTCCCTGACAAAGATCCGCGCCAGCTCCAGTTCGCGCTGATTCTGCTTCAGCATGGCGTTGAACACGTGCATCGCCTGGTCGATCAACGGCGCCTGGGGCACAGTCGCGAACGCGCGATTGATGGTGCGGCCGATATCCTCCTGGAACACCATCACCAGCAACTCGTCCTTGGATCGAGCATGGAAGAAAAGCGTCCCTTTCCCGACGTCGGCGCGCTCGGCTATTTCGCTCGTGGTAGTCTGCTCGAAGCCCTTGGTGCGGAAGAGTTCTCGCGCTGCCGCGATCAGACGCGCACGTTTGTCCCGCTTGTTGCGTTCCGCGCGACCAACGACTTCCACGATTCCCGCAGCTGCCATCACGCGCGCGCCTCGCTGTCGAGCGACGACGATCCCGCGGCAATTCCTTGCGCCTCATCCTTCATCATCTTGTCCATCATTCTTCTGAACTGCGACAGGGCGCTGTCCGATACCGTCGTGATCATCGCGGCGCCGTGCGACCGATTGATATTCACCTGTTGCGCTTCGATCATCGTCCGGTCTTCGTTGAATGCCTTCAGGCCGAGTTGGTAGAAGGACTCCATCAACTCCGCTTCCTGCCTCCACGGTCCGTATGCGAAGAAATAGCAGGTCTGATTTTCCGTCAGCGGAGTCACCGCCTGGCAGGTGAATTGTCGGTGAAGCGGCTCGACGCCCGACGGCTCCCGCTCCGGGAACTGCACTGCCGTTCCGAGCGGATACATATCCGCGCGCAGCAGGAACACACCCGGCGCCACGAAGTCGTAGGTCTGCCAGATTTCGGTCCGCATGCCACGGATGGATCCAATCATTTGCGACGATTCTGCCTTGAGCCAGTTCTGAATCCTCACCGATCGCTCGAGCCTGGTCACGACCGGCCTTGACACTCCTTCCGGCGTGAGGCTCGCTCCCAGACTGTAGCGATGCAAAAACGGGATGTGCGAGAGGTCGAGCAGGTTGTCGTTGATCAGCATGTAGTTGGCCTTGTAATCCATCCGGCCCGGCAGCATCGCCCAACGCGGATCGTCGATGCCGACGAACTCGGGAATCAGCGACTCGTCAGCTAGCGCGGGCTCTCCCATCCAGACCCACGCGCCGCTGTACTTGTCGACGATCGAATAGGACCGAACACACGCCTGCGGCGGGATTTTGGATTGGCCGGGGATCTCGATGCACTTTCCCGACGGTGCGAACTTCAGTCCGTGATACATGCATCGAAGGTCGTCGTTCTCGATACGGCCAAGCGAGAGCGGCGCGAAGCGATGGCAGCATCGATCCTGAAGCGCAACCAGGCCGCCGTCACTCTTGCGGTGAATAACTATCTGCTCGTTGAGCATCGTGACCGCTTTCAACTCGTCGATTCCGAAGTCGCGGCTCCAGCCAGCCATGTACCAGCAATTGCGGACGAACATCGAGATTTCCTCCCGCGGGGTGAATCGGATTTGCAGGACCGCACGAATACGGCTTCGCAAAGGCTGGCATAACTCCATTCATGACTGAAGTCAATTCCGACTATGGTCAAGAATTAGTATAAGTTTCTCTATCTCCGCGGAAATTCAGCAGACGTCGGCAGTCCGATGATCTTCTTGTCGGACTCCGCCTGCCCGCGACCATCTCGCGCTTTCAGCCCGATCAATTCGTCGACCAGGCGCCGCGCCCGGTCTTTTGGCGCGAGCGCATGGGCCAGCTGATAATTTCGCGCGCCCGACGCCAGGTAAAAGCGCTCGTACAATTCATTGCGGCTGGCCAGGGCGCTGCCAACGAAGTCCCACGCCAGCCGGAAGATTCGCGCACGCTGCTCGGAGTTCGTCTCACCAGCGCCGCGCAGATACCGGTCGATGAGCGGCCGTAGTTTGGGATCGTTAAGCTGCGCTTCCGTCGGCGCGGCCAGCAGGTTGTGCGATCCGATCAGCGTGATGATTTCGCCAACGCGCGGAAACCATGTCGGCAGCGCCGCGCGCAAAGCCGCGAGCGGACCGCCGTTCGGGAACCACACGCCGTTGCCGTATTCGAACGCTTCAATCTCTGCGCTATGTATCGCCGCGCGGGCGAACTCCGCATACGTCCAGATTTCGCCGAGCATCTGCCTGGTCGCCGGCGAAACATCATTGATCGCTTCCGCCATCCTGCTCGCCAGCCCGTAAGCGAACTCGAGCTTGGTCTGCGCCCGAATCATCGTCTGCTGCATGATGTTCGGATACCATCCGGTCGCCATCACGCTATTGTAGGCGACGAGATTCGCGTTGATGAAGACGCGGTCGCACGGAACCTCGACGTCGTCGAAAATCACGAACGCGTCCTGCTCGTCAAAGCGGCTCGACAGCGGATGGTCGAAGCGATTCGGCGCGGTGGCGCAACTGTCGCGGCAGATGAACTTCAGCCCGGGCGTGTCCATCGGCACGCAAAACGAAAGCGCATACGAGTCGGTCCCCGCGAGCAGGGGCACCGCGGGATACACCGCTATTTCGTCGGCGAACGGCGCCAGCGTCGCAAGGATTCTAGCGCCGCGGACGACGATCCCATGCGCAGTGTCTGCTACCTTGTGCAGCGCGACGTCGTTGCCCGGCTCGGGCACGTCACCTTTGGCCTTATCGATTGTGGGATGAACGATGGTGTGCGTCAGCGCGAGGTCCTTGCGCGCGAGGAACTTCTGATATGCGACAAGGTTCGCAGCTCCCCGCTCGTTGCCGTTGATAGCCCATTCGTCGGCGCGTCCCGCGAAACCCGCGAACGTGACGTTCATATAGTCCGGCGTGCGGCCCATCAGGCCGACGGTAAATTCCGCGATCGTCTGCAAGCATGCGTGACGGCGCTCGAGGTCGGCGATCGAGCGCGGAATCATATGGCTCACGTTGATCGGCTCGCCGGTCCAGGGATCCGGCATCAGGCAGACGTCGCGCGCCTGATGCTGGAGATCAAAAATCTCCGCCAGCGTATCGGCCGCGCCCGCAAAGGCCGGATGCGACACGATGTCGGTCACCTTATCGTCGCCGACCCATAGCTCGCGCGGACTGGACAGTCCCGCGAGAAACTCGCGTCCTGTTCGTGCTGCCATCAGCGACCTCCTCGTCCGTTCCGCCTCGCGGCAGCTGTGGAAGCGGCGCGCCGGGCCGGATTGAACTTTTTGATTGCCGGCATTTTCGAGTGGTCGCTGCGCAGACCGTCGAGCTGCAGTTTGAGCGCGGCCCGCAACCTTTCATCGCGCTGTCGGCTCGTGATCGGGTCGCCGCCCAACCACCGCTGCATCTGAAAGAAGTAGAGGCCGAACAGGCTGTGCGCGAGGCGGGACGCGGGGACGTCTGCACGAAGTTCGCCGCGCACCTTCGCTTGCTCGATGAGGTCGGCAATCCCGCCGAGCATCGACGCCATCAGTTCGGCCACGCCATGACGGCGATCCTCGACGAAGGGCAGTTCTCTCACGAATACGCGTGCCAATCCGCGATCCCGCTCGTGCAACGCGATCATCGCACCGAACAGATGCAGTACCTGATCGAGCAACGGCCGCGCGGGCATCGTCGCGAACGCATCTCTCACAACCCGGCTCATATCTTCGCGGAAGAGCAGCACCAGCAGGTCCTCTTTGGTGCCCGCATAGAGGAACAGAGTCCCGGCGCCGATATCCGCCGCAGCCGCGATTTCGCGAGTGGTGGTGGCTTCGAAACCCTTGCGGCCGAACAATTTCCGCGCGGCGCGTTTTATCCGCTCGAGCTTGTCACGCTTGCTGCGTTCGATCCGGCCGGAATTCTGGTTCTGCATTATCCTCAAAAATGAGCGTACTCAGTTATGAGCATGCTCAATGTGTACTAAAGATCCGGCCGATCTGTCAAACGCCTGGAGGAATTTCGGACTCGCTTATTTGCGAAGCTGCGCCGCGCTGATTAATCTGCGATCGATCGGAGGACAAATCATGGCTGGATTGGTACTTCGCGAAGACCGGGACGGTCTCGCCACGCTCACATTGAATCGTCCCGAGAAATTGAACTCGCTCAACATCGAGATGTTCGTCGAATTGCGCGCCCACATTGATCAGCTTGCGCGCGAGACCGATCGCATCGGCCTGGTCGTCGTGCGTGGCGCCGGCAAATGCTTCTCCGCCGGACACGATCTCGCCGATATCGCAAAGGGCGAGCGCCCGCCCAAGCCGAATTTTCAGTCCGAGACGATCGAGCGCCTCGCGGACCTTCCGCAACCGGTCGTCAGCGCGGTGCACGGACATTGCTACACCGGCGCGCTCGAGTTGGCCCTCGCTGGCGATCTCATTGTAGCCGCGGAGTCCGCGAAATTCGCCGACACTCACGCGCGATGGGCGCTGACTCCCATCTGGGGGATGAGCCAGCGGCTGCCGCGACGCGTCGGCCCGTCCAAGGCGCGCGAGATGATGCTGACCTGCCGCACCTACTCAGGCGTCGAAGCCGCCGCGATGGGACTCGCGAACATCTGCGTGGCCGACGATTCGTTCGACAAGGAACTTCGCGCACTGGCCGACACCATCCTCGCCAATTCGTGGTTCAGTCATCGCGCCAACAAGCGCCTGCTAATCGAGACCGACGGCTTGCCGCTCGGCGCCGGCCTCGCGCACGAGGTGTACCGAAACCCCGGCGTCGGTCCTGACATGCGCGAGCGTATCGCCGCGTTCAACAACAAGTCGGCGCGCCGTGCCTGAGTCGGACCCCGGGCCCGCGGTGGAGACCGGTCCGCCCGACCCGCTCCAACCGCCTGTTGAAGATTCGAGCGTGAGCCGCCGCGCGTTTCGCGCGCTGCGCCATCGCAACTATCGCCTCTATTTCTTCGGCCAGCTCATCTCGCTCGCCGGCACCTGGATGCAGAGCGCCGCGCAGGCGTGGCTGGTGCTGAAGCTGACCAACTCGGCGACGATGCTCGGCGTCGTATCCTTCGCGCAGTTCACTCCGATCCTGCTCGTCGGTTTGTTCGCCGGCGTCATCGTTGATCGCGTCGATCGCCGCCGCCTGATAATCACCACGCAAATCCTGCTGATGCTTAGCGCCTTCACCCTCGCCGCGCTGACGTGGACCGGCACCGTGCGCGTCGAGTACGTCATTCTGCTCGCCGCCTTCAACGGCACCGTCGGCTCCTTCGACATGCCGGGCCGCCAATCGTTCGTGGTCGAGATGGTCGGTTACGACGATCTCGCCAACGCGATCGCGCTCAACTCGATGATGTTCAACAGCGCGCGCATGCTCGGTCCCGCAGCCGCCGGGCTACTTATCGCATGGCTCGGCATCGGCACCTGTTTTTTTCTCAATGGCGTGAGCTTCCTCGCCGTCATCTGGAGCCTGACTCAGATGGAGATTCCCACCCGTGTGATCGCAGGGGGCGGCACGCGCATGATTCATCAACTGCGCGAGGGCCTTGCTTACGTCTGGAGCAATCGCCCGCTCTTCTACCAGCTGGCGCTGGCCGCCGTGACCAACGGCTTCGGGTACCAGTACCTGGTGCTGGTTCCGCTGTTCGCAAAAAACGTCCTGCACGGCGACGCACGCACCTACGGATTCCTGGTCGCGATACAGGGACTCGGCTCGGTCATCGGCGCGGTCACGCTGGCCTCGCGCGTATCGACGCGCGGGATGCGGAACAATCTGCTCGTTGGACTTTTTCTCTCCGCGATTGGAATCGTGGTCTTCGGAATCTCGCGTTCGTTCCCGCTCTCATTGGCCGCGCAGTTTGTAATCGGCGCGGGCCTGACCAACTTCAGAGCAAGCAACAACACCCTCGTGCAGATGTTCGTCAATGACGATCTGCGCGGCCGCGTGATGAGCACTTACCAGCTCGCCGCCGTCGGTATGACTCCGGTCGGCGCGCTCGAGGTCGGCTACATGGGCTCGCACCTCGGCCCGATGAAGGCGGTAGTCATTTGCGGCGCGATCATTCTGGTTTCCGGCATCGTGCTGCTCACCAGCCTCAAGTCAGTCGGTATGGACGAGGAACCCTCGTAATCTTCTCCTTGCCAGACGCCCACTTGGTGTGTTCAATGCTCGCTAATCGCCCGATGAAGGAGCCTGCCTCATGAAGTCCCGGATCTCGAAAACCGCATTCGCGGTCGCAATCGCGCTCGCGTTCCCCTTCCTTGCACATGCCGACACGTGGCATATCGATCCCGCGCATACGAACGTCGAGTTCACGGTGCGGCACATGATGATCTCGAACGTGAAAGGACAGTTCCAAAAAACCTCGGGAACGATCACCGCCGACGGCAACGATCCAGCTTCGGCGAAAATCGATGCGACCATCGACGCGTCGTCGGTCGACACCCGGGTCGAGAAGCGCGACGCACATCTGAAGAGTCCGGACTTTCTCGACGTCGCGAAGTACCCGACCATCACTTTCAAAATCGACCAAGGTCGAAGCCGCGGGTCCCGGCAAGTGGAACGTGACCGGCGATCTGACGCTTCACGGTGTCACCAAGCCGGTTGTGCTCGAGGTTGAGCAGAGCGGGGCGCCGATTCACGATCCGATGGGCAACACGCGCGCGGGCGCATCTGCGACGACAAAAATCAAGCGCAGTGACTTCGGCCTGACCTGGAACAAGGTGCTCGAGTCGGGCGGCGTGATGGTCGGTGACGAGGTCGCGATCTCAATCGACGTCGAGGCAATCAAGAAGTAGCGATTCGTTTTCGGGGCGTATGCGCCAGCCTGATTTGGTTCCTGAAAGCACCAATATTTGGTTGCGTACAGCAGCTACGCTGGTCTGATTTGCGTTCAACTAGGCCCCGCGATACGCCTGAAACAGTTCTCACGTCTCAGGCTTCTCGGGGAGAGTCCGCCATGAACATGTCGCGGCGTTTCGCAGCGGAGTTGATCGGCACTTTCTGGCTGGTCTTCGGAGGATGCGGCAGCGCTGTGCTTGCCGCCGGCTTCCCGAAAACTGGAATCGGATTCCTGGGAGTAGCGCTCGCGTTCGGCCTGACTCTTCTCACGATGGCCTTCACGATCGGCACGATTTCGGGATGCCATATCAATCCCGCCGTCACAATTGGATTGTGGGCCGGCAAACGATTCCCCGCGCACGAGGTTCCGTCGTACATCATCGCGCAAGTGATTGGCGCAATCCTCGCCTCGAGCGTGCTCTACGTAATCGCCAGCCGCGGCCCGGGATTCGATTTGAGCAACGGGTTCGCCGCCAACGGTTACGGTGCGCATTCGCCCGGTGGCTACACCCTTGGCGCAGCATTCGTCGCTGAATTCGTGCTCACCTTTATGTTCCTCATTGTGATCCTCGGCTCGACCGACAAGCGGGTTGCTGTCGGCTTCGCACCGATTCCCATCGGACTGGTTCTCACGCTGATTCATCTGATCAGCATCCCGATTGACAACACTTCGGTGAATCCCGCGCGCAGCACTGGTCCCGCGCTCTTCGTCGGCGGATGGGCCCTCTCGCAGCTATGGCTTTTCTGGATCGCGCCAATCGCAGGCGCCGCTGTCGGCGGTTTCTTCTACAATTGGTTCGGCACCGAGGAAGTGATCACCGAAGAGCTGGGCCGCGAAGATAGAAAGACCGCAGCGTAGCCTCCTCCTGTCTTTGTGTAGGAGCATTGTTTTGACGCGACCGGCGATCGTGACCACGATTTGTAATTGGGCAAAATTTACAACCAACGAATTTCATTTGTTCTCTAGAGAACACAAAATTGAGTCTTCGCGCTTGACAAAATAAATTGCGTCAAACAGGCGCCTCGATACAATCTAATTGTCGGCTGGCCCCTGTTTCCCCCACTCCAGGCGATGGCACGCTCGGTAGCGCCACCTGTTAGCGGATCGGGCGTGCCTTACTTTTGACGCCAATCGACAGACAATCCGCGACGGTTAATGCGCTTCAGCCTGTTTGACGGGATTGGCGCCGGCGTTCAACCCGACCGCACGATCGAACCCTGGTATTATCGCCTCGACAAACGCGTTGCGCAGCACCTGGCCGAGCGCCTGCCATGTATCTACATCCGGACTCGTCAGCTTCCCCTTCAGGTCCACGTCGGTCGCCACCTCTTCGGTTCTATGATTCTTGAACAGATGAGACGCGCCGCCGATCGCCAGCTCCTTCGCCTGATGCAGCACGCCGGTGCCTTTTTCCTTCTGGTAGTCGTACACCTTGAGGTTCGCGAACATCGGCTTTACATAGCCGTCGATGTTCCCGTTCTTGATCGCGACCTGCGAGTACACTGAAATCTGTCCCGCCGCGACATCGAAGCGCCCGAACGCGCGCAACAGATCGTTCATCGCGGTCAGGTCGGCGTTCTGAATCGCGACCTTCAGGTCGAAGGCCGGTCCTTGCCCGCTCGCCAGGAAATCACCCGCCACGTTGGTATCGCCGCTGCCCATGAATTTGCCACGCAGCGTCAACTCCGCTGGCCCATGAGTCTGATGGTTCGACAGATTCTTGATCGTCAGTTCAGTGCCATTGATGAAAAGCTTGTAGTTGGGGTTGGTGGTTTTATCGACGAACGAAAAATTGCTGTGAACGATATCTAAATCGAGCACGCTGATTTCTACCGCCGGACGGTTGTTCTGCTTCTCAATCTCCTTGCCGGTCTCTTTGACGCGCTTCGCTTCTGCCACTTGCGTCGCCGGCGTATGAACATAGCCCACGTCCACCCCATCGATTGTGGCGTTGTCGACCTCGACCCTGGTTATCTTCGGGGAGTACTCGAGCAGACCGTTGCTCGACAGCCGCCCCCCGTGCACCTCGAGATTGATCTCGCGAATCTCGGGATCGAACGCGCTCAGCGGCACGTTTTCGATCGTGTACTTCGCGCGCGCGCCCGGGAAAGGCTCTTCGAGGAAGTTCGCATGCCCATCAATTGTGGCCTTGCCGGTTTCGAAGATCACCAGGTTGGCGTGGAACCGCGACGGGTAATCATTCTCAGGCGCGTGAATATTGCGGATGTTATCCGCGGTGAAGTTGAGATTTGCCAGGTGTAGCGGCGGATTCACCCGGTCCTGGATATAGACCACATCCCCGTCGTAAATAGTGAACCGGTTGATCTTGAACGGATACGCCGCCTCGAGCGCGTCCTGCCATCCCTTCTGCCGGAGCGGCACGCTGCTCTTCGCTTCCGCCACCACCTGCGTCTGATCGATATGAATCTTCGGCCGCGACAGCAGCACGTCGGCCACCACACGTCGCGAAAAAAGCTCCTTCACCTGGATCGTGAAGCGCATCGTCGCGATATCGGCGACTGCAGGGCGCGGATGCGCTTCCTGTATCACCTTGAGACCGTTCAGCGTCAGAACGCCGCCGATCAATTGCAGATGCGCATGCGCGAGCGCCACATGGTAGCCCTTGAGTTTCTGGTTCATCGCCGCCTGCGTGCGCGCGCGCACTATGTCATCGAGGAAGAATGACGCGATAAACACCGCGACGATCAGCGTCGCGAAAAATCCGCCAACCCAGAAAAGAACCGGATGCTTTCGATAGGCGCTCATCTCGCCGCCACTCGATCAAGTCGGCAAAGCTTCGGCCGGACGTTGCATCCGACGCTGCTCGCGTCGCTTCCCGCCGAAGGTCCGCACGAACACGGGCGTCAACCCGAGGCCGATACCGAACAGCAAGTGTGCGATGAAATATGCCAGCGGCATCAGCGCGATTCGCGCCGCCATCGTCGGATTCATATACGGCAGCACCACCAACTCCATCGCCACCCAGATGACGAGGCCAACCACGATCCCGACCAACATCTCCGCTACTATCGACGTTCGCCGCGACGTGCACAGCGCGAACAGGATTCCGAGCACGATCGAAAATCCAAGTTGAATGCCGGCGCCGGCCAGCATCGCCATCGATCCCGCGACTAACGCTTCAACTCCATATACGAGCGCACCGAGCGCCCTGAGCGGCATCGTGAGGCCCTCACCGATTGCTTTCGAATAGGCCATCATGAAGCCCATCATCAGGATGGCGCTGAGGATTCCGTCGGCGATTCCGGCGACCAGCCGCCTGCCCCATGAAACGCGATCCGTAACGCGTTCCCTGGCGTCAAAACTTGTCGTGTCTGTTGCCATGGTTTTCCGAATCGGGCCGGTTAGGCCTGCTCCTTCTTCATGAGAATTTGCGCGAGGTCCTGATGCTGCTGCAGGATCGGCACGATCTTGTCGATCAACGCTTCGACGTCATCGTCGCTGGCATCCTCGCGCTCCTGCTGCAGCTCGCTGATGAGCTTTTTGTGATTGGCACTGCTCTGCTCTAAAAAGAGCCGATCAAATTGAGCGCCGCTCGCCGCCGACAGTTTCTGTTGCGCCACTTTCCCGTGACTGCCTTGGGAATCGCGCAGATGAGCGCCCTTCTTCTGCGCCGTCGCAGCTACCATCTGATCGGCATTCGTATGGTCGTTCACCAGTTGAACCGCGTAGGCGCGAACTTCGTCGCTCGAAGCTTTTTCTTCCGCGAGCTGGCCGATCGCGATCTCCTTCAGATTGGCCTGATGTATCTGCTCCAGGATCGCCGCACTGGTGTTCTTGCTCGAAACATCCGCCGACGCCACATGTGTCACCCGCGGTTTGGCCTCAGCCGCTTGGGTCGCCTGCGCCGCCGGCGAAGCTACGGCGGCATTGGCGTCCGGTGTCGGCTGCTGCCGTTTGGCAGAGCAACCCCCGATCGTCGCCGCAACCAGCGCTGCAACGAAAAAATGCCGCGAAACTTTAAGCTTTTTCTGTGTGCCCATAGTCGCTGTCCTCAAAGAGAACCCCAATGAAGAGGGGGCGGGAATCGGGCGATCAGCCTCGCGAGCCGCAAGCCTGCGACGACGCAAGCGGCGCCACGCGCCCCAAGCGTTTTAAGACACCAGCAAAACGAGCAAAAGATATGCCTCAAAAATTCCCAGCAATGACGGGAATAGCGTTCCGCACCGTGAAGGAACTACACTCCTTGACGTTCCCGTTCGGAAAGGGCGAAAGAGTTTCAGGGTTTCGCGCTTCGGTGATGCTCTATTGTGCGGGCGCCTATTCGGGCGGGGGCGCTTTCCGATCCCTGCACTACCACGACGCATCGTTTGGGGTCGGATCGATTGTCCGGTGAGAGTCCGAACTTGTCTGCGAGGTTGGTCGCGACCACGATCAGGCCGCCCGGCGTCTGACGCGCAAGTTGCGCCGCCGTCGGCGCGCTTAGCACGTCAGTATGTAGCCGGCGTCCGAGCGCGCGGCCGGCATCGCGGATCAGATCGAGCAGTTCAGCGTCCTCCGCGTTCCCGTCCTCGGGCACCAGCACCGCGTGCAGTCCCGACTTCTTCTGCAACGCCACTCTCAAAGCGAGATCCAGCGCCGCGCGACCGTGCGTCCCGCGGTCGACCACTGCAAAGACGCGATCCATCGGACGCTCGCCGCCGTGAATCACCACAGCGACGTGAACCGGCAACGCGCGAGCCTTGTCCAGAATTTCGCGGACCACGCCGCCCATGAAGTCTGATCCGAAGACTGCGCGATGCGATCCCATCAGGAGCCATCCGATTTGCGGCTCGCTCGCGAACGCCAGGATGTCTGCCGCGGGGTTGGTCGTCCAAACTGCCTGCGGCGTGATGATGCTGCCACGCGCGAGCGCGAGGTCCAACGCTGCCGACAGCGCGGGAGAGCGGGGCGGTACCCGCTGGTCGGCCTCGCGGAGTCCCGATCGCACTCCGCCCGACGGAGTCTTCACCAGTGCGAGCACGCGCGGCGGCGGCGCGTCATGCGGCGTCGCCGCGAGCGCGAGTTCGATCAGAACGGCCACGCCTTCCGGATTCGATACCGGCACCAGGATGGCGCTGTGCTCGGTTCCGACCAGCATCGGGCGCGGCGGCGGCTGCGCAGGCCGCGGACTGCTATGTGGCGCGGGATGCGGCGCAGGAAACGGAGCGACGCGGTTCGGAGGTTGTGGCGCGACCGCAGGCTCGGGCGAGAACGTGCCGAGCTCGGAAAGCGGCTCGAGCTCCGCGCCTTGTCGGCGTGTGATCAGATGTAGAATCGGCGTCGTCGCAAAGGTAGTGACCAGCGCCATGATCACCAGCATCGCGAACAGTGTCGGCGAGATGACGTTCATCTCCAGCCCAATGTTCAACACGATCAATTCCATCAGGCCGCGCGTGTTCATCAGCACGCCGAGCGCCGTCGAGTCGCGCCAGTTGAGTCCCGTGATTCGCGCCGCGATCGCGCTGCCGCCGAATTTGCCCGCCGACGCGACCGCGACGATCAATGCGCACATCATCCACTGCTCGGATCCATTGACCAGCCCGATTTGCGTGCGCAATCCCGTGTAAGCGAAGAACGCCGGCAGCAGCAGCACGATTACGATGTCTTCGAGGCGGTCCGTCATCTCGCGCGCCATCCCGCTGTCGTGCGGAATCACGGCGCCGAGCGCGAACGCTCCGAACACCGCATGGATGCCGATCAATTCGGTTGCGGACGCGGAGATCAGCAGCGCAATAAATACCGACGCCATAACACCCTGCGTCAGCCGTCCGCGATTTCCATACAACAGCGACAGGCGCGCCATCGCGGGCCTCACCACCACGATCATCAGCACGATAAATCCGAGCGCCATCGCGATCGTCGCCACCGCGCCCGCCGCCTCCGCCCGCGCCACGCTGACCACGAACGCCAGCATGCACCACGCGGTCACGTCGTCGACCGCCGCGCAGGTCAGCGCGATCGCACCCATTCTGGTCTTATGAATTCCACGATCGGTCAGGATCCTGGCGAGCACTGGAAACGCCGTCACCGACATCGAAACGCCCAGGAAAAGCGAGAAGCATGTGAACGGCACGTCTCTGGTCGAGAGCTTCGGATACAGGTACAGCGCGATCGTCGCGCCGAGCAGGAACGGCAGCACGATGCTCGCGTGGGAGATCGCAACCGTCGAGTGCCCGCGTTTGCGCAGCAGCGCCGGATCGAGCTCGAGCCCGACCAGGAACATATAAAGGATGACGCCGACCTGCGCGATTACGTTGAGATACGGACCCACCGCCGCCGGAAAAATATATCCCTCCGCGCCCGGCGCGAGACGTCCGAGCAACGACGGACCAAGCACGATCCCGGCGAGAATTTCGCCGACCACTTGCGGTTGCTTTGCGCTACGGAAGACCCAGCCCATCGCGCGCGCGGTCGCGATCACTACCACCAGGGCGAGCAGCAGATGCAGCAGGTCGCCTTCGTTCGATCGCGAGATGGCCGATCCGAAGACGTTGCTGTCGACTGGACCGGGTGCGCCGAGCGTGTCGCCGTACGACCGAATCCACAGATACAGCAGCACCAACGCGCCGATCATCAGTCCGTACACGGCGGCGGCGCGCGTGCCCGCGTTGGTAATTCGCGGCTGCCCTTCAGCCATTGGCGGATTCTACCAGAGTACGAGCCTGATGCGCAGCGTTGCGAAAATCAGTGGCGAATCAGGTAGCGAATGCTAGCTAAGATCGGCCGACGGCTTCGAGGCGCGCGTGCGTTTTCTTTTCGGCGGCGGCTTGGCCGATACTTGCGAGGATGCCGCATCTCCGTTTGGCGTATCTCCATTCGACGCCGCATGCGCGGCCGCTGTGCGCTCGCGACGGCGCCGAATCGCTGAGAACGTCGCCGCGATCTCGACCGCCTGCTCGGCTGCGCGATCCCCATGCCAATGATTGATGACGTCGCTCAAAGACAGGATTCCGATCGGCCGGCCGCGCGTATCGACCACGGGAAGGCGGTGAATCTCGTGCGTCCGCATCAGTTGATGCGCGGTCTCGAGCTCGTCCCCACGCCCGCATGAAATCACTCGCGCCGACATCACCCGCTCGACCCGGATTGCATCGAGCGGCACGCCTTGGGTGTACGCGGCCATGCAGATGTCGCGATCGGTCACGATTCCGACCAGCTTGCCGTGCGCATCGACCACCGGCGCGCATCCGCAATCGTGGTCCCACATTATCCGCGCGGCCCCATTTAACGAATCATCTATCGTGCACGTGTGAACGTCACGAGTCATCAAGTCGGCGACTTTCAAAGAATTGTACTCCTGAGGTCGGCTCTCGCCGTGATTATTTCCAGGTGGAGAACGGCTTGGCCGACAAGTTCGAATTAAAATAGCGCGGATCGTCGCTCACTTCGCGATCGATCCAATCTGGCAGCTCAACATCTTCCTTGGGATCCTTCAGCTCGACTTCGGCGAGCGTCAGTCCGTGATTTGCGCCGCCGAATTCATCAACCTCCCACGTGTGGCCCTTGTACAGGATTCGGTAGCGGGTCTTTTCGATCGGTGGATGCTCGCACAGGTTGTCCAGGATCTCATTCGCGTCCTTCACCGGTATCTCGTATTCGTATTCGTCGCGAGTGATGTCCGACGTGTGTCCCTTTATCGTTGCATACGCGTGGTCTCCGTACGTCCGCACCCGCACTGACGATTTTTTCGTGGCGCACAGGTATCCCTGGCGAATTGGCTGGCCGGCCCCAAGGTCGCTCCATTTTCGTGGATGAACGAGGAACTTACGCTCGATTTCCTTCGCCATTGTTTTCGGTGCCCACCCCGCGACAGCCGAATGCCGTCGATGCTTTCGCGCCTGCGCCTAGCTGGCCGTGGCGCTCGCGCGCGGTGTCATTCCCGTCATCAGCTTCAGGTGACGAACGTAGTTTATATTCGCGTGAGAGTTTAGTCCAAGTTTTGCGATCGCCCGAAGAACCGCAGCAGGGTCGTCCGATTCTATCTCAACAGTCTCCGAAGTGGCGCCGCCGCTGATTTGAACTTCCGCAAATTCCGCCGTGAACTTTTCCGACCTGAACTGGCACCGCAATTTTACCACCGGCACAATCGAAAGATCGCGATGCGGCCGCACCAGGTCGCGAAGAAATTCGCCATGCGTGTAAGACGGCTGTGTGATTTGCTCGACCGGCACCCCAAGATGCGGAAACACCTGCTCGACGATCGTGCGCGCATCGAGTGGGAACGCGGACTTCAGCACCGGCCGCCATCGCTCGAGCCGCCCGACCTGCTCGGTCATCAGCTTGATGTCCGTCAACTCGGCGCGAATTTTTACGTTGGCGGTGTCGGTCGTACGCGACAGGATATAGGTTTCCGCGCTTTCAACCGGTTCCGACGGCACCGCGATCGCGGTCAGCCGATCTCGAAAGGGGCTAAGGTGATTTCCCCAAATCCGGAATTCGAATCTTCCGAGCGGATTACTCATCGTCGTCGCGCCGAGACTCTATCGCGGCTGACTAACACGATAACATTTTCGCCCGGCTTGGGAAAAATCAGGCTGCGTGATTCGCCCTTCAGTTGCTAAAGGCTCGCGCCCTCCCGCATTCCTACCCCTCGTCCAGACGATCCACGCTCTCCCCCATTCGATCGCTTGCGCGACGACCGCCCGGCGCGCACAACCTGCCGCCGCCCGACCGATCGCATCTGCTTGGTCGGCAGATCGTCGACACTCAGCATCCCCAGCCGCCCGCGCAATGACGCCGCTTCGATTCCGAGCACGTCGCAAACGTACTCGAAAGAAAACGGACTATGGATTCCCGCTTCCGCGTTGAACCATCGCTGAACTTCCTCGTATTGCTCGCGGTCGCTTCGCCGCATCGAGTTCACTGTCTTGACGTAGCATCGGACCGCGTCTTCCAGCACCGCGAACACCAGCCGCGTTTCGCCATCGAGCATCGATCGGCGCCGCGTGAGATCGAAAAACTGAACCGGCACCAGAAAATCCGGCTCGAAGCGCGCGCTCAGCCACGGATCAGGCCCCGAGCATTCGTTCATTACCCGAGTTTGATTCGAAGGGCCGTATTGGAGAACCTGTTCTGATACAGCTGCAGACATTCGAATTGGATCCTCCTTGAGCCGAATTAAAACTCCTGCCTGCTCAGCATTGTCTGTGCCAACGTTCTTTGAGCAACCTAAACGAGAAATCAACAAGGAAATCAGCGTTTTCGACGGTTCAACGGCATCGGATGCTGCTCAATTATGCGGCATCAGTGCGATTGTCCGCTAAGCGATCGATTTTGCACAGGCGCGTCTTTGATCTTCGAAAGCCTCTCGCGCCCGCCCTCAGATCCGGATACACTGCCGCGCTCCGGGGATCGGTAAGCAACCAAATTGAAACAATTTCCGTATATGAGACTACTGGACTCGAATCGTGCGTGGAAAGAGTATTAAGTCCGCTCGTTCTCAGAAAGTGGCGCGAGGCACGATCAATGCTGATATTAAAAGATCGAAGTTGAACGGTCGGACAAAATGAAGACTCGAACAAAAAATAGACCTGCAAAAACTTCACCTGCAAAAATCGTAAAGAGGCAGAAGACTAAGATGGCATCCGCAGTTAATACCGGCGGACGAAGAATCGATGCGCTCAAGCGTCTGCTCGCTAAAGAGCGTGCCGATACGCTCGCCCGGGTCAAAGAATTGATGCGCGAGCAGGCCCGCAATGGCGGCCAGCCTCCCGCTGACGAAATGGACGTGGCGCGATCGTTGTCGGAAGTCGAGACGCACGCTGCCCTGTTCGATCGCGCGCAAGAACGGCTCAGCGCGATCGACGCGGCAATCGCTAGGCTCGGCGCCGGAGTCTACGGAACCTGCGCGCGATGCGGCGATGAAATCCCGCTGGCGCGTCTCCAGGTGATCCCGTTCGCGCAATTTTGTGTCGATTGCCAGAACGAAGCGAACACCGAAGCTCGAAGCGGTCAAAGCGGACTCTCCAAACCGTTCGGCGGTCGATGGACCGGACCCGAAGAGCTCAACAATCCGGACGACGCTGAAGAGCACGTCGAACGGGTTCCCACCGCCGACGACGACGTGCAGGTGGACAGCGCATTCGGCCCCGACGAAGACGAGCTCGAAGCGACCGGCGTCGAGAAGCGTCGTCGCGGACGTCCGCCGAAAGCAAAGAAACCGCCCCTGCAGAAAAAGGCGCGCTAGACCCCCGGTAATCAATCCGACGGGATCCGGTTGCTTGCAGCGAACCCCAACGTGGGTTCGCTCTACCCCAGGGCGGGGGTAATCCTGCGTCCCATGAGTCTACCGGCAAACCTGACTCAGTACTTTTTCTGGAAGTGGACGATCGTGGTCGGCGCGTTTTTCGCGCTGGCGTTTATTTTTCTCGTCGCCACCCGGATTGTCCTGCGCTTGATCCGGCGTCTGACCGGTTCTCACCGGGATTGGATGGAGGCTCTCCTGAGCGCGCTCTCGCCCGCGCTCAAGATAGGAGCAGTCGTGCTCGCGCTGATTGTGGCGCTGAGTCTCGAGCCGATTCCCGATCGCTGGAATCGAGTCATCGCCGGAATCACCTCAGCTGGCACGATTTTGGCCCTGGTGGTGTTCGCCGACGGTCTCCTGATCTCCTGGATGCGGCGAGCCGCGATTCGATTTCCAGTGCTGGGCCAGAGCTACGGCCTGATGACTGGCTTCGCGCGTGGGCTGGTGTTCGGCCTGGGCGTCCTGATGTTCCTGGAAAGCGCCGGAATTTCAATCGGCCCGCTGCTGGCGACGCTGGGTATCGGTTCGCTGGCGATCGCGCTGGCCCTCCAGGAGACTTTGAAGAACACGCTCTCGGGCTTCTTCGTGGTGATCGACAAGCCGCTGATGGTCGGGGACTACGTGAAGCTCTCGACCGGCCAGGAGGGATGGCTGACCGATCTCGGATGGCGCAGCAGCAAGTTCCGGATGATGAACAACAATGCGGTGGTTGTCCCCAACTCGCAACTGGTGGACGCAATTCTAACCAACCAGCGCGCATCGGACGGCGCGCTCAACGTTGAGGTCGATCTGAACGTGGCCGCCGGCCCCGATCTCCAGCTCATCGAGGATGTGACCCGCGAGTCGGCGTCGGCGGCGATGAAGTCGGTCAACGGTGACGGCGCTGAATTTGAACCTTCGGTATATTTTCAGAGCGCGAGCGCCAGTGGGTTGGGATTGGCAGTGCTGCTGCGGGTCGGCGACAGTGCAGCAATAGAAAAAGTACGCCACGAGTTCTTCAAGCGCGTAGCCGAAGGGTATCGGCAAAAGGACATTAAATTGGCCTGAGCGGGAGCAACGTGCCGGGAAGTGTCTCATTGCAGGACGCGGCTCGGTCAGTTTACGGAACACCCAATTGACGGCACTGCGCGCTACGTGCGGCCCTCGGCCTTGTTTCGTAGCCGTCTCGTGCTTTTCAGAACCGTCACGAATTCCCTTCCGCTCGGCATAGTGATTGCTCTCCTTTGAAATGCCGTAGTGCCGTCTCACGCGCGCGAGGATTTTTCCGCATGTTCTTATTGCTGGTGGAAGACAACCCTACCGATCGGATGGTTATCCAGGCTCGGCTCCGCCATGCGTTTCCGAACGCGGAGATCCTGGCCGCCGACGATCCCATTGGGATGAACGAGCACCTCAAACGCGACGGCTGCGACATCGTGATCACCGACTATTGGCTTGGATGGAGCGACGGATTGTCGATCCTCCAGCGCGTGCGCAAGCGATGGCCGCGAAGCCGCGTGATCATGCTCACCGGCAACGGCGGCGAAGAGGTGGTGGCGGGAGCGTTCAAGCACGGGCTGTATCACTACCTGCTAAAGCCCGACGGCTTCGAAGAGCTGGCGGCGGTGACCGGGGCCGCGATGGAGAGCAAGCGGCGCGAAGATTTCAACGAGCTGATGGCGATGGTCGTCAATTCGATTCCTGACGGAGTTCATAGCGTAGACGTCGCCGGCAGGATCACCGCGATTAACCTGGCGGCTCGAAAAATGTACGGGTACGCCGAGCTCGAGATTCTCGGCCTCGCCAACGAGATTCTGCTGCCTGCTGGTCGACGCGAAGAAATCCGCCGAATGTATGATCGAGCGCTCGGCGGCGAAATCATCCCACGGTTCCCAACTTGGCAGGTCCGAAGCGACGGCGCCGAAATCCCGGTTTCGATGACGATAGTACCGATGCGCCAGGACGAACGTCGAATTTCCAACGTGGCGTTCATCGCAACCGCTCTTGGCAACGTGACGCGCGACCTCGGGATCCCCAGTGCGCGGCATGAATCTCATCCGCCGCGCCACGCGCCAGTAATGAGCATCCACTAGCGGGAACTGTCGTCGTTGAATATCGAAGGCTCTCGAATTGGCCCAAATGACCTGAAGATGGCCTAAGACGACCCCGCTACCTTGGAGCGCGCCGGAGGACTAAAGTAACCGTCCTGATGGCGCACGATAACGGCACCCACAAACTGACCGAACACGGCGCATTGAATCATGTGCCGATCTATCGCAGCCGGCCCCTGCGCATCGCGTTTTACTATGCGCTTGGCGGACTAATCTGGGTTGCCATGTCGGATCGGGTGCTGTCGCTGATGCCGGCGCATTCGAACGACCTCAACCGCCTGATGTTCGTGTGCGTCAACGCTCTCCTGCTCTACCTCGTCGCCGCACGCTACATGCAGACCATCCGCGTCTCGGTTGCGGCTCGCGAGGAAGCTCTCGTGCGTGCGCGCGGCTACTTCGAGTCATCGGTCGAGGGAATTATCTCCGCCGACAGCAACGGAATGATTCGGCAGCTCAATCCGCGCGGGCAGGAGATGTTCGGTTACCATGAAATGGAGCTGGTGGGTCAGCCGATAGAAATCCTGGTGCCGCAACGCTTCCATTATCGCCACGAGGCGCATCGCAGCGCTTTTTTTGGAGCGCCAAGATCCCGCGCGATGGGCCGTGGGATGGACATTGCGGGGCGCCGAAAGGACGGCACTGAATTTCCCGTCGAGGTCAGTCTCAACGTCGTGCATACCCATCACGGCAAGCTGGTGATCGCCTTCATCACAGATATCACCGAGCGCCGGGCGATGGAGCGAGAAGCGCGCCGTAATGAAACCGTCGACGCGCTCGCCGCCGTCGCCGCCGGAATCGCGCACGAGCTCAACAACCCGCTGGCCGTGATGGCCTCGCGAATCGAGCTGATGCTGGCGTCGGATCAGGATCTCAGCAAGCAAACGCGCGACGATTTGCTGGTCCTGCAAAAGAACATCGAGCGCGCCAGCCGCATCTCGCACAACATGCTCTCGCTCGCCCGTCAGCGCCCCGGCTCGCGCCAGGCGGTGGATATGAACGTCGCGGTCGAAGAGGCGATGCTGATAGTCGGCGCCGAGGCCAAGGGCAGCGCGTTGAGATACGAGACCAGCCTGGATCGCTCGCTGCCGCCGGTGATGGCGGAGCCAACTGGCCTCGAGCAGGTGCTCATCAATTTTATTCTGAACGCGCGCGACGCGGGCGCGCACCTGATACGAATCGAGGTGGCTCCTGCGCCGGGACGCGCGGGCCATCTTCGCCTGGCAATCGTGGACGACGGCGCGGGAATCCCGAGCGACGTGCTCGGCAAACTGTTTCAGCCGTTTTTCACGACCAAGGCGAAAGGGACCGGTTTGGGTCTCTGGTTGAGCCAACGGATCGTGCAAGACCACGGCGGCAGCATCACCGTCGAATCCGAGATGGGCAAAGGCACCACTTTCGCAATAACGCTGCCGACGATGGGCGAGTCGTCATCGGGACGCGCGAAGCTTACGGCGCGCGAAGAAACGTCGCCGCCACCGCAAATGACTGCCGCACACAGCAGTCGATCGGGCCGCTAGGCCGATGCCTGCGCCAGCCAAAATATTGATCGTGGACGATGAGCGCGACTTGGTAGACGCGTACGTGAGACTGCTCCAACGCGCGGGCCACAATTGCATCGCGGCCTTCGATGCGAACGAAGCGATCCAGTTGATCGATGCCGAGTCGCCCGACCTGGTCATAACCGACTTGAGCCTGCCCGACACCAGCGGCATCGAGATCATCCGTCACATCCGCGCCAAGTCGGAGACCACGCCGATTATCGTGATGTCCGGACACAACGCCCCCGAACTGAACAACGCCGCCCACGCCGCCGGAGCAAACATCTCGCTGTTGAAACCAGTCTCAATCGCCGAACTGCAAAGGGTTATCGTCGAAGCGCTTGGGCGGTGAGTAGATCTCCGACGAAACGAGCAGCGCGAGCAAATTCTCTCATCCTGACGAAGCGAGCAACGCGAGCGGCAGGAAATGGCTTCTGGCCTCCGGACAGGTTCGCGCGACGCGAACCCGGTTCCGGTCTCTGAAATCGCGCAGCGCTCCTTCTTTTGATGCAGCGTTGCCGTTGACGCGCAGCAACCTAACCCCTAGCCCCTTCCCGAGCGGGAAGGGGGACCAGATGAGAGGGACCCACCTGCGCGGAGAAACTACAGCGTCCGTTTGAACGAGACGCTCGCCAGCACCAGCATCAGCACCATGAACACCAGCAGGAATGCGATGTCGCCGCTTACTGCGGTGAAGTCTGCGCCTTTGAAAAGGATCTGTTTGATTGCGCTCACTGAATGAGTCTCAGGATTGAAATGCGCGAAGGCTCTTAGCCACGGCGGGAAACTCTCGACCGGATAGATCGCGCCGCTCGGGAAAAACAGGATCACGTTCAGAAACCCAGAGAACGTGCCGACCAGACGCGGATGGCCCGCGCGCCCGAGCATCGAGAACGTCATCGCGAGCAGGCCGGTCGCGCTGATGATGATTATTCCGATCAGCATCAACAGCGCCATCGGACCGCCCAGGATTCGCCCGCGTGTGATCATCAGGCCCAGGAACAAGACCAGTATCCCGCCGATGCTGGTCACCGTCACGCCGCTGGCCAGGATGCCGCCGGCGATGTCCCATCGCGAGAGCGGAGTCACCAGGTAGCACTCGGTGACGCCCATGAATTTGTCCATCACCCAGTTGAACACGCCCGACATCAGCGAGCCCATGAAGATGGCCATCACGATAACGCCGGGGATAAGCGACCGATCGTAGTCGACGTACGGGAACAGCCAACTCGGGCGCAGCGAGATGTCGTTGAGTTTGGGTTCGCGCGCGGTGACATAGGCAACTTTGATTGTTGCGGCGGCCTGGTCGAGCACGCCTTCGAGGGTCTGCGAGCTGATGCTGTCGACGTTGTCGGTGAACAGTCCAATCTGCGCGATACGGCCTTCGGCGACGTCGTGGCTGAAGTCGGGCGGGATGACGACGACGCCCTTGAAGAGTCCGTCGCGCACTTCGTCAACGGCGCTGCCCGGATCGGTTTCGAAGGTGACGTCAACGGTCTTCGGTCCCGCCTGCAGCGCGAGCAACTGTTCGACGATGCGGCGCGCGTAGAGTCCGTGATCCTGCTCGACGACCACGATCGGCAGATGCTTGAGCTGGCCCTGGAACGAATTGCCGATGATCACGAGATACACGATCGGCATCAGGATGACTGAGACCAGTGTGATTGGATTGCGCGTCAGCTTCTTGAGGTCGCGGCGCATGATTGCCAGGAACTTGAGCCCAAACATCGGCGGCCTCCTCAGCGCTGCTGCGGCATCCCGGCGCCGACGAACATGCTGACCTTCTTGGCCGGCTCGTCGCGCAGCGTGCGCCCGGTGTAATGGATAAAGACGTCTTCGAGCGAGAGCTTCTGCACGGTGATCGAAGTCACGCGATCGCCGGCGGCGTCGATCGCCTCGAGGATCTTCGGAATCGCGTGTGCGCCATCGTTGGAGGAAAGCTGCAAGCGGTTGCCGCCGTCGCGATTCACCTCGCGCAGATACGGCATCGGCCGCAGCATCTCGGCGATCGCGTCGGGATTTTTTTCGACCACCAGATCGATCCGGTCCGCGCCCGGCACCATCGACTTGAGTCCGACCGGCGTGTCGAGCGCGATAATCTTGCCGCCATCGACGATCGCGATCCGGTCGCAGAGCGACTCGGCCTCGTCCATGTAGTGCGTCGTGAGCGAGATAGTGATCTCGCTTTCCTTGCGCAGCGTTTCGAGCAGGTCGTGCACCGCGCGGCGACTTTGCGGATCAAGTCCAATCGTCGGCTCGTCGAGAAACAGCACGTCGGGCGAATGAATCAGGCCGCGCGCGATTTCAAGGCGTCGGCGCATCCCGCCGGAGTAAGTCGCGACCAGATCATTCGCGCGCTCGGTCAACCCGACCAGGTGGAGCAGGCGATGCCCTCGTTCGCGGCGCTCGCGGCGCGACAGGCCGAAGAACTCGCCGTAGATATCGACGTTCTCCCATCCTGTCAGATCGAGATCCGAGGTGAGCGCCTGCGGAATGACGCCGATATTCTCGCGCACCTGGCGTGGATAGCGCGCAACGTCGAAGCCCGCGACGAATGCCTGCCCGCCGCTCGGCGGTATCAACGTGGTCAGCATCCGCACCAGCGTCGTCTTGCCGGCGCCGTTGGGCCCGAGCAGTCCGAAGACCTCGCCGCGACGGACTTCGAAGTTGACCTTGTCGACCGCGGTGAAAGCGCCGAAGCGCTTAGTCAGGTCTTTGGTTTGTATTGCTAGTGAGTCGGGTTCCATCATTGCGCGGAAAAGTGACTTCCGCGGTCATCCCGGGTTTGAGTTCGCCTTCGGCCTGCAACACCTGGACCTTGACGTAGAAGGTGCGGATGTCCTGGCGTCCGCGCCGCACGTCGCGCTCGGTCGCGAACTCGCCTTCCTGCCCGATTGCCATCACGCGCCCGGTGAAAATCTGCGGCGGATTCGTCGGCAACTCGACCTGCGCCGACTTACCGATGTAGAGCGAACCAAGGTCGGTCTCTTCGACGTCGACCCGCGCCCAAATCGTCGAGAGATCGTCAACGGTCAGAATCGGCACGCCCGGAGTCACCCATTCACCGACCTCGAGCGCCTTGCTGACGATGACCCCATCGACCGGCGATTTTATCTCGGTGTCTACGATTTGATCGGCATAGAACTTCGAATTGGCCTGCGCACTCAGCACGTCGGCCTCGTCCTGCTGCACGAGGGTGATAGCATCATCGCGAACCTTGGTCCCAACCACATTTGCCTTCGCCAGCGTTTCGTTGCGCGCAAGGTCGCGCCGCGCTTGCGCCAGGTTGGCCTGCGCATGAGCGAGATCGGCGTTGGACTTGGCCAGCTGATTCTTCAGATCGATGTCCTCGATCCACGCGACCACCTGTCCCTTCTTGACGTGGTCGCCCTCGAGCAAATCGAGTTGCTTGATGCGCCCGCCGATTCGGCTGGTGATATTTACTTCGGGCGCCTCGACCATGCCGACCACCTTGATGTTCGAACGATCCTCGGGCGGCCACAGGTAGGCGTGCCCGAACATATAGAATCCGAAGATAACGACGCCGAGAATAGCCAGCCGGATGACTCTGCGAACAAGAGTTCGAATCATTGCGGATGCACCGGCTTCGAGACCTGCACCGGGTCTGCGCCGAGCGATCGGAGCATCAGGTTGCCAAGCTCGCGGCTTATCTCAGAAACCGGGCGGCTCGGTCCGTAGTAGAGGAGCACCGACCGAATCGCGCCCTGGATCGTAAAGGTCGCGAGCCGCGGATCGACCCGCGTAAACACGCCGACCCGGATTCCTTCTTCAATCAGTGACGCGAAAAAATTGAAAGCGCGTTCGCGCGATCCTTCGATGATCCGATTGCGCGCCTCGGACAGCCGCGGCTCCTCGGTCGCATAGAACTGAAGAAAATCGCGCCGCTGATCGTAGAACTCGACCATCACCGCAATCGAACGGCGCATCCGCTCGACCACCGGCAGCTTCGGGTCGGCGCTGGCCTGATAGGTGCGATAGGCGGTGTCGAGGCCGTCGCTCAAAACGCCGAGATAGAGCGCGTCCTTCGACGGAAAGTAGAGATATAGCGTCCCTTTGGCGACCCCGGCAGCTACGGCGACGCGGTCCATCGTGACCGCCTGGTAGGGCTCGTGCGCGAACAGCTTGAGCGCGGCAGCGAGTATCCGTTCGCGCTTGGCAGCCTGTTCGTCGTGAACATGAAAAGGACGTCCGTTTGTAATTCCAGACGAATTTGTGTTGTTTTTATCCATAAACTGACCAGTCAGTCATAATATTGAATGGGGGAGGGCGACGAGTCAACGGGCACCCGGAGATCGTGCGCTAGAGACCGTCTATCGCGGCGGGAGGTGGCGCGCCCGGAGGGATTCGAACCCCCAACCCTCAGATCCGAAGTCTGTTTATCTCGCAATTTGCTGCTATGAGCCGCAATCATAGATTGAGCTGATACCCCAACGTGGACGCGGTGTTCTGCGTTCTAATCGATTCTTGACATTGCAGGCTATTGCGGCCAAGATGGTACCTAACTGGTACCTAAATCCGTAGGAGCCCCTGATGAAAAAGAACCTCACTGCCACAGCGGTCGCAGCATTGAAATCGCCTGCGACGGGTCAGATCGATTATTGGGACACGCGCAAGCCTGGATTCGGAATTCGCGTCTCGAAGGGGGGCACCAAGACGTGGCTGCTGATGTATCGACAGCACGGCCGCAAGCGGCGCCTCGCGCTTGGCCGGTTCCCCGATATGTCCGTCGCAGATGCGCGCGACGAGGCGACTAGCAAGCTCGGTGATATCGTCAAAGGAGCAGATCCAGCACAAGAACGGGCTCAGGCCAAAGTGGATCCGACCTTCGGCGAGCTGTCCGATCTCTACCTCAAGCATCACGCCCGGCCGAAAAAGAAACCGCGCAGCGTGGCCGAGGACGTATACATGCTGAACGCCGACCTGCTGCCCGTCTGGAAGAATCGCAAACTGCCGGATATTCGCCGACGCGACGTCATCGCACTGCTGGATGAAATTGTCGCTCGGGGCGCGCCAATTCACGCCAACCGCGTACGGGCTCTATGTTCGACGATCTTCAACTTCGCGATCGGCCGCGATCTGATGGAGTTCAATCCGGCTCACAAGGTGCCGCGGCCAGCTCTCGAAAAATCGCGCGAGCGCCGACTCTCCGATGATGAGGTCCGCGAACTGTGGAAAGCGCTTGAGCCCGAGCCGCTCAAGGTGCGGGCCATCTACAAGTTGGCGCTACTTACAGCCGCCAGGAAAACGGAGATCTTAGGACTAGCGTGGTCAGAACTCGATCTCGATCATTCGATGTGGACGCTGCCGGCGGCCAGATCCAAAAACGGCGAAGAACACCGCATCCCGCTGGCGCCCACCGCGGTCAGCCTTCTGCGTTCACTCCCAGTCGATAAACGATCTGAATTTGTATTTACTGGTGGCAGGATCGGGCGCGCGGTCGCCAATCCTCAGAAGTGGATTGTTCGCATCCGCGAGCGCGCGAAGTTGGTCGACTTCCGCTTTCATGACCTGCGCCGCACTGCGGCCTCGGGCATGACAGCGATCGGGGTCGACCGGCTGACGGTCTCAAAAATTCTGAATCATACGGAGGGCGGCGTGACGAAGGTCTACGACCGGCACAGCTACGACAAGGAGAAGCGCGCGGCGCTGCTCAAATGGGACCGGCGACTCGCCGCTATCGTCTCCAGTACGCCCGCTGCAAAGAAGGTGGTAAACCTACGAGCGTGACAACCGTTGTCATCTAGCCAGAGTGGATAATAATTGCGCGATGGGCTTGAACTTGATCCTCAAACCAGTAGGTAAAATGGAATGAGATCAAGCAGTAACTCACAATCACCTGAGATTACAGACCCCGTTCTCGCGACCCGCGACGTCGTTGAGCTGGTCGGACTCCATCAAGTGACGATCTGGAGGCTCTGCCGAGAGGGCCAGTTTCCAGCGCCGATGAAAATCACCGGCAGGAAAAACGGGTGGCTCCGTAGCGAGATCATTAACTGGTTGGCGACTCGCCCACACGCCGCCTACGGCGCCGCGCGCGCGGCCTAACCACCGTGCGAAGCTTGCTCCGCGATTATGCGCGATCGCGCGCGCCTTCTGGACTCTGCGCCGGCACAGAACTCTTACTTCAACCGAGCGCCTTCGAGGTCCGGCTCACCGCGCTGAAGGCGCGACACATGCGCGAACTTCGCGGTCTGGATCGCCGGCGGCGTCTGCATGACTTCCTGCAGATGGTCTGGCGGCTGATGATGCCCTTGATCATGCGCTCAGCCAGGCGCCCACGCACACGACGCCCGGCAACGCGCAGCGCTGCCCGAGCGCCTGCACCGGACCCGGACCCCGCTCAACTAAGTCAATCAATTCCACAGAAACGAAAACGCCGCGGTCTACACTCCGCAGCGTTTTCAAACAGGAGGCCGAGCCGTGGCAAAATCACGACCCGCCAAACTCGCATCACCTTGTCATAGTGCGCCGAGGGCTACAAGTGGCGCCGAAATCCCCGTCGACGTTCTCGTCAGTCTCGCGGACAGCGTCATCAAGGCACAGCGACAATCCCTTGTAGTTCTGATCGCCGAAAACAAAACGCTCCGGGCACGACTCGCGCGAGCGACTGCGCAGCTTCAGCTTCGGCCACCGAACACGGTGCTGCAATGAGACCAACGTTGCGGCGCTTGAGGCGCATTCTGGATCATCTCGCCGAGCACAATCTGTGGGCATTCCCCATCGCATGCAGCGAAGCGGGCAAGTTGCCGCTGGTTAAGTGGCGCGACTTCCAATCGCAACCGCCCTCTGACGGCGAGGTCGCCGACTGGTGCCGGCGATTTCCTGATGCAGGCGCAGCTATCCCCACCGGCCTCGCGACGAAAATCTTTGTCGTCGACGCCGATAGCGCTGACGCGATCGAGTGGCTTGAGATGCGCGGCATGCCCGTGACGGTCTTGGTGCGCACGCGCAAGGGGTTGCATTACTACTTCAGATGCCCAGGAATCGAAGTGAGAAATTCTGCGGGCGCGCTGGCGCCAGGAATAGATGTTCGCGGCACCGGCGGAATGGCAGTTGCTGCTGGCACCCACAACCAGGGCTTTGAATATCAGTACGATTCAGGACACGCGCTCGGCGAAGTAGCTATTGCCGACGCGCCCGACTGGCTAATTGACTGGCTATTGCAGGAACAGGTTAAGCGGCAAGTCGCGGTGATGCCGCTTCGGCCGCAGGAATTCGACGGACACGTCGGCGCCTGGGCGCGCAAGATCATCGATGACGAGCTCGGCGAACTCGCAGCAGCTACCGAAGGTTGCCGCAACGACCGGCTCAGCCGCACCGCGTTTAAACTCGGCCAACTCGCAGGCGGTGGGGAAGCGGATGCCACTGAGCTTCGAGCGGCGTTGCACGCAATCGCCGATGCATGGCCGAATCCGAGCCACTCCCACGATACGATCGCACGTTGCCTCGAAGCCGGTCTCGCCCACCCGCGGCAACGGCCGCTCCGGGATGTGGTGTGGATTGAGCCGGCTACGGAGGCCGCGCCGTGACCAACGTTTTCGAGCTGAACGCGAAGCCCAAGTCGGCAAAAGCGATCGCGATCCATGAATTCTCAGAAGAGAAGTTGGCGCTCGACTTCGTCAACGAACATCGCCACGAGGCGCGCTTCGTAGGCGACCTGAATGAATGGTTTGTTTTCGATGGTACCTGCTGGCGCCGCGACCAACGCCGTCAAGTATTTGACTGGGCCCGCGACATTTGCCGGCGTGCGGGAGCGGCGGCGCTCGCAATCAAGCGATACGAGCAATTCGCGCGCTCTCTCACTTCTGCAAAGGCCCGATACGCTGTCAGCTCGCTGGCGTCCGACGATCAGAGCATTTCAATGTTGTCCAATGAATTCGACGCCGACCCGCTGCTGCTCGGCGCCCCGACTAAGACTGTGTGTCTAGGTGGTGAATAGAGCCATGCTGCAAGACCAGAGTTCCAGTGAAGACGGCCTCCGCACGCCACGCCCGGAGGATTTCATTTCCAAACGGTGCGCTGTCGATTCGGCGCCGCCAGGAACCCCAGCGCCCGAATGGCAACGCTTCCTCGAGACGACTTTTCCGCTCCGCGACCACAGCGGGCCCGACTTCGAGCTAATCGCCTTCCTTCAAAGATGGTGCGGCTATCTGTGCACGGGTCTGACGACTGAGCAAAAATTTCTCTTCCTGCACAGCACCGGCCGCAGTGGGAAAAATCTCTTCGCCGACCAGCCGTTCGGAATCCTGCGCGACTACGCGGTGAGGCTACCATCGGAAGTATTGATGCAGCGCCCCGTCGAACCTCATCGAGCTGAACTCATGCCGCTTCGCGGTGCGCGCCTCATCGTCGCCAACGAGATCCGCAAGGGCGCGTGCTGGAATCAGTCGCGCCTTATGGAGATCGTCGGCGGCGATATGCTGACGGCAAATCCGATGCGCGGCAACCCGGTTACCTTCCCGGTAGTCGGCAAGCTGATGGTGCTCGGAAACCACCGACCGACTTTCGAGAGTCATAACGCCGCCGCCATTCAGCGATTGTTATTGGTCGAGTTCAGGATGCAGTTCATCGACCCCGACGGTGCGCCAGCATCGCCCGACCTTCCGCCTGAGCGCATTGCACGGCGCGACAACGGGCTCGCTGCGAAGCTACGCGCCGAATGGCCGGCAATTTTCAGATGGATGATCGACGGCTGCCGAGAGTGGCAACGGATCGGATTGAAACCGCCGCCGCAGGTCATCGCCGACAGCTCAGAGTCAATTTCTAACGACGACATATTCGCCCAGTGGCGCGCCGAGTGCTGCGAAGACGTGGACCCGCACGGTGCGAAAGGCCGCGACCTCATCAGCCTTCTCATCAAGTCGTTCAACGAGTGGTGCGGGACTCGGCGCGAGCGCCCGGCCAGCTACAACGCCTTCAGCACGATGCTCGGCGACCACGACGTGGGGAAATTCAAAACCAACGCCGGGATGGTGCCCATTGGCTTCCAGTTGACCGGCGCAGAACGTGCTCGCCTCACCCGCTCCGAGGAACTGCTGTGAGGAGCATCGCCTCAACGGAGTGCAGACCGTGCAGACTTACTATATCGGAGCGTCACACGCGCGCGTGCGTACGTCCTAATACTGGGGCGTCTGCACAGTCTGCACTCTTCGAGTGAAAGCATGGGATTGGCGCGCGATTCTCAGAGACCGAGTCAGTGGGGCTTAATCAGAATATGGTAGGATTTTCAACAAGTTTCTCGGGGAGTATTTGGAATAGGTACCGCTTTAGGTACCATGAATAGGCGATAGGTATGCGATCTCTATCCTTAACCGTGCTGATCGATTCGAGAGAGCAGACCCCGCTGCTGTTCCCCGGCGGCGTCACCACGGAACGCGCCACCCTCAAGACCGGCGACTATAGCGTTCTCGCCGATGGCGTCGACATGCGCGACGTGGTCGGCATCGAGCGCAAATCGGTCAGCGACCTGCTGGGTTGCATCGGCGGCCAGCGTGACCGCTTCGAGCGCGAACTCGCACGGCTCGCGCAATTCCACTATCGAGCGCTGGTCATAGAGGGGACGCTCGCTGATCTCGTCGCGGCGACGGCTGGCAGACAGCTTACCGCAAGTCAGGTAATGGGTTCCGTGCTGGCCTGGACCTTCAAATATTCTGTCGCCCCGATCTTCGCAGGTAATCGAGCGCTCGCAGCCACCACGGTAGCAACCCTGCTCCGTCACGCACGGTACGAGCTTGCATCACGCACTGGTTGCGGCATCGCGGGCCCGGCAGTTGAACCCGAAGGACGAGGTCTCTCATGACACGAAGCGATTACAAGAACAGTGGCATCATCAGCGCCAACAAGCGCAAGCGCCAGGGCAAAAAGGATCCCGACATTTCGGGCTCGCTCGACAACGTAGTCTGCCCGCACTGCAACCGAGCTTCGAGCTTCTGGTTGTCCGGCTGGCTCAATGAATCCGACAAGGGCAAGTTCTACGGCTTGAGCGTGAGGCCCAAGGATTCGGCGAACGGCAACCATGCCGGCGCCAGGCAAGCGACCGGGCCCGCGCCGATGGATGACGACATCCCATTCTAAGGCCAGACCGGATGATTTCACTGCTGATAAAACCAGATCCCGGTCGGCGAGACAGCGAGATGTTCGCGATCGAGTCCACGATACGAAGCGCCCGGCAGGAGCGCCATTGGTGCGCAGAAGGATTGCCGCATCAGATCGTCGACAGGTTCGGCGAGCCGGAACCGTTCGCAGCTATCCTCATCTCGAAAGACTATTGGCGCCGTCCACGACTGTTCGACCTTAACGGGAAACATGAGAATCGTCGGACTATCCTTGTAGCACCACCTCATGAATGGTGCGGCGAAAGCGGGCGTGTCGAGGGGGCGCTCCGCGACCAAGGCCCCAACAGCTACGCCGTAGCCGAACAAGCAAGCGCAGAGGGCTGCCAGGATGCGCTTCACGGAACGGAATTATAGGCAGGGCGCAACCATGGGGAAAGTCATTTCACTGGACCGCTGGCGTGCCGAGAAACAAGAAGTGCACGCGCCCAAGACACCAACCGCCGAGCACCGCGAGCGCGATCGAGAGCACGAAGAGCGGATGCGGTTGTTACACTCGGTGTACGGAAAACAAATCGAACTCGAGAAAGGGAGACCAATCGAATGAGCAGCGGGACGCCAATTCAGACTGTGGAGCAACGCACCCTGACTCCTAGTCCAGACCTTCCCAGAGATCCATTTCGCCCCGAGCCAATAATCGACACCGCCGGTCCAGCCCTAGAAGCGGCCGCCGCTCCATTGATGGACATATCTCTGAAGCAGCAAGCCCAAGCCAACGCAGTCGACACGATGAAGCGTATGGGGCAATTCCAGGCTGACGTCGGCCAGGCGAAGGTCGCCGCACTGAATTCCGGGCAGCAGATACCGGACATGATCAGCAACTTCCAGAAGGCCAGCAATGCTCTCGCCCAGCAGCATCTGACCGGCACTACAGACCCCGCGAATCCGAATCCACCGAATCGAGCCGTCGCCCGAAATCTACAACTCGCGATGGCGCAACACCTTGCCGAGCAGTTCGGTTCCTTCCCAACGGAGGCTGCAGAAAGAGTCCATCAGGACAATGATTTCAGGATGCAGAGCGAGATCAGGATGGCATCCGCGACTATCGGGCAGGGAATTCAAGCCTTCAATGCGGATGGCACGCCCTTCGATCCTTCAACGGCCGGGCCGAACGATCATCCGGTGTTTCATCTCGGTGCCGATGCCAACTCAGCGTTGAACAATCCGCACGGCGGCCTGGTGGCCCTCATCGATAAAGGCGTCGACCCTACGGCGCGCCCGATCGAGAATCAGTACTACCATCAGCTGGCGGCGCGCACGATCTTTACCGAGGGCGCTAGAGCCGTCGCGGTTAATCCTGCGCTCGCACCGTACCTCGGTGACTATCTCAAGCAATACGCGACCTCGATCGACCCTGCGCAGGAAGCGACGTCAATCGCTACGGCAACTGCGACGATGCGTCGCCCGAAGGAAATGATGGACGTAGCAAATGGAAATCTCGATGCGAGTCTCACGCAGAAATATTTGCAACAGGTCCATGAAGGCAATCTCGACACCGCGGGGCTAGAGAACGCCGCGACCCATCGTCTGATCAGCCCCGAGCACTATCAGCAGATAACTGGTTACGCCTTTATGCCGCCCGGGAATCCTGGTGCGATTGCCGCCATGCAAAAACAGATCGCTGCGACGAACGATGAGAATGATCTTGAGACCTTGCGCGGCACCATCAACGGGCCGATGAATGCCGAGCTTTATGGCAAGGGTGCGATCCCGCTCAACGCAGCGATCGAGAATCAGAAGCGGCAACTCACGACGGTGGAGGGCCAGCAGCGGCGGCTGGACAACGACCAAATCAAGCGAGCGTTTCAATCTCTTCCGGGAGTGACAGCAGTCGGAATCGGTCCTGACTTTTACAACAGACTGGCGGCCATCAAGGGTCTGCCCACGATGAACGATCTGCGGACTAACACCATCAACGACTACAACGCCCTGACCTATGGAGTCAGCGATCCGGCCAAACTGCGGGCGTCGCGCGTGAAGGCTATCCAGGACAACCAACCCGACCTCGAAGCTGTCGGACTTGGAAAGTATGTAAAGCCCGCAACCCCGCCTCCGCCGATCCGTCCGCTAAGCGCGGACGATGCGCGGCGGGTGATCCGGCTCGCGCGCGAAAAAGGCTACATCCCTTAAACGAAAGCGAACGAAAGGAGTTACGACGATGGCAACTGAAATCAAAGATATGCAGCAGTGCGCGGATTGTGATCGGCGCTTTCCCGTCGAGCAGAGAAAGGGCGCGCGTGATGGCCGCTGGCTCTGCCCGGATTGCTTCAACGAGAAGCACGGCAACGCGCTGGCGTCTGAGGCAGCCGCAGGCCGCTTGCAGGCGGAGCCACCGAATCAACACAAACGCAGTTAACGGGAAAGGACGAATCTAAATCGAGAGGAGTCACGACGATGGCGAAGGGGATCGTACAGTTCATTCGCGAGAAGCTAGGCGCGGCGCCCGACGCACTAGATAGCAGCGTGCTCGCCCAGGCGATGGAAGAGGCCCTCGGGGAGGTCAGCAGCCTCGATTCGGAAATTCTCGCACGCGAGCAGCGGCTTGGACGCGATTCGATCGAGTCTCCCGATGGAGGCGAGGCGGCCGGCCGCGAGCTGCAGGAACTCAGGTCGAAGCGCGACAGGCTAACCGCAAAGTGTGAGTCACTTGGCCCCGAGATTGCCAACGCGACCGAGCGCGAGATGATCGCAGAGCTGGAGGCTCAGTGCGATATCGCGGAAGAGAAAAAGCAGAAGTGCGAAGAGGCCGTGCGTGCACTCTCCGTCGCGATCGACGCCGTGATTCCGGCGGCGAAGCTCGTGTTCGCGACGCAGAGAGACTTTGTGGAGGCGGCCGGAGATCGCAATGCGAGCAATTGGGGGCTGTATCGTAACCTCTCGGAGGACTTCTGCGACCTGATCGCAGTCGAGGCCTACCTGCGCTCCGAAGTGAACGCGCCGCCGCGCTTACGAGAGATGGAGCATGGCACTTACGGTCGACAACTCTACGAGCGCCTTAACATCGAGCGTTTCATGGCGAGCCTTCGCGGGTGCGCGCAGGCCATGAGATCCCAGGTCCAGGACCGGCGAGAACGTGGGAAGCCGCGGCCGAGTTCAAAAGCCGCGTAGGAAAATCACAGCAATCAAATCGAAGCGGAGGAGGTAGAGGACAATGGCGAAATTTTCGATCAGTCTCAATGTCGGACAGACCGAGTTCAGCATCGTTGAAGGCACGGACGCACCGGTGACGGGCGATATAGAGCTGAGCGTCGATCTGGCAAAACTTCCCGGGAACAGCGGAGGCGCGTGGGCTCCGAACAGCGCGCTACTTCAGGTGCTCGACATGTTCCGGAACTACGTCACCGGCGGCAAGAGTCGGAAGATCGGCTAGGGACGTGAAATCATGGACGCAACACAACAAGTGAGCAGCGGCACGCCCGAAGTTTCCGAGTCGTACAAGACGCCCGAGGGCGCGAGCGAGCGTCTGGCCGAACTGAAATCGAACAGGGAATGGGTGCAGGCGCGCCTAAAAAACGGGCCCAGCTCCAGGGAGGCGAACGAAGAGGACGCGCTGCTGCGGATCGTCGCGGGAGTTCCGCTCAACCCCGCCACTGCCCCGGTCGCCGGCGCCATGACGGCCGAGCAGGCGAAGGCGCGACTAGCAGAATTCAGCAGCGACCCGGCGAAGCGGACGAGATTGCTCGATGGTGACCTCGCGGCCAAAAAAGAATGGGACCACCTCACCGCGATCGCAGCTTCAGGGGTCGGATCGCCAAACGACGAGCAGCCGGCCGAACCCGGCAAGCCCAAGACCGCCGCCGAAGCGCGGGCCGTGTTGGATAAGGTACCGGAGACCCCCGAGGGATACGAGGTTGACTGGCGCACGGTGTCGCCGCGCGACCCAGTGCCCGAGAAGGGTGTCAAAGCGATCAGTTCTTGGGCTCACGAGATCGGACTCACGCAATCGGAGATGACGACCGTTACCCACTTCGCGGGAAAAGATGTCGAGCGTTATCAGAAAATGAGCCCAGTCGAGCGCGAGGCGCGAGCGGTCGAGGTAATCAAGGATTTCGGTAAGCGACACGGCGCCGACGCCGCGGGCCTCTATGACGGCGCGTGCAAGCTGGCAGAGGAGTTGGGTGCCAAGGATCCCCAGTTCAAGCGATTTCTTGAACAGAGTGGAATTTGGGACTCGCCCGCGGTGCTCGATGCCTTCGCGGTCGCGGCGCTGCAGCGCTACGGAGACGCATCGTGAAGAAATTTCTATCGAGCGCTGACGGTCGGAAGGATGCGCTAGAGCCAGACGAAAAGGTTGCGGCTCGTGCTACACCGGCGAGCGTTCCGGTGAAACAGCCGAAACGTAAGACAGGTCGCACGCCCAAACTGACGGTGGGAGTGGGTCGCATCATCATCGCCGCGATCGCAGCGGGCAATTTCCCATCCGTCGCCGCTGGGCTGGGCGGCGTCGGTGTCGAGACGCTCGAAAAATGGCTTGAGCGCGGTGATACGGGCGTTCAACCCTATGCGGACTTCGCCGATGCGTACCGAAAGGCCGAGCTCGAAGATGAGTCGGCGCACGTTGCGATTTGGAGGACCGCCGCCCCCGGTGACTGGCGGGCGGCCAAAGAATATCTCGGCAAGCGGTATCCCGAGCGTTGGTCAGATCATGCAGGGCGCCTCGCGGTGCTAGGACCTGGTGACTACGGCAGCGATCAGCGCGGCGGCATTTCGATCATTTTGCACTTGGGCCCTGACCTGCGGCCGGCGATACCGGTAGTCGACGAAAATGTTGCGCGCGTGATCGAGGACAGGGAGCCAGGGACGAGAATTTAAAGTCCTATGACGAGCCAGAGGTACGGACGGGCCGCTGTTCTCGCCTTACTAGGTGTCTTCTTTGCATTGATGGCTGCGTGGAAATGCAATTCGGAGGTCCCAGCCGCCTTTAGCCGCGCGTTCAGGCGTTACGATTCCAGAGAGGTAGGAAGAGTGAGGTGTGCCCAATCCATCCTTGTAATCGGCGTACATGAACAGATGCACGAAGGCTTCGGTACCTTCGACTCCGAGAAAGATTGCGCTTTGTTCTCCGCTTGGGATCTCCAACCAGATGGACGCCTCATGTTGGCGATCAGCCCCGATAGTTTGACGCGTTACTCGCTGCGCCGCACTAGGATCGTAGGGGGCTGCTTGCGGCTGCGCTTTCGAGGAGGTCCGACACAATACGGAATTGTGGTCGCTGATCCGAGCAGGTGTTCGCCCCGAGTTGACCAAGCTATAGTCTACTTTCAATCGCTGATACCCCATGCGAGCATTTTCCAAACTGACCGCCTTAATTTGGAAACTCAAATAGGGTCGCTCCACGACATCCAAAGTGCGCTGGGCAATGTTCGCTTGCCGACGTATCTGGATCAGTTGCCACCCCGCAAAGAAGGTATAGAAAACGCCAACGATCAGCAGCCCCTGTTGAACTCTGAGGGGAGTGAGACGGCTGAGCAGCGGCAAAGCAGTGTCGTCGGTTCGATTCTTTTCGTGCTCAGCTTTGGCTTGGTCCTCTATGGACTTGGTCAGTTTGACGACGTCAGACTGCTCGGCCTGAATCGCAGAAAAAAGACCGTCGGCCTCGCGCTGGCTCTGTGTGGGGGAGTAGGTCTCTATTGCGGCCTGTCCCTGATTCTTTTCGGCGCTTTGCTTGTGTGAGCCGGCGACCGCGGCGCCTTGGAGCAGCAACGACGCTGCTAGGATCAACGCCGACCATTGCCCTGAGTGCTCCAAGTTCACGGCTTCGGCTTAGTAGGCATGCGGCGCTTTCTCTTTGCAGCGCGCCGCTTCATTTCCGCGGAGCGTTCTTCGGGCGAAAGCTTCGCCCATGCCGCGCTCCCGCCCTTACTGGCTAGTTCCTTGCGCTCGGGTCCGCTCAGTTTCTTGATTCGCTTACGGCCCAGCGCAACCGCGCCAGGATCCTTCTTTCGAGAGCGGGGAGACACGCCGCTCTCTATAGCAGCGCGATATGATCGCTCGCTACTGCCATGCGGATTAGTAAACAAATAGACAAGCGCTAGTCTGTATTTGACAGACTACCGCTAGTCTGTGGTATATCCCGCTCGGGTCGATCAACAGGTAGCGGGGCTTGAGGGTGATGGCGGGATAACCATCGGCCCAAAAAGGAGACCTTCGATGAAAGTTTCCCATCTGCTAGCGGTAATCCACGGCGGCGATCTGCCGGCCTTTCCTGTGCGGGAATCGGAGGTCGTTCGGTTCGCACCCAACAAGCAACCGATCCGGGCGCGGTTGACGCTCGCGCAGGATCTGCACTTCTTTCTCACCACCTGCGCGCTCAGCTATAGCGAGCGCACCGTCGAACATTACGGACGAGACCTCCGGGATTTCGAGCGGATCGTGTCGACGCAATATGGCCAGCCAATCCCGAGCACGGCGATCAACGTGCCCGCGGTCCAGTTCTACCTGCACGAGCTGCGCAAGCGCGGCGTAACCGACACGACCTACGAACGTCACTTCCAATCGCTCAGCGCCTTTTTTCAGTTTCGCTTCGCGATGCGCGACCTACCGAACGTGATGGAGCATATCGATCGCCCAAAGACACGCCCGCGACCGTTGCCGGTGATCCTGTCAATCGCCGACGCGTGCCGACTGTGCGATCTGGATTCGCATGATCGAACGCCCGCCGGCCTGCGCGATGGCGCGATCGTCGAAACTCTCTACGCGTGCGGGTTGCGCGTGAACGAGTTGGTCAATCTGAAATGGAATGAGCTCGATGCGCCCGGTGGTCTCGTCTTTGTGCGCAAGGGCAAGGGCGGGAAGGATCGAATCGTGCCGATCGGCCGCAAAGCCATCCGGAAATTGCACAGGTGGCGCGCTTGGCTGGCGCCCGCGATCGATGATCCGATCTTCCCGCGGTTTCTGAATCGCCCGGACTCGAAAGTGCGCCGTGCCGCGCGCAAGCGGATGACGACCCGCGCGGTGGAGTACATCGTCGCCGAGCGTGCCGAGCGGGCGGGCATCGCGCTGCCGATTACGCCGCACACCCTGCGCCACTGCTTCGTAACCCACCTGCTCGAGAACGGAGCCGACTCTCTTTCGGTTCGCGCGATGGTCGGGCACACCAACCTGTCGACCACGATGCTCTACGCTCATCTCGACTCGGCGTTCATGACCGCGCAGGCCACGCACGGCCGCGGCTGGTCGAGGCCGGCGGCATGAGCACCGCGCGACGGCAGGGTTGGGAGGAACTCTCATCGGGTTTTCTCAGGGTGAAGGCGATCGAGCGCGGCCTCGCAGCGAATACACTTGCCACCTACCAGCTAACGATCGCGGACCTGCGCCGGTTCTGTGAGGCGAAGCACTACCAGCCTTGCGAGCTTGACCCTGCCGCCGTCGTCGAATGGCTGGAGAGCACCGTCGCCCGAGGCGTCTCACATGCCACGCGGCGGCTCTTCTACTCGTGCGTTAGAAGCTTCTCGGCGTACCTCGTCCGGCTTGGTGTCCTGAAAAGCAACGGCGCCAGCGTCTTGAAGCTTCGCCCAGGACAGCGACCGTTGCCACGCGTCCCGAGCTGCGAAGCGCTCGACGCGCTTATCCGGTCGATCGATCCGGTGAGCGGTGAACGTCGCGATGCCCGCGACTACCTGATGATTCGCGTCGCCTCGGAATGCGGCTTGCGGGTGAGTGAGCTTGTGAGCCTCACAGCGGGGCAGCTCGACTCAGCGCGCGGAATGGTGCACGTGCGCGGCAAGGGTAGCAAGGAACGGATCGTCCCGGTCAACCCGGACCTGATGGCCCGTCTGGTCAAGGCCGGTGCTCTTGCTGATCCGGCGGATGGCGCGCACCTGTTTATCACGCGCCTCGGGAAGCCAATGGTGCGCCAGGGATTCAACAAGGTGCTGCGGGAGCGATGCGCCACTGCCGAAGTCCCTACGATGCATCCACACGCCCTGCGCCACGCCTACGCGACGAGCCTGCTCGACGGGGGCGCCGACACCCTCGGGATTCGGGAGTTGCTGGGACACGCCGACGTCGGCACGACGCAGATCTACGCTCACGTCGCGACGGCGAAGCTGCGCGCTGTCTACCGGCGGTTCCATCCGAGAGCGTAGACGCTCGCACGGCTGCTACCGGGCAGTCGCGCCGGTCGAGTATCTCAAGGTCGCCCGCATGCGCACCGATAACGATATCGCCGTGTCGCGCGCACAATTCGATCTGGCGGCTGGCACCGTCAACCTTCTCGGCGATCAGAGTCGCGCGCTCCAGGCATCCGCGCTTTTTGCAGCGCGAGACGTAACCGCGGGCGGTAGATCTGGACGGCCTTCGGCTCGGGATTGAAGTCGGGTTAGGTCACTTGCCCCTTCTTTTTCCTCGGCTCCGGTACCTATTTGGTACCTTTTGGGACAGCGGCGGGCATGCTCAGTACAAGAATACCCTGATTTTTATTGGCGCGCCCGGAGGGATTCGAACCCCCAACCCTCAGATCCGAAGTCTGATGCTCTATCCAGTTGAGCTACGGGCGCGCTGACTGAAGCTCCGAACGTCACGAGTCTAGGCACCCCGTGAAGTGCGCGCAATAAACCTTCGGGGTGAAATCAGATGCGGGATGGCAGTGCGGTCCGGAATTTGCGCTTGACATCGATTCGTAACTATATACAGTTACATAGTGGACAGACTGGGAAAGCTGTTGGAGGCTGCTCGAAACAACCCCAACGGTCTTTCCTTCAGAGACTTCGAAGCTCTGTTGAGGCAGGCGCGCTGGATATTCGATCGACAAAAGGGCAGTCACCAAATCTGGTACTCGCCGAAGAACTCGCTTATCTCAATCCAGCCGCGCGGCGGAAAGGCGAAGGGCTATCAGGTCAGACAATTCCTCGAGGTCTACGATAAAGACTCAAATGGCTAAGCGAACAGGGCGAGATCGTTTCGACGGCTATGCGGTCGAGTTGTTCCTTGATGAGGACAACGACTGGCTGGCTCATTTGCTTGAGCTTCCTGGAATTTCGGCGTTCGGACCAACTCCCGAGAAGGCGCTCAAGGAACTCGACGTAGCATGGGCGGCGGCGAAGGAATCCTACGCGGCGCGCGGTATCGAGATTCCGGCGGCGCCCTCGCGTCGACAGTACCATGGCGTCTTCCAGGTACGTATCGACCGGCGCGTACATCGCGCACTTGCCATCGAGGCGGAGCGCGCCGGCGTCAGCTTGAACGCGTTGGTAGCGGAGAGGCTCGCAAAGAGCGTCTAACCTTCGTATTTCAAAGCGGAATTGCAGTCCTGAACAGGATGAACCGGCCTAGCATTTCGCCGACCAGGACCGACATCACTGCTATGTAGAGCAGGCCCGTCGCGGCCATCGTTTGTGGGATTTTCAGCGTCTGCCAGCACATCCAGACCAGAATGATCGTCGCGATCGGGCCGAGTAGCAGGCGGACTGCGAGTAGTCCGAGGTGCGAGGCGAACAGTTCGTGAACCGCGGCGGACGCGACAGCGTTGCCGAGCATTGCCGGAAGTGCGATCGCGAAGCCGAGCGCTGCAAGGTCTGCTATCAGCACTATCGCCAGCAGCCGGACGTAGGTGCGCAGGTAGTCGACCGGCATGTCGAGGTCGATGAGGTACCAGTGGCCGAACAGCATCGCGCCGCTGACGAGTCCAAGCACCAGCGCCGAGGTGATCGTGGTGAGGGCGTATGTGACTGCCCCGACGGCGCCGAATCCCGGCGGCATCAGGAGCGTCACGTTGAAAATCAAGGCGAGCAGGCCGAGTCCCAGGCCAAGCGCGTAGGCTCGCGATCGAATCAGACCGTTCTCGGTCCAAAGCGTGTAGAGATAAACCGCGACGGCGGCGCTCGCCAACGTCCACAGCGCGGCCGCCGTCCACAACGAACCTGCACCCGGTCCGGCAGGTGCCCCTCCGCGCGATGCCAGCAGTGCTAATCCGACTGCGGTCGTAATCGATGCAGCCAGGTAAACCGAGGCGCTCGATTTGTAAAAACCTCGCTCTACGTTGAAGAACGGCGGAATCGCAAGCGCGAAGATCCCGCCCCAGGCGAGTTCTCCGAACACTAGAATGAAGCATGCGGCGAATCTGGTCACGCCGGAATACTACCGGTCACGGCGTACCGCGAACACTATCGCGCTTGCCCGTCGTGCCATTCGGTGAAATAAAATGTCAGCCGGTTACGCTGCGAGGACGATTAGACATCTCCGACGCTGGGGCTATAATTGTAGTACATCGACTTAATCGATGGGGAAAAAATCCATTGGGGAAAAACATGAGGTCATCGAAAATTCTTCCATTGTTGGCGATTGGGTTGGCGTTCGCGCTTTCCGCGTGCGGCGCGATGGAAGCTGCGCGTCAGGAGCAGGTACAAAAGCAGCAGGTGTTCGAGCATCGGGTTGATATGGCGCATATCTGGGTCACGACCGAGGCGCCGGCGTCCGGTAAGCCATACACCGAGCTCGGCGATTTGACTTATACGGAACCGTTCACGCCCGATGCGATCGACGAGGCCAAAATCAGCGACAAGCTGAAGGCAATGGCCTTCGCGAAATGGCCTGACACGATCGACGCTATCGTCGACGAGAACCAGACCACTTCGGCCGACGGCTCGCAGATCACGGTCACGGCGAAGGCGATCAAATACGACTCGTCGGTTGACCGCGAAGCGTTGCATCACATGAACGAAGGAATGGTCGCGTCGCCGAACGGCAATTAGCGCCTCGCGACAGATTGCGATCTGAAAGTGGGCGCGCCGCGACAATCAAAAACCGCGACGCGCTCATTTTGTTTCCGTCAAAGGAGAGCCGTCGATGATGACGCGGCTGGTGCCGAATATCTTCTACAGCAGCTTGAGCGACGGACTCGATCTCTTCGTGAAGTGTCTCGGCTTCAGGATTCTCCACCAGGACGCGACGCTGGCTGTCGTCGAACGCGACGGCGCCAAGGCCTACATCGTCGAGAGCGCTGAATTCGCGGCGAAAGATCGGCCGCAGATCGCGATCGAGACCGATACCATCGACGAGCTGTATCGCGAGATTCAATCGCGAGCGCCCGAGATGCTTCATCCCAACTCGAATCGCGTCGAGAAGAAGCCGTGGGGCGCGCGGGAGTTTGGGGTCCGCGACAAGACCGACGTGTGCGTGGTGTTTCGGCAGTTCTAACTGCCGGGAGTTCAGGCGGGCGCTGACTCGGCCAGCAGACCGTCGAGCTTCCCGGCGTCATTGAGCGCCTTCAATTCGTCGAAGCCGCCGATAATCTTGCCGTTGATGAAAATTTCGGGGACCGAGCGCCGCCCGCCGGACAGCTCGATCATCTTCGCGCGCAACGCGTCGTCTTCAGTCACGTCGATTTCATCGAACGCGATATTCTTGCTCTTGAGCAGGCTCTTGGCCCGCGTGCAGAACGGGCAGTAGGTGGTTGTGTAGACTTCGACTTTCGCCACGGCGTACCTCGCTAGAGCCATTGTTATCCGCGCGAGAAACCCTGTCCAGTGTCGATTCCAGATTGCTAACGGGTGTCGGAGTACATGCGCTTGAGGCGCGCGGGCGGCACGCCCATCAGGTACATCGCGCGAATCAGCCACATTCTAACGACGGTGCGCACCAGCCCGTCGCGATCCCATCGCCGCGCCGAGGTCGTCACGCGCGTGCGCAGGCATGCGATCCGTCCGGCGCGTTTCAGGCGTCGCGAGAATTCGAGATCCTCGCATAGCTCGAGCTCGGGGAATCCGCCGAGCCGATCGAAGACGTCGCGCCGCACGAAGATCGCCTGGTCTCCCGTGCCGGTGCGGCTGATTCGCGAGCGGAGGCTGATCATCGCGCCGATGATTCGATAGGGCAGGCCGCTTTCGTCGAGCCTGACGTCGAAGCGTCCGCCGACCACCGCAGGATCCGATAGTGCCGCGGCGATGTCCCTCGCGAAAGTCTTTGGCACTAATGTATCTGCGTGCACGAAAACCAACGCGTCGCCATGCGATGCGCGCGCGCCAGCGTTCATCTGACGCGCCCGGCCGCGCGAGGCGCTGATCAACGCGTCGCACAACGGTTGCGCGATCGCGACGCTCGCGTCGCTGCTGCCGCCGTCAACCACAATGATCTCGGCGTTGGGAGCGCCGCGCCGAAGCGCGTTCAGAGTGCCGCCGATATTCGGGGACTCGTTGAGCATCGGCACGATTGCTGAAAGTTTTTTCAACTCTTGGAGTCAATCACCGCTGGATTTACTAGCGGCGATGAGCTTGGCGTAGTTGACGAATCGCCCCTGATGATTACCTGGCGGCCGCGAATTTCGAGACGGCCCTGCTGGAAGAGCGAGATCGCGTGCGGGAAGATGCGATGCTCCTGCTCCAGGATCCGCGCGGCGAGGAGCTGCTCGTCGTCGCCGGGCATCACGGGCACAGCGGCTTGCACGATCACCGGGCCGACGTCGACGCCGGGCGTGACAAAGAAAACCGTGCATCCCGCGATCTTCACACCGTACTCGATCGCGTCTTTCGGCCCGTGGATTCCGGGAAACGAGGGCAGCAGGCTGTTGTGAATGTTCATGACGCGGCCGGGGAACGCGTCGAGCATCACCGGCGACAGCAAGCGCATGAAGCCCGCGAGCGCGACCAGCTCGACCGAGCGATCGCGCAGCGCGGCGAGGACGGCGCGATCGAAATCCTCGCGCGATGGGAACTTGCGATGCTCGATGACCGCCGTCTCGATTCCGTGGCGGCGGGCGCGTTCGAGTCCCTGCGCGTCCGGACGATTCGATATGACGAGACGGATTTCGGCCTTGAGGTCGCCGCGCAGAATCGCGTCGATGATAGCTTGCAGGTTGGAGCCGGTGCCGGAAATCAGGACGCCGAGTTTGACCGTCGGATTTTCCGCCATGGAATTGATTACGGCTCAGCGAATCGAAACTCCCTGTTTACCGCACTTCACCTCGCCGATAACATACGCCGCATATTCGCGGCGGCGCAAGTGAGCGACGACGCGATCGGCCTCGCGCACGGGCACAATCGCGACCATCCCGAGGCCGTTGTTGAAAGTGCGATCCATTTCGGCGCGCGAGATTTTGCCGAGCCGCTGAATCAATCCGAAAATCGGTGGGGTCGGCCAGCTGCCCCGCTCGATTATCGCGCGAGCATCCTTGGGCATCACGCGCGGCAGATTTTCGAGCACGCCGCCGCCGGTGATATTCGCAAGGCCGTTTATTTTGAAGCGCTCGAAAAGTTCGCCCACGACTTTTGCATAGATGAGCGTGGGGCGCAGGAGTTCTTCCCCGAGTGAGCATCCGAGTTCGTCGACGTGCACGCCGAGTTTAAGTTTCGCGCGCTGCACCACCCGGCGCACCAGTGAAAAGCCGTTGGAGTGAAGTCCGCTGGATGCGATTCCGATCAGTGCGTCGCCGGGGCGGACGCTCGACGGCTCGGGGATTCGCGCGCGTTCGACGATTCCAACTGCGAAGCCCGCGAGGTCATACTCGCCGGGCTTGTAAAGTCCGCTGAGCTGCGCGGTCTCGCCGCCGACCAGACTCATGCCCGCTTGATCGCATCCGCGGGCGACGCCCTTGACGATATCGAGCGCGATTTTCTTCTCGAGCTTGCCGGAGCCGATGTAATCGAGAAAAAACAGGGGGCGGGCGGCGTGACAGATGATGTCGTTGACGCACATCGCGACGCAGTCGATGCCGACGGTGTCGTGGCGCCCGGTCTGGAACGCGATCATCAGCTTGGTGCCGACGCTGTCGGTGCCCGCGACCAGCACCGGCGCGCGCATCTTGCGGGCGCCGGTGAGTCCGACCAACGCTCCGAAACCGCCGACGCCGCCGATGACGTGCGCGCCGGAAGTCGTTTTCGCGATCGAGCCGAAGAGCGGAATCAGGCGCTGCTTCAGCGCGATATCGACGCCGGCGTCTTTGTAGGTCATCCCGGGCGCCATCAGATGGACGTCCTCCGCCGCGCAAGCATCGAAGCGCGAAAGGCGCGATCGCCGTTTGGATAGGTTACAGGGCCTTCACGGCACTCTTCGATCTCGAGGCTGCCTGCGAGCGGGCGGAGTTCGCCGTGCGCAAGCAGAAAACGCGGATCGCGCGGGTGACCGATTGCGGCCTGGTCGACGAGAAATGTGCTGGCGATCAGGACGCCGCCGGGCCGGAGAGCGCGCTCGAATTTCGGGAACAGCGCGCGGTCGAGGAAATTTATATTCACGATGGCGTCGAAAGATTCGTCCGTGAGGTGGAAGTTATCCAAGTTTGCGACAATGGGCCAGACGGCGAGTTGCGCGCAGCGCGCAGTCGCCGCGAGCAGGCGCATCGCCTCGATGGAATAGTCAACTGCTACGATTGCGTTCCCCGCGCGCGCGAGCGCGAGTGCATTGCGCCCGCGACCGGCGGCAACGTCGAGCACGACGCCGCGCCGAATTCGCGCGAGCATCTCTACGAGAAACGGCTCGACTTCGCCGGCTGGTTTCCCGCGATGACGTTCATCCCAGTCAGCGTATCCAGCTTCGCTCATAGCACGCGTGCGAGGGTGAAGACGTCGACGGAGGTTGCGCCTGCCTGGAGGAGGACGCGGGCGCATTCGTTGACGGTGGCGCCGGTGGTCATTACGTCGTCGACGATTAGCACGCGGCGACTTTTGATGCGGTCGGGATTTGTGACGACGAAGGCGCGGCGCATGTTCCTGATTCGTTCGTCGTGGTGTTGCGAAGTTTGGGGCGGGGTGTAGCGGCGGCGCGAAATCGTGGTGGTGTCGAGCGGGAGATTCAGGCGATGCGCTACTTCGGCGGCTAGCAGGGCGGCTTGATTGAAGCCGCGCCACCATAGGCGGCGCCAGTGGAGCGGGACCGGAATTACGACGTCGTAGTCGGCGGCGGAGACCGGCAACTCGTCGCCCAGGTATTCCACCAGCGCGCGTCCGACCGACTGATCGAGGCCGTACTTGTGGCGGCGAATCAGCGCAGGCAGGGTGCCGGGCTCGTCCTCGGCTGTAGTTCGATAGCGCGCGATAGTGCGTGCGACTCGGTAGCGTGGCGGCTGCGCGAGGCATCTCGCGCATCGGGTCGCATCACTGCTCGCCGACTCGAGCGGTCCGCCGCATATTTCGCAGCGTGGGTTCGGGACCAGCTCGACTCGCTCGACGCATCGCGGGCAAACGCGGCGGCCGGGCTCTGAGAAAAGTGGCGTTCCGCACGCTGTGCATTTGGGCTGATAGAGAAAATCGAGGATGGTCGAAACCGTTTGGGCCAGCGCGGGCATATATGATTGATCCGTCTGGCGGCGCCCAAACTCAAGAGGGTTGTGGTATAGAGAAAGCCATGAGCGGACCGCTTGACGGAATTCGAATTATCGATTGGACGATATGGCAGCAGGGGCCGGTCGCCACGCAGATGCTCGCCGACCTGGGCGCCGAAGTGATCAAGATCGAGGAGCGCGAGCGGGGCGACCCGGGCCGTGGAATCATGGCGGTCGCGGGCAGTGCGACCGTCAAGAGCGGGCGCAACTATTATTTCGAGGCGAACAACAAGCACAAGAAAAGTATCGCCCTAAATCTGAAGACGGCGGAGGCGCGCGAGATTGTCCATCGACTCGCCGCGCGCAGCGACGTGTTCGTGCAGAATTTTCGCAAGGGCGTCGCGCATCGGCTGGGCCTCGGCTATGCGGACCTCGCCGCGGTCAACCCGCGGATCATTTATGCGAGCGCGTCCGGCTACGGCCCTGAGGGGCCCGACAGCGGCGAGCCGTCCTTCGATTACCTTGGGCAGGCGCGATCGGGAATCATGAACGCGATCGGCAGCGGCAGCACTGCGCCGACATACGTCTACGGCGGTATCGCCGATCAGATGGGTGCGATCATGCTGGCGTACGGAGTGCTGGCGGCGTTGTTCGCGCGCGAGCGGACGGGAATCGGGCAGGAAGTTGATGCGTCGCACCTGGGATCGATGATGGCGTTGCAGGGACTCAACGTGGTCGCACGGACGATCATGGGCAAGGAATTTCCGCGCAACACGCGCGCCAACGCCTACAATCCGCTATGGAACCATTATCGATGCGCTGATGACAAGTGGATCTCGCTGGCGATGCTGCAGCCGGATCGCTACTGGAAAGATTTTTGCGAAGTTGTCGGCAAGCCGGAACTGATCGAGGATCCACGTTTTGCCGACGTCAAGACACGGGGCAAGAACGCCGCGGCGGTTGTCGCGATATTCGACCAGGTGTTTGCGACGCGCCCGCGCAACGAATGGATGCGAGTCCTCAAGGGGCGCGGCGACTTCATCTACACGATTGTGAATTCGGTGACCGACCTGCCCGACGATCCGCAGGTCAGGGCCAACGATTATGTCGTTGATTACGATCATCCCGCGCTGGGCAATCTCACGCTGCTCGGGATGCCGGTGAAGCTGAGCGCGACGCCGGGCGAGCCGCGGGGACATGCGCCGGAACTTGGTGAGCATACCGAGCTGCTGCTGACGGAGATGCTTGGATATTCGTGGGACGATGTCGCGCGGCTGCGCGAGGCCAACGTGATCTGAACGTCGAGGAGTGACGCAAATGCCGATTAAAGGATCAATCGAAGACCGCGAGGAAGTCCGCGTACTGCACGCGCGCTACTGCCTGTCGATCGATACGGGCCGCTACGACGAGTGGATCGATTGCTTCTCCGAGGACGGCGTGTTCGAGAGCCCGCGCTTCGGCAAGCATAGCGGACGCGATGGGCTCAAGCGGTTCACGGCGATGTACAAGGAATCGCTCGGCGGCGCGCAGGTGCTACATATCGTCGCCAATCCTGCATTCGAGCTCGACGGCGACCGCGGAACCGGCATATCGTACCTGCTCTACTACCACTGCAAGGACGGCAAGGTGCAGCAGTGCACGGTGGGTTACTACACCGACAAGCTGCGCAAGACATCCGCAGGCTGGCGCTTTGAGAGCCGCCAAGTGACGATCCTCGGGCATCATTAGGAACTCGCGCACGGGCCTCTTCCGCCTAGACCCGAATTTACATTTTGATAGCATTTTGGTAGCGCGTTAATCTCGCGGCTATGCGGGATCATGGCGCCTTTCCAACGCAGCCTGAGGGACTAACTATGGATCAATCGACGGGCGAGCTGATCGAGCGGCTATCACGGCTGGAGTCGCAGCAGGCTAAACTCCAGCGCAGCAACAAGCACATGAGAATCATGACCGGCGCGATGTTGCTGGTATGCGGCGCGCTCTTCACGATGGCGCAGACGAGTTCCGCTGTGCCGGACACGGTGGAGGCGCAACAATTCCTGCTGCGCGACAGCACCGGCAAGTTGCGTGGCGCGATGGGGGTTTTGCCCGACGGCGCAGTCGGGCTGAATCTTTCTGACCCCAACGGCCGCACACGCATCACCGTCGATCTCGCTTCGAGCGGCACGCCGGGTGTGGACCTATACGATCAAGACGGCAAGGTGCGCGCGACCATGGCGCTCGGCGACGCCGGTCAACCCGGACTCGGTCTCTACGGGCCAAATGGGCATCTGCGAACCAGTCTCGATGTTCCAGGGGGCAAGACCGCCGGGTTAGCGTTCTACAAGGATGACGGCCAGCCGGCCTGGGGAGTTCCCTGATATGAGTACCAAGGGAAGATATCCTAGGCTGGGTCGTATGATCGCGGCGGTCATATTGATCGGAGCGCTCGGATTTGGTGCGAGCGGCTGCTATGACGAAGGCGGCTACTATGGCGGAGGTTACCCTGCGTATGGCTATGCGCCGTACTCATATGGTTGGGGTGGGGGTTGGGGCAATGGCTGGGGCTATCATCCCGGCTTTGAGGTGGGCCATGCGTGGGAAGGACACTATAGCGGCGGCGGCCATCATACGGAGTTCTACCACGGTGGCGGCGGTGGAGGTGGCGGCTACCATGGTGGCGGAGGGGGTGGTCATGGCGGTGGAGGAGGCCATGGCGGCGGCGGCCATCGCTGAGATTTCCTGGTAGCGCAAAACCTCTCCCCTAGCCCCACTGGCCTCCCCTTCTGGAGAGGGGGACAGCTACAGAAACATGCGGCGCCGGATCGCGTATACGATCCGGCGCCGCATTGTTTTCGGTGACTACGCGTCTTTAGAAAGCCGCGTACCAGGGCACTTCGTGCGGATTCAGCACTTCCCAGTTGATATTGAACTCGCGTAGCAGGGTGCCGTCGGAATGGGCCAGCGCGAGCTTGGCGTTCTCGAGATCGACTTCGGCCTGCACCTGGTTGCCCTCGGCGCTCACTTCCTCTTCCTGGAACTGCAGCAGGTCGTGCGTGGTCGCCATGCCAACGCGGAATCTTATTTGCTCATCGTGCAGCGACTGCCGCGCATAGTACGTCGCCGACGCGGTCGCGGACGCGCGCTTATAGTCCGCGTACAGATTAGCGAGCGAGCTCTCGACGTTGACTACCGTCTGCGACAGCGCCGCTCGATACAGCACGCGCTGCTGCTCGTATAGCACACGCGCCTGCGCCAGAGCGGCGCGCGGCACGGCGTTATCCAGCGGCATCTGGAAGGTGAGCACGGCGGCGTAGTTGTAGTAGGTGAAACCCCACAGGCGATCGAGCGCGTCGCCATAGATTCCGCCGAACGGGAGTTTACTGCCCGGAGTCGGCGTGACTGCAGGTGGCACCGCGGGAATGGTGCAGTTTCCCGTCGTCGCGCCGCCGAATAGCGCTCGGCAAGGCGTCGTTCCGGCGGTAGAAGACAGGCCGAATTGCGCGCCGAGGTTGAGCTGCGGCAGGACCTGGTTTTCAGAGAACTTCACTTGCAGCAACGCGTCGCGAATCGCCTCGCGCATACTGCCGAGCGACGGCACGTACTGCACTGCCAGCTCGAGCGCGCGCTCTTCATCGACCACGGTCTGCTCCTGCGGATTGGGCCGCGTGAGCGGCTGGATCTCTTCGGGCAGGAAGGTGCCGTACGGATTCAGCATCACGTCCTGCCGAAGCTGGGTGCGTGAGTTTTTCAGGTTAGCTTCGGCGGTGTAGACGTTGGCCTCCGAAGTGGCTGCCGCTGATTGCGCTTCCTGCAAATCGATGGGCGCGAGAGTGCCGACCTTGACGCTGATGGCGTTTTGGCGGACCAGGTCAAGATTGAAGCGCAGCGCGGCGCGCGCGACGTCGAGATTTTCCTCGGAGAGCACGACGTTCCAGTAGTCGCCACCGATTTTCTGCACGAAATCCTGCAGCGCCTGTCCGTAAGTCCATTGCGCCTGCTTCTGACCCGACTCTGCGATCTGGACGTTGATAGTCGCGAAGTCCCAGCCGAAGTTCTGCAGCAACGGCTGCGAAAGCGAGAGTGCGAGGCTGGGTGAGTAGCTTGGATTGACGCCGGAGAAGAGCGAATTCGACAGCGCCCGATCGTTGTTGAAGGTCACGCCCCAGGTGCCGTTGGTGATGGCCGACACTTTATTGAGGCCAAAGTTCCAGTCGTAAAATTTTTGCACGTATGCGGTGCCCCCACCGGTCTCCAAAGCAGAGGTGACGGGCGCAACGCTCTTCTCGATATCGCCTTGCGCGGTAAGGTTGGGATCGAAAGTACCGTTTGCCTCGCGCACGCTTTCCATCGAGGCGATCGGATCGAGTTGGGACGCCTTCAATGCCGGATTGTTCTGAATCGCGATGTAGATGGCTTCCTTGAGCGTGAGGCCGCGCGCATTCGGATCTTGAGAGCGCATGTAGCGTTCGCTGATCACATTGTCCGGCACCACCAACTTGGTCGGCGACCACTGATGGGCGAAGATACGCGGGAGATTCAACAGATCATCATGATGCTCGAACTGGTTGGCGGCGCTCGGCGGCACGCTGCCTTGCGGCGCCGGCTGTGGCCCCACCGGCACCGATTGCATCTGGATCGGGCCGTTTAAGTTCGGCGGCGGCAGGGGTGTGGTTGGCAGCGTGCCGGTGACCTTCAGCGGATTCGTCGGATTTGGATACGGAGCCGGATTTGGTAACGAAGTCTGAGCGAATCCGATTGAGATTCCGATCAGCCCTACCGAAACAACCACGATTGCGAGGGAAACGAATTTACTTCTCGACATACTAACGGACCTCCTTGTCCCTGTTGCCATCACCGGCGATGGCCCGCCACTTCCGCACATCCCGATTACGCAATTGGACTGAGCAGTTGAGATCGATTTACCGGCGCTGAATCGAAGCGAAAGCGCTTGCGCGGCGCCAAATTGGTCGCGATTATATCCAAGGCCGCCAGACTTGTCTTGCGAAATCGAATGCGGCCGGATTTCTTCGCGACTTATGCCTGGAGATGGTATGCGCGCAGTCAGACTGGGAATTTTAGTACTCATCCTGTCACCGATGATTATGCTGGCGCTGAGTGAATCGAGGCTTGCGCGGCAGCCATTCGCGCAAGTTACCGCGGCGCCGGGGCCGGTGCCACTGACTGCACCGGTGGCTCCGGGTCAGCCGCAGCCGTTTGCGACCATCGGAGCACTGCCCTCTCTCGCAGCGGCTCCAGGTTTCACGCCGCTCGCGGCTGCGAGCATTGCGCCGACGCCGCGCGCATTTCGATGTACTTGCGGGGCGCCGGGAGTCTGGACCGAGTGGGCGGGCGTCGTCTCGTCGTCCAGTTATGTTCTCGCAAGCCAGACTGCGCGCACCCAGTGTGCAAGCTACCTGCTGAACGAAAACGCGCCGTCGCCGTACATAGTGCCTGAGGGATCGACGGCGACTCAGCAGCGGCCGACGCTCTACAACGGCGAGGCGTTCACGCAACGCGCGCAGGTGGCAACGTCGGTAGGCCAGAGCTTCCTGCAGCCGCGCTCGACGGAATCGCAGTTGACGAATCAATGCACGCGATGCGCGTGCAACTGACACGCGTCCAGTTGTTCATCCAGCGCAACTGACGCGCCGTTCCCTTTGTCATTCAGAGCCGCTGCGACGAAGAATCCCGGATCTTTTCTGTCCGTGTCTTCAACGCAGCGGGCTACTCGATCAACTTCTTCAGGTCTTCCGGGATAGGCGCGGTCACCTTGACGTGACCGACCGCCGGCGAGTCGAACGCCACATCGCATAGATGCAGCCAGAAGCGCCCGTGCGCGAGAGTGTCGCTTGCGGGTCCGCCGTAGAGCACATCGCCGACGATAGGATGTCCGATGCTCGCGAGATGCACGCGAATCTGATGGCGGCTGCCGGTCTTCGGCGCGATCGATAACAGTGTGAACTCGCCGAGGCGTCGGATCGGCTCGACCACAGTGCTCGCGGCACGGCCCGCGCGCTTCGGATTGGCACTCGACCGATCGCCGATGATCATCTTGCGCGCGTTCTTCGCATGATGCGCGATCGGCGTATCGATCTCGGTCTTGTGCTCGAGCGCGCCGGCGACCAGCGCCTCATAGCGCCGGGCGATTCGTCCCGCGCGAATCGCGTCGCGCAATTTGTCGAACGTCCCGCGATTGCGCGCAATCAGCAGCGCGCCCGACGTGCCGTTGTCGAGCCGATGCAGCAGTCCGCCTTCAAGCGGTTTCTCCCCCACGGTCGCGACGTCGGGAAAGCGCACAACGACCGCATTCATCACAGTGTCGCGCTCCTCGGCATGGAGCGGATGGCACGGCATGCCGCCGGGTTTGTTCACGACGATCACCGCCGCATCCTCGTGAAGAACTTCGAGCGCGAGGTCGGCATTCGGCTCGATTACGGCGCGGCGATTGGTCGCGGCAACCTCGATCCGATCGTCGCTACTGACGATTTCGCTTTTCTTCGAGCGCCGCCCGTTGATTCGCACCAACCCGCGCTCAACCAACTCCTGCGCAACGCGCCGCGACGGCGCAAACCGAGTCCGCACGAGATAGTGATCAAGCCGTTCTTTTTCTGCGTCAGGCAAAATAATTGACCGGGCTTTCGAGTAGACGAACCAGCGAATATACCCCATTCGAAGCTGCTCGTCTTCGCGCTGAATCCGCGCGCGGACTCATTCCGCTGGACCCGGAATCGTTGGAGTCGTACCGTTCGAGAAGGCTGCGCCACACCAACCACGGTAGGACCATGAGCCGGAAACCGCGAATCAAGCCATATCATGAGCCCGGTGGCGGATGGGGAGCGACCATCGCGACCGGCAAAGTGCTCATGGAACAGAAAGTCTTGTTCAAAGGAGCGCTGGCCCTCTACCACATGAACAAACCAGGTGGGTTCAAGTGCTCGAGTTGCGCCTGGCCTGATCCATCACCCGCGCATGCTGACCCTTTGGTGATTTGCGAGAACGGCGCCAAGGCCGTGGCATGGGAAGATCACCGCCAAACGCGCGACTCCGGAATTCTTCGCCCGGCATTCAGTAGCCGACCTCAGCCGCCAGTCTGACTACTGGCTGGAGCAGCAGGGCCGTATCACTCATCCTTTATTCTACGACCGAGATACGGATCACTACGTACCGATAGAGTGGGACAAAGCTTTCGCTCTGATCGGAAAAGAACTCCGCGCATTGTCCAATCCTAAACAGGTGGAGTTCTATACCTCCGGCCGATCGAGCAACGAGGCGGCGTTCCTATATCAACTGTTCGCGAGAGAATATGGGGCGAATAACTTCCCGGATTGTTCCAACTATTGTCACGAACCTACCAGCCAGGGACTTCCTCCGGCGATAGGAGTCGGCAAGGGTACCTGCACGCTCGAAGACTTCAATCACGCCGATCTGATTTTCGTTATCGGGCAGAACACCGGGACCAACAGCCCTCGCATGATGACCGAGTTGCACAATGCTGCCCGCCGTGGCGCGGAGATCGTCGTCCTGAATCCGTTGCGTGAGAGAGCGCTGGAGCGTTTTCAGCAACCGCAGAGCGTGCTCGAGATGGCGACGATGAGATCGACGCCGATCGCCACTCACTATTACCAGGTCAAAATTGGCGGCGACACCGCGGCCCTGAAGGGCATCATGAAGGCCGCCATCGATGCCGATGATCGTGCAGTTCGCGAGGATCAGCCGCGCGTTCTCGATATCGAATTTATCCAGGGTCACACCGCCGGGTTTGAAGCCCTATGCGCAGATCTGAGGGCAACGCCGTGGGCTGCAATCGAGAAGCAGTCGGGACTATCTCGCGCCCAGCTCGAAGAGGCGGCCCAGGTCTATCTCAAGGCCAACAACGTCATGGCCTGCTTCGGCATGGGTATCACGCAACACTTTCGCGGCACTCAAAACGTGCAGCAGATCCTGAACCTGCTGCTGCTGCGCGGGAACATCGGTAGGCCGGGCGCCGGCATCGTCCCGGTGCGGGGACACTCCAACGTACAGGGCGATCGCACTGTAGGCATCAGTGAACGACCGAGCAACGAATTTCTGGATCAATTGCAAAAGGTCTTTGGCTTCAACCCGCCACGAGATCACGGACACGATGTCGTCCATGCTCTCGATGCGATCATGCGGGGCGAGGCAAAAGCCTTCATCAGCCTGGGCGGCAATTTCATAGCTGCTTCACCTGATACTCCTTTGACCAGTGACGCATTCCGCAAACTCAACCTTACAGTAAGTATCGCCACTAAGTTGAATAGGACTCACCTTGTACATGGCCGCAATTCTTTGATCCTCCCATGTCTGGCACGCTCTGAAGTAGATCGAGCACCCAACGGCACAGTGCAGGAGGTCACTATCGAAGACTCTATGTCTGTAGTGCAGGCGTCGCGCGGAGTGGTCGCACCAGCGAGTCCTCATCTGCGTTCGGAGCCGTGGATCGTTGCGAGCATGGCGCGCGCAACGCTCGGCGACAAATCGGTCGTGCCATGGGAGTGGCTGGTCGAAGACTACGCTCGCATTCGAGATAAGATCGAAGCGGTCTTTCCGATTTTTCAGGCCTTCAACGCGCGCATCAAAGTGCCCGGCGGCTTTCGCCTGGCCAATGCCGCAAGCGAGAGAATCTGGATGACTCCGAACGGCAAGGCAAACTTCATGCTATTCGCGGGACTGGATGAGGATAAGCATCAAAACAATCCGGACGTACTTTGGCTGAGCACTCTTCGCAGCCACGACCAGTACAACTCAACCATCTACAGCAACAACGATCGGTATCGAGGCGTATACAATCAGCGCGACGTGCTCTTTCTAAACGACAGGGAGATTAAAAGGCGTGGGCTGGCGCCAGAGGATCGCGTGGACATACATACAGTGTCATCAGACGGAACCGATCGCGTCGTTCACGGTTTCAAAATAGTACGCTACAACATCCCCGATGGTTCCTGCGCAGCGTACTACCCTGAGACCAATCCACTGTTGCCGTTGAGTCTCCGTGACCCTCTGTCAGGCACTCCTAGCGCAAAAGGCATCCCAGTAGTCTTGAAGCCACAATCAACACTGAAAAATTGAGAGTGACCACGAAATAAAGTCGCCTCGCGCAACACCGTGAGAGTGTTCTGCTAACATCGCGATTCGGGCGCGGCCACAGAACCGGTATGAGAGCATGCCGCGCGCCGCTCATGATTGATGGAAGCGCAAGCGTAGTCGCCCGGAGCTACTCACTCGCCTTGGATGCCAAGGTCTCCGCCACTGCGATGTTCTGCATCAAATCAGCCGGTACGCCGTGACGCTCCCGCAGATACTCCGGACTGTTGTAGGAGACCCAGACTCTCCCTTGGCTGTCTTCCCGGACCAGAATCTTAAGCGGCAAATCGATCGCGATACTCGGAGCGGCCAGCATAACCGGTGTGCCAGCCTTGGGGCTCCCGAAGATCAACAACTTCGTCGGAGGCATCTTCAATCCCGCCTTCGCCGCTTCTCCGCTGTGATCGACTATCGCGAAGATCGCGACGCCCTTCGCCTCAAGGATTGTCCTCAGCCTCTCCACCGTATCGTCCACCGAATGATTGCTGGGTATCTCGACGATCCCGTTACCCTTGCTGAGCGCCATAGATACCTCCGAGCCTGCGGTGCTACTTGCTCGCGGCAGCGCCTGTGGGAGCCGCGGTCGGCGGATGATTGTACACGGAGAATTGGAGGGTCGCGGCGTACAGCAGAATCCCGAGCAGGATTGCTGCCGTGAGAATATCCACGAAGCCGAGTTGCGTTGCACCCCGAGCCATACGATTGCGTCCCCGCATTCTTCCTCCTTCCCCTTCATCACTATACTCCCGCCGCCGTACGCAATGCAGAACGGACTTGCCGTCCGCGTTCGGGCAATCCGAACAGGCGTCGCAGCTCGCGGCCAGTCTCCGACTTCTCGCACGCTGCGATATCCAGCGGAGAACCGGTCGCCACGATCCGCCCGCCTTCGTCGCCGCCGCCGGGCCCGAGATCGATCACATAGTCGGCGTTCGCGATGAACTCGAGGTTGTGCTCGATCGCCACCAGCGTGTTGCCCTCGGTGACCAGCCGGTTGAGCACTTTGATCAGGCGCTTGATGTCGGTCGAGCTGAGGCCGGTGGTCGGCTCGTCGAGGATGAACATCCGCGGCAGATACTTCCCGTCCTCGCCTGCCGGCGCTGGTTCGAGATCCGCGAGCAGAAAGCGCGCGAGCTTGAGCCGTTGCGCCTCGCCGCCCGACAGCGTCGAGGTCGTCTGACCGAGCCGGATGTAACCGAGGCCCACCGCAATCAGCGCATCGAGCCGCTTGACGATCGCCGGATGATGGATGAAAAACGCGCGCGCATCCTCGACCGTCAGATCGAGCACCTGGTTGATGCTGTAGTTGCGCAGCTTGATCGCGAGAATATGGCTCTGGAAGCGGCGCCCGTCGCATGCGTCACACTTCACTTCGAGGTCCGCCATGAAATGCATCTCGATGGTGACGGTGCCGGTGCCGCTGCACTTTTCGCATCGCCCGCCCGTGACGTTGAACGAAAAATGCCGCGCCTGCACCCCGAGGCGGCGCGCCTCGGGACTCGCGGCGAACAGCTTGCGGATGTCGTCGTAGATTTTCAGGTAGGTCGCGGGATTCGATCGCATCGAGCGTGTCGGCAACTCCTGCCCCATGTGCACCATCTCGCCAATCAGCTCGAGGCCGTCGATCCGTTCGCATTCACCGGGCTCCGCCGACGTGTTGCCCGATCGGCGCAGGTAGTTGTTGTAGAGCACGTCTTCGACCAGCGTCGATTTTCCCGATCCGGAAACTCCTGTTACGCAAATCATGCGGCCAGCCGGGAGCGCGACGTCGATGCCGGCGAGATTGTGCTCGCTCGCGCCCACGATTCGAATCGCGGGATCGTGCCTGGTGAACTTGCGCCGTTTCGCCAGCGCGCGCATCAGCAGGACGCGTCCCGGCGACGACGCCATGCTGTCCAGCGTCGCCTTCGCCGGCGGTCCCGAGTAAGTCAGCTCGCCGCCTTCGCTGCCGCCGCCCGGGCCAAGCTCGACGACGTGATCGGCGCCCGCGATCATCGCGGGATCGTGCTCGACGACGACCACCGTGTTGCCGAAGTCGCGCAGGCTGTAGAGCACCGCGAGCAGCCGCCGCGCGTCCGCCGCGTGCAGGCCGACCGTAGGCTCGTCGAGGGCGTAGAGCGTCCCGACCAGCACGCTGCCGAGCGCGCTCGCGAGATGAATCCGCTGCGCCTCGCCGCCAGACAGCGTGCGCGCCTGCCGCTCGACCGTAAGGTAGCCGAGCCCGACTTCGACCAGGTAGCTGACGCGATTGCGCAACTCGCGCATCACGACCGCCGCGCGCGTCGCGACTTCGGCGATCGATTCGATTTTGTCGAGCCACGTGACGAGGTCGCGAATAGAGAGCCGTCCGACGTCAGCGATCGACCTGCCGTCAACCAGCACGTTGAGCGCTTCGGCCTTCAGCTTGGCGCCGCCGCACGCCGGACAGGTGACGAAGCGGCGATACTTCGCGAGCAGAATCCGCACGTGAGTCTTGTAGCGCCGCCCTTCGAGCCACTTGAAGAAGCCGTGGACGCCCGGCCACTTGTCTTCGTCCCACTTCGCGCGCGGCCCTTCGTCGCCGTCGAGCAACCAGGTGCGCTCCTCGTCGGTCATCTCGCGAAAGGGAGCCGACGTGCGGATTTTTCTGCGCCGCGCCAGCTTCAGCATCCAGTCGTTCATCTCGCGATACGCCGGCGTCCGCCACGGCGCGACCAGTCCGTTGCGCATCGACCGGGTGTGATCCGGAATCACCTTGTCGAGATCGAGCTCGACTGTGCGGCCGAAGCCTTCGCATTCGGGACACGCGCCGATTGGGCTGTTCGACGAAAACAGCGCAGTGGTCGGTTCGGCAAACGCGGTCGCGCATCGCGAGCAGTTGAAGCGACGATCGAAATCAATCGCGCCGACGCTATGCGTATTGCCGTTATCACGCTCGACGCGCACGGCGCGCGCACGCCCGCCGCCGAGGTAGAAGGCCTTCTCGAGCGCCTCGCGCACGCGTTCAATCACGCCTTCGCTTTCATTGTTCACCGAAATCCGATCGACGACGACCATCATCGTATTGTCGATCGGTGGTGCTGTACCGTTATGCGCTTCGGCCGCAATTGCGCGCGCGGCGAACTCCGCGGTCTCGGTGATCGCATCGTTGGCATAAAGCCGATGGTACCCGTTCTGAATCAGGTAGCCGGCCGCATCGGGAATCGATCGCGACCCGGCCTCGAACGGCGCCAGGATGACGTACAGCCCCGGCGCCTCGAGAATTCGCGCGCCCGCACTCTCGACACTGTCGCGGCTGACTTCGCCGCCGCACTTCGGACATACGGTATGCCCGACGGTCGCGAAAAGCAGGCGAAGATAGTCGCTGATTTCGGTGACGGTACCGACCGTCGATCGCGCATTCTTGATTGTATTCTTCTGGCGCAGCGCGAGCGCCGGAGGAATCTCGGAAATCGAGTCGACGTCCGGCCGCTCCATCCGCTCGAGGAACAGTCGCGCGTAGGTCGAAAGGCTCTGCACGTAGCGCCGCTGCCCCTCCGCATAAACGGTGTCGAAGACCAGGCTGGATTTGCCGGAGCCCGAGACTCCGGTCACCACGGTCAGCTTCTCGCGGGGAATTTCGAGCGAAATATCAGCCAGGTTGTGAGTGCGCGCGCCCCGGATACTGATTGAGCGATCCAAGCTTGCTCCCAACCACTTACCGAGGGTCTACGATCGGGCGCGCTTTTTTCTTACGCTCGCCAGGATATTCGTCGGCGACTTTTGCGTACATCTCGGCAAGCTGGACGTCGAACTTCGCCTGGATGCGCCGGGTTTCGGCCTCGCGCTCGGCCACCGGCAGCGGAGCGAGCCGCGCCAGTTCCTCTTCGAGCCGTTGCATCAGGCGATTTCGCGCCACCAGGTATTCGTAGCCGTTCATAGGCGCTAAAACCTCAATTCCAAAGATCAAAATTATAGGTTATCCGCCCGCGTGGATCATCAGAGCCGATGAAAATATCCTCAGCCTTGTCTCATTCAGAGCGGATTCCGCGAAGCGAAGAAATCCCGGCTCTTCTCGGCGTAGCCGGCGCTAACCCGATCGCGATATTTTCGCACCGGCGCGAGAGGTATAGGTTATCTTCAAGTGGACACTCAGACAGAACCGTCGCGGAATCCCGCTAAGATTGAAATCATCCGCGCGTGGCCCGACGCCTCAATCTGCCACGGATTTATCGGGCGCATGGGCGGCGTCAGCACGGGCGCGTTCGCCTCGATGAATCTTTCGTATTGGGTCGGCGACGACGATCGCGCCGTCGATCAGAATTGGGAACGCCTTCGTCGCGAGGTGCCGGATCTCAAGCTGGTCGCGCGCCTCAACCAGGTGCATGGCAACCTCGTTCACGCCGCGACACGCGACACTGCGACGCTCCGTCCGGCGGGCGATGGCATCGTCACGGCCGAACCTGGCGTCATGCTGGGAATCTTCACCGCCGACTGCGTCCCCATACTGATGGTGGATCCGAAACGCAAAATAGCCGCCGCGCTGCATGCAGGATGGCGCGGAGTCATCGCGGATATCGCCGATGTGGGCATCCGCGCGATGGTCCAACTCGGCGCTCATGCCTCCGACATTCGCGCTGCGATGGGCCCGTCAATCGGGCCGTGTTGCTTCGAAGTTGACGCCGAGCTGGGCGATCGCTTCGGCCGCGAGATTGACGGCGCGCACAATCACACGAGCGCAGGGCGCCCTGGCAAAGCCTTCATCGACTTGCGCGCCGTCGTGCGCGACCAGCTCGAACGCGCCGGCCTCGCGCCGGTGAACATCGCAAGCGTCGGCCCATGCACTCGATGCGCCCCCGACCGTTTCTTCTCGCGGCGCGCCGCCGGCGGACAGACCACCGGCCTCCAGATGAGCTTCATCGGCTTTGCCGAGTAGATAGGTGGTTTCCGGTTCAGTTTCGGAGAAATGAGGGATGAACTTTATCGCCTTACCGCGCGGATTTTCTGTGCTACTTCTACAGCATGGACCATCGCAGCGATTCCCCTCTCCCGCAGGGAGAGGATTGAAGGTGAGGGACCTTATTCAGCGCGCGTCTTCTCGCGCGCGATTAAAGATTCTGTCTCCGCTCCGGTTCTGTCCGGACGTTTGCGATCAAAAAACAATCTTTGACGGAACGAAGCTACCCGTAGATGGGTCCCGTCCCAAAACCACAACCTATGGTATGAATCTACTCTTCTCGCGCGATCTCGATGACTCAAAATTGCGCCATTTCGCCGCCTAGGCGACCTGAACCAGTGCCGATATGCCTCAACGCAAACCAAAAAAACTTCGCCCCGGCGGACTGATTAAGAAAATCCGCAAGCCGATGGCGCCGCCGTCGAAAACGATCGAAGACCCGACCAAGTACAAGCGCGAGCGCGAGCTGGAAAAGCTGCGCCGCGAGGAAAAATCCGGAAACTCCTGATGCCAACTCCAATAACCGGACAGATTCGAGTCGGACTTATCGGCGCCGGCCTCATCGGCCAGTTGCATTCGATGATGCTCCGATACGTCGCCGACCGCACCGAGCAGAGCGTGCGGGTGGTTTCAGTCGCCGACATATCTCACGCGGCGGCTGAGAATCTTGCGGCGAGATGGCAGGGCGCTAAAGCGCTCGAGTCGGCCGAAGAGATTATCGCGGATCCCTCGATCGACGCGGTGTGGATCTGCACGCCGACCGCGATGCATCGCACGATCTGTATTGCCGCGGCGGAGGCCGGGAAACATATTTTCTGCGAGAAACCGCTTGCGATGACCACGGCGGAAGCATCTGTCATGGCGGCGGCGATAAAGGCGTCCGACGTAATTAGCCAGGTCGGACTCGTGCTGCGCTTTTCGCCCGTCTACAACGTGATCAAAGCGATGTTCGAAGAGCCGGATGGCGGCAGATTGCTCAGCGTCACCATCCGCGACGATCAGGATTTTCCGACCCGCGGTGCGCATGCGAGCGCGTGGCGCAACGATCCGTCGCTGACCGCCGGCGGCACTCTAATCGAGCACAGCGTTCACGATTTCGATCTGCTGACGTGGATGTTCGGTCCCGTTGCCAGTCTCTATTGCCGCACCCGCAACCTGAACGGCGCCGATGGCGTCGAGGATTTCGGCGCGACCTCGATGGAATTCGCCGGCGGTGCGCATGGCCAGCTCACTTCCATCTGGCATCGGATGATCGCGCGGCCGAGTAATCGCCGACTGGAAGTTTTCACCGAGAACTTGTTTGTTGCATGCGACGCCGATACGCTCGGGCCGATTGTTTTTCAGCGCGGCTCGGGTGCGAACGAGGAGACACTGAGCAGCAGCGAAGTGATGGACCGTTTCACTGAAAAGATTCTGCGCGAGCGCCCGTACCTGACGCCAATCAAGGATCGGCTGATGATTCCGTACGCCGCCGAAGACGCGACCTTTATCGCCGCGCTCAAGGGCGCGTGCAATCCGGATCCTGAATTTGCGGCTGGGGTCGCGGCGCAGCGTCTGGTCGAGGCGGCTTACGAGTCGGCGCGGACGGGAGTTCCGGTACAATTAAAAAGTTAAAGTGTTACTTCAAGTGAGGATGCATTCCAATTCATGATCGATTTTGAACTCAGCGAAGAACAACAGATGATCCGTGACAGCGTCGGTGCGTTCGCGCGCGAGAAGATTCGTCCCGCCGCGCGATCCGCCGACGAAAGCGGCGCGATTCCCACCGCACTGGTGGCAGAGGCGTGGCAATTCGGATTCGTCAGCGGCGCGATCCCGGAGAAGTTCGGCGGCGGCGGTGACGCCCGTTCGGCGGTTACCGGTGCGATCGTCGCGGAGGAACTCGGCTTCGGCGACATTTCGATCGCGCTGCACGTGCTGGCACCGCGGCTGTTCGCATTTCCGATTGTCGAGATGGGCACCGACGATCAGCGCGCCAAATACTTGAAGCGATTCACCGGCGCCGACTTCGCCGCCGCAACCGCGGCCGTGATGGAACCGCGCTTCGATTTCGATCTGTCCGCGCAGCAGGTTTCCGCCAAACGCGACGGCGCTGGATACGTACTTAACGGCGGCAAGTGTTACGTGCCGCTCGCGGCGGAATCGGATTCCATTCTGATCTATGCGACGACTGACGCGTCGAAGGGCTTCGCGGGCGTGGACGGCTTTATCGTACCGCGCGGCGCCGCTGGCGTTACGATTTCCGAGCGCGAGAAGAACATGGGACTCAAGCCGCTCGCGACTTACGAGTTGACGCTGAAAGATTGCCGCGTCGGCGCCGATGCGCGCCTGGGCGGTGACAAGGGAATCGACTTCTCGCGACTGATGAGCGAGTCGCGGGTCGCGTTTGCCGCGATGGGCGTGGGCGTGATGAATGCCGCGTTCGAATACGCGCGCGACTACGCCAAGGAGCGCAAGGCGTTCGGCGTGCCAATCGCGACCAAGCAGGCGATCGCGTTTATCCTCGCCGACATGGCAATCGAGATCGACGCGGCGCGCCTGCTGGTGTGGGAAGCGGCGTACAAGCTCGACAAGGGCGGCGACGCACTGAAGGAAAGCTACCTCGCGAAAAATTATGTTGCGAATAGCGCGCTCAAGGTGACCGACAACGGCGTGCAGGTGCTCGGCGGCCATGGCTATATCCGCGAGCATCCGGTCGAGATGTGGCTGCGCAACGCGCGCGGATTTTCCGCAATCGAAGGAATCGCGACGGTCTAGCAGACCGCGACGGAGATAATCATGATCGATTTTGAACTCGAACCACAAATTTTGAACCGGCTGCAGATGTTCCATGCGGTTTCGGAGCATATGATGCGGCCGATCTCGCGCGACTGCGACGAGCACGAGCACACCAAGCCGACTCAGTTCTACGAGTCGATGTGGTCCGCATCGGCGGCCGCCGATATCCAGGTCGGCAACGACCGCAGCAAGAAGGCTGACGGTGCTGCAGCCTCCGCACCGCGTCGCGCCAATCTGATGACCGTGCTCAGCACCGAAGAACTCTGCTGGGGCGACGCCGGGCTATACCTGTCGACGCCGAACTCGGGACTCGGTGGCGCGGCTGTCATGGCGGCGGGAACGCCAGAACAGAAGGAACGTTTTCTCAAACGCTTCAAGGAAGGCAAGCCGAAGTGGGGCGCGATGGCGATCACGGAGCCGAGCTTCGGTTCCGATTCGTCGCAGGTCACGACCACCGCAACCCGCGATGGCGACCATTGGGTGATCAACGGCACCAAGATTTTCTGCACCGCAGGCGAAATGGCGGCGGAAAAGTCCGACGGCTTCGTCGTGGTGTGGGCCACCGTCGACAAGAGCGCGGGCCGCCCGGGGATCAAACCGTTCGTGGTCGAGCACAACACGCCCGGCATGACCGTCGCGAGGGTCGAGAATAAACTCGGCATCCGCGCTTCCGACACCGCCGCGCTCATCTTCGACAACTGCCGGATTCCGCTCGACGCTTTGCTGGGCAGCGCCGAGGTCCGCAAGGAAGGCGGCTTCAAGGACGTGATGGCGACCTTCGACGCGACCCGGCCAATTGTCGCGGCTATGGCGATCGGAGTGGGGCGCGCGGCGCTCGACTTCGTCCGCGATTTCCTCAAGCAGCATAACGTCCCCGTCCGCTACGGAATCTCGCCGCGGCGTCTGACCGCCGTCGAGCGCGACTTCATGGAGATGGAAGTGCAGCTGCAGGCTGCCCGACTGCTCACCTGGCGGGCTGCATGGATGCTCGACACCGGCAAGCGCAACAGCCTCGAGGCCTCGATGGCCAAGGCGAAGGCGGGCCTCGCAGTTACGCTGATCACGCAGAAGGCGGTCGAGCTACTCGGGCCGCTCGGCTACTCGCGCAAAATCCTGGTCGAGAAGTGGATGCGCGACGCGAAGATCAACGACATCTTCGAGGGCACACAGCAGATCAACATGATAATTATCGCGCGGCGGATACTGAACTACAGCAGTAAGGAACTGAATTAAAAGCGGGGCTACGCGCCCCGCGCCCGCGGCAGGGGTGACCCCTGCACCCAGTATTAATCGCAAAATGGCGAGGACGCCCTTTTGCTCAGGTGCTTTTTCCTGGGTCGTTCAGAGCGAAGCGCTCTTATCTACCTCTACCAAGTAAGTTGCTGGCGACTACGTCGTCAGCAACGGGAAATATCCCCAACAAGTTCGAACAGGGACGAAGTCCCGCATCTTTCTTTCACTGGGTGCAGGGGTCACCCCTGCCGCGGGTGCGGGGCACGCAGCCCCGCATTTAGTAGAACCACTTGCCGTTGTCCCAACGGAAGATTTCCGTGGTGTGAGTGTCGCTGACGGTCCTCGGCGCTGCGTGCCGGGCTTCATCCGCGGATCTGCCGGCGATGTAGTATTCGAATTCCTCGTAAGTGATCTTGCCGATCGAGTAGCCGTCCCTTGATTGATGCGACTCGCAGCCGGAGACCTTGCCGTAAGCGGTGTAGGTGGCGGTCTGGTAGCCGTCTTTCTCGTTGAATTTCAGGTTGGATAGGTTATTGGTCTCGCGATCGTGCAGGTCCTGCTCCCAGTGTTTGCAGAAATCCGGGAACAGCGCGGACGCCTTCCTGAATTCGATATCGCGCTTGATCCGATCGGGCGTGATTTTCGCGACCAGCGCTTTGACCTTCTGCCCCAGCGTCTTCTTCGGTCCCGTTGATACCGCAGTCGTGGTCAGAGCGGCGCTATCCGCCGGTATAGACGATGCCGATGCGGCCTGATCTGGAGCTTCCGATTGAGCATAGACCGGCGACACCCCTATCAGGGCGGCTAAAGCGAGCACCACCACCGCGATCCCTATTCCTACTTTCGGCTCCGATTTCATAGCGATGGTTTGTATAGCAGAAACGCGCCCACGCGTCAGCATCCTGAGGGCAAAAAACGGCCGCAGCCCCCTTGAGAGGGACTGCGGCCGGTATCGGACGTTTCAGCTTTGGCGCCAGTTACTGTTCGGGCACCAGCTCGACGCGACGGTTCTGAGCGCGTCCCTCAGGCGTACTGTTGGTGGCGACGAAGTTGGTCTTGCCGTAGCCGTGCACCCTCAACTGGCTGGCCTGGATACCGCCATTGAGCAGGTAGTTCGCCACTGCGTTCCCACGGCGCTGGGACAGCCCAAGGTTGTAGTCCACGCTGCCGATGGCATCGCAGTAGCCGTTCACATCGATCACGACGCCAGGATTGGCCTTGAGAGTGGTGACGGCTTCATCCAGAACGGCCGCATCACCCGGCCGGATGATTGCCTTGTTGAAATCGAAATGCACTCCACGCAGCACGAGCTTCTCCCTGACTGGAGGCGGTGGCGGCGGTGGAGGAGGCGGTGGTGGAGGCGGTGGCGAAGCTGGTGGCGGCGCTGGAGTCTCCACGTAGAAGCCAATTATGCCGCCGATCAGAGCGCCCATTACTACCCCGACGGGGCATCCGATCTCATAAGCCTCTTTGGAACCGTTTATCGCGGCCATGCCGCATCCGAATCCTCCGCCAACAACTGCGCCGGTAGCGGCTCCGATGGCGTAGCCCTTCTTCTGCTCAGGCGACCATGAGGAGCAAGACGAAAGTGTCAAAAGGACGATACTAACTACTGCGCTAATCCACTTTTTCGATCGAAGCACGAAGACCCCTCCCCGAGTTGCGAGCCATTTCCGTATTCAAACTCCGCGAATTTTGGCATTTTTGTAAAGCTAGGTCTATTGAGGGGATGTATCGTCACAAAGCACGCATCTCGTAACAGCTCCTTTACACAAGAAAACGGCCGCAGCCCCCGAAAGGACTGCGGCCGGTAACAGACGTTTCAGTTTCGGCCAGACTTAGTCGTTAGGCACCAGTTCGACGCGACGGTTCTCGGCGCGGCCCTCAGGCGTATCGTTGGTGGCGACGAAGTTGGTCTTGCCATAGCCGTGCGGAATCAGCTGGCTCGACGGGATGCCGGCCTTCACCAGGTAGTCCACGACCGCGTCCGCACGACGATCGGACAGCTTGAGGTTGTACTCCTCGCTGCCGATCGCATCGCAATAGCCGTTGACGTTGACCGTCACGTTCGGGTTGGCCTTCAAAGTAGATGCGGCCTCATCCAGAACTGCGGCATCACCCGGCCGAATTCGGGCCTTGTTGAAATCGAAATGCACTCCGCGCAGTACCAGCTTCTGCCTTACGGGCGGTGGCGGTGGCGGTGGAGGCGGTGGCGGTGGTGGTGGCGGAGGAGGAGGCGGCGGCGGTGGCTGGATTATCGGATCGCAGATGTAGTGTCCGGCCAGAGCTCCTAGAACCGCGCCAGCGCCACCGAGGCCAGTGGCCCATGCGACATTGTTTTCGTGATCGCCTGTATTTTCGTTGATCGCGACGCCGATTCCCGCGCCGGCGCCCGCACCGAGAAGTCCACCGACGACCGCGCACGTGCCCCATCGCCGCGGAGCTGAGAGATTTGCGCATCCCGACGCCGTCAGTAAAACGGCGCAAGCTGCCACGCAAACCCAATTTTTCACTTTAACCACAAGTACCCCTCCTAGGTTGAGATCATTCTCGAAAAAGACTGACGCATTCTGCCATTTTCGGGGCGTCAGGTCTATTAAGGCACACAAGATGTCTTATAACTCGTTCCTCGCGTGACAATTCATAGAAGAATGGGGCCGCAGCCCCTCGATGGGACTGCGGCCGCTTGGCGGACGTTTCAGTTTCGGACTGACTCAGTCGTTAGGCACCAATTCGACCCGACGGTTCTGAGCGCGACCCTCGGCCGTATTGTTTGGGGCGACGAAGTCGGTCTTGCCGTAGCCATGCGGAATCAACTGGCTCGACGGGATACCGTCCTTCACCAGGTAATTCACGACGGCGTCCGCGCGCCGATCGGACAGCTTGAGGTTGTATTCCTCGCTACCGATAGCGTCGCAATAGCCGTTGACGTTCACCGTCACGTTCGGATTGGCCTTCAAGGTAGATGCGGCTTCATCCAGAATGGCCGCATCACCCGGTCGAATCCGGGCCTTGTTGAAGTCGAAATGCACCCCGCGCAGCACCAGCTTCTGCCTTACGGGCGGCGGCGGTGGTGGCGGAGGAGGCGGTGGTGGTGGAGGCGGGGGCGGCGCAGACGGCGGGACCGGCTTCGGCGCCAGCAGGTAGCCATTGACGGCTCCGATCAGAGCACCAATCACGACGCCGGTCGGGCATCCAATCTCATAGCTCTTCGCGGAGCCACTTACCCCGGCGGCAATCCCGCAACCCAGTCCTCCACCGATAAGAGCGCCCGCGGCTGCTCCGCCAGCGGTGTATTCTTTCTGCGCAGGCGTCCATGACGCGCATGAGGAGACAGTCAGCAGTACGACGGTCGCTCCTGCTCCAATCCAATTTTTCCAACTAGTCACCAGGTACCCCTCCATCAGGTTCAAGTTATTCCGGAATCAAACGTGACAATTGTGCCTTTTTTCGAAGCACGGGTCTATTCAGTACCGCAAAATGTCTCATACCTCGGGCCTCGTAATAGTTTGACAACAAAGGACCTTCGAGACAAAAAAAGCGGCTGCAGCCCCTTGGAGGGACTGCAGCCGCCGCTACAGACAGTTCTCAGTCTCGCTCCGACCTACTCATTCGGTACCAGTTCGACGCGCCGGTTCTGAGCACGACCCTCAGGCGTGTCGTTGGTGGCGACGAAGTTGGTCTTGCCATAGCCGAGCGGAATCAGCTGGCTCGACGGGATGCCGGCCTTCGTCAGGTAATCCACGACCGAGTCCGCACGCCGGTCGGACAACTTGAGGTTGTACTCCTCGCTGCCGATCGCGTCGCAGTATCCGTTGACGTTGACCGTCACGTTCGGATTGGCCTTCAGAGTGGTAGCGGCTTCATCCAGAACGGCGGCGTCACCCGGACGGATATTGTACTTGTTGAAGTCGAAGTGCACTCCACGTAGCACCAGCTTCTCTTTGACCACAGGTGGCGGCGGAGGAGGCGGTGGTGGCGGAGGCGGTGGCGGCGGAGGCGGCGGTGGCGGCACGATTACTTCATCGCAAATGTAGTGGCCAGCGAGCGCACCGAGTATTGCGCCTCCTGCTGCACCACCACCACCGGCCCAGGCCCGGGAGTCGTTGCTGCTATTGCTGTGCGACCCTTGAGTGTTATCGACAATGACAATACCGATGGCAGCGCCGGCGCCTGCGCCGAGCACTCCTCCGATGATCGCGCAGCTGCCCCATTTGCGGGGCTGCTGCAACCACGCGCAACCGGTCATGGTGGACGCGAATAACGCTACGCTTGCGACCGCGGCGACAGCATTCAAAAGCCTTGATTTGAATCTCATGGACTCCTCCTCACCCAAGTGCGTCTAATCGCGAAGTGAACCCCTCACTCGCTCCCGAACCGCGAACCTATGCAAACGGGTATAACCCCACCCAATTGACGGGGAAATATAGTTATATTCGTAACAAGAATGCAACACGTCCGAAGGGAGATGCCGCGATATTTATGCCCGGGCTGGCCTGCCTGATGCCGGCGCGCGCCCGAGATTGCCTGTGGATAACCAGTGGATAAGTGCGGCGGGAGTTGCGTCGCTCGGTGAGATCAAGCGTAACTCATCACGCCGCCGGACTCCTGTAAAAGGAGTCCGGCGCGGTCGTGCGAGCCGCATTATTGATGGTGCTGCTTGGTGTGGACCGCTTGGGTGGCTTCGGCGTGATGCACTTCATTTTCGTGATGCACGACTTCGTCGTGATGTACGCCTTCGTCGTGATGCATTGCGTCCTCCGGATGCCCGAACCACTCGGGATGACTATTCTGGTCGGCTCTCCAGTCCGCATGGCTCTCCGCCCATTCGGGATGGTTCTTGTACATCCAGCCGGGATCGTGCTGATGCCACCAGTCGGCCTCGTGCCACTTGTGATCGGGACCGTAGGAGCCCCATCGGTCGTGGTTGGGCATCTTTCCCCAGACGCTGGGATGGTTCTGCATGAACTGTTGCAGCTCGGGGTGCTCTTCCCGGAAACCCTTGTTGTAAATCAGGTCCGGATTGCGGTCGAGCTTGGCTTTCACGTCAGGGTGATCGTTAAGAAACTTGTCTAAACGCGCCTCGTGGTACTGCGCCGCCGAAATCGACGGTATCGCCATCGCGATCATCACGATCGCAACCGCCAGTAAGGGTTTGAGATGCTTCATACGCAATTTTTCTCCTTCTCGGACCTCGGGTGGGTTCCTCTCATCCAGCAATGGATATGCCACAAATCCGCTGGCTGCGCAGCATAGCATTTCGGCGGCACATGCGCGTACTCACTGGAATTCTCGAATGGTCGTTCCTCCCAAAAGGTGCATCGCCGTCATATTTGGGTTAACCGCGATGTCAGCGGTTGTCCTCGGAGTTGGCGGTCTAACTTCGAATTACGCATCAAAGCGTAACCTGCTAAAATACGGAGTTCATCATGCTTTCACTCGCGCGTGGCAAAGAGGGAACTTTCAAGCTGGTCTCGGGCTACAAGCCTGAGGGTGATCAGCCGGCTGCGATCGATTCGATCGTCGCCAATCTCAACGACAAAGTGCCGCATCAGGTGCTGCTCGGCGTCACCGGCTCGGGCAAGACCTTCACGATGGCCAATGTGATCGCGCGCGTGAACCGGCCGACGCTCGTGATGGCGCCGAACAAGACGCTCGCCGCGCAGCTGTATAATGAGTTCAAGAGCCTGTTCCCCGAAAACGCGGTCCGCTATTTCGTCTCGTATTACGACTACTACCAGCCCGAAGCGTACGTGCCCTCGACCGACACCTTCATCGAGAAAGACGCGAGCATCAACGACGAGATCGACAAGCTGCGGCATTCGGCCACCAAGGCGCTGCTCGAGCGCAACGACGTGCTGATAGTGGCGTCGGTCTCATGCATCTACGGCCTCGGCGAGCCCGAGGTGTACTTCGAAATGGTGGTGTTCCTCGAAGAGGGGCAGACCATCGACCGCGACCGGATGCTGCGCAAGCTGGTGGACCTCCATTATCAGCGCAACGACTACGACTTTCATCGCGGGACGTTCCGGGTGCGCGGCGACACGGTCGAGATTTTTCCGGCATACGAAGAGCAGCGCGCGGTGCGAGTCGAGTTCTTCGGCGATCAGGTCGAGGCGATGTACGAGATCGACGCGCTGCGCGGCAAGGTGATCCGCAAGCTGCAGAGCGTCGCGATCTACCCGGCGTCGCATTACGTAACGACGTCCGATCGGATGGAAAACGCGGTGCGCAATATCCGCACCGAACTGAAGGAGCGGCTCGAGTTCTTCCGCGCCGAGAATCGCCTGCTGGAAGCCCAACGCCTCGAGCAGCGCACGATGTACGACCTCGAGCTGCTGGCTGAGATGGGCTTCTGCCCCGGAATCGAAAACTACTCGCGTCATCTGACGGGCCGGCTTCCCGGACAGGCACCTCCGACGCTGCTCGATTACTTCCCGAAAAACTCGCTGTTCTTTATCGACGAGAGTCACGTGACGGTTCCGCAAATCGGCGGGATGTATCGCGGCGACCGATCGCGCAAATCGGTGCTGGTTGATTTCGGATTCCGGTTGCCGTCGGCACTCGACAATCGCCCGCTCAATTTCGAGGAATGGGAATCGCACATCGCACAGGCGGTGTATGTTTCTGCGACGCCCGGCGACTACGAGCAGCAGAAATCAGGCGGGCTGGTCGTCGAGCAGCTGATTCGTCCGACCGGACTTATCGATCCCGAAATCGAGGTGCGCAAAGCCGGGACGCAAGTCGACGACCTGCTCGAGGAGATTCACAAACGCGTCGCCGTTAATGAGCGCGTACTGGTGACCTGCCTGACCAAGAAGATGGCAGAGGACTTGACCGACTATTACCACGATCTCGGCATCCGCGTGCGCTACCTGCATTCGGATATCGAAACGATCGAGCGCGTCGAGATAATCCGCAGTCTGCGCAAAGGGGAGTTCGACGTGCTGGTCGGAATTAACCTGCTGCGCGAAGGCCTCGACCTGCCCGAGGTGTCGCTGGTCGCGATCCTCGACGCCG